>NZ_LMML01000032.1:34643-82787 GCF_001422215.1 Methylobacterium sp. Leaf89 | reverse complement strand
GCAGCGTGACGCGGCCAGTGCCGAGCGTGACCGAGATCCCGCCTGTGGTCGTGGTCGTGGTCGTGGTCGTGGTCGTGGTCGTGGTCGGGAAGGTGGCCGATCCACTCGGCGCGGTGGCGCCGTCGCTGAGGGTGACCTTGAGGTCCATCCCGTCGCGCAGGGTCAGATAGGCGTAGCTGGAGGTGGCGTTGGTGAGGCGCACCTCCTCGAAGCCGGAGAACTGGGCCAGGTTTGCCAAATCGAAGCCGCCCGAACCGGTGAGCGCGAGCACGTCGTAGCCAGCGCCACCATCCAGCTGGTCGCCACCGGTGTAGGTCGAGGTCGTGCCGTTGTAGACGTGAGTGCCAGCGTTCAGTGTTGCGGAGGTAGCCTGAACGATCTGGTCGTTGTCCAGCGGCAACACCGTATCCTGACCCGTCGTCAGAACAGTCATGCTGGACATACGTGCTCTCCGGAAGCGTTCGGTCGATCTCAAGGCGGCGCGTCGCGATCACCGTCAGCGCTCTTTGGGAGTACCCGGACAGGTTGTCGAGCGGCAAAAAGGCGGACAGTGCCGAAGATTTCATTTACCAAGCGATAGATGTTCAAAAGCCACGAATCGCACCCGCCTCCTCCTCGATAGGCAGGAAATTAATACAAGTTAAGATATGTCGGCCGGCCTGCGCGAACCTCCTTGGACAGCCTTTTGGTGCGTCCGCATGATGAGCGTCTTGCAAATGGTCTCTAGAAATTCTGACAATTTATATTGGCTTAAATAACGATCAAGAATAATGTATACTATATTATATCTGTTACTATGCCACAAGAATTCTAGTGGTCTGAGTTAGAAGTTCTCTGGCAGAAACGTCCGACGCTGGCGAGGATCGCATCAGCGGGTTTGGTTCAGACGAAGGGCTTTGGATCGGCGTTGGCTTGGTCGATGTAGGCGTGGATCGCAGCTTCGGGATCGGTGGTCTGTTGGAAGGCACCACGCTGCAGACGTCGACGGGTCAGAAGGGCAAACCAGTACTCGACGACATTGAGCCATGATGCGGACGTCGGCGTGAAATGAAGGTGCCAACGCGGACGCTTCACGAGCCAGTCGTGGATCAGCTTGGTTTTGTGGGTGGCCGCGTTATCGAGCACGAGGTGCGCGTCGAGGTCGTTTAGCACGGCCGCCTCGATCTGAACAAGGAAGGTGCGGAACTCGACCGAACGATGCCGGCCTGTGCATTGGCCGAGTACCGTCCCGGCCTGGACGTCGAGGGCAGCGAACAGACCGGTCGTACCCTGGCGACGATAACTGTGAGTTCGGCGCTCCAGCTGGCCGGGCCGCATCGGCAGCACGGGGCCGTGCCCTTCAGCGCTTGGATCTGCTGCGTCTCGTCGACGCACAGCACCACGGCACGATGCGGCGGAGCAAGGTACAGGCCAACGATGTCCCGGACCTTGTCGACGAAGGCCGGATCGGTCGAGAGCTTGAAGGTGTCGGCCTTGTGCGGCTGGAGCCCGAAGGCGCGCCAGACCCGCAAGACCATGCTTTGGCTCATGCCCACCCGCTGAGCCATAGCGCGGGTCGACCAGTGGCTGGCGTTCGCCGGCTGGCTTTCCAGCGTGAGGGTGACCAACCCTTCGATGGCCGTGTCCGCGACGGCACGTGACGTACCGGAGCGGGGCAGGTCGACGAGGCCGTCGAGGCGATGAGCAAGGAAGCGGGCACGCCACGTCGTGACGCTCATCCGGCTGACGCCGAGATCACGGGTAACACCACTGTTGGTCGATCCCGGCTCGGCGCAGGCCAGCACGATCCGTGCGAGTTGAGCCAAGGCCTAGCCGACGTTGCAGCGACGGTCGAATCCGGCGAGGCGCGTTCGCTCGTCCTCGCTCAGATGGAGAGGAGCAGGTTGGGGACCACGAGCCATCGGTCACCTCCGTGCGGGCATCCCCCACACGTAGGTGCAAGCTCAAAATCTGCAACTGAACTTCTAACTCAGACCACTAGATAAATCTAAACTACAAAAATTTAGATCGTAACGTTTAGATAACCGACTCAGAAGCTCGAACGAGACACTTCGCAAGCTTCTCATTCCGGCCAGGGTCGACGGCTGAGGCCAAAAGACGTTTTCGCAGAACGAACCCATTCCGGAGAGGCGGGCTGCCGCCAGCGGCTAACGCATGAATGGTCTATCAGCTTGACTGAGAGCATCGATATTGAAGTTGATCTTCATCGGTGCGGAGCCCAACGAAAAAGCTCGCAACCCGGAACTCGATACGGAGCGCCTATAGAAGTCGTCAAAACTTGATGGCGGCAGGTGATATTCGCGAAGCTCTTTCGCTACGCGCCAACCATATCGTGCGAAAGGCCCGCTTAATCGACCGATGCCTTTCGGGAGGAACGATGATCAGCTCAAGGCACTAAGCCTGACGGTGGCTGTGCAGCACGATCCGCATCACCATCTCTCAATATAGAGAGAGTGCTCTCGGAATAATGTTGATTCCGACGAAATGATTGGCTGGGGCGCCAGGATTCGAACCTGGGAATGGCGGTACCAAAAACCGCTGCCTTACCACTTGGCGACGCCCCATCGCGCTCGGCGGAGAGGTGTCTAGACGCAGTATCGGGTGCTGGCAACAGGGGGAGGGGACGCTTATGGCTCTCGCGGGTTCAGCGGGAGGCGTTGGGACATGAGCGGGCGGATCGCGGTGGTGACGGGGGCAGGGTCGGGGATCGGACGGAGCGTGGCCCTGGCGCTGGCCGCGGCGGGCTATGATCTCGCCCTGGCCGGGCGGCGCGTGGCGCCCCTGGAGGCGGTGGCCGGAACGGCGCGGGCGGCCGGCGTCGCTGCGGAGGTGGTGGAAACGGACGTGGCGGACGCAGATTCGGTGGCGCGACTGTTCGCCCGGGTGGGCGAGCGGTTCGGGCGGCTCGACCTCCTCTTCAACAATGCCGGGGTGTTCACGCCCGCGGCGGCGATCGACACGGTCGCCCTCGACGACTGGCGACGCTCGGTCGACGTGAACCTCACCGGTGCGTTCCTGTGCACGCAAGGTGCCTTCCGGATGATGAAGGCGCAGGATCCGCGGGGCGGGCGCATCATCAACAACGGCTCCATCGCCGCGCAGGCGCCGCGGCCGCATTCGGCGCCCTACGCGGCCACCAAGCATGCGATCACCGGCCTGACCAAGGCGACGGCCCTGGACGGACGCCCCTACGACATCGCCTGCGGGCAGATCGACGTCGGCAATGCCGAGACGGAGATGACGGCGGGCATCGCCAAGGGCGCCCGGCAGGCGGATGGCAGTATCCGCCCGGAGCCGGTCATGGATGTGCGGCATGTCGCCGACGCCGTGGTCTACATGGCGGGCCTGCCGCTCTCGGCCAACGTCCCGTTCCTCACCGTGATGGCCACCGCCATGCCCTATCTCGGACGCGGCTGAGTTTTGCGCATCGCGTCCGAAACGCCTACAGAACACCCCTTCGTCGCTTATCCGTCGCGAATGCAGTGCCGCCCACGGCGGACCCGGAAATTTTTGCCCGCCATGCTGATGCCGTCTGAGATCAAGCCGCCGGAGGCGAAGGCCGACCCCGTCGCCCGCCGCCGCACCTTCGCGATCATCTCGCACCCGGATGCCGGCAAGACCACGCTCACCGAGAAGCTGCTGCTGTTCGGCGGCGCGATCCAGCTCGCCGGCGAGGTCAAGGCCAAGCGCAACCGGGTCTCGACCCGCTCGGACTGGATGGGCATCGAGAAGGAGCGCGGCATCTCCGTCGTCACCTCGGTGATGACCTTCGAATACGGCGACTGCGTCTTCAACCTCCTCGACACCCCCGGCCACGAGGACTTCTCCGAGGACACCTACCGCACCCTGACGGCGGTCGATTCGGCCGTGATGGTGATCGATGCCGCCAAGGGCATCGAGGCGCGCACCCGCAAGCTGTTCGAAGTCTGCCGCCTGCGCGACATCCCCATCGTCACCTTCATCAACAAACTCGATCGCGAGGCGCGCGACCCCTTCGAGCTCCTCGACGAGATCGAGAAGGTGCTCGCCCTCGACGTGGCGCCGGTGACCTGGCCGATCGGTCGCGGGCGAAGCTTCGCCGGCACCTACGACCTCGGCAACGGCCGGGTGCGCCGCCTCGACGCGGCGGACGATGCCGGGACTGTGTCGGTGACGGGCGTCGACGATCCGCTCTTCGACCAGCTGCTGACCGAGGACGGTGAGGCCGCGACCTGGCGGGAGGAGGCGGAGCTCGCCGAAACCGGACTGAAGCGCTTCGACCTCGCGGCGTTCCGCGAGGGCCACCTGACGCCGGTGTTCTTCGGCTCGGCCCTGCGCAATTTCGGGGTGCGCGACCTGATCGACGGGCTTGCCCGCTTCGCACCGCCACCGCGCGGCCAGGATGCCGACAAGCGCCTCGTAGAGCCGACCGAACCGAAGATGACGGGCTTCGTGTTCAAGATCCAGGCGAACATGGATCCGAACCACCGCGATCGCATCGCCTTCATGCGGGTCTGCTCGGGGCGCCTGAACCGGGGCATGAAGGCCAAGCTGGTGCGCACCGGCAAGCCGATGTCGCTCTCGGCCCCCCAATTCTTCTTCGCCCAGGACCGGGCCATCGCCGACGAGGCCTTCGCCGGCGACGTCGTCGGCATCCCGAACCACGGAACCCTGCGCATCGGGGACACCCTGACGGAGGGCGAGGAGATCGTCTTCCGCGGCGTGCCGAGCTTCGCACCCGAGATCCTGCGCCGGATCAAGCTCACCGACGCCATGAAGGCCAAGAAGCTGAAGGAGGCGCTGCAGCAGATGGGCGAGGAAGGCGTCGTGCAGGTCTTCCGCCCGCATGACGGCTCCCAGGCTATCGTCGGCGTCGTGGGCGCCCTGCAGCTTGACGTGCTGAAGGAGCGTCTCCAGGCGGAGTACGGCTTGCCGATCGACTACGAGCCGACCCGGTTCTCGATCTGCCGCTGGATCACCGCCGAGAAGGAGCCCGAACTCGACAAGTTCATCGGCAGCCACGGCTCCGCCATGGCGAGCGACCTCGATGGGGCCCCGGTCTTCATGGCCACGACGGCCTTCTCCCTGCGCTACGAGGAGGAGCGCGCCCCGGAGGTCCGCTTCAGCGACATCAAGGACTATCAGAAGCGCGCGGCCTGACACAGGCCGCCCAGCGCCAAGCTTTCACGCCGCGGCAGACAGTATCCGAAAATCTTCGCTCACATATCCGCGCGGCTGAAGACAAGACCGCCGAAAGGGATTAGCGTCGAGGGTAGTCGCTCTCGGCGCAAGCACGCACGGGCATGCGCGGCGGGATTGGGTCCGGAAGGGCTTTTGTCTTGCCGAGACGGGCTCGGACGCCGACGTCGTGGGCATCCTCCCTGCGTGAGGGCTTGAGCCATGACGACCCTTCCGGTTCACGATCTCGGCCACAGCATGGCCCGCCCGGTGGTGAATGCCATCGACGGGCACGACCTCTCGATGGCGCTGCGCCGCGGCGTCGACGATTTCCTGGCGATGCCGACCCACGCCCTCTTCATCGGGCTGATTTATCCCCTCGTCGGCATCGTGCTGGCCACCGCCGCCTTCGGCACCGAGGTCCTGCCCCTGGTCTTTCCCCTGGCGGCGGGTTTCGCCCTGATCGGCCCCTTCGCGGCGATCGGCCTCTACGAACTGAGCCGCCGCCGCGAGAAGGGCCTGTCCACCGACTGGGCCTACGCCTTCGCCAACCTGACACGTCCGGCTGCGGGCGCCCTCGCCGGGCTCGGACTGCTGCTGGTGGTGGTCTTCGCCTGCTGGCTGGTGGCGGCGCAGGGGATCTACTGGGCGCTCTACGGAACGAGCGTACCGGATACGATCTTTGCCTTCGCCCAGGACGTGCTCAGCACCCCGAGGGGCTGGGCCCTGATCGTCATCGGCAACCTGGTCGGCTTTGCATTCTCCCTCGTGGTCCTCGCGCTCAGCGTGGTCTCGGTGCCGATGCTCGTGGACCGGGACGTGGACATGCTGACGGCAATCGAAACCTCGCTCGCCGCCTTCCGGCGCAATCCGCGGACCCTGACGGCCTGGGGCTTCATCGTGGCCGGCTTGCTCATCCTCGGGTCGCTGCCGCTCTTCGTCGGCCTCGCGGTGGTGATGCCGATTCTCGGTCATGCGACCTGGCACCTCTACAGGCGGGTCATCCCCGCCTGAGACCGGGGGTCGGCCTCAGAACTTTCCCAACATCGGGAAGTCGATGCTCAGGGCCGATTCGGTGGCCAGCGGCGCCTCGCGCCGGCGCGGCTTGCGATTGATGACCTGCTTCAGCTTGGCCTTCAGCACCGACATGTCGAAGGGCTTGAGGATGAAGGCATCGGCGCCCGCCTGGTGGGCGAGGTTGATGTCCTCGAAGTCGAACGAGGCTTCCGTCAGCAGGAACGGCGTGTTCATCAGGGCGTCGTCCGCCCGGATCTCCCGCAGGAACGAGAGGCCGTCCATCGGCTCCATGTCGAGATCGGAGATCACGAGCGCGTAGCGGCGCTCCCGCATGCGCTCGAGGGCCGTGACCGCATCGGTCACGCCCTCGACATCGGGAAAGCCAAGCCGATTCATCAGAAGGATGACCAGCTTGAGCAACTTCTCCTGGTCATCGACGATGAGGATCGCGGGCGTATCGCTCATGGAATTTCACGGGTTTGAGGACGGGGCGACGACGGCGCGCCACGCAACCGCAGCATCAGACGAAAAGGTGGTCGATACCCTGCTTCGTCATCGACTCCGCCTGAAGAGTCGCTGCGAGGGCATGGATCGCGATGCCCTTCGGCGTTCCGCGCTGGAACATCGGGAGCAGGTTGGCCTTCTGGAAGATCGCGTCGTTGACCGGACTCCGGATGCCCGTGGTGAAGGAGTTCACGAACTCACGTTTCAGGATCTCGCGCCATTCCACGATCTGCACGTCACGATGCCGCGAATCGTTGCTGATGCGGGCAAAGGTCTCGCTCACCGAAGCCCGTTCGCCCTCGATGACCTGCGCAGCGAAGTTCTGCTCAATGAGCAGGAAGCTGGTGATCACCGAGAATTCGTTCTTCTTCTGCGCCTGCCGCGTGATCTCGCCGATCTGCCGGGTGCGCGTCGCCGCGTCCGCCGCGAGGTTGAGTCGCGAGAAGTAGATCAGATGGACGAGGGTCGACCGTTTGGCTCTCATGATTTCGATCCACCACCTTGTTCCGGCGACCTTAGACGAGATGACGATAACGGCACGTAAACGACCTCGCCTGCGACCGTTGACCCGGCAAAAGCTGCCGATGGGACGAAGCAAAGTACGATTCCTGCCGGGTACCGGTCACGGATATCCACGAATAATCAACGACTTGCCCATGGCATGCCGATTGCTCGATGAGGCTGAAGCCGTGCGGGAACGCGCCGGCACTGCCACCGTGACGCAAGGTTTTCGGCCATGGATGTCTTCACCGCAATGCAGACGGCCGTTTCCGGCCTCAAGGCGCAGGCGTTCTCGCTCGACAACATCTCGGGCAACATCGCGAATTCCCAGACGACCGGATTCAAGCGGGTCGATACGAGCTTCGTCGACCTAGTCGCCGAGCAGCAGACGCCGAGCCGGCAGGTCGCCGGATCGGTCGCGGCGAATTCTCGCCAGACCACGACGGTGCAGGGCAACCTGAACGCCACCGACATCGGCACGAACATGGCGTTGAACGGGGAGGGCTTCTTCGCCGTGGCCACCAAGTCCGGCGACGCCAACGGCCAGTCAAACTTCGCGACCGGCGATTCCTATACGCGACGCGGCGACTTCGCTCTGGACAAGGACGGGTACCTCGTCAACGGCGGGGGCGCCTATCTCAAGGGCAGCAGCCTAGACCCGCTGACCGGACAAGCTACTGGAGAAGGACCGATTAGGGTCTCGAATTCGATCATACCGGCGCACGCCACCACAACGATCACCTACTCGGCCAACCTGCCCAAGACGCCAGCGACATCCGCCGCGGACGCCAACAAGCCGAACTCGGAACTCATCGGCGATTCCGCGTGGAGAGCGAGTTCGACGGGCGCGCAGGTCAAAATCTCCGATCCGGCAGACATACAGAAATTCGTTGCAACCAGCATCGCTGGGCCGGCACTCACCGCCTACACGCCGAGCGGTGGACCAGTCGGCATCCAGATGCGGTGGGCGAAAGTTCAGAACGGCGCAGCGGCCAACGGGGCGACCCCGGCGACCAACGATGTCTGGAATCTGTACTATGCCGACAAGAGCACCGTGTCGGATTCCGGAACGTCCTGGGTCAATGCCGGTACGGATTTCCAGTTCAACAGCAGCGGTCAGCTGATTTCGCCAGCCTCCAACGCGGTGACCATTCCTGCTCTCACGGTCGGCGACGTTAATCTGGGCAACATTCAGCTCAATTACGGCAGCGGCGGCCTGACGGCCTACACCTCGGCCGGCGGCACCGTGACGACAAATACCCAGACTCAGGACGGCTACACCTCTGGGACACTCACCGGCCTCAGCATCACCACCGACGGCAAGGTCTCCGGTAGCTACAGCAACGGCAACACCATCGCGCTGGCGAACATCAAGGTGGTGCAGTTCACCAACTCGGACGGCCTGAAGGCGAATTCGAACGGCACCTATCAGCAAACCCTCGAGTCCGGCACGGCCCTCGTCGGACTGAACGGAACCACCGTCGTCGGCAGCAACGTGGAGCAGTCGAATACCGACATTGCGGGCGAGTTTTCTAAGATGATCGTAACCCAACAGGCGTATTCCGCCAATACGAAGGTTATCTCGACCGCCCAGGACATGATGTCCGCGTTGATCAACATCATCCGCTGAGGACGCCTGACACCGGACGCGATCCGACACCGAGGGGAGGGGCTTCGTGAGCTTCAATGCCATCAACACCGCCTCCGCCGGGCTGAAGGCGACCCAGGCCGCGATCGGGGTCGTCTCGCAGAACATCGCCAATGTCGGCACGGTCGGGTACACGAAGCGCACCCTCGACACCGTCTCGACGGGCGTTGGCAATTCCGGCGTCTCGGTCGGCACGATCGGCCGGGCCCTCGATGCGGCCTCCCTCCGGCAACTGCGCATGGAGACCTCGGGCGCCGCCTATACCGGCTCCCTCTCCGCGGTTCGGACGCAGCTCGATCAGCTCTACGGGACCCCCGGCGCGTCCACGGCCCTGGACGGCGTGATGAACGACTTCGCCCAGTCGCTGCAAGCCCTCGCCAGCGATCCGACCTCCGCACCGGCCCGTGCCACGGTCGTCACAAAGGCCGCGAACCTCGCCTCCACCATCGGCACGATCGCGCAGGGCGTCCAGGACCTGCGCTCGGCGACCGAGAGCCAGCTCGGCAGCGACACGGCGAAGGCGAGTGCGTACCTCGCCTCCATCGCCAAGCTGAACACGCAGATCACGGGCACCACCGACGAGGGAGCCCGCGCCAGCCTGCTCGACCAGCGCGACCAGGCCGTGACCGGCCTGTCCGCTTTCCTGGACATCCAGACCGTCGATCAGCGGGACGGCACCCTGACGGTCATCACCACGTCGGGCATGACCCTCGTCGATCGTGGCGCCGCGGCGATCCTGAGCTTCGACGGACGCGGCACGCTCTCGCCCGACTCGGAATACACGGACAACGCGGCGACCCGGGGGGTCGGAACGATCACCGCGACGACGCCCGGCGGCTCAAAGATCGACCTGATCGCCACCCAGGCGATTCGCTCCGGCTCGCTCGCCGCCGGGATCGAGCTGCGCGACACGGTCCTGCCGCAGGCGCAGCGCCAGCTCGATGAACTGGCGGCTGGGATCTCGCGCTCCCTGTCGGATCGCAGCGCGGTGGGCACCCCGCCCACCGACGGGACGACGGGGGCCTTGGATATCGACCTCGCCGGACTGAAGGCCGGTAATGCCGTGACGGTGAGCGTGCGCGATGCCGCCGGCACACAGCGCAACCTCGTCCTCCTCCCCTACACCTCGGACTCTGAGCCGAAAATCGATCGCGCGGATATCAACGACCCGACGGCATCGATCCTTCCGATCAAGCTGACGGGGACCAATGCCGGGCTGCGCGACGCCATCCAGACGGCCCTCGGGGCGAGCTTCAGCGTCACCAGCCAGCCGAGCGCCGACACCGGCGGCCTGCGCATCCGCTCGGATCCATCGAGTGGGGCGCCGACGCTCCTCGGCGTCAGCGCCAGCGTCACGCAGCTGAAGGACCCGGACGATTTCCAGAGCGGCGCCGCTCAGATTCCGCTCTTCGTCGACGGAAACAAGAAGGGCACGCTGTACACCGGCTCCTTTGACGGAGGCTCGCAGCTGACGGGTTTCGCGCAGCGGATCAGCGTGAACCAGGCGGTGGTCAGCAACACCGCCAACCTCGTGACCCTCTCGTCCAAGACCCTGGCGTCGGATGCGTCGCGGCCCCAGTACCTGTACCAGGCCCTCACCGGCGCGAGCCGGACCTTCGCGGCGGCCAGCGGAATCGGCGGCGTCGCGGCGCCCTACACCGCGAGCGTCCAGGATTTCGCCCAGCGGATCATCGACGCCCAAGGGGCGGGAGCGGCCTCCGCGCAGGACCTCGACGAGGGGCAGGGCATCGCGCTGGCGACCGCCCAGTCCCGCGTCGCCTCCGTCTCCGGCGTGAGCATCGACGAGGAGATGTCGAAGCTCGTGCAGCTCCAGACCGCCTACAGCGCCAATGCGCGGGTGCTCACCGCCGCCCGCGACCTCCTCGACACCCTCCTGCGGATCTGAGGCCGAGCCCCCATGTGCCGAGCCCGACCGAGACCCCGCCCACTTCCGAGGCACCGATGAGCATCGCTCCGTTCAATGCCAGCACCTATCTGGGCGACCGCAACACGGCCAACCTCGTCGGCCTGAAGAGTCGCCTCGATACGCTGACGAACCAGCTCTCCAGCGGCAAGGTCGGCACGACCTATGGCAGCCTCGGCACGGGGCGGACGACCAGCCTGAGCGCGCACGCGGCCCTCAGCGCCCTCGACGGCTACGACGCGGTGATCACGAACGCAACGACCCGTGTCACCCTCGCCAACGCGAGCGTGACGCAGATCAACACCCTCGGCGACGGGATGCGGCGCTCGCTGACCGCGAGCAACAGCTCGACGATCGCCAACACACCGCAGGTCGCGCGCAACAGCCTCGATGCGGCGGTGGATGCCCTGAACGTCGATCTCGCAGGACAATACATCTTCGGCGGCCGCGCCACCGACTCGCCCCCGGTCGCCGCCACCGACACGATGCTGAACGGCGACGTCGCCAAGGGCCTCGCCGGCCTGAAGACCCTGATATCGGAGCAGAAGACCGCGGACCTCGGTCTGCCGACCGGATCTGGCCGGGTCAGTAGTTCCGTGACCGGGACGCCGGCCAACACCGTGACGATCAGCGAGGACGGGACCGGGGCCGCCGGAACCGAGACGCGGGCCAATTTCGGTTTTCGGCTCCTCTCGGCGACGAGCTCCAACGCGACGGCGATCTCCGCGAGCGAAACCACCGATGCAACAGCTCCGCCTGTGACGTTCACCCTGGCGAAGCCGCCGGCCGACGGCGATCGCCTTCGGATCGCGATCAATCAGCCGGACGGGACGCAGAGCTTCGTCGATCTCACCGCGAAGGCGTCCTCGTCGGCGGGTGCGACAGACACCATCCCGGTCTTCGCCACGGCGGCCGAGGCGCAGACCTACCTCAACACTCGCTTCGCAACCTCGCCGGTCGCGAGCATCCAGGCCCCCACCGATCTCGGTGTGCAAGCCAATTTCGGAACCGGCACGCCGGCGTCGCTGACGCTCGGCGTCAATGGAACACCCGTCGCGGGCGACACCGTGACGGTCAGCGTTGCCATGCGCGACGGCACGACCCAGACCCTGACCCTGACGGCCAGCCCCAATGCCGATCCGACCTCCACCACCGAGTTCTCCCTGGCAGGCGGCCCACAAGCTGTCGCGAACAGTCTCTCGCAGGCCGTCACCAATGCCCTGAAGGGTGCGGCTTCCACCAGCCTCGCGGCGAGCTCGGCGTCCCGAGCGGCACAGGATTTCTTCGCCGGGTCGCAATCCGCCGGCCTCGCACCGCGGCGCATCAGCACCGACGGCAACGGCTACGCCGAAGCGGCCAGCACCAAGACCGTGATCTGGTACACGGGCGACGACACCTCATCGGATCCACGCGCCACGGCCACGGCGCAGATCGGGGCGAACCGGGTCCTGAACATCGGCGTGCAGGCGAACGAAGCTCCGATCCGGAAGGTGCTCGCCGGTCTCGCCATGATCGCTGCCGATGCGGGAACGACGGCCGTCAGCGGGACGCCGGAGGCCCAACGCTTCAGCGCGCTCGCCGACCACGCCGGCACCCTGCTCGTCTCGAACAACACCACGGGGGGCGTTCCGGGCATCGCCAGCGGTCTCGGCCTCGCCGCCAGCACCCTCTCGGACACGAAGACGGAAAACCGGACCAACCGCAACGCCCTTCAGGGCTCGCTCGACGGCGTCGAGAACATCTCGGCGGAGGACGTGACGGCGCAGCTCCTGCAGTTGCAGACGCAGCTCCAGGCGAGCTACCAGGTCACCTCGATGCTCTCGAAGCTGAACTTAGTGAACTATCTCAGCTGAGATCGGCGAGTTGGTCCGGCGGCCGGGATGGCTTAACCCAGGGGCCGGAGCGAATGCGGGAGCCCGGTCATGACCCCCAGGATGCCTGCCGTGCTGGCCATGGCGATGCTGATCGTGCCCGGCCTCTCGGTGGGAGCCGGCGCGGCGGAGCGTCTCCGACCACAGGTTCAGGGGGAGAAACGTCTGCCCTGCCCGAAACAGGGTGAGGGCTTCGTGCGCGTACCCGGCTCACCCACCTGCATCCGCCTCAGCGGCCGCGCCGTCGGTGGCATCGACGTCGGCAGCCACGGCGCCGCGCCAGTCACGGCGGGGCAGCTCTCGATCGACACCCGCAGCGACTCCGAGTTCGGGCCGGTGCGTGCCTTCGTCCGCATGGGTCACGGGCGTCCCTGACGCGCCCCGCGGACAGGCGTCCCGCCGCGCGTCCTGATATTCAGAGGCTGCGCGACAGCACCAGCGGCTGGCTTCTGGCGACCCCGCTGCGGCCGTAGGGGGAGGGCCCCTGGGACGGGCGGCCATAGACGGTGGGCGTGCGGGTGCGCCCGATCTCGTCCGCCAGGGTCTTCACGAGGCCTTCCGACACGGTTCGAGCCGTCGCCAGCACGGCCTGGTTGGTCTCCAGGACTTGGGTGAAGCGGGCATGGGCCGCCTTGAGGGTGGCGATCCCCTCCGGCGCGAAGCGCGCGAGGGCGATGGCGTTGGCCTTCGTCGCCTCAAGGCCCTGGAAATAGGCGGCCGCCAAAGCCGACTTGCGCTCGTTCTCGGCGAGGCCCTCCCGCAGGCGGCCGACGCGGATGTGGTCGCTCTCGCGGGCGAGCACGCACTCAAGCGCTTCGAGGCTCGCGATCACCCCGGCGACCAGGGCCGTCGCCCCGGCCCGGTCCGACACGCGGGGCGCCGGAACGTCAGCTGACCTTTGCACCGGCACCCTCCTGCATCTTCATCATCTCGCGGAACACCTGGTCGGCAATACCGACGCCACCGCTCTTCACGATCTGGCCGGCGTATTCCTTGGTGAGCATCGACCGGTAGACGCCACCCCCGGTGCCGTTGTCGCCGAGCGGACCGTCGGTGCCCTCGGATTGCGACAGGCGGTCGAGGGACTGCTCCAGGAACATCGATTCGAAGTCGGTCGAGGCCTTCTTGGCCTTGGCCTCGGCGGCCGACTTCGCGGTGCTACCGGCGCTCCCGCCGACCGCGCTCTGAACGGTCTTGGCGATGTCGCCGACGATGGCCTTGCCGACCCCGAGGGCGGCACTGGCGGCGAGGGGCGCGAACAGCATGGGTTCAGGTCTCCGGCTGGAGTTGGGAGAGGGCGGCGAGAGGCATCACATCACCTCGATATCGGCCTGGAGGGCGCCCGCGGCCTTGATCGCCTGCAGGATCGAGATGAGGTCGCGAGGACCGACGCCCAGGGCGTTGAGGCCGTCGACGAGTTCGCGCAGGGTCACGCCCTCCTTGACCAGGGCGAGCTTGTTGCCGTCGCCCGTGTCGACCTTGACGCCGGTGCGCGGCACCACCGTGGTGGTGCCGTTGGAGAGGGGAGCAGGCTGGCTCACCTGCGGCTGTTCGGTGATGGTGACGGTGAGGTTGCCCTGTGCGATCGCCACGGTGGAGACCCGCACGTCGCGGCCCATCACGATGATGCCCGAACGCTCGTCGACGACGACCCGGGCGGTCTGGTCGGGCTCGACCTTCAGCTGCTCGATCTCGGTCACGAGCCGGATCATGTTGCCGGTGTAGCGGGCAGGGATCTGCAGGGTCACTGTGGCTGGATCGGTGGGTTCGGCGGTATCGGCGCCCATGAAGTCGTTGATCGCCGCGGCGATGCGCTTCGAGGTAGTGAAGTCGGGATTGCGCAGGGACAGGCGCAGCGAGCGCATGTCGTTCATCTTGAACGCCATCTCGCGCTCGATCATCGCGCCGTTCGGCACCCGCCCGTTCGTGGGAACGCCGCGGGTGATCTTGGCGGCGTCGCCTTCGGCCGAGAAGCCCGCGATGGCCACCGAGCCCTGCGCCAGGGCGTAGACCTCGCCGTCGGCGCCCAGCAACGGCGTGACTAGAAGCGTGCCGCCCTGGAGGGACTTGGCGTCGCCGAGGGAGGAAACGGTGATGTCGATGCGGTTGCCCTGGGTGGCGAAGGGCGGCAGGCTCGCGGTCACCATCACGGCCGCGAGGTTCTGCGTGCGCATGGTGGCTCCGCGGGTGTTCACGCCGAGGCGCTCCAGCATCGCCTGGAGGGACTGCTTCGTGAACGGGATGTTGTTCAGGGTGTCGCCGGTGCCGTTGAGCCCGACCACGATGCCGTAGCCCACGAGCTGATTCTGGCGCACGCCCTCCACGCTGGCGAGGTCCTTGACCCGCGACAGGGCGAGGGCGGGGACCGCCTGGCCGACCAGCATCGCCCACCCTGCCAGAAGGCAGAGGGCGAAGCGCCGGATTCGGGTGGGGCCGTTCGGAGTGTCGGTCATGGCGCACTTTGCGACGGGAAGGTCCTGTCCAGTCTGCCAGGACCATGCCAACCGAACGCTTGTGCCAAAGCTTTGTTTTTGAACGATATTCTCTGGCAATACCGGCGCCGGCCGGGCAAAGGTCCCGGACGCTTCATGCCGACCCGGCACGTTCTGCCGGGTCATTTACGACCGGTTAACCACGCTTGCCGGATTCTGCCGGCGCCGGGCGGACCATCGCCCCGATCGGTCTCACCTCATGCGCGTCGACACCCGCTTCGTCACTGCCAGCACCGGCCCGAGCGCGGCACCGCGCCGGAGCGAAGGCGCGCCCGCCTTCGCCGTCGCCAGCCCGGCAACGAACGCGGGCGGGCCGGGCACCACCGCCGCGGCATCGCTCGCCGGTCTCGATGCCATCCTCACGCTTCAGAGCAACACCGATACGCCGGAGGAGCGCCGGCGCCGGTCGGCCCAGCGCGGCAACGACCTGCTCGATGGGCTCGACCGGCTGAAAGCCTCCCTGATCATGGGCCGCGTCTCGACGCGCGACCTGCAGGCCATCGCGGCCCGCCTGTCGGAGCGCGGCGGCACCAGCGGCGACCCCCGTCTCGATGGATTGATCGCCGAGATCGAGCTGCGGGCCGCGGTCGAACTCGCCAAGCTGTCCGCCGCCCGCGCCGCCTGAGGCGCGGGGGCCGGAGCCGACCTCAGGCCTTCGTCTTCTTGGCGCGCGGCGTGTCGTCCGATCCGGCGGCGACTTCGCTGCCCTCGGTGTTGATCCGCTCGGCGATCTGGCTCAGCAGGGCGTCGGTCTTCTTCTCCTCCTCGAGGGTCTGTTCCAGGAGCTTGGCGGCATCCTCGTAGCCAAGCTGGCGTGCCCAGGTCTTCAGGGTGCCGTAGCGGGCGATCTCGTAATGCTCGACGGCCTGGGCACAGGCAGCCAGCACCGCATCGGCGGCTGGGCTATCGCCGAAATCCTCGAGATCCTCCTCCATCTCGGAGGTAATGCCCTGCATCGCCTCGCAGGTCTTGGCGCGGGCCGGCTTGCCAATGATCTCGAAGACCTGCTGGAGCCGCTCCACCTGCTCGGCACTCTCCTCCGCGTGAGTCTCGAACGCGCTGCGAAGCTCCGCGTGCTCGGCCGCCTTGGCCGACTTCTTCAGGGCTCGGACGGATTGCTTCTCGGCGTAGTAGACGTCCTTGAGGGTCTCGTAGAACGCGTCGTGCAGGGTTTTGGCCTTGGCTGCCATGGGGCGATCTCCGAAGTCGTGACGGTGGAAAAGGATGCGATCACCAGCGGAGTCAGGGCCGAGAAACCGGAAGGGTCCCGCAAGCGTCGCCATGGGAGAACCACACCCACCGAGGCCAGTTCCCCTGGGATTCTACTTCAATTTCTCTGTTTACCTGCAGTGTCTTAGGATAGAATTGCTCGGTAGCACCGGAAATTATCGTTTCCTTGAGGACACCTTTCTAGCCTTGAGAACGAGAGGAGCCAGCAATAGCTTTGCGCATGCGCCCCTGCGACCCCGACGGGACGGCGTCGCCCGCGTTCTCCGCCGGACCGCCCCGGCCTGTCGGCGGGTGCAGGTCAGCTCCTGATCCCTCGCCACAGAGACCTGCATTTTAACGCAGGACAGATTCTAGGTGACAAAGCGCAGCCGCTGTTGCAACGCACAGCCTCCAGTGGCGTGTTTGCAGCCTTTGCGTGTTTGCCGCAGCGCGCAAAACATCCGAGAGGATTGCGGTGTGCGGTAATCACGATGCGTTGTCGTGGCCTGCACCCTGCATTATAGCCACGCAAAACGATCGCCGCGGACCGGCTGCAAGAGGCGCGAATGGCGAAGGTCACGATTGAGGACGGGTACGTACCGAGTGAGAGCGAGCCGTTCATGAATGATCGGCAGCGGGAGTATTTCCGTCGCAAACTGCTCGGCTGGAAGTCCGATATTCTACGTGAGGCCCAAGATACGCTGGTCGCATTACAGACCGAGAACGAAAATCATCCCGATTTGGCGGATCGTGCCTCGTCCGAGACGGACCGGGCCATCGAGTTGCGAGCGCGAGACCGGCAACGCAAGCTCACCGGCAAGATCGACGCCGCCCTAGCGCGGCTGGAGGACGGTTCCTACGGCTATTGCGAGGAGACCGGCGAGCCGATCTCGCTGAAGCGCCTGGATGCCCGCCCCATCGCGACGCTGTCGCTCGAGGCGCAGGAGCGTCACGAGCGACGCGAGCGCGTCTACCGGGACGACTGAGCGGGCTGGTCGCGGGCGGACCGCGATCCAAACCGTTCTCCGAGAGGGACGAACGGGCTCCGACGGGGCTCAGAACGGCAGGAGCACGTCGACCAGCTGCTGACCGTAGCGCGGCTGCTGCACATCGGTGATCTGGCCGCGTCCGCCATAGGCGATCCGGGCCTGGGCGATCTTGCTCGAATCGATGGTGTTGTCGGACTCGATGTCCTCGGGCCGGACCACGCCCGCGACGATGAGTTCGCGGACCTCGAAGTTGATGCGGATCTCCTGCTTGCCCTCCACCACGAGGTTTCCATTGGGCAGGACCTGCGTGACGATGGCCGCGACGCTGGTGGTGACGGTCTCGTTGCGCTGAACCGAACCGGCACCGTCGCTCGATGTGGTCGAGGTGGCGTTGATGAGCTTGTCGGGGCTGATCCCGGCCGCCGTCACCCCCTTGCTGCTCTCTAGGCCGAAGGCGTTGGGCAGGCCGAAACCCTCGGCGTTCGAGCGCGAGCGCTTGGTCTCGTTATTCAGGTTCGCCTTATCGGTGACATTGACCTTCACGGTGACGAGATCGCCGATTCGGGCGGCCCGCTGGTCCTTGAAGAAGGCGCGCGAGCCTGTCCGCCACAGGGAGTTCGGAGCGTACGAGACCGGCTGGACCTCCGGCATCGGCAGGCGCACCGGTTTGTAGCCGGCCTGGGCGGTCGGGTCCTCGATGGCCGAGAGGGCTGGCGTCGCACCGATCTGGGACAGTCGGTCCGCAGTGTTGCAGGCGCCGAGGGTCGTGCAGAGGAGCGCGACGGCGAGGGCTGGAGAGACGCGGTGGGTCATCGGGACCGAACCTTTGGCAAACCGAAAGGGGACGCGGACGGGGCGGCTCAGCGCTGAAGCGCGGGACCGTCGAGGGCGGCGCTGGCCTGGCGCACCAGGGGCGCGGGCCCGACGGAGACGCGGCCGGGTCCGATCACGGTGGCGGACAGGATCTTCTTCGAGACCGGGTTGGTGACCGTGATCATGGCGCCGAGGCGGCCACCCTCGTTGGCCAGTCCCCGGAGGGAAAGATTGAGACCGGGGGAATCGAAGAGGATCGTGACGGCCTCGCCCCGGGCCACGAGGTCGGGCGGCGCGAGGTCGCCCGAGCGCAGGATCGCACCGGCACCGAGGCTGCGCTGCGCCACCTGTCCGGCGAGATCGCCGAGGGACCCCTGCGCGTCCGACGGTGTCGCTTCGCGCGGACGGCGCTCGAGGGTCAGGTCGGCCGCGTTGATCGTCTCGCCGCGATTGAGGCTGCGCCCCAGGACGGCGACCTCCCGGATCTCCATGACCTGGCCGGAGACCCGGAGGGATGCCTGGCGCTCGCCCAGGGTGATCAGGCCGGCGATCCGGCGCGAGCGCGGATCGTAGCTGAGGTCGAGGGCGACGGCCTGACCGTTCAGGTCCAGGGGCGCCAGAAGGGTCGGGGACTCGCCATCGAGGCGGATGGCGAGGTTGCGCGGATCGACGCCGTAGCCGGATTCCAGGGCGCGCTTCAGGGCGGCCTCGATCTCCGGCTGCGTCACCCGGCGGGCGGCGCGCTGGACCGAAACCTGGACCCGGCCGCCGGTCTCCACCGGGCCGAGCCCGAGACCGGCCACCGCATCGGCGATGCGACGCGCCTGGATCGTGCCGGTGGCGCCAAGGGCCGGCGCCCGGAACAGCGGACGCTGCGCCGTCTCCGCAGAGGCCCCCTCGACGAGGTCGCCGAGGGTGAGGACGTCGCCGCGGGCGGTGACGTCGCCGCGCAAGCGCAGGCTCACCCCGGCGGGGCGGGCCTCCTGGGCCAGGACCTGGAAGGTGAGGACGGAGAAGGCCAGGACGGCTAGGAGGGTGCGCCCGACGATGGCGACGCTCAGGGTCGAGACCCGGATCGGGCGGCGGGGGGGGATCTGTCTGAGGGCATGCATGGTCAGGACCTCGATCAGCTGCGGAACATCTGGGAGGTGGTCGAGAGCATCTGGTCGGCGGCGGTCACCACCTTCGAGTTCATCTCGTAGGCGCGCTGTGCCGCGATCAGCGACGAGATCTCGGTGACGGCGTTGACGTTCGCCTCCTCGAGATAGCTCTGCTGCAGGTTGCCGAACCCTTCCGAGCCCGGCAGACCGTTGATCGCCGGACCGGACCCGGCGGTCTCGATGAACAGGTTGTCTCCGATCGATTCGAGGCCGACCTTGTTGACGAAGCGGGCGAGCTGGAACTGGCCCAGGGCCTGCGGCGCGGTCTGCCCCGGGACGGTGGCCTGGACCGCTCCCTGGGCGCTGATCGTCACCGACGTGGCGTTGTTCGGCACCGTCACCCCGGGATCGACGAGGTAGCCGTCGCGGGTGACGAGCTGCCCCTGGGCCGAGAGGTCGAACGAGCCGTCGCGGGTGTAGGCCGTGCGCCCGTCCGGCAGCGTCACCCGGAACAGGCCTTCGCCGCGAATGGCGACGTCGTATTCCTTCTCGGTGCTCGTCAGCGTCCCCTGCGACATCACCCGGGCGGTCGACGTCGTCTTCACGCCCGAGCCGATGGCGAGGCCTGCGGGCAGCTGCGTGTTCTGGTCGGAGGTCGAGGAGCCCGCCCGGCGCAGGTTCTGGTAGAGCAGATCCTGGAAATGCGGCTGCTGGCGCTTGTAGCCGGTGGTGCGCAGGTTCGCGATGTTGTTCGAGATGACCTGGACGTTGAGTTCCTGGGCCGCCATGCCGGTGGCGGCGGCGTAGAGGGCGCGCATCTGCTGAGATCCTTACGCGACGTCGGCGAGACGGCGGATCGCCGTGCCGCGCAGATCGTCGAGGCGCGAGATCACGCCCGAGACCATGGTGTAGGTGCGGTTCACGTCCATGAGCCGGGTCATCTCGATGACGGGCTTCACGTTCGAGCGCTCCAGGGCGCCGGCCTCCACCCGGCCGGCGAGGCCGGCGGCCTGGGGCTGTGCCGCGGAGGCGTAGAGATTCGCGCCCTCGTTGGTCAGCGCCTGGGGATTGGCGAAGGTGACGAGGCGGACGCGGCCGCGGATGCCGAGGTTGGTCGAGACCGTGCCGTCCGGGCCGATCGACACGCCGGTCTCCTGCTGGCCGATCTGGATCGGCCCCGCCTCGCCTTGCACCGGGTACCCGTCGCTGGTGACCAGCGTCCCCTGGGCGTCGGTCTCGAACGCGCCGTTGCGGGTGTAGCGATCGCCATTCGGGGTGCGCACCACCAGGAAGGCCTCGCCGCGCACCGCCACGTGGAGGGGATTTCCGGTCTGCTCGATGGGTCCTTGGGCGAGGTCCAGGGCAGTGCCCTGGTCGATCACGTAGGAGACGCGGCGGTCCGGCCTCTGAAAGGAATCCGCGCTCGCCACCGGCATCAGGTATTCCTGGAACCGGCTGTTGCGCCCCTTGAAGCCGTTGGTGGAGATGTTGGCCATGTTGTTGGCGATGACGTCCAGCTCGCGCTGGAGCGCGACCTGGCTCGAAACCCCCACGAACAATGCGTTCTGCATGACACTCTCAGCCCCGACGAGCGACGATGTCCCGACATCCGCATGGGCCGTGCCAGCTTAGGAGATCCGTATTCTATGAACATCGTCAATATCTTAAGTAGATATGGACGACCAGGCAGCGCCTGCCGTGTCCGACCGCGCGGCAAGTCCGACCCGGCAGCTTTTGCCGCCTTAACGACGCGTTAACCTTGCTGGCCCGATACCTCTGCGAGGGTCGACATCCGAGGGTGTCGATGTCGTCGAGCGGGTCCCGCTCGCCCCACCGCGCAGTCCCGAGGTCCAGCGATGGCCAAGAAGCCGAAGAAGGCCGCCACCGAGGGTGAGGAGGGCGCGGAGGGCGAGGCCCCGAAAGGCGGCAAGAAGAAGCTCATCATCATCGGCGCGGTGGTGCTGGCGCTGGTAGGTGGCGGCGGTTTCGTCTTCCTGAAGAAGAAGGCCGGCGACGGCCACGCCGAAGCGGCCGCCGAGGTGAAGAAGCCGGTCGTGTTCCTCGATGTCCGCGAGATGATGGTCAATCTCGCCAGCGAGCCGGGCCAGGACCGGACGCGCTTCGCCAAGATCAAGGTCGCGATCGAGCTCAAGGACGCCAAGGTCGAGGGCGAGGTGAAGCCCCTGATGCCGCGCATCGAGGACGCCTTCCAGGTCTACCTGCGCGAACTGCGTGCGAGCGACCTCGCCGGGTCGGCCGGCATCTACCGCCTGCGCGAGGAATTGCTGCGCCGGGTCAACGTCGCCATCCACCCGGCCCGGGCGGAGGCGGTCCTCTTCAAGGACGTGGTGATCCAGTAGGCGCGCGCCGCCGATTGGGATGGATGAAGTTTCGCAGGTGACGAGAGTCTGATGGCCGGACCGGAAGACGAGATCGACGAGGACGACTGGGCCGCAGCCCTCATCGCCCAGAACGGCGAGGGGGGCGAAGCCTCGCTCGCCGACGAGTGGGGCGCGGCACTCGCCGAACAGGGCACCACCACCCATGCCAGCGACGTCGCCGCCGAATGGGCGACGATGATCGAGGACGGGGAGACCGACAATCTCCCCGAACTCGCCGGCAACGACCGCATCTTGAACCAGGACGAGATCGACGGCGTCCTCGGCTTCTCCCTGCGCGAGCTCTCGGCCTCGGGGGCCGGCGGCGTGCGCGCCATCGTCGATTCGGGCGTCGTCCAGTACGAACGTCTGCCGATGCTGGAAATCGTCTTCGACCGGATGATCCGGTTGTTGTCGACCAGCCTGCGCAACTTCTTCCAGGACAACGTCGAGGTGACCCTCGACAACATCACCTCGGTGCGCTTCGGCGACTACCTGAACGCGATCCCGCTGCCGACCCTGCTCGGCGTCTTCCGGGCCGATGCCTGGGAGAATTCCGGCCTCGTCACGGTGGAATCCAATCTCGCCTACTCGACCCTCGACCTACTCCTCGGCGGCAAGCGCGGCGGCTCCTCGACCCGCCTCGACGGACGCCCCTTCACCACCATCGAAATGCAGCTCGTGCGGCGCCTGGTGGAGATCATCCTCACGGACCTCGAGCTCTCGTTCCAGCCGCTCTCGCCGGTGCGCTTCGCCATCGACCGGATCGAGACCAATCCACGCTTTGCGACCATCACCCGGCCCGCCAACGCCGCCATCCTGATCAGCCTCAAGCTCGACATGGATGGACGCGGCGGCCTGCTGCAGATCCTGTTCCCCTACGCCACCATCGAGCCGATCCGTGAACTGCTCATGCAGAGCTTCATGGGCGAGAAGCTCGGCCGCGACCACGTCTGGGAAAGCCACCTCGCCACGGAGATCTGGCAGGCCGACGCGACCATGGAGGCGGTGCTGCACGAGATGATGCTGCCGTTGAAGAAGGTGCTGTCGCTCAAGGTCGGCGATACGCTGATGTTCGACACCAAACCCTCGGACCTGATCGCGATCCGCTGCGGCGACTGGGCCCTGACCCAGGGCCGGATCGGCCGGATCGACGACAACATCGCGGTGCAGCTCACCCGGCCGCTGCGCCGGTCGCGCACCACGCTCCAGGCCTTCGAAGCCTCCATGAACAACCGCAACGACGGGTGACGCGACCAGCCATGAGCCTCCTCGTCACCCTCCTGGCCGATGGCCTCGTCGCCGTCCTGCTGGTCGCCAGCATCGTCTCCTCGATGCGCCTGAGCGGCCGCATCACCAAGCTCAAGGCCGACGAGGCGGCCCTGCGCCAGACCATCGGCGACCTCGTCATGGCGAGCTCCACCGCCGAACGGGCCATCGTCGGCCTGCGCGCCACCCTCGACGAGTGCGACCGGACCCTGGCCGACCGCCTCGGCACCGCCGAGCGCTACGCCACCGACCTCGCCGCCCACGTGGAGGCGGGTGAGACGGTGATCGCCCGCATCGCCTCCATCGTGGCCCAGGCCGCCCCGACCCGCGAGCTCGCGCGCACGGCGGCCCCGGCACCGGAGCCGCGTGACCTCGAGCGCGTGGTCCCGCCCGTCCGCGTCGCACCGCCCGCACCGTCGAGCCCCAACGGCGAGCGCCTCGGGGTCGCCGCCGCCGCCGCCCTGGCCATGTCCGAGCGCGCCCTCGGCCGCCTGCGGAGCAAGGCCGCGTGACGAAGCCGCCCCCCGGGAAACGGACCGGCAGCTCGGTCCGGTTCCGTCAGACGCGGCCACTGAAGCTGCGCCTGATCGATGCCGTGACCCTGGCGGCGGCCGGGCTCCTGGTGCTGAAGGTCGCGGCCATCGCGGTGGAGGAATCGAAGCCGCAACCGGGCGCGGCGATGCCGGAGTTCGCGCGCGTCCTCGCCAAGGCCCGCACGAATTACGAGCCCGCAGACCCGTCGACCACCGGCTCGGTGACGCCGAAGGAACCCGAGAAACCGGCTCCGGAGCCCGAGAAGCCGGCACCACGTCCACCGCCGCCGCCGGAGCCGATGCCGGCATCCGAGCGCGCCCTCCTCGAGCGCCTGGCCGCGCGGCGCGATACTCTCAAGCAGCGCAGCGAGGCCCTCGATCTGCGCGAGCAGCTGCTCGGCACCGCCGAGCGCAAGCTGGAAGAGGGCGTCGACACGCTCAAGCAGGGTGAGGACAAGGCCGAAGGAGGCGGCTCGCAGCGCGCCGAAGCCGAGCGGGCCGCGCTGAAGAATATCGTCACGATGTACGAGACGATGAAGCCGAAGGACGCCGCGCGGGTGTTCGACCGGCTGAGCCTCGACGTCCTCGTGCCGATCGTTCTGGCGATGAATCCCCGCAAGATGGCCGAGGTGCTGGCGCTGATGCAGTCGGAGCCCGCGGAGAAGCTCACCGTGGCCCTGGCCAATCGGGCGCGCGGGCAGGCCGGCGGCCCGGCCGCCACGGTCGCGGCCGGTCTCGGCCCGAACGAACTCCCGGCGATCGACGCACCGACGCCTCCGCCCCGGCGCTGACCACCCTGACGTTTGCAGGCGGTCATCCACTGGGTTGTCCGCGCCTCCATTGCGCGTTCGTCCGCGCCCGACTAGGGGCAGGCATCCCGAGCGGATGAAATCCCCACCGCGCGGGTTCGGGGAGCCAAGCACGTGCCGTCCATCAGCCTGATCCGAGTCCTCGCCGTCCTGAGCTTCGCCCTGACCGTGGCGGCTCCCGTCGCGGCACAGGACGCCGAAGCTCCGGCCGCCACCGAGGCGCCGGCCAAGCCGAAACCGCGCAAGGCCGCCCCGCCGAAGCCAGCTCCGGCGAAGCCCGCGGCGCCGATGCCGGCCGCCGCCTCCGCGCTTCCGACCACCACGGCCGGCTGGCCGACCGGTGCGAGCTCCCTCACCGAGGTCTATGGCGACTGGACCGTGACCTGCGCGAAGGCCGACGCGAAGGCGGAATGCGCGGTGATGCAGGCCCAGGGGGCCAAGGGCCGTCGCGAATTCGCCCTGGAGATCCGGACGCCCAACGATGGGCGCGCGCAGGGCTTCATCCTGATGCCGCTCGGCCTCGCCATCGAGCCCGGCATCTCGTTCAAGCTCGACGAGGCCGTCCTCGGAAAGGGCGCGCCCTATCTGTCCTGCAGCCAGGAGGGATGCCTCGTGCCCATCAGCCTGCCCACCCTGGCGACCGACACGATGAAGACCGCCAAGAACCTGCTGGTCTCCGCGACGAAGCCGGAGGCCAAAGAACCCGTCACCATCACGGTACCGCTCGAAGGATTCGCCAACGCGCTGGCGCGCGCCATCGCGCTGACGAGCTGAGCGGGACCGTGGCGCGGCCGGACCCGAGGAGCGTAGCTATGAAGAGATCGGCCCTGCCGACCCGAAGCCTGATGACCCTGATGGTGGCCGGAGCCCTGGCGGCGCCGGCATGGGCCCAGGAGGAACGGCCGCCCGAGAAGCCGCCCGGCCCCCCGCCGACGGCCGCCGAGGCAAAGGCCGAACGCCAGAAGAACAGCGCAGCCAAGCTCGCCGGCCTGCTCGCTTTCGTGGAAACCTACTGCCGCGACCTCAAACCGAATTTCGAGCGCTTGAATTCCGTCGTCGCCGGCCTCGGTGTCGCGCCCGACGATCTGGCCCAGGGTGACCTGAACCTGCGCAGCCGGGCCTATACGGAGATCTACACCAAGGACATTTCCGCCAATTGCGCGCGCGCCGCCGAGAATTTCGGCGAGACCGGCCGGACGATCCCGGGTCTGATCGCCAAACGTTAGCGGTCCGGAGAAAGCGACACCGCGTCTTAAGCGCCCGTTAGCCTCGACACGCGAGAGTGGCCGGACAGTGCGGCGTAAGGCGGATCGGCTCGGCTGCGAGTCGCTCCACCCCATGGGTTTGGCGTATCCAGCGATGGCTCTCGATGCCGGTATCGCGACACGACGGCGTCGGCTTCGGGCTGGCTTCGCCGCGATCTCGATCGTGGCCGCGGCTCTCTGCGGGGGGACGGACGCGACCGCCGCACGACTCACGGCGATCAAGGGCGCGCAGAGCGAGCGCTACGGTCGCCTCGTCCTGACCTTCGACGGCCCGGTTTCGGTCAAGGCGCGGATGTCCGGGTCCGTGCTCGTCCTCGGCTTCTCGGAGAAGGCGAGCGCCGGCCCCGAGCGGATCGCCGCCGAGATGCCGGACTACGTCACAGGCGTGCGGCGCGATCCCGACGGACTGGGCCTACGCCTTGCCCTGCAACGCCCCTACCGCGTCAACGTCCAGGAGGCGGGGGAGAAGGTGTTCGTCGATCTCCTGCCGCAGGACTGGAGCGGTCTGCCGCCGGCCCTGCCGCCGGAGGTGGTGGCCGAGCTGTTCCGGCGGACCCAGGCCGCTGAGGCGGCCCTGCGGGCGGCGCGCCCCCCCGCCGAGCCGAAGACCCTGCGCCTCGAACTGGCGCATCTTCCGACGCTCACCCGCCTGAGCCTGCGTGCACCGGCGTCCGCCGCACCGCGCTTCGAGGCCGTCGGCCCGGCCATGCGCCTCGCAATTCCGGGAGCCTGGCGCATCGACGAGGTCGCCACCCGCGGGCGCCTGAAGCCGTCCATCGAGAGCCTGTCGGCCGAGAGCGACGAGACCGGCGCCCGTCTTCTCGTCACCCCGGCGGACGGCTACGAGATCCGAACCTTCAGCGACGAGGACGGCGCGACGATCGATCTCGTCCGAAAGCCTGCCGAGAAGGCCAAGCCCAGCGCGCAGGATGCGAAGGCCGGGGAGGGCGCTGGGCCCGTCGGCGAGGCCAAAACGACCGAGACCAAGACGACCGAGACAAAGACGACCGAGATCAAGGGAGTTGAGACCAGAGCGACGGAGGTGAGGGCGGCAGAACCCAAACCCGAGAAGGCCCCGCAGCGGTCGCCGGGGCAGACCACGGAGACGTCCTTGACTGCACCGGCGGCTCCCGTCGCCGCGACGGTTCAGCGCCCTGCCGTACCGGGCCTCGCGTTCCCGTTCAAGACCATGCCGCCGGCCGCTTTGTTCGAGCGCGCGGGCATCGCCAATCTGGTCTTCGAGACCGCAGAGCCGGTCGTCGTCCCCGCGGGCGATCCCATGCTCGCGCCGCTCGGTCCGCCAGTGCGAACCGGTCGGATCGTGACCGTGCGCTTTCCTGTTCCGCGCGACCGGCTCTTGGACCTTGTGCCGGTCGGCCCCGCCGGGGCCCCGACCGGCTGGGAGTTGGTGGCCAGCGAGAACCTGTCTGCGAGCGACGCCCTCTCGGCGATTCGCGTCACCGATGCGGCCGGGCGGATCAGTGTCGGCGTGCGCCTCCCGAACCCCGGGGTCGCCTCCTGGCTCAGCCTCGACGGGGAGCGCATCGCCGTCGTGACGGGCCGGGGCCCGAAGCCGGCCGGAATTCCGAAACGGCAGATCTTCGTCGACTTCGAATTGCTGCCGAGCCGGCAGGGCGTCGCAGTCCTGGCGCAGGCGGACGACCTCCTCGTGCGGCCGGACCTCGACGGGGTCGCGATCAGCCGGGAAAGCGGCATGGCCGTCTCCGGCGTCGCGCGCCCCGCCGAGGCGCCCCTGATAACCCTCAGTGACCTCGCCGTGGACCGGGGTCCCTGGGAGGCCTCGCAGCGCGGCGACACCCGCGAGCTGATCCGCGACCAGCTTCAAGCGGCCGCGGAGGCACCGCGTGCCGCGCGCGGACCGCTCCGAATGGTCCTGGCGCGCACGATGCTCGCCAATCGCCTCTCCCTGGAAGCGCTCGGCGTCCTCAAGACCGCCTTCGGCGACGATCCCGTCCTGGCCGGCCAGCGCGATGTTCCGATGCTGACCGTGATCGGAAACGCCCTGATCGGGCGCATGTCCGACATGCGCACGGGTCTGGCCGTCGAGATCCTCAGGAACGATCCCGAGGCGCGGCTGTGGCAGGGCTACCTCGAAGCCCTCGAAGGCCGCTGGAGCGCGGCCGATGCCTCGTTCCGCGCGACCGCGAGCGTGCTCGACCGCTACCCCGAAGACCTCCAGGCCCTCCTGCGCACCGCAGCCGCCGAGGCCGCGGTCGAGACGGGAGACTGGGATGCAGCCAATCGCCAGATCGTCGCGGCCACCCGCGCAGCGGACCGCCCGACCCAGGAACGACTGGCCTTGCTGCGCGCCCGGATCGACGAGGTCACCGGCCAGACCGTGGCCGCCCTCGATGCCTACGAGCGCCTCAGCGAAAGCGGAGAGGCAGGGGTCGCCGCCTCGGCCCGCCTGAGGGCCACCGTGCTGGGGCACGCGGCGGGGAAGGTCACGGTGGCGGATGCCATCGAGCGCCTGGAGCTGTTGGCCCTGTCCTGGCACGGCGGCGACCTCGAACCGCGAACCATCTCGGCCCTGGCCAAGCTCTACGTCGAGGCGGGACGCTGGCGTCAGGCGATGATGACCGCCCGCCGCGCCGATTCCACCGGCACGGATTCACCGCTGGTGCGCGACGTGCACGACATGGCCCAGACCCTCTTCGAGGATCTCTACCTCGGTGAGCGCAGCTCCAAGCTGTCCGGAGTCGAGGCCCTGGCACTGTATTTCGACTTCAAGGAGTTCGCGCCGCTGGGCCGTCGCGGCGACGAGATCGTCCGGCGGCTGTCGGATCGTCTGGTGGAGTTGGACCTCCTCGATTCTGCGGGCGAACTGCTGCAGCATCAGGTCGACCATCGCCTGACGGGGCCCAGCCGTGCAGGCACGGCGGCGCGACTCGCTGCCATCCGGCTCATGGACGAGAAGCCCCTCCAGGCCCTCCAGACCCTGGACGCCACCTACCTGCCCGAACTCCCCGAGGATCTGCGCCGGGCGCGGGCGCTGCTGCGGGCGCGTGCCCTGTCCGACCTGTCCCGCACCGACCTCGCTCTCGAGACCATCGAGGGCGAGACGGGGCCGGATGCCGAGCGCCTCAGGGCGGACATCCTCTGGACCGGCCGGCGCTGGCGCGACGCCGGGGAGGCGCACGAGGCACTGGTCGGCGATGCCTGGCGCCGCCGCGTACCCCTTGACGACGACGCCCGCACGGACATCCTGCGCGCGGCGATCGCCTACGGGCTCGCTGGCGAGACCCTTGGCCTCGAGCGCCTCCGGGCGAAATTTGCGGGTCCGATGGCCGAGAGCGTCGATGCCCGCACCTTCGCCCTTCTCACCCAAGCCAACGCCGTCCGCACCGCGGGCTTCCGCGAAATCGCGCAGAAGGCCACCAGTGCCGAAACGCTCCAGGCGTTCCTCTCGGAATACCGCAAGCGCTATCCCGAGAGCGCCGTGCCGGCGCCGGGCAAGCGCGAGACGGATGCGCGGGCCGACGCCCAGGCGAGTGCGACCCCGCCCGGCTGAGCGGGGACGACGTCACGCCGGACATGCGGCGTAAAAGCCTGATGCGATTCGCCGAATTCTGTCGGGCCCAGCGCAACAAACGCGCCGCGGCGACGTTCTGCCTCCAATCCCAATCACCCGTGCGGCTTACGTTCCAGCCCGGCACAGCAGAGGCCTTCCCATGCTCACGGAACCGCTCGACACCACGACCGGAAAGACCCACCTCGACATCTTCGACACCCAGCAGCGCAGCGCGATGGCCACGCGTCTCGGCGTGTCGGAAGATCGCCTGAAGCGCGCCGTGCGCCTCGTCGGCAACCGCATCTCGACCCTGAAGAGCTACCTCGAGCGCTAATCGCGCGAACCGGCATGTGACGATAGGGAAGGGCGCTCTCGGGCGCCCTTTTTCGTGCGCGGCCACCGGCTTACGCGGCCCTTCAGGTCCCGTAGCTCTGCACCAGCGAGCCCGCCACCAGGGTCCAGCCATCGACGAGGACGAAGAAGATCAGCTTGAACGGCAACGCCACGGTCGCCGGTGGCACCATCATCATGCCAACGGCCATGAGGATCGAGGCGACGACGAGGTCGATGATCAGGAAGGGGATGAACAGCAGGAAGCCGATCTCGAACGCACGGCGCAACTCGGAGATCATGAAGGCCGGCGTCACCACTTCGAGGCCCACGGCTTCGGGGCCGGCCGGAACCGGCGCCTTCGCCATGTCCAGGAAGAGCTTGAGATCCTTCTCGCGGACGTTCTTCAGCATGAAGGTCTTGAAGGGTGCGGAGGCGCGCTCGAAGGCGACGCTCTGCGTGATCTGCCCGGCGATCAGCGGCTCGATGCCATTGCGATAGGCCTCGCGCCCGACCGGTGCCATCACGAAGGCGGTCAGGAACAGCGCGAGGCTGGTGACGACCGCGTTGGGCGGGGCGCTCTGCGTCCCCAGCGCCGAGCGCAGAATCGACAGCACCACCACGATCCGGGTGAAGGACGTGGCCATCACCAGCACCGAGGGCGCCAGTGCGAGGACGGTGAGAAGCGCGACGAGCTGGAGGGCCCGTTCGGTCACCCCGCCGGTGCCGAGATCGACCGAAAGGCTCTGGGCCTGCACCGCCGTCGTGGCACAGGCCAGCCCCAGGCCGATCGGGACCGGCAGGCGCAAGCGTCTCAGGGGGAAGGAGCGGGGTTCGGTCATACCGGTTCCGGGCGATGCGACGCGACGCGGCCGCGCGCCCCTCTTAGCATTCGCGCCCCGGGCCGCATCCCCGTGCGAGGCCATGCGAACTCGGCCCCGGCGGGGTGTGCGGGTCGGGTGCGGGGCGCCCCCGGATCCGTCTACTGCTTGCGATCCAGAGGGCGGCCGAGCAGCCGCGCGAACTCCGCCTCGATCTCTTCCACGGAGAACGGATTGGGGCTGGCTGGCGCCTTTGCGGGCGCAGGAGCGGGAGGCGGCGGGGTCGGCGCTGCGGCGGGTGGCGATTCGATCACCGCCGGGGGAGCGGCATCTTCGACCTCCGGCGCGTCGGCGACCGCCGCGTGGATCACGGGGTCCGGCTCGATCGGAGCAGGCTGAAGCGGAGCGGGCGGCTCCAACGGCACGGCCTCGAGCTCTGGCTCCTCGATACGATCGGCGAAGAGCGCGTCGTCGACGGCAGACCGCGGTTCGACGGCGATCCGCTCGTCCGATGCCGACGTCTCAGCGGTGGCCGCCATCGCGGCGGCGATGGGATCGATGCCGGGCGCCTCGGCGACCGGGACCCGGTTCACCTCCGGCTGGGGTTCGGGGCGCGCTTCCGGGGCGTCAGGCCTGTCTTCGGGCATCGCAGGCGCGACGGCCTCAGCCACGGGGCTCTGCATGGGCATGGCGGGACGGACCGCCGCCGAGGGTCTGCGCAGGGCCTCCTCCAGCTGGCGTGCCATGTCGGAGAGGATCGCGGCATCGACGCCGCGGGCTGTGGGTGCCGAGACGGGAGGTGCCGGTGCGGCGACCGCCTCCGCGGGCGTGTCGCGACCGGTTTCGGGCTCGGATCCCCGCTCCGGCAGGCCGACGCGGTCCGCGATCGCGGCAGGAACGAAGTTCGCCAGGGAGGGCGGCGTCCTGCGCATGACGCGCGCATTCTGGGAGTCGCGCTGTCGCGGCGCGGCCGGCTCCGGGGCCGGGACGCCCGGCATCGGCTCTAGGGCAGCCGCACGCGGGCGATCGCCCAGGGGTGGGGCCACCTCGTAATCCGCGCCGGGGGACGGCACCGCCATCTCGAAGACCGGCTCACGATAGGGAGCAACGGGCGGAACGGATGGCGCCAGGCTCGGGACCGGAGCCTGCTCGGATACCGGCGGTTCCGGCATCGTCTTCAAAACCGGCTCGGGAGCCTCGTCGAAGGCGGTCTCATCGGACGCCATCCGGGCGCTCATGCCGCGCAGGATGTTGCGCTCGATCACGACGTCGTTGGGGCCGCCCACGAGAAGCAGATGCTCGACGTTGTCGCGCCGCAGCAGGATCAGCTGGCGCTGACGGTCGAGCTCGTAGATGTCGACGATGCCGAGTCGCGGCTGGCGGCCGCGGGGAGAATTCTTGCCGGAGAGGGGCGATCCCTTCCCGCCGAGTCGCCGGATCAGGAAGACGCCCGCCGCAAGGATGAGGAAGATGACGACGAAGATGATGGCGAACTGGAGGGGAAACGAGCCATCCGAGCTGAAGAACGATGACAAGACCGGGGTCTCTCGCTTTTGGGGCTCGTGGCCCGACGCAACACTGGAAAACCCAGTATCATGTCCGGCGCCAGCGCGGGCAACAACGTTAAGACTTCGTTAACAGCTCCTTTGGCCAAGACAAATTCGGCAATGTCTTGAAGGGCTTGCGGTTCGCCAAGGACGCCCCGCCGCCCGATCCGATCACGGAGCGGCGGGGCGTGCCGTGTCTCCACGGCGAAGCCGATACGCAACGCGGCCTGGACTGACAGTGCCCCGCCCGCGGTTAGCGGCGCATCAAGCGGTCGTCTGCCGCTCGTCTCGAAACGGGACCCGCCAGCGGTCCTGGCGCGTTGGATGGACGACACAGCCGGAGGTGGTTCGACGTGGCATCCGTGGAAGATCGGCATCAAGCGCATCTGTGCGACGCGGTCACGTTGGCCCGCGACAACGTTCTCCGGGGCGGGCGCCCCTACGGCGCCGTGATCGTACGCGATGGCGATGTGCTGTCGCGGGCCGTCAACACCATCGCGATCACCCAGGATCCCACCGACCACGCCGAGATGGTGGCGATCCGGGAGGTGAGCCGTCGGCTCGGGCGCCCGAAGCTCGACGGTTGCATCGTCTATGCCAGCGGTCGCCCCTGCCCGATGTGCCATGCGGCCATGCGCTTGGCCGGCATCAAACAGGCCTACTTCGCCTACAGCGCGGAGGAGGGCGAGCGCCACGGACTCCTCGGCGCCGGCATCTATGCCGAACTCTGCCAGCCCCTGGGCGATCAACCGATGCGCGTGGAGCACCTCCCCGTGGCGGTGGAGGACCATCCCTACGTGCTCTGGCGCGAGCGGCAGGGCGCCTCCGAGACGGGTTGAGGCGATGACCGTTCCGCGTTGGATCCCCTTCCTCGCCGCCGGCCTCTTCCTCGCGGCCGCCATCACCCTCGGCGTTCTCTGGAGCCGCGGTGCCCTCCGCCATCCCAGCGAGGATGCCCGGTCGGCCGGTCCGCCAGCGGCTTGTGCGCCCCTCAATCCCAGTGGGCCGCCGCCCGCGGAATGCCCACAGGCGAAACCACCTACGCAGAGAACGCCCTGAGGTCTGTTCCTACTTCGAGGGAGACGCCCGGGGTTTAACCGGGCGTTAACCATGGGGGCGGCAGATTTTGCCGGTCCCACCGGGCAGATTCTTCCGGGTGAGGGGGGAGGGTCTCGCCCATGTCCGTCACCGACCTGCCCATTCTCGGCATGCTGCGCACGCGGATGCAGTGGCACCAGACGCGCCAGAAGCTCCTGGCCGAGAACGTGGCGAATGCCGACCTGCCCGGCTTCAAGCCGCGGGATCTCGCTAGCCCCGACCTCGGACGATCCGGTCCCGTCCTGTCGCAGCCGCAGGGCGCCACCACGAGCAGCAGCCTCGCGGTGACCAACGTGTCCCACATCGCCCCGGGTGGAGGCCCGGACGGTCCCGGAGCCGACCCGCGCCGCGTGAAGGACTTCGAGATCCGTCCCAACGGCAACGGCGTCAATCTCGAAGAGGAGATGATGAAGGCCGGCGACAACCAGGCGGATTATCAGATGGCCGCCTCGCTCTACCAGAAGAGCCTCGACACCATCAAAATCGCCATCGGCAAGCGCTGAGCGGCCATCCAACGCCTGACGGAGCGCGCCATGGACTTCCTGAAATCCCTCACCACCGCCGCCTCGGGCCTGAAGGCCCAGTCGAGCCGGATGCGAATCATCGCCGAGAACATCGCCAACGCGGATTCCGCGCCGAGCGCCGTCGGCGGCCAGCCCTATCGCCGCAAGATCCCGACCTTCACCCAGCAGGTCGACCGCGAGACCGGCGCGTCGCTGATCGAGGCGGGGCGGGTGCGCCGCGATACCTCGCCGTTCCGGACCAAGTACGATCCGGGCAATCCGAGCGCCAACGCCAGGGGCGAGGTGGCGATGCCCAACGTCAACGGCCTGATCGAGAACATGGACATGCGCGAGGCCCAGCGCTCCTACGAGGCCAACCTCAACATGGTCACGGCAACCCGCCGCATGGTCGCCAAGACCCTCGAGATCCTCAAGGCCTGACCGCCGCTTCCGCTGCCTGAAAGTCCGCCGCCATGACCAGCAACGCCTTCGCCGCCGGCGCCTACGCGGCGATCCAGAACATCGGCGCCAAGGGTTCGCCGAAGATCGCGCCGGCCACCGGCGCGTCGGGCTCGAACTTCACATCGCTGCTGACGTCCAGCCTGGACAGCGTCGGCGAGGCGGGACGCAAAGCCGACAGCCAGGCGCTCGCCGTGGCGGGCGGCAAGGCGAACGTCGTCGACGTGGTGACGGCGGTGGCCGAGAGCGAGACCGCCCTCCAGACCCTCGTCGCCGTCCGCGACCGGGTGATCTCCGCCTACGAGGAAATCATGCGGATGCAGATCTAGGCGTCCACGGACCATCGATCCCGAAACTGCGGCCAACCGCTTTGCCTTCGCTCTCCCAAGACTTCCGCCCCGACGCGAGATGACATCCCCTCCATGACCGGTCTCGCCATCATCGACGTCGCACGCGACGGCATCTTCGTGTTCCTCAAGGTGGCGGGACCGGTCATGCTGGTCGCCCTCGTGGTGGGCCTCGTGATCTCCCTGTTCCAGGCCCTGACGCAGATCCAGGAGCAGACCCTGATCTACGTCCCCAAGATCGTGGCCGTGTTCGCGACGCTCCTGCTGATGCTGCCCTTCATGGGCGAAGCCCTCGGCAGCTACATGACCCGGATCGCGGCCCGCATCGTGTCCGGCGGCTGAAGCCTGCTATGACGGGCCATGAACCTCCTCCTGCCGGGCATCGCGGCGGCCTTCCTCCTCACCTTCGCCCGGATCGGCACCCTGGTGATGCTGATGCCGGGCGTTGGCGAGCAGCTGGTCTCGCCGCGGCTGCGCCTCGCCTTCGCGCTGCTGCTCACCCTGATCCTGTTTCCGACGGTGCGGCCGCTCCTGCCGATGCAGGGCGGAGCCATCGCGGGTCCGGGTCTGATCGCGCTGCTCATCGGCGAGTTGCTGGTCGGTCTGGTGCTCGGCCTCACGGTGCGGATGGTTCTCGCCGCCCTGCAGACCGCCGGCATGATCGTCTCGCAGCAACTCGGGCTGTCCTACGCCATGACGGTGGACCCGACGCAGGGCGGGCAGCAGACCGCGATCGGCAATTTCCTGGCGCTCCTCGGCATCACCCTGATCGTGGCGACCGACCTGCACCACGTCGCCCTCGAGGCGATCGGGCGCAGCTACGTCCTGCTCCCGCCGGATGGCGTCCCGGGCATGGGCGAGGCGGCGAGCCTCGCGTTGAAGGCCATCGCGCGGGGCTTCTCGCTCGGCGTGCAGATCTCGGCCCCGTTCATCGCCTTCGGCATCCTGTTCAACGTGGGGCTCGGCGTGCTGGCGCGCCTGATGCCGCAGATGCAGGTGTTCTTCGTGGCCGTTCCGGCCTCGGTCCTCATCGGGATGCTGCTGCTGCTGGGCAGCCTCGGCGTGATGATGAGCGTCTTCCTCGACGATATCGGGCGCTATCTGGCCGAGCTCGCCGGGCGCTGAGCCCCCGCGCGGAGGTCTGAGCCGTGGCGGACGATTCCGATCCGGAAGACAAGACCGAAGACCCGACCCCGCGGCGGATCGAGAAGGCGATCGAGCAGGGCAACGTTCCCAACAGCCCCGAGATCAACACCTTCTTCATCCTGGCCGCCTTCACCATGGCGCTGCTCATGGTGTCTGGCCTGATCGCCAGGAACTTGGTGCCGAGCCTGCGGGGCTTCCTGATGAACGCCCATGCGGTGCCGTCGGATTCGGCGGCCTATACCGAGATGGGATTGCGCACGCTGATCATCTGCGCGCAGGCCCTCTGTATACCAGTAGGCCTCGTCCTGGTCGCGGGCTTGGCCGCCGGTCTCGTCCAGCATCCGTTCGTCTTCAGCACGGAGGCGGTCGGCCCGAAATGGGACCGGGTCTCGCCGATGGCGGGCGTCAAGCGCGTCTTCGGGATGGAGGCCCTGTTCCAGTTCGTGAAGGGGCTGGCCAAGCTCGGCATGGTCGGGGTCGTGGCCGGCACCATCCTGTGGGGCGAGCGCGACCGGATGGAGGTGTTCGCGCGCCTCGACCCGAGCGCCGTCCTGGCCGCGATCCTGACCCTCGCCCTGAAGATGATGGCGGGCATGCTCGCGGTGTTCGTCGCCATCGCGCTCGGCGACGCCGTCTACCAGCGCTTCCGCTGGCGCCAGCGCCTGCGCATGTCCAAGGAGGAGATGAAGCAGGAGCACAAGGAGAGCGAGGGCAGCCCGGAGGTGAAGGGCCGCATGAAGCAGATCCGGGCCCAGCGCGTGAAGAAGCGCATGATGGCCGCCGTCCCCACCGCCACCGTCATCGTCACGAACCCGACCCACTACGCGGTCGCCCTGCGCTACGAGGCCGGCATGGCGGCCCCCGTCTGCGTGGCCAAGGGCGTCGACTCGCTGGCCCTCAAGATCCGCGCGGTGGCCAAGGACCACGACGTCCCGATCCTCGAGAACCCGCCCCTGGCCCGGGCGCTGCACGCCACCGTGGAGATCGACGCGGAGATCCCGGCGGAGCATTACCGCGCGGTGGCCGAAGTCATCGGCTACGTCATGCGCCTGCGCCGGCGGGCCGCGTGAGGATTGGCGCTTGCGCTCGCCACGCTTTATGCACCCTCTTTCGCGAGATTTCTCGGCGACATACGCCGGTTTGCCCTTGCTGCGTGCGAAACCGAGGGGCTAACCGGATGAGCTTCAGGGATGGGTCGGCGGCGGATGGTTGAGTTCAGCGGACACGGGAAGCCCGCGTCGAACGCGATCGATCGTTCCGAGCGGCCCGGGCGCGTCGGGCTGCTCCTCGTGCTGGCGGGCCTGCTCGTCGGTGCCGCCGTGGGCCTGTCCTTCGTCGCGAGCGAGCAGGCCCAGCCGCTGATCCTCGGGCTGCTGGCGCTCCTCGCCATGGCGGGCGTGTTCTGCCTCTTCGCCCTCGCCATCGGGGCGATCCAGCTCGCCGGCCAGACCACCCGGGACGACATCACCAAGGCGATCGTCGACGCCGCGCCCGAGGGCGCGATCGTGGTGGAGGAGGGCGGGCGCCTGATCTACGCCAACGAATCGTACCTGCGCATCGCCGGGGGCGAGACCTTCGCCAGCCTGCGCCCGGTGGAGCGGGTGTTCGTCGGCTCGCCGGAGGTCTCGGAGGCGGTCTACCGCCTCGCCCAGGCCTCCCGCGACGGCCTCGGGCATGCCGAGGAGATCCGGATGGCCCCGCCTCCGGGCAGCGCGACCGAGCGGGCCTTCGCCTGGTTCCGCATCAGCGTGCGCCCGATCGAGCGGCCCCGTCGCCCGGCGACCCTGTGGACGGTGAGCGACATCACCCACGAGCGCGAGCGCCAGGAGAACGTCTTCCAGGAACTCCAGCACGCGATCGACTATCTCGACCACGCCCCCGCCGGCTTCCTCTCGATCGATCCGACCGGCGCGATCGTCTACATGAACGCGACCCTCGCGGCCTGGCTCGGCTACGACCTCGCGACGGTCGGCTCCGGCGGCCTGCGCCTGCCCGAGATCGCCCCCGGCGCCGACGTCCTGACCGCCTCGGAGGGCCTGCCGGGCGAGGTCCGGACCGACCGGTTCGACCTCGACCTGCGCCGCCGCAACGGACATCCGCTGCCCGCGCGCCTGTACCATCGGGTCGCCTTCGGCCAGGACGGACGGCCCGGCCCGTCGCGCACCTTCGTGCTCAACCGCTCGGCGGGTGCCGAGAGCGACGAGCCGCAACGGGTCGCCGAGGTGCGGCTCGCGCGCTTCCTGAACAACAGCCCCATTGCCATCGCGACCCTCGACCAGAGCGGTCATATCGCCCGCGCCAACGCCTCCTTCGCACGGCTGTTCGGTGGGCTTCCGCGCCAGGCCCTGCCCGATGGGCGCAACGACCTCCAGGGCGAGCCCACCATGTGGGATGCCATCGCCGAGCGCGATCGCGCCGGCCTCGAGGCGGCCCTGGGCAAGGCCGCGGCCGGTCTCGTCGAGGTGCAGCCCATCGAGATCGCGCTCTCGGGCCCCGGCAACCGGTCGGCCCGCGTCTGGCTGAGCCCGGCGGGCGGCGAGCCGGCCGGCGGCCGGGACGAGGCCGAGCAGAGCGACCGCGAGCGGGTCATCCTCTATGCCCTCGACACCACCGCCCAACGCCAGCTCGAGCAGCAGGTGGCCCAGGCGCAGAAGATGGACACGGTCGGCCAGCTCGCCGGCGGCATCGCCCACGACTTCAACAACGTCCTCCAGGCGATCATCGGCTATTCGGACCTGCTCCTGGCCAGCCATCGGCCGACCGACCCGGCCTTCCAGGACATCATGCAGATCAAGCAGAACGCGAATCGGGCCGCCAGCCTGGTGCGCCAGCTGCTCGCCTTCTCGCGGCGCCAGACCCTGCGCCCGGAGGTGATGAACGTCGGCGAGGCCCTTTCGGACCTCACGCTCCTGCTCAAGCGCCTGCTCGGCGAGCGGGTCGACCTCGACCTGAAGCACGGGCGCGACATCTGGCCGATCAAGGCCGACGTAAACCAGTTCGAGCAGGTGATCGTGAACCTCGCGGTGAACGCGCGCGACGCGATGCCGGAGGGCGGCCGCCTGCTGATCCGCACCGCCAACGTCGTCGACGAGGCCGTTCCGAGCGAGACCCGCGTCGGCATGCCGGTGGGCGACCACGTGCTGATCGAGGTCCTGGACACCGGGCAGGGTATTCCGCCCGACGTCATGGAAAAGATCTTCGAGCCGTTCTTCACCACCAAGGAGATCGGCAAGGGCACGGGCCTCGGCCTCTCGACGGTGTTCGGCATCGTCAAGCAGAGCGGCGGCACCATCGACGTGCGCTCCACGGTGGGGGAGGGCACCGCCTTCCGGATCTACTTCCCGCGCCACGAACCCGCCGCCGAGCCCGCGCCCGAGCCGGAGCTCGCGCTGGCCCCCCCGACGGGGCAGAGCACCGCCGCGATCGCGGCCACCCGGCTCAAGGGCGGGCCGGACCGGCCACGCCCGGACGGCGAGAAGCCCGCGCCCCGCAAGCCGGCGCCGGACCATACCGGCCAGGGCGTGATCCTGCTGGTGGAGGACGAGGACCCCGTGCGCGCCGTGAACAGCCGCGCCCTGTCGGCCCGCGGCTACACCGTGCTCGAGGCCGCCTCGGGCCTCGATGCCCTGCGGATCATCGCCGAGACCACCGAGACCATCGATCTCGTCGTCTCCGACGTGGTGATGCCCGAGATGGACGGGCCGACCCTGCTGCGCGAACTGCGCAAGCAATCCCCCGACCTCAAGGTCATCTTCGTGTCGGGCTACGCCGAGGATGCCTTCCGCAAGAACCTCCCCGACGGCGAGGATTTCAACTTCCTGCCCAAGCCCTTCAGCCTGAAGCAGCTCGTGGAGACGGTGAAGGAGACCATCGCCCGCTAGGGTTTGTCGTCGCCCGAGCCGGTCGAGGGCGGCTGCGCGGCAGAGGACGCCCATGTCCCGGATGTCCTCGCGGACGGCGTGGCTCGTGAAGCCGAGGTCGCCCACCACCCACCGGGGCACGCCCGGCGGCTGGTCGAGCAAGGGAACGGCGTGGGGTCGTTCATGGTCCTGACCGGGGGCCGACCGGAAGGCGATGGCGCGCCCTCGGCCATCGGCGATCACGCAGGTCCTGGTGCCATAGCCGCCCCATGAGCGGCCCAGCGCTTCATGAACGCGCTCGGGGCCGCAGCCAGAGGATCGCCGGGAGAGTGCGGCGTCGATCCTGCGGTGGTGTCTTGGCGCTCGGCCGGCAGGCCTCGACCAAGGGCTCCCGTTCGGCCCCTCGCGCCCCACTCGGCATCGACCCGCCCGACGCCGGGAGGGGAAAACGCGAGCGCGAGCAATCCGTTCAGGTGCCGACAGGCCCTCGCCGTGCTCGTCGTGCCACGAATATCCTATGCGGGCGCGAAGCAGAGTACAGAGGCGATCAATATTTCGAAAGCAGACCGCTGCTTTCCTTTCAAGCGTTATTGGTGATCAGATGAATTGCCTCTGATGCGGTTTTTCAATGGTCTTATGTCTGGCCGGCGAGGTGAGCGGAGAACAGCGTGGAGGCCGTCTTCGAGGCGGCCTGCATCATGGTATCCTGCGTGTATTTGATTTCACCGCCATACATGTCCAACATCTGCTTCAGCCGAGCGTCGGCCAACGACGTTCCGTGTCCGTCGTTGGCAAGGTCACTTGGAAGCTGGACCTCATTTGGAGTTGAAATAAGACCGCTTTTATACACAGTCGCAAGGACACGGCCGTTTTTTTCCAGAGTCGCATATTGGTTCGACGGATCATTGTCCGCCACGACGTTCCCAGGAGCCGGGGGTGGTGGCGGGTTCAACTCCGCCTCGCGTTCCTTGCGTCGACTTTCCGGCATCTTGGTGATTGCCGGAGCCATCTCTGCGAGGTTGTAGATCTGTCCAATGCTTGGATTAACGCTGGAAATCATGACCTTACGCCTGAGAGGATTGATCAGGGCAAGCAATCCGTGACGATGTCGGTACATGGACCTCCAAAGAAGGTGCCGTGTCCGCCACTTGATCCTCAGCGCCGCGGGTGCGTCATGTCGCGTGCATCGATGGCGACTGAGGAGTTCGTAAACAGCGCGGTGCAAGCACCAAGCGCGTCGAATCCGTCTCAGGTTCGACTTGTGGACGATAGATTGTATTATACAATCTTGCAACCTGTTAGCGTACCAAACACCGTGTCACGAGGCGTAGGCGCGCGCATCGGGACGAAGGATCCCGGGGGCGACGATTCCCGCGCCGCGACAGGAAATCTTCGCCCCGGTACCTTGCCCGATGAGAACAAAACAGGTACACAATCGGCAACCGGGGCGCATTGAGCCTTGCACCTCCCCCATGCATAAGGATGCCGACGAATGGCCCAGCCCGCGCTGAAAGTTGTGGATTCCCCGATGGTGGACAAGGACAAGGCGAAGGCGATCGACGCCGCGCTGTCGCAGATCGAGCGGGCCTTCGGCAAGGGCTCGATCATGCGCCTGGGCAAGAACGACAAGGTCGCGGAGGTCGAGGTGATCTCCACCGGCTCGTTGGGCCTCGACATCGCCCTCGGCGTGGGTGGCCTGCCCCGCGGCCGCGTCATCGAGATCTACGGCCCGGAATCCTCGGGCAAGACCACGCTCGCCCTGCACACCATCGCGGAGGCCCAGAAGAAGGGCGGCGTCTGCGCCTTCGTGGACGCCGAGCACGCCCTCGACCCGGTCTACGCCCGCAAGCTCGGCGTGCAGCTCGACGACCTCCTGATCTCGCAGCCCGACACCGGCGAGCAGGCCCTGGAGATCACCGACACCCTGGTGCGCTCGGGCGCCATCGACGTGCTGGTAGTCGATTCGGTGGCGGCCCTGACGCCGCGGGCCGAGATCGAGGGCGAGATGGGCGATTCGCAGCCCGGCCTCCAGGCGCGCCTGATGAGCCAGGCCCTGCGCAAGCTCACCGGCTCGATCTCGCGCTCGAAGTGCATGGTCATCTTCATCAACCAGATCCGCATGAAGATCGGCGTGATGTACGGCAGCCCCGAGACCACCACGGGCGGCAACGCCCTGAAGTTCTACGCCTCCGTGCGCCTCGACATCCGCCGCGTCTCGACCCTGAAGGATCGTGACGAGGCCATCGGCAACCAGGTCCGCGTCAAGGTCGTGAAGAACAAGGTCGCGCCGCCCTTCAAGCAGGTCGAGTTCGACATCATGTTCGGCGAAGGCGTCTCCAAGGTCGGCGAGCTCATCGACCTCGGCGTCAAGGCCGGCATCGTCGAGAAGTCCGGCGCCTGGTTCTCCTATGCCAGCCAGCGCCTCGGCCAGGGCCGCGAGAACTCGAAGGGCTTCCTGCGCGACAACCCGGAGATCGCCGGCAAGATCGAGACCTCGATCCGCCAGAATTCCGGGCTCGTCGCCGAGAAGATCCTCGAGAACGCCAAGCCGACCGAGGACGAGCTCGACGAGGGGGAGGCCTGAGGGCCTTCCGCGCTCCCGGAACGGGATGGCGCGGCTCTCAAAGCCAGAAAAAAGGCCGCCGGGCACGATGCCCGGCGGCCTTTCTCGTTCCTGAATCCGCCGGTCAGCCCGGAGGGAGAACGTCGACCTGGATCGCCGCGTAGTAGGCGGCCAGATCGGCGATCTCGATGTCGCTGAGAGGCTTGGCCACGACGTTCATGATCTCGTTGCGCCGCGTGCCGTCCCGATATTCCTTGAGCGCCTTTACGAGGTACGGTTCGACCTGACCCGACAGGTTCGGAGCCTCGGGGAGCTTCGAGACCCCGTCGAGGCCGTGGCAGGTCTGGCAGGCCACCGCCGCCTTGCGGCCGGCCTTCGCGTCCCCCGCCCACGCCCCGTGACCGAGGAGCAGGATCGGGAGGACGCCCAGCACAGCCGCCCGGACGGGCCCCGCGGTTCCGGAGAGGGACCGCACGCTACTTGCCCTCGTAGGAGATGCGGTAGATCGCGCCCGCCGTGTCGTCGGCCACGAGGAGCGAGCCGTCGAGGAGCACCGCCACGTCGGTCGGGCGACCGAGATACTCGCCGTCCTGCGTCAGCCAGCCCTCCGCGAAGGGCTTCGGCGCGCCGGCCTTGCCGTCCTTGTCGATGGGCACGAACATGATCCGCGCCCCGAGGGGCTGGGTGCGATTCCAGGAGCCGTGCTCGGCGGTGAAGATGCCGCCCTTGTAGGAATCCGGGAACTGACGGCCGTTGTAGAAGGTCATGCCGAGATCGGCCGCGTGGGGCGGCAGTTCCGCCTGCGGGAACACCACGTCCTTCGGCGGCGTCTCGTCCTTGTACTCGACGGTGCGGACCTGTCCGCCGCCGAACCACGGGAAGCCGAAATTCTCGCCGGCCTTGGCGATGCGGTTCAGCTCGCCGGGCGGGATGTCGTCGCCCATGCCGTCGACCTGGTTGTCGGTGAACCACAGGGCCTTGTCGGCGGGGTTGAAGTCCATGCCCACCGAGTTGCGGATGCCGGTGGCGTAGACCTCGCGGTTCTTGCCGTCGGCGTCCATGCGGATGATGCCGCCGATGCCGGTCTTGGCATAGAGGTCGCGCTTGGCGGCCGGGGGCACGTTGTAGGGCTGGCCGAGGGAGATGTAGGTCTTGCCGTCGGGCCCGACCCGGCACATCCGGGCGGTGTGGTTGTAGCTCTCCTCGGCGGCCGGAATCAGGTCGCCCTGCTTCACCAGCACGCCGGCGGCGACGTCGGGGCTCTCGTAGAAGAATTCCGCCGCCGGGAAGGACAGGACCCGGTTCTGCTCGACGATGGTCAGGACGCCGTCCTTGGAGAAGCAGACGCCGTTGGGGATCTTGAAATCGAGGCCGGGGGCGAAGGCGCGGACCTCGTCGGCGACGCGGTCCTTGTCCCGGTCGGTGACCGTGTAGACCTTGCTCTTGCGCGTTCCGACGAACAGCACGCCGGCATTGGGCCCGACCGCGATCGAGCGGGCATCGGGCACCACGGCGTAGAGGTCGATCTTGAAGCCGTCGGGGAGCTTGATCTTGGCGAGCGTCCTGCGCAGGGCGTCGGCGCGTCGGCCGGTCTGCGGGATCTCCGGCGCCTCCGCGGTGCCGGTGCCCTGCATCCCCGTGAGCTTCTCGAGGGCGTCGGCCTTCGCCTTGGTCTCGGCGGGCGCGGCGCCCTGCGCGCGGGCGCCGGCGGTGAACGCCAGCGCGGCGCAACCGGCCAGCAGCGTTGCGGTGAGGACCGATCGCATGGATGTCTCCCGAAGTCCGCCCGCATGGTCGGGGCGGTTGAGCCCCGACGATATGCGCCTGCCGGGCGCGCCGGCAAGGGGCGGGCAGGCGGGGGGCGGGCCGGCGAGGGGCGGGCAGGCGGGCGACGGCGCGACCACGCCTCAGGGCGTGTAGGGCAGCAGCTTGATGAACAGGCCCCACAGCACGAACAGGATGCCGACGATCGAGACCAGCCAGACCAGGGAGCGGACCTTCGGGATGCCGAAGCCGTAGACGGGCAGGTAGACCAGCCGGGCGAAGAAGTAGAGGTAGGCGCCGAGGACGACCGCCGTGTTGTGGCGGCCCGTCGCCACGCAGGCGAGGACGAGGGCGGCGAAGATCGGGAAGGTCTCGAGGAAGTTCTTCGACGCCTTCTCCAGCCGGCTCGCGGCGCCCGTCACTTCGGGCGTCGGCCCCTCGCGGTTGCCGGACGCCCAGCCGAAGCCGCCCCGCTGCTGCACGCCGCTCGCGGAGGCGGCGACGATGTGGACCAGACCGAGCAGGCAGGACCAGGCGAGGAGGCGTATTTCGACCGGCATGGAGCGATGTCCCTGAGAAGAGGTGCGGGGTGTTCCTAGCTCGGCCCTGGGCAAAAGCGAAACCCGGTCGTGACTTGCGCCGGAACGCTCCTTATGAGTCCGCCTGCGCGGCGGAGCCCCTGGATACGGGATGTTCGGCGCGCAGCATGCGGCGCGCCGGAGCGTTCCGGGGCGCCCGTATGCCGGCGGCACCCTACGACAGAGTTGTGATGCGATGAGCGGCGTCAACGAGATCCGGTCGACCTTCCTCGACTACTTCGCGAAAGAGGGCCACGAAGTGGTGCCGTCCTCGTCGCTGGTGCCGCGCAACGACCCGACGCTGATGTTTACCAATGCCGGCATGGTGCAGTTCAAGAACGTCTTCACCGGCGTCGAGAAGCGCGCCTACGACCGCGCCACCACGGCGCAGAAATGCGTCCGCGCCGGCGGCAAGCACAACGACCTCGACAACGTCGGCTACACCGCCCGGCACCACACCTTCTTCGAGATGCTCGGCAACTTCTCCTTCGGCGACTACTTCAAGCCGCGGGCGATCGAGCTGGCCTGGAACCTGATCACCAAGGAGTTCGGCCTGTCCAAGGACCGGCTGCTGGTGACGGTCTATGCCGACGACGACGAGGCCGCCGGTCTCTGGCGCAAGATCGCGGGGTTCTCGGACGACCGCATCATCCGCATCGGCACCTCCGACAATTTCTGGCAGATGGGCGATACCGGCCCCTGCGGCCCGTGCTCCGAGATCTTCATCGACCAGGGCCCGACGCTCCAGGGGGGGCCGCCCGGCTCCCCCGACGAGGACGGCGACCGCTTCCTCGAGTTCTGGAACCTCGTGTTCATGCAGTACGAGCAGGTCGAGCCGGGCAACCGCCTCGCCCTGCCGCGCCCCTCCATCGACACCGGCATGGGCCTCGAGCGCATGGCCGCGATCCTCCAGGGGGTGACGAGCAACTACGAGACCGACCTCTTCCGCGCCCTCATCGACGCCGTGAGCCACGCGGTCGGTCGCCCGCCCGAGCCCGGCACGCAGGCCTCCTACCGGGTCATCGCCGACCACCTGCGCGCCGCGTCCTTCCTCGTGGCCGACGGGGTGCTGCCCGGCAACGAGGGCCGCGGCTACGTCCTGCGCCGGATCATGCGACGCGCCATGCGGCATGCCGAACTCCTCGGCTCGCGCGAGCCGATGATGTACCGCCTCGTGCCGACGCTGCTGCGCGAGATGGGCCAGGCCTATCCCGAACTCACCCGCGCGGAGGGCCTCATCGGCGAGACCCTGCGGCTGGAGGAGACCCGCTTCCGCCGCACCCTGGAGCGCGGCCTCGCGATCCTCGACGCCGAGAGCCGCGACCTGCGCTCCGGCCAGAACCTCTCGGGCGAGACGGCCTTCACCCTCTACGACACCTACGGCTTCCCCCTCGACCTGACGCAGGACGCCCTGAAGGCGCGCGGCATCGGCGTCGACACGGACGCCTTCGGCCAGGCCATGGAGCGCCAGCGCAAGGCCGCGCGTGCCGCCTGGACGGGCTCGGGCGAGGCCGCCACCGAGACGGTCTGGTACGGCCTGAAGGAGCGCGTCGGCGCCACCGAGTTCCTCGGCTACGAGACCGAGAGCGCCGAGGGCATCGTCACCGCCCTGCTGCGCGACGGCGCCGAGACCGGGAGCCTGACGGCGGGCGAGACCGGCCTCGTCCTCGTGAACCAGACGCCGTTCTACGGCGAGTCCGGCGGCCAGGTCGGCGACACCGGCACCCTGTCGGCGGCCGGCCTGAAGGCGCGGGTCACCGCCACCGAGAAGAAGCTCGGCGATCTCTTCGTCCACCACGTCACGGTGGACGCGGGCACGCTGTCGCTCAACCAGGCCGTCGAACTCGCCGTCGACCACGGCCGCCGCGCCGCGATCCGCGCCAACCACTCGGCGACGCATCTGCTGCACGAGGCCCTGCGCCAGGTGCTCGGCGACCACGTCGCCCAGAAGGGCTCGCTGGTCTCCCCCGACCGCCTGCGCTTCGACTTCAGCCACCCGAAGCCCATGGACGAGGCCGAGATCCGGGCCGTCGAGGACATCGCCAACGCCGTGCTCCTGCAGAACACGCCGGTGGTCACCAAGCTGATGGCCGTGGACGAGGCCATCGAATCCGGCGCCCGTGCGCTGTTCGGCGAGAAGTACGGCGACGAGGTTCGCGTGGTCTCCATGGGCGCCCCGATCGCGGGCGAGGGCGGACGCAGCAAGGCGTTCTCGGTGGAGCTCTGCGGCGGCACCCATGCGGGGCGCACCGGCGAGATCGGTCAGGTCTCGGTGGTGGGCGAGAGCGCCGTCGGCGCCGGTGTCCGCCGCATCGAGGCCCTGACCGCGGATGCCGCGCGGCGCCACCGCGCCGCGGAGAGCCGGACGCTGGCGCAGATCGCCGGGCTGCTGAAGGCCGCCACGGCCGACGTGCCGGATCGCCTCGCGGCCCTGATCGAGGATCGCCGGCGCCTGGAGCGCGACCTCACCGACGCGCGCAAGAAGATCGCCATGGGGGGCGCGGGCGCGGGCGGCGACGATGGCATCGCCGAGATCGGCGGCGTGAAGGTCATGGCGCGGGTGGTCGAGGGCGTGGAGATGCGCGACCTCAAGAGCCTCGCCGACGAGGGCAAGACCCGTTTGGGCTCCGGCATCGTCGCCATCGTGGGCGTCGCCCCCGATGGCAAGGCCGGCCTCGTGGTCGGCGTCACCCCGGATCTCACCGAGCGCTACGACGCCGTGGCCCTGGTCCGGGCCGGCGCGGGCCATCTCGGCGGCAAGGGCGGCGGCGGGCGCCGCGACATGGCCCAGGCCGGTGGTCCCGAGGGCGCGGGGGCCCAGGCCGCCATCGACGCCATCCGCGCCGCCCTCACGGCCTGACACGCCCGCGCCCGCTCCTCCGCTTCGTCCGGGGGGCGGCGCGTGCTCAGTTCACGCGCTTCCAGGTCTGGCTCTTGCAGAACACGCTCATCACGCAGCCCGAGACCTCGACGATGTCCGCCCCCTCCAGCGTCAGGGTGCCGGCGTAGGTCTTGCCGTCGTTGGGATTGTAGAGTGTGCCCTCGTAGCCGTTCGCGCCGGCGGTGCGGGTGTCCATGATCTGCACGCCGACGAGGCTGCGGGTGCGCAGGGACGGGTCGGGGTTCTTCGCGTCGAGGCCAGGACCCGCGACGCTTGCCAACGTCCCGCAATAGCCGTTGCCACAGCGGCTGATCCGCACCTTCGAGGCGCCGGTCTCCGTCAGCCACAGCCCCGTGGCGTCCCGTCCCTGCTGGGCCGAGACCGCGCCGCTCAGCAGAAGCGCGACCGCCCCTGCGCAGCCTGCGCTCCGCAACACCCGTCCCGTGATCGCCATGTCGGAAATCCTCGCCCTGCGCGTTCGTCGTGCGGGGGCATAGCGTGCGTCTATTCCGCTGGCCAGACCTTCGGTCGGCCGTGACGGCGGGGCCGCCTCAGGCGCGGGCCAGGACGGCGCCGGTGTAGGTCTCGCCGACCTCGCAGAGCGGCAGGCCGTCCGCCCGCAGCAGGAGCGCCTCGATCGCGAAGAGCGGGTCGGCAGGCCCGGCGGTGTCCGGACGGTCCCCCGCGGGCAGGAGGCGCAGGGACAGGGTCCGGCGGGTGGGCGACAGGTCGTGCACGACGCGGCCGAAGGGCACCGTGCTGGTCTCCAGCAACCGGTTCATCGCGGGCGTGAGGCGCGACGGGACGTACCAGTTCTCCGCCTCCGACAGGACGAGCGCGCCGCAGGTCAGGCGGACCCGGCGGTAGCGCACCGGCACCGTGCGCGGCAGGGCTAGGCGCTCCCGCTGCACCGGGCTGGCCGGCCGGTCCGGCGCCGGGACCGCATGGGCGACGAGGCCGGGGGACTGGGCAAGCCCTCGGGCGCGGCACCAGTCCTCCAGAACCGCCGTGGCACTCGGGCCGGCGCGCAGCCGGTCACACAGGTCCTTCAGGAGGGTGGCCGCAGAAGGGATCGTGACCGGGTCGCCGGGGAGGGACGTCGCCATGAACACCGAACCACGTCCCATTCACCTGCACCGCGCGTCGTCGTGGCCGCCGCACGTGCTCACACTGCACCGCCATACGCAGCACGGGCGAAAAGGTCTACGTCGATGCCGGGACGGGGGGAGGGGAAGT
>NZ_LMML01000032.1:34307-34624 GCF_001422215.1 Methylobacterium sp. Leaf89 | reverse complement strand
CGAACCGATGACCTCTTCCATGCCATGGAAGCGCTCTCCCAGCTGAGCTAAGGCCCCACTCTCGACACCCGGGGTTCTGGATCATCCGGGTGGGTCGTCCGCAGCGGAGAGGCCTGAGCCGCACCGGCGATGGCGGTGACATACTGGGATCGGGCCGCCGCCTCAACCCCTATTTCGCGGTCCGGGCGATTTCCTGCGGGCGACGTCCAGAGGGATCGCGCGCCGTTCGCAGCGCGGGGGCCAAACGCCGAAAACCGCACGACGCGGATGCATCGGGCGGGGCCAGGGGCTGGGTATGTCGTAGTCTGAATAGAGAG
>NZ_LMML01000032.1:361-34297 GCF_001422215.1 Methylobacterium sp. Leaf89 | reverse complement strand
CGAACCGATGACCTCTTCCATGCCATGGAAGCGCTCTCCCAGCTGAGCTAAGGCCCCACTCTCAACACCCCGGCCTCTGGAAGGCCCGGGGTGGTCGTCGTCGGCGGGCGTGTCGCCCACCGCCGATAGCGGTGATGTACTGGGGCTTGTCCGCGGCCTCAACCCCCTTTGTGCCCTGCCGGCAAACTTTTTTGCCGGAGGTTGGGCGGAGGGCGCGGGCGAGCGTCAGCTCTCCTCGTCGTTCTCGATGTCGCCGTCGATCAGGTCGGCCACGTCGTCGTCACCGGCGTCCTCTTCCTCGAGGAAGGTGTCGTCCGTATCGTCGTTGCTGTCGCCGTCGACGTCCTCGGTCGTCGTGTCCGCCTCGTCCTCGGCCGCCTCGACCTCGTCGAGGGACACGATCTCCGGACCGCCCTTCTCGGCATCCGTATCCTCGTCGTCATCGGCCGGGGCGGCGTTGGCCCGCGCCGCGAGGGCCGGGGCGGCACGGCCGGAGGCTGCCGCGACCTGATAGATCGTTCCGCATTTCGGGCAGGTCGGGGGGTCGTTGTCGAGGTCGTAGAACTTGGCGCCGCAGCTCATGCATTGACGCTTCAAGCCGAGTTCCGGTCTGGCCACGGGCGAACCTCTAGTACGTGCGATCTTTTGGGAGAGGCGCCCCGTTAGTCGCGTGGGACGCTCCTGTCAAATTCTCTTGCGGTTGACGTACGTTCCACGTCCGTCTTCGGCCGTCCACGGGCGTTTTCCGGGCCAAGCGGCCCGGGATGCGCGCCATCGGATGACGGCGGCGGCGACGCATGTTAACCGGCCCCATGATCGGCGCGCCTGCAGAAGCCCGCAGGCGCCCCTGCGCCCAGCCGAAAAGTCGACGCCCGTGTCCCATGATTCCCAGCCGCACCCCCTGACTGCCCATGCGGGCCTGCCTCTCCAGGGCAGCCTGCGGCCTCCGGGGGACAAGTCCATCTCGCACCGCGCGATGATTCTCGGATTGCTCAGCATCGGCGAGACCAATGTCGAGGGCCTTCTCGAGGGCGACGACGTCCTGCGCACCGCGGCGGCCGCCAAGGCCCTCGGGGCCGACGTGGAGCGGGTGGGCGAGGGGCGCTGGCGCCTGCGCGGCGTCGGGATCGGCGGCCTGAGCGATCCCGAGGACGTGCTCGATTTCGGCAATGCCGGGACCGGCTCGCGCCTGATGATGGGCGTCGTGGGCGGCCAGCCCGTCACCGCGACCTTCGACGGCGATGCCTCCCTGCGCAAGCGGCCCATGCGCCGCATCCTGGATCCGCTTGTGCGGATGGGAACCGAGGTGGTGCGCGAGGAGGAGGGCGGCCGCGTGCCCCTGACCCTGCGCGGCCCCCGCGAGGCGATCCCGATCACCTACGAGACGCCCGTGGCCTCGGCGCAGATCAAGTCGGCCGTGCTGCTGGCCGCCCTGAACGCCCCGGGAACCACGACGGTGATCGAGGCGGCGGCCACCCGCGATCACACCGAGCGGATGCTGCGCCTGTTCGGCGCCGAGGTCACGGTGACGCCCCACGGCCCCGACGGACACGGGCGGACGATCGCGCTCACCGGGCAGCCCATGCTCCGGGGTACCAAGGTGGTCGTCCCCGCCGATCCCTCGTCGGCGGCCTTCCCCCTGGTGGCGGCCCTCATCGTGCCCGGCTCCGAGGTGACGCTGGAAGGCGTCATGATGAACCCCCTGCGGATCGGGCTCATCACCACCCTGATCGAGATGGGCGCCGACATCGAGCGCCTGCGCGAGCGGGAGGAGGGCGGCGAGACCGTCGCCGACCTGCGCGTGCGGGCGAGCCGCCTCCGGGGCGTCGACGTGCCCCCGGAGCGCGCGCCGGCCATGATCGACGAGTACCCGGTGCTCGCCGTCGCGGCCGCCTTCGCGGAGGGCACGACGCGGATGCGCGGCCTGCACGAGCTGCGGGTGAAGGAATCCGACCGCCTCGCGGCGGTGGCGGACGGACTCAGCGCCAACGGCGTCGCCTATCTCGTCGAGGGTGACGATCTCGTCGTCCACGGCACCGGCGAGCCGGCCCGGGGGGGTGGCACCGTGGCGACCCATCTCGATCACCGCATCGCCATGGCGTTCCTGGTGATGGGCCTCGCCACCCGGGAGCCGGTCACGGTGGATGACGGCGCGATGATCGCCACGAGCTTCCCGAGCTTCCTGCCGACGATGCAGGGCCTCGGCGGCCGGATCGAAGGATGAGCGCGATGCCGATGGTGATCGCGATCGACGGCCCCGCCGCCTCGGGCAAGGGCACCCTCGCCAAGCGGCTGGCCGCCCATTACGGCCTGCCTCACCTCGATACCGGCCTGCTCTACCGGGCCGTCGCCCTGACGGTGATCGATTCCGGCCACAGCCTCGACGATCATCAGGCCGCGGCGCGGGCCGCCTCCAGCCTGATCGCGGACCGGCTCGCCGATCCGCGCCTGCGCGAGCGCGCCATGGGCGAGGCGGCCTCCCGCATCTCGGCGGTCCCCGCCGTGCGGGCCGCCCTCCTGGCCTGGCAACAGCGCTTTGCCGGCGATGCCAGCGGCGCCGTGCTGGACGGACGCGATATCGGGACCGTGGTCTGCCCCAACGCCCAGGTGAAGCTCTTCATCACGGCCGCGCCCGAGGAGCGCGCCCGGCGCCGCCACCTCGAATTGCTGCGGCGCGGGGAATCCGCGAGCCTGGGCGCCATTCTCGACGATATCGTCGCCCGCGACGCACGGGACGCGCAGCGTTCCACGGCGCCGCTGAAGGCGGCGACGGACGCCGTCCTCCTCGATACCACCGCGCTCGATCCCGACGAGGCCTTCGCGGCCGCCCGGGCCATCGTTGATCGCGCGCGCCCGCACTAGGGCGGTCCGGGTCGCGGATCGGCGGCGACGGCACCGATCCGAAGACGCATTCCGCGCCGGAGGGGGTCCGGCGCGGGGTGGCCTGGGTCAGGCGCGCTGATCGATCGGGGTGTATTCCCGCTTATCGGGACCGATGTAGAGCTGACGCGGACGGCCGATCTTCTGCGAGGGATCCTCGATCATCTCGGCCCACTGGGCGATCCAGCCGGTGGTGCGGGCCAGGGCGAACAGCACCGTGAACATCGAGGTCGGGAAGCCCATCGCCTTGAGGGTGATGCCCGAGTAGAAATCGATGTTCGGATAGAGCTTCTTCTCGATGAAGTAGTCGTCCTTCAGGGCGATCTGCTCCAGCTGCACGGCGACTTCGAGCAGCGGATCGTCCTTGATCCCGAGCTGACCCAGCACCTCGTGGGTGGTCTTCTGCATGATGCGCGCGCGCGGATCGTAGTTCTTGTAGACGCGGTGGCCGAAGCCCATCAGGCGGAAGGGATCGTTCTTGTCCTTGGCCTTGGCTACGTACTTGGCCACGTTCTCCGGATGCCCGATCTCCTCGAGCATCTTCAGGGCCGCCTCGTTGGCGCCCCCATGGGCGGGTCCCCACAGGCAGGCGATGCCGGCCGCGATGCAGGCGAAGGGATTGGCCCCCGAGGAGCCCGCGAGACGCACGGTCGAGGTCGAGGCGTTCTGCTCGTGATCGGCGTGGAGGATGAAGATCCGGTCGAGCGCGCGCGCGAAGATCGGATTGACCTTGAACTCCTCGCACGGAACCGCGAAGCACATCCGCAGGAAGTTCGAGGTATAGTCGAGATCGTTCTTCGGATAAACGAAGGGCTGTCCAATCGAATATTTGTAGGCCATCGCCGCCAGGGTGGGCATCTTGGCGATCATCCGCATCGACGCGACCATGCGCTGCTGGTCGTCCGAGATGTCGGTGGAATCGTGATAGAAGGCCGAGAGGGCACCGACGCAGGCGACCATGATCGCCATCGGGTGCGCGTCGCGGCGGAACCCCTGGAAGAAGCGGTTCATCTGGTCATGCACCATGGTGTGGCGCGTGATCCGGTAGTCGAAATCCGCCTTCTGGGCCGGGGTCGGCAGCTCGCCGAACAGCATGAGGTAGCAGGTTTCGAGGAAGTCGCCGTGCTCGGCGATCTGTTCGATCGGATAGCCACGATAGAGGAGAATGCCCGCATCGCCGTCGATGTAGGTGATCTTCGACTCGCAGGAGGCGGTGGAGGTGAAGCCGGGATCGAAGGTGAACTTGCCCGTCTTCGCGTAGAGCTTGCCGATATCGATCACGTCCGGCCCGATGGTGCCGGTCTTGATCGGAAGTTCGACGTGGTTGTCGCCCACGGTGATCGTGCTGGAGGCGCTCATGGAGACCTGGACCCTTTCGTGGCAGCGGGGCGGCGTCGGCCCGCGTGGCGATGCAATCGACCACCCGGGTCCGGGGTGCAAATGCGGCGCATGCTGCACTTGCTCACACGAGCATGGGGGTAGCGGATCGGCGGACCGTCATCAACCGACGGCCCGGCTCACCTCGACGTCGAAGCGAAATCCGGGCCGATTTGTCATTCTTCCACTCGGAGCACTCGGACGAACCGGCATTTTGCTGCAGTGCGATGGTCAGCCGGTCTGGTCGCGGAGCCGGCCGAGACACTCCTCCCGGCCGAGCACGGCCATGACGTCGAAGACCGGCGGCGAGGTGGCGCGGCCGGTGAGCGCCGCCCGGAGGGGCTGCGCGATCTGGCCGAGCTTCAGGCCGTTCGCCTCGGCAAACTGCCGGACCGCGCCCTCGGTGGCGGCGGCGGTCCAATCGGGCAACCGCTCGAGGGCCGGCAGGAGGGCGGCCAGGCGATTCCGGGCCTCGTCGCCGAGCAGACCCTTGGCCTTCTCGTCGGGCACGAGGGGCCGGGCCGCGGTGAGGTAGTAGGCGCTGTCCAGGAGTTCGACGAGGGTCTTGGCCCGCTCCTTCAGGCCCGGCATCGCGGCGGTGAGCGTCTCCCGCAGAGCCGGACTCATGGGCACCGCGATCCCCCGTGCCGGGCCGAGCGCCGGCAGCACCTCGTCGATCGCCGCGACGAGGTCCGCATCGGCCGCGCCACGGATGTAGAGGCCGTTGAGGTTTTCCAGCTTGGCGAAGTCGAAGCGCGCGGGCGACCGCCCGATGGCCTTGAGGTCGAAGGCGGCGATCATCTCCTCGGTGGAGAAGACCTCCTGGTCACCGTGGCTCCAGCCCAGGCGCACGAGGTAGTTGCGCAGGGCGCTCGGCAGGTAGCCTAGGTCGCGGTAGGCATCGACGCCGAGGGCCCCGTGCCGCTTCGACAGCTTGGCGCCGTCCGCGCCGTGGATCAGCGGGATATGCGCCATGGCGGGCGCCTCCCAGCCGAGGGCATCGGAGATCTGGCGCTGGCGCGCCGCATTGGTCAGGTGGTCGTCGCCGCGGATGACCTGGGTGACGCCCATGTCGTGATCGTCCACCACGACGGCGAGCATGTAGGTCGGGTTGCCGTCCGAACGCAGCAGGACGAGGTCGTCGAGATCCTTGTTCTGCCAGACGACCCGGCCCTGCACGCCGTCCTCGACCACGGTCTCGCCGTCGGTCGGGGCGCGCAGGCGAATCACCGGCTTGACGCCGGCGGGCGCCTCGGACGGGTCGCGGTCGCGCCAGCGCCCGTCGTAGCGCAGGGGCCGCCCCTCTGCGCGGGCCGCCTCGCGCATCGCCGTCAGTTCGTCGGGCGTCGCGTAGCAGCGATAGGCGTGGCCGGAGGCCAGCAGGCTCTCGGCGGCTTCGCGGTGACGGGCGGCGCGGGCGTATTGGTAGATGACGTCCCCGTCCCAATCGAGCCCGAGCCAGCGCATGCCGTCCAGGATCGCGTCGATGGCGCCCTGCGTCGAGCGTTCGCGATCGGTGTCCTCGATGCGCAGCAGCATGCGGCCGCCGAAGCGGCGGGCATAGAGCCAGTTGAACAGGGCCGTGCGAGCCCCGCCGATGTGAAGGTAGCCCGTGGGCGAGGGCGCGAAACGCGTGACGACGGCTGACGACATCAATCTGGACTTGAATGGCTCGTGATTCGGGCGGGAAGCGGATCGACCGGCCCGGAACCGCGCGTGTAGCATGCGCGCGGGCACGCGTTAAGGAATCGTCCTGTTCCCAGGATCGCAGGGCGCATCGCCGGCTCCCGGTCACGGACGCACGCCCGGAGGTTTTCGCGATGGCGCAGGCGCGGGCGACGACGGCGATGGGGCGCATCACGCGCCACCTCGCCGCGCGTCGCCCGGGCGCCGGGCCGATCCGCGACTGGTTCCGGGCGGGATGGACCCGCGAGATCGAGCAGCGCCGGCTCTTCGCCTGGCTCGCCGTCGCGTTCGGATGTGGCATCCTCGCGTTCTTCCTCGGTACGCAGGGGACGCCGTCGCTCCTGGCGCCGCTCGCGGCCGCCGCCTTGCTCGCCGCGACGACGCCCCTCCTCGTGGCGCGCCCGTTCGGCCTGGCCCTGGTGCTCGCCGCCGTCGCCGCCCTCCTGGGCTTCGCGGCGGCCGCCGCGCGGGTCCGCTCGGTCGACGGGCCGATCCTCGCCCGCACCACGATCGGTCCGCTGGTGGGCACCATCGAAGGGCTGGACGAGCGGGAGGAGGGGGCGCGCCTGATCCTCCGCGTCGAGAGCTTCGGCACCCTCGGCGCCGAGGTCCGCCCGGTCCGGGTGCGGGTCTCCTACCGCAAGGCGAATACCCTGAAGCCGGGCGACCGCATCGCCGCGACCGCGCGCCTGCTTCCGCCGCCGGAAGCCGCCCGCCCCGGAGGCTACGATTTCGCCCGGGATGCCTTCTTCCGTGAGATCGGCGCGGTGGGCTCCCTCGTCGGCAAGGTCGACCTGCGACCGCCGGCCGAGAGCGCGGACTGGCAGATCCGCCTCGCGGCCGCCGTCGACGTGGCCCGCAACGCCCTGACGCGCCGCATCACCGACGCCAACGGCGGACAGGCCGGGGCGGTGGCGGCGGCCCTGGTGACGGGCAAGCGCGGCCTGATCAGCCCCGAGACCAACGACATCCTGCGCGCCGCCGGCATCTACCACGTCGTCTCGATCTCGGGCCTTCACATGGTCCTGGCGGCCGGCGTGGTGTTCTGGCTCGTGCGGGCGCTCCTGGCCCTCGTTCCGTTCGCGGCGCTGCACTGGCCGATCAAGAAGATCGCCGCTGCCGTCGCCATGGTGGGCGTGACGGCCTACTGCGTCTTCTCCGGCTGGGACATCGCCGCCGAGCGCTCGCTGATCATGACCCTCGTGATGCTCGGCGCGATCCTGGTCGATCGCCCGGCGCTCAGCATGCGAAACCTAGCCCTCGCCGCCCTGATCGCCCTGGCCCGCGAGCCGGACGGCCTCCTCGGCCCGAGCTTCCAGATGTCGTTCGCGGCGGTGGCCGGCCTGATCGCCTGCGCGCCGCTGATCGCCGGACGCGGGCGACATCGCGACGGTGCCGGCCTGCTCCCCCGGATCGTCGCCCTGGCGACCGCGGCGGTCCTGGGAACCCTGGCCACGACGCTCGTGGCCCAGATCGCCACCGCGCCCTTCGCCACCTACCACTTCCAGACGGTGCAGCCCTTCGGGCTGGTGGGCAATGCGCTCACCCTGCCGCTGGTCTCCCTGGCGGTGATGCCGTCAGCGGTTCTGGGCATCCTCGCCTATCCGTTCGCGCTGGATCAGCCGGTCTGGTGGGCCATGGGCCTGGCGGTGCGGGGGATGCTGACCATCTCGACCTGGATCGCGGGCTTCGGCAACGCCGTCGTCGTGGTCCCGGCCTTCGGCACGGGGGCCCTCGGCCTCCTGGCCGCCGCCCTGATCGTCCTGACGCTCCCGGCCTCGTCGCTGCGCTGGCTCGGCCTCATTCCGGCAGCGATCGGCATCGCCTGTGCGGCTGCCCCGGATCGCTACGACATCTACGTCGATCGGGAGGGGGCGGGCGCCGCCATCCGCCAGCGCAACGGGCGGCTCGCCACCCTTGGCCGGCCGCCCCCCTTCGTGCTCGCGCAATGGCTCAAGGCCGATGGAGACGACCGACGGGTGCAGGACGTCACGGGGTTCGAGGGCGCGCGCTGCGATCGCCTGGGCTGTACCCTGACCACACCCGACGGCCGCGTGCTCGCCCTGACCACCGACAAGCGTGCCCTCGGAGAGGACTGCGCCAGGGCCGACATCCTGATCACCCGGCAATCCACGCCCGGGGGCTGCGCCGCATCGATCGTCATCGACCGGGATTTCCTGGGATCGCACGGTGCGACCGCGATTCGCCTCACCCGCGATGGGCCGCCCCTCGCCTCCGCGAAGCATCCCGGGGATGTCGTGCCCTGGCGTGCGACGCCTTTGCGCAAGCCGTTGGACCCGCCGGGAACGTCCTTGCCATCTTCTACACCGCCGGCGTCGGTCTTACCGGAAATCCCCGATCGCACCCGCGACCCGTCGGATCCGTCCGGCGATGAACCGGACGGGGACCCCCTTCAGTAGCGGCGCACCAGACTGACGAGACGTCCCTGGATCTGCACCCGATCCGGCCCGAGGACCCGCGTCTCGTAGGCCGGATTCGCCGCTTCCAGGGCGATGGACGATCCACGCCGGCGCAGGCGCTTCAGCGTCGCCTCCTCGTCGTCGATGAGGGCCACGATGATGTCGCCCGTATTGGCGGTGTCCTGCTTGCGGATGACCACCAGGTCGCCGTCGAGGATCCCGGCATCGACCATCGAATCGCCGCGCACCTCCAGGGCGTAATGCTCGCCGCCGGCCAGGAAATCCGGCGACATCGTCACCGAATGGCTCTGTTCCTGGATGGCCGAGATGGGCGTACCGGCCGCGATCCGACCCATCACCGGGATGGTCACGGCCCGACCGCTCTCGTCGGTGGCCTGCGTGGTCGGCAGTCGGGACACCGATGCGCCGGCCGGCAGGCCCTTGCCCTTGCCGCCTTCGACCACGCTCGGCGTGAAGCGGCGAACCTCGGAGGCCGGAGCGGCGCGCGGGGCGCCCGCATTCCCCCCGAGGCTCTCCGGCATCCGGATCACCTCGATGGCCCGCGCCCTGTTGGGCAGCCGGCGCAGGAAGCCGCGCTCCTCCAGGGCCGTGATCAGGCGGTGAATGCCCGACTTCGACTTCAGGTCGAGGGCGTCCTTCATCTCGTCGAACGACGGGGGAACGCCGCTCTCGCGCATCCGAAGCTGGATGAACTGGAGCAGGTCCAGCTGCTTACGCGTCAACATGCGGGACACTCTTCGTTAGCGCAACGGATCGCGGCGGGTGGCACTAGAAACAAACCACGAACACGTTAAACGTTCCGTAAGTGTTCTGCAAGGGTTCCCATCTCAAGCCTCTCGGGCCCGATCCGTTCGATCCCTTCGGGAAGGGCAGATCTGGGCGTCGCCCGAGCGCCACGCCGGCCTGCCGCTGCGGCCATCGCTGCGATCGAGTGGTGCCCCGATCCGACGAACGAGTTGGACGGCCGGCGTCGGGACCGGTCGGCAGGGCGCCGCGCCCTCGGGTCGATGGCCCGGCGACGATCGGTTCTGTGCCATCCTCTGCCGGCGTCGCCGACGGCGGGTCTTCGGCTAGCGCTGCCCGGTGCGCCCTGCCTTGGGCCGGTCACCCGAACCGTTGCCGCCCGTCTCGGTGGGATTGCGGGGATCCTGCCAGAAGGTATCGAACAGGCGCTGCATCGCGCGGGCGTTCTCCTGCTGCACCTCCAGGCCCGTCTGGAACATCTGCTGCATCACGTCGAAGGGCGCTTCCGTGGCCGACCTGTCCGGCGCGGCGGACTCCGGCCGGGGCGAAGCCGCGAGCCACGTCGACGCCGCACGCGGTCGCGCCTGGGGCGAGGGCGTCGCGGGCTTCGGGGCCTTGGCGCCGGAGTTCAGGAACGCCTGCATCATCTCCGACCAGGCATTGGGCGGGAAGCCGAAGGGGTTCGCCTCGGCGCGCGGGGCCGGCGCCGCGGCAGGCGGCTGGTTGATCATGACGTGGACGATCCCCGCCACCACCATGCCGGCCATGATCGGCAGCATCTGCTTCAAGGCCGGCATCGCCACGCCGCTGACGGCAGCGGCCTGCTGCAGAACGGCCTGACTCAGATGGGGCGAGCCGAAGAGTTGCTGGACCAGCATGTCCATCTGCGGCGTCGCGCTCGACGCCTTCGGCGCGGCGGGGCCGACGAGATTGAAGAGGTGGGCGAAGCCGGTCGGATCCTGGGCGACGTTCCGCTGCAGCCCCATCGTGAGGGCCGGAAGCAGGGCTTCCATCGCGCGCAGGCTCTGCTCCGGCGACAAACCGAACTGCCGTCCGAAACCCTGCGCGTTGGGGCCCGCCTGCGCCTGAAGGATGTCGAACAGATTGAACATGGCGGCCTCGCGGACGAACTGCGGCTTTCCCGGTCATCGACCCGGGCGCGCCGCGCGAATTCTGTCGCATCCGGTCGGTACTGACCAGCCCGGGCGCCTCACGACGGCCCGATTCCCCGTCGACGGGGGCCCGTATCAACCCGTTTCTTGCCCCGGACCCGCGATGCGCTTCCCTTCGCCCCTGATCGAGGCGCGCCTGGTGCGTCGCTACAAGCGCTTTCTCGCCGACCTGCAGCTTGCCGACGGGTCCGTGATCACGGCCCATTGCCCCAACCCGGGGGCGATGCTGGGACTTGCGGTGCCGGGCGCGCGGGCCCTGTTGTCCGACGTCCGGAGCCCGACGCGCAAGCTCCCCTTTTCCTGGGAACTGGTGGAGGCGGATCTGCCCGGCGGCCGGCAATGGGTCGGCATCAACACGATGCGGCCGAACGCCCTGGTGGCGGAGGCCTTCGCCGCCAGCGGCCTGCCCTGCCTCGCCGGCTACACGGGCCTGCGCCCCGAAGTCCGCTACGCCCGTGCCAGCCGGGTCGACTTCCTCGCCACCGGGGAGGGGATGCCGCCCTGCCATGTCGAGGTGAAGAACTGTCACCTGATGCGCAGCCCCGGCCTCGCGGAATTTCCCGATTGCGTCGCCGCCCGCAGCGCCCGCCACATGACGGACCTCGCGGCCGTCATCGAGGCCGGGGGCCGTGCCATGGTCATCATCGTGGTGCAGATGTGGGCGGATCGCTTCGATGCCGCGCGGGACCTCGATCCTGCCTTCGACCGGGCGCTTCAGGCCGCTCGGGCGGCCGGCGTCGCCGTCCACGCCCATCGCTGCCGCATCGACCCGGTCGGCATCGCCGTGGCCGACGCCATCCCGGTGCTGTAGGGCGCGCGTCCCAGAAGAACCGCGCGGGCCCGTCAGTCGGCCCGCTCGAAGATCAGGTTGAGGCGGGTGCGAGCGATCCGGCGATAGCCGTGCTGCTCGAGCAAGGCGGGCAGGTCGATCTGCCACTGGTCGGTGCCGTTCTCGACGATGAGCAGCCGCGGGTGGAGGCTCGCGGGGGCGGCCCGCAGGAAGGGTTCGAGGATCAGGTCCTCGGCGCCCTCGACGTCGAGCTTCATCGCGTCGATGCGCGCGATGCCCTCGCCGAGGGCGAGATCGAGCAGGGGCACGGCCGGCACACGAATCTGCGCGCCCTCGTTCGTCCCGACGATCTTCAGGCTCGATTCCCCCCGGTTGCGGGGATCCACGAACAGGGTGAGTTCCCCCGCCTTGTCGGCGACCGCGCAGGCCACCGCCTTGACCGTTCCAAACGGATTCTGAGCGATGTTGTAGGTCAGGCGGTCGAATACGTCCGGCTGCGGCTCGACGGCCAGGATCCGGGCGCGCGGCCCCGCGAAGGCCGCCACGAACAGCGCGTAGGCACCGATATTCGCGCCGATATCCAGGAAGGTGCAGCCGGGCTGAAGCTTCGCCCGGAGAAGTGCGCGCTCCTCCGGATCGAAGAACTGCGGCGTGAAGAGCACCTTCTTCTCGCAGTTGTTGTTGTAGGGGTAGAGCCGCATGCGGGCGCCGTAGCGTTCGACGTCCAGAGGGGCGCCGCGCAGCAGCCCGATCGCCACGCGGCGCAGGAACAGGGCGAGGCGTCGCCCGGCCCAGCTCGCGTAGGAGATCCGGCCCGTCTGCCGAGCGATGCGCGCGACGAGGCCTGTGGGAGCGTAAGTGCCGTAGGGCTGCGTGTCTTTCATCGTGCGTGCTGATGCCAGCGCACGGACGCGGCGGCAAGCGACGCCGCCGCGGGAGGATCGAAAGGTCCCGGACATTCCGGGCCGATCAGCCCGCACCGACCCCTCCGGGCGAATGCGGTCGGCCGCAGATCAGACCGGACCTTCGCGCCACTTCGGAAGCTGAGGACAATGGTCGAGACCGGATCTGGTGCTCAGACCTGTTCCATTGCGGCAACACCACGACCGAAACCCAGTTCGAGCGGCCCTGATTGCCCGAAAAATAGGCGTCTGCACAAAGGATAGCTTTGCCGTAACCGGGAACCTTTGAGAACGTCGCCGTAACGCAGATCCTCCCGCAGAGTTCCCATCGCCATGCAGCGCTCGCTTCTCGCCCTTTCCGCCGTCCTGCTGTCCTCGGTCTGCGCCTTCGCGGCCGACATGCCGGCGAAGGTGCTGGCGGTCCCTGCCCCGCCCGCGCCGTGCAAGGCCGAGATCACCTTCCCGGCCTATGGCGGCGTCATCAAGCAGAACCCGAACCCGTCCTGCCTGACGCTCGGCGCCTTCGGCGACGTCTATGTCGGCGGTGCGGTCACGGGCTACTTCTACACCCAGCCCAACCAGTACACGTTCTCGCCCGCTCCGCTGCCGAGTGACCGGGCCGGCCGCGTGGACGTCTCGAACCTGATGGGCTTCATCCAGAAGGCCGACGGCCCGTTCCAGTTCTACGCCGCCTTCGGCGCCTACTCGATCCCCGGCCTCGGCCTGCCGATCTACGGCACCTTCGACCAGACGGACCTGCTGTATTCCCCGGCGCCGATCGTGTTCGGAAAGTACGTGATCAACGACAACTGGTCGATCCAGGGCGGTCGGATGCCGACCCTGATCGGCTCCGAGCTGCCGTTCACCTTCCAGAACCTGAACATCTCGCGCGGCCTCCTCTTCGGCCAGGAGAACGTGATCAACCAGGGTGTGCAGGTGAACTACTCGGATGGTCCGTGGGCGGCCTCGTTCGCCGCGACCGACGGCTTCTATTCCGGCGAGATCAACTGGGTCACGGGTGCGATCACCTACAAGATCGACCCCGCCAACACGGTGGGCATCAACGGCGGCACGCACTTCTCCAGCTACACCAATTTCGACTTCGCGGACCCGTTCGGTCGTCGCGGCCTTCGCTTCCAGTACGCCACGCCCGTCTCGCTGCAGAACAGCAGCATCATCAGTGCCAACTACACCTATGCGGACGGTCCCTGGATCGTGACGCCGTACGTCCAGTACACCAACGTGGAGCAGAACGCCGTCCTGGGCCTCGCCGGCGCCGAAACCATCGGCGGCGCCCTCCTCGCCAGCTACGCCTTCACGGACAACTTCGCCCTCGCGGGCCGCGTGGAGTACATCAGCCAGAGCGGCAATCGCAACAATCCGTTCGGTCAGACCTCGGTGCTCTACGGCGCCGGTAGCTCGGCCTTCTCCTTCACCGTGACCCCGACCTTCACCTTCGATCGCTACTTCGTCCGCGGCGAGTTCTCGACCGTGCAGCTCTACGACATCACGCCCGGCCTCGGCTTCGGCCGCAGCGGCCTGAAGACCTCGCAGGAGCGCTACATGCTTGAGACCGGCATCACCTTCTGATCCGATCGGACGATCCGGTTCGGCGAAACGCGGCGGCAGGGCAACCTGCCGCCGCTTTCATGTGCGCCCATGCGCCACCGGTGGGCTTCCGTCCGCGCGCCCGACGGTTCAAGGAGGCGGGACCATGCCCCGACCGATAAGGCCCGAGCCCATGCAGCGCTTCGATTCCGACGGTGTTTCCCTCGCCTACATCGACGTCCCCGCCGTCGGCGGGTCGGGCGACCCGGTCCTGCTGATCCACGGCTTCGCCTCGAACCATGCGGTGAACTGGGTCAACACGCTCTGGGTCCGGGCCCTGACCCAGGCCGGCTACCGCACCATCGCCCTCGACAACCGGGGGCACGGCGAGAGCCAGAAGCTCTACGATCCGGAGGTCTACGGCGCGGACGTCATGGCCCAGGACGCGCGCCGCCTCCTCGACCATCTCGGGATCCCCAAGGCCGATGTCATGGGCTACTCGATGGGCGCGCGCATCGCCGCGTTCCTGGCGCTCGATGCGCCGGAGCGCGTCCGTTCGCTGCTGCTCGGCGGTCTCGGCCTGCATCTGATCGAGGGCAAGGGCCTGCCGGACGGGATCGCCGAGGCCTTGGAGGCGGAGCCCGGCGCACCGGCCCCGAACCCGACGGCCGCCGCGTTCCGCACCTTCGCCGAGCAGACGAAGAGCGACCTGCGGGCCCTGGCCGCCTGTATGCGCGGCTCGCGCCAGACCCTGTCGCGCGCCGAAGTCGCCGAGATCTCGTCACCGACCCTGGTGACGACCGGCACCCTCGACACCGTCTCGGGCTCGGGTCCGGCGCTGGCGGCGCTGTTTCCGAACGGCACCGCCCTCGAACTTCCGAACCGCGACCACAGCACGGCCGTGGGCGACCGCGGTCACCGCACGGGCGTCCTCGATTTCCTGGCCCAGCGGCCCTGAGAGGGCACCACCGCGCCTCAGGTCTTCAGGCGGTAGCCGGTCCGGAAGATCCAGGTCACGCCGGCGAGGCACAGGATCAGGAAGATCAACGCCATGGTGAGGCTGACGCCGACGCCGACATCCGAGGTGCCGAAGAAGGACCAGCGGAAGCCGCTGATCAGGTAGACCACCGGGTTGGCGAGGCTCACCGCACGCCAGAACGGCGGCAGCATCTCGATGGCGTAGAAGCTGCCTCCGAGGAAGGTCAGCGGCGTCACGATGAGGAGGGGCACCAGCTGCAGCTTCTCGAAGCCGTCGGCCCAGAGGCCGATCAGGAAGCCGAACAGGCTGAAGGTGACCGCCGTCAGGAGCAGGAACAGCACCATCACGAAGGGATGCTCGATCCGCAGGGGCACGAATAGGGCGGCGGTAGCCAGGATGATGAGGCCGATGAGGATCGATTTCGAAGCCGCCGCGCCGACATAGCCGAGCACGATCTCGAGGGGCGAGACGGGCGCCGAGAGGATCTCGTAGATCGTGCCGGCGAAGCGCGGGAAGTAGATGCCGAACGAGGCGTTGGCGATGCTCTGCGTCAGGAGCGAGAGCATCATCAGGCCGGGCACGATGAAGGCGCCGTAGGCGACCCCGTCCACCGAGGCGACCCGAGAGCCGATGGCCGCTCCGAAGACCACGAAGTAGAGCGAGGTGGCGATGACCGGCGCCACGATGCTCTGCAGCGCCGTGCGCCAGAAGCGCGCCATCTCGAAGCCGTAGATGGCGCGGACCGCGTACCAGTTCATGCGCGTTCCTTCACGAGGTCGACGAAGATCTCCTCCAGCGAGGACTGGCTGGTCTGGAGGTCGCGGAAGCGGATGCCGGCGGCGGCGAGGTCGGCCAGCAGCGCCGTGATGCCGGTGCGCTCGCCCTTCGTGTCGTAGGTGTAGACCAGATCCTGTCCGCCCGGCTTGAGGGTGAGATCGTGCCGCGCCAGAGCGGGGGGCAGGGCGGCGAGCGGCTCCTGCAGGTTCAGGGTCATCTGCTTCTTGCCCAGCTTGCGCATCAGCTCGGCCTTCTCCTCCACCAGGATGATCTGGCCCTTGCGGATCACGCCGATGCGGTCGGCCATCTCCTCGGCCTCGTCGATGTAGTGCGTGGTGAGGATGATGGTGACGCCCGTGTCGCGCAGCGAGCGCACCAAGCGCCACATGTCGCGGCGCAGTTCCACGTCGACGCCGGCGGTGGGTTCGTCGAGGAAGAGGATGCGCGGCTCATGGCTCAGGGCCTTGGCGATGAGCACTCGCCGCTTCATCCCGCCCGACAGGGTCATGATCCGCGCGTCGCGCTTCTCCCACAGGGAGAGGTCGCGCAGGACCCGCTCGATATGCGCCGGATCCGGCTTGAGGCCGTAGAGCCCGCGGCTGAAGCTCGTCGTCGCCCAAACCGTCTCGAAGGCGTCGGTGGTGAGCTCCTGCGGCACGAGGCCGATCATGCTGCGGGCCTGGCGATAGTTCCGGGCGATGTCGTGCCCACCCGCGAGGATGCGGCCGGCGCTCGCCGTGACGATGCCGCAGACGATGCTGATCAGCGTCGTCTTGCCGGCCCCGTTCGGACCGAGAAGCGCGAAGATCTCGCCTTCGGCGATGTCGAGGTTGATGCCGTCGAGGGCTTTGAGGCCCGAGGCGTAGACCTTGGACAGGTTCTGGATCGCAATGATCGGCTGCATCGAAACTCCGCTGCGGCGTGGCGCCGGCGCGATCGGGGCGGCCTTCTAGCACGCTGCCGGCGTGGGACGGCGCCGAAAACGAAAAAGCCGCCTCGCGGCGGCTTTCCCTGGTGTCGCAGAGGGAAGGATCAGGCCCGCAGGCGGGTCCGAACCTCGCCGAGGCTCTGGCGGACGAGGCCTTCGGCCGTCTCACCCTGCATGCGCTCGCGCAGGATGACCTCCGAAACCTTCACCGCGGCGTCGGCAGCGGCGGCCCGAACCTGGGCGGTCGCCTGGACCTCGGCCTGCGCGATCTTGGTCTCGGCCGACTTGGTACGACGGGCGATGAAGTCGTTCAGGCGGGCATGGCCCTCTTCGGCGATCCGCTGGGCCTCCTCGCGGGCGGACGCCACGATGGCCTCGGCCTCGCGCTCGGCCTCGGCGCGGCGCTTCTTGTAATCGGCGAGGACGCCGGCGGCCTCCTCACGCAGGCGACGCGCCTCGTCGAGTTCGTGGCGGACGCGCTTGGCCCTGCCGTCCAGCCCCTTGGTGATCTGGTTGAAGCCACCGACCTTCCAGACCACGGCCATGAACAGGACGAAGGCGACTGCGACCCAGAATTCGGCTTCCAACAACATGCTCGTCGTCCCAACTCGATGGTGTCCGGCGGTCCGGCGGGGTCTTCGCCCCTCGGGTCCTGCCGGTCAGGTATGGTTTGGCGTCCGCCTCAGTGCGGGAAGGAGACGCTGTCGAGGGCCTTGGCGAGGGCGGCCTCGTCGGGGCTGCGGCCCGTCAGGCGCTCGACGATGGCCGAGGCCGTCTCGCCGGCGATGCCGCGAACGTTGCCCATGGCCTCGGCGGTGCGGGTGCGAAGCGTCGCCTCGGAGGCGGCGATGCGGGCGTTCAGCTCGGCCTCGAGCGCCTTCCGCTTGGTCTCGGCTTCCTGCGAGAGGGCCGTGCGGGTCTCGAGGGCGATGGCCTGCGCCTTGGCCTGCGCATCGCTCAGGGATTTCTCGTAGGCGGCTCCGGCGGCATCCGCCTCGGCCTTCAGGCGCTGCGCCTCGTCGAGATCGCCCGACAGACGCACGGCGCGGTCGTGCAGGATGGCCTGGATGCGCGGCAGCGCGATCTTGTCCATCAGGTAGTAAAGCAGCCCGAAGGCGAGGGCGAGCCAGATGAGCTGGGACGCGAAGGTGTGGCTCTCGAAGGGCGGGAAACCGCCGCCATGTTCGGCGGCCGGCGTCGCGACGAAGCCTTCATGCGTTGCGGTCGAATGGGCCGGCTGAGCCATGACGTCCTTCGCGTAAATTCAAGGAGTGGGGACCGGACGCCTCTGCCATCCCTGCGGGAGGCGGCGTCCGGTCCGGTATCGGTTCGAGATCCGTGACGAGCGTGTCTTAGACGGCGAACAGGAGCAGCAGCGCGACGAGCAGCGAGAAGATGCCGAGCGCTTCCGTGAGGGCGAAGCCGAGGAGCAGGTTGCCGCGCTGGCCGTCGGCGGCCGACGGGTTGCGGAGCGCGCCGGCGTAGAACTGGCCGAAGAGGTTGCCGAGGCCGATGGCGGCGCCCGCCATCCCGAGACAGGCGAGGCCGGCACCGATGTACTTGGCAGCTAAGGGATCCATCAAATTGCTCCTGGTGTCCGTGTCGTCGTTGCGTGGAGAGAAATCCGGCCGCGATCGCGAACCGGGGACGGAAGGGGGTATCCCGGCCCTCGGCCGGGATGACCCGGCTCAGTGGCCGGGATGCAGGGCGTCGCTGAGATAGATCGAGGCGAGCGTCGCGAAGACGTAGGCCTGCAGACCGGCGACGAGGAACTCGAGAGCCGTGACGGCGACGCTGAGGGCCAGGGGCAGCGGCGAGATGGCCCCCCAAGCGCCGGCGGCGAGCAGCGCCGGGACGAAGCCCGCGAAGATCTTGAGCGCGATGTGACCGGCCAGCACGTTGGCGAAGAGACGAACCGCGAGGCTGATCGGACGCGAGATGAAGGACACGATCTCGATCGCGACGATCATCGGCAGGAGCCAGCCGGGCACGCCCGACGGAACGAACACCTTCAGGAACTTCGTGCCGTGGGCCATGAAGCCGTACACGATGACGGTGCCGATCACGAGGAAGGCCAGCGCGAAGGTGACGATGATGTGGCTGGTCACCGCGAAGGCGTAGGGGATCATGCCGAGCATGTTCAGCACGAGCACGAACATGAAGAGCGAGAAGATCAGCGGCATGAAGCGCTCGGAGCCGTGACCGGCGGATTGGCGCAGGGTCGAGCCGATGAACTCGTAGAAGATCTCGGCCATGGACTGCATGCGGCCCGGCACCACCGAGCGGCGCGCGGTGGCCACGACGGTGATCAGCGCGATGATCCCGACGGCGGCGAACATGTAGAGCGCGGACTGGGTGAACGCGATCTCCTGGTTGCCGATATGACCGAAGGAGACCAGCGGCTTGAGCTCGAACTGGTGGATCGGATCCATCTTTACGGCCATTGCCGCTCCCGCCCTTCTGACTCTCGGCCGGCCAGACGGCCCGCCACCACCGGTGCCGCGCGAGCGGCATGATTTCAATTCGATTCGCCGCGTGCGCGGCTCTTCCCCGAGAACCGCTAGCGGTCCTCTTCCTTGGTCGGCACCTTGGGAAGAGACCCCGAGGCGCGCATGACGTTGTAGACGCCGGTGACGAACCCCAGCATCAGCAGGACGATCAGTCCCCAGGGTTTCGTCCCGAGGTAATGATCGAACATCCAACCGAGAATGCCCCCGGCGAGGACGCCCGCGATGAACTCGGTCGAGAGCCGCATCGCCTGGCCGAGAGGAGAGGGCCCGGCCGAAGGACCGGGACGCGTCGAATGACCGGGAGGGGCACTGGGCCGCTTCCGCTCAATCTGCGTCTCAAGACGTTTGAGCCTCTGAGTGAGGTCCGCGTCCAGTGCTTTCTTCCGCCCGTCCCCGCCTTCGTCCGCAGTTTCGTTGCCGCTCACGGCGAGAACTCACATTGGCGAGAGCGGAGGGAACCGGCGGAACGCCTCCTTCAAGCGGGGCGCACCATAGTTTCGCCCACCTTGGGTGTCAAGGCGCCCTCGACCTTACGTAAGATATTGTTGCACCACGAGAAATCGGTGTTTTGCCGATCCGCCCGCCCGGTGTTCTCGCACCGGGCCGACGGCAGCGGGCGAGGCCCTTGCCGCGACGGCCCCGCTTCGGGGATCTCAGGCGCCCAGGAGGGGCTTGATCACCTTCTCCATGCCCTCGATGGTCATCTCGCCCTTGAAGCGCTCGCCGTTGATGAAGAACGTCGGGGTCGAATCGACCTTGAAGGTGTCCATGCCCTTCTGCTTCACCGCGTTGACGGCGCCGTAGAGCTTCTGGTCCTTCAGGCAGGCCTCGAACTTCTCCTTCGAGAAGCCGGCCTGGCGCAGCATCTGCTCCATGGCATCCACCGGCGATTGCGGCTTCTGGACGTAGGCCCAGGCCTGCTGCTGGTCGAAGAGCAGGTCTGTGATGGGATAGTACTTCGCATCGCCGTCGCAGCGGGCAAGCATGAAGGCCGCCGTCGCCAGCGGGTCGAGGGGGAACTCGCGGAGGGTGAAGCGCACCTTGCCGGTGTCGATGTAGCGCTCCTTGAGGGCCGGCCAGGTGTTCCTGTGGAAGGCGGCGCAGTGTGAGCAGGTCATCGAGGCATACTCGATGACCGTCACCTTGGCGTCCTTCGGGCCGAGCCAGACGTCACCGAGCGGACCGGGCTCCATCAGGGTCGACAGGTTCGCGTCCTCCGCCGCGGCCGGGAGGGTGAACCGGGGCAGGAGGATCGCCGCGCCGACGGCAAGGCCGGTGGCTTTCAGGGCATCGCGTCGGGTGATCATGATCGGGAGGGCTCCGGTCGCGGACCATTCTTCTCGTCAGCGATGCGGTAGAATCCTGCAGGCGTCCTGACAAGGCTGCGCGGCGCGCCTAGCGCTTGTGTGTTGTCGCCACCACCGCCGTTCCGAGGCGGTCGAGGGCGTCTCGCAGGGCGTCGTGCTCGATCGCCTGGACCGCAAGCGCCACTTCGCCGCGGCGGACGGGATCCACCACCGGCGGCGCGGGGCGACGCCCGATCCGGTCGACCCGTCCCTGGCGCATCACGATCTTGCCGACGCAGGCCCAGCCGTAATGGGCATTGATGCGCTGGATCACCACCGGCGCGAGGTGCTGCAATTCGAGGGCGAACACGCCTTCGACCCGGACCACGAGGGTGCCGGGATCGGGGCGCCCCTCCTCCTCGCGCCGACGCCGGCGCGGCCATTCGAGCTTCGAGGGCTGGCAGTACCGCGCGAGCCGCTCCCCAACGATCTCGGGCCAGGCGGCTAGAATGTCGGTGGAGGCGAACCCTTGCGCCGCGAAGGCGGGGCCGATGCAGCCCTCCAGCAGCTCGGCGAGGGGTTTGACACGCGCCATGCGCAGGGTTTCCGTAGTGTCCGGCCGGGACGAGATCGGGGCTCCGATATCGCCCGCAATGGTTAGCATGCCGTTCCGTCCGGCCGAAGCGGGGCGCCGCCCCCCGCCCGACGACACGTTCAGGCAGGTCGGCCCTGGAGAAGTCGGCCTTGGACGCACCCGGCCGGCGGTCTATGGACGAGCTTCCCCATCACGCGCCGGTGCCCGTGCCCCACACCTCAGTTCCAGCCCCCGAGGCCGCGGATCTCCTGACCTGGTACGACCGGCACCGCCGCGTCCTGCCCTGGCGGGCGCTGCCGGGCGAGACGCCCGATCCGTACCGGGTCTGGCTCTCGGAGGTGATGCTGCAGCAGACCACGATCGCGGCCGTCAAACCCTATTTCGCGAAGTTCCTGGCGCGCTTCCCCACCGTCGACGACCTTGCGGCGGCGCCCGAGGAGGCGGTGATGTCGGCCTGGGCCGGGCTCGGCTACTACTCCCGGGCCCGCAACCTGCACGCCTGCGCCCGGGCGGTGGCGGCGGCCGGGCGTTTTCCCGACACGGCCGCGTCCCTGCGCAAGCTGCCGGGCATCGGCGCCTACACGGCGGGCGCCGTCGCGGCGATCGCGTTCGACCGTCAGGAAGCGGCGGTGGACGGCAATGTCGAGCGGGTGATGACCCGGCTCTTCGCCGTCGAGACCATCCTGCCGGCGGCCCGCCCCGAGATCCGGGCGCTGACCCAGGCCCTCGTGCCCGCGGACCGGCCCGGCGACTTCGCCCAGGCGGTGATGGATCTCGGCGCCACGCTGTGCACGCCCAAGCGCCCGGCCTGCGCCCTCTGCCCCTGGATGGCCCCCTGCCGCGCCCGGGCCCTCGGCCTTCAGGAGACCTTCCCCAGGAAGGTGAAGGCCGTGAAGGGCACCCTGCGCCGGGGTGCGGCCTTCGTGGCGATCCGCAGCGGCGACGAGGCGGTCCTGCTGCGCACCCGGCCGCCCGAGGGTTTGCTGGGCTCCATGGCCGAACCACCGATGAGCCCCTGGGAGCCCGACTACGATCCGGCCCAGGCCCTCCTGGACGCGCCGCTCGACGCGCGCTGGCGGCGGCTGCCGGGCCTCGTCCGACACGGCTTCACGCATTTCCCCCTGGAGCTGACGGTGTTCGTCGCCAAGGTGGCGCTCAGCACGACGCCGCCGCCGGGCCTGCGCTTCACGCCGCGCCGCGACCTCGACGGGGAACCGCTGCCAGGCGTGATGAAGAAGGTCCTGGCACACGCCTTCGATCCGAAGCCGGAGGCCGCGGCGCCGCTGGCGGAAAGGGCTGCCAAGCGCGGCAGGCCGAAGGCGATGCGGAGCCTCACGGATACGCCGCTCTTCGCCGAGCCCGAGCCGGAGGCACCCGCTGCGTCGCCGCGCTTCCGCCCGGTGCCCAAGCCCGCCCCGCGCCCGGCGCCAGCCCCAATTCCCGACGGGTCGATCGACGAGTTCGAAGGCCCGGCCGAGGCGGCACCCCCGGCCGCCCTCCGCAGACGGGGACGGCCGCGGTCGCGCTGACCGGCGCCCCTCAGGCGGCCGAGCCCATGGCGGAGCGCATCTGGGCGCGGAAGACGTCGATGAGCACCGGCTTGCCGTTCCGGGTCGCATGCCAGAAATCCCAGCCGTTGCAGGCCGGAAAGCCCTGCACAAGGGCGCCGATCTTGTGGATCGAGCCCGTGGCCGGCCCGGCCATCAGGGTGCCGTCGGGACGCACGATGGCGCTGTGCCGGCCGCGCGCGTCGGTCAGGGTCTCGCCGGCGCGGATATGCCCGGCCTCGATGACGCTGAGGAAGGCGACGCGGGGCTCGGCGCGCTTGCTCGGAGCCACCAGCAGGGCGGCCTGCGACAGGGGTTCGACGGCGTCGATGCGGGCGCGGGCCGCCTCGGCATAGACCGTCTCGCGCTCGATGCCGATGAAGTGCCGGCCGAGGCGCCTGGCGACCGCACCGGTGGTGCCGGTCCCGAAGAACGGGTCGAGCACCACGTCGCCGGGATTCGTCGCTGACAGGAGCGTGCGGGCGAGCAGTGCCTCCGGCTTCTGCGTCGGATGGACCTTCTGCCCGTCGGCGCCCTTCAGGCGCTCGTCGCCGGTGCAGAGCGGGATGAACCAGTCGGACCGCATCTGGACGTCGTCGTTGCCGCCCTTCAGCGCCTCGTAGTGGAAGGTGTAGCCCTTCGACTCCGCGGAGCGGGAGGCCCAGATCAGGGTCTCGTGCGCGTTGGTGAAGCGCTTGCCGCGGAAGTTCGGCATTGGGTTGGCCTTGCGCCAGACGATGTCGTTGAGGATCCAGAAGCCGAGATCCTGCAGCGTGGCGCCGACCCGGAAGATGTTGTGGTACGAGCCGATGACCCACAGGGTGGCGTTCGGCTTCATCACCCGGCGCGCGGCCGCCAGCCATTCGCGGGTGAAGGCATCGTAGGCGGCGAAGGTCGAGAACTTGTCCCAGTCGTCGTCGACCGCGTCGACCCGGCTCTGGTCGGGACGCAGGAGCGCGCCATCCCCGAGCTGAAGATTGTAGGGCGGATCGGCAAAGACACAGTCGACGCTGGACGCCGGAAGGGCGTTCATCGCAGCGATGCAGTCTCCGACGAGGATCTCGTCAAGGGGGAGACGGTCTTCGAGAGGAAAACGCTTGGCGGCGGGTACGAGACCCATCCGCGGCGCCGACACGGGCCGCCCGGTACGCGAGACACTTTTCCGGGCGACGGTGTCGGCAACCGCGGTACGCAGGGAAGCCATGGCAAACACCGGTTACGCGACTGACCGGCAGACCTTGGCCCCGTTAACGTAAAGGGCGGGTTGCCGGGACGAAGACAAGGCGTCTCGATTTGGGGCTGCAATTTTTGCCGGGTTGGTCGTTCGAATGGACACGAGGCTATTGCGACAGCATCGCCGCTCGAACGAGCAGGTCTCGAAAGATCTGAGAGAGACCGGCCGCAACCGTCCCAGCGGACCCTGTAGCGGCCCAGCCGGTGCCGCGATCGGCACCGGGTCCACCCGGCCTGGACCTCACAGCTCCGCGGAAAGAGAAAATTCGTCTCCGGCGCCCCTCACGACCCCGTCGCAGACCAGGGTTTCACTGAGCGCAACGCTGATTTCGTTTTTCCGCATCCCACCGTTGCGCAGCGACGCCGGCTGCAACGCGGTCTCGGCGACTTCACTGGTGTTCCAGCATTGCCGTTTCGTCATCGCAAAGCCCGCGGATATTCGACAATATGGCCACACACAACCAGTGATGAATAAACCGTTATAGCCTCAATTCCGGCCTCGGCCGCCACATTTGTCCGGTCTCATTTTGGCCCTGTTCCGCTTCATTTTGCCGGCCATCCGAAACAACAAAGGGAATGCGGATGACCATCAAGCCTGTTCGTGGGGCCGCTGCCATCATCGGGACCGTCGTGACACTTGCCGCCGTTCAGCCAGCCAGCGCCCAGAGCGGTGCCGCCTCCTGGTACGCGAGCGGCCATCGGACGGCGAATGGCGAGCGCTTCAATCCGAACGGGATGACCGCCGCCCATCGCACGTTGCCGTTCGGCACCCGGGTCCGGGTCGAGAACAAGCGCAATGGCCGTTCGGTGGTGGTGCGCATCAACGATCGTGGCCCGTTCATCCGAGGCCGGATCATCGATCTCGCCAAGGGCTCGGCCCGCGCCCTCGGCATGGGCGGCACGACCTACGTCGCCCTAAGCGTGGTGAACTGAGCTTATCGGGCCGGTCGGCGTTGTGAGAGGGACCGGCCGGCCCCATCTGGTCGGTGAAACCGAGAGCTCAGACCCTTATGGCAAAGCCGCTGATCGTCGAAATCCCCCATGAACTCGGCTTGGCCGAAGCCCGTCGGCGCATCGCGGACGGGATTACCCAGGCCGACGGGTTGTTCGCCAAGGCGGGTGTCGCCGTCGAGAAGATGGCGTGGACCGACGACCGCCTCGACTTCGCGATGGCTGCCCTCGGCCAGAAGGTCGACGGGCAGGTGGATGTTCGCCCCGAGACCGTGCGGGTCGAGGTCCGGCTGCCGCTGTTGCTGGCCCTGTTCGCGCAGCAGATCCAGAAGAAACTTGGCAACGAGGGCAACCTGCTCCTGACCAAGAAATGACGAGTGCCGCCGGCATCGCGCCCGGAACCTCCCTCGGCGACGGACTGTTCCACCGGTCCGCTCCCCGAGGCTCTTGAGAGGCGCAACCGATGTCGAACCCCGGCCCGATCCCCGAAGTCCCGGTGCCCGAGACGCCCTACGAGGCGCCTCAGACCCCGCCCCCCGGCCCGGACACCCCCGGGACCGACGTGCCGGGGACGACCCCCACCGAAGCGCCTGACGTGACGCCCACCGAAATCCCGGTCAACGATCCGGATATCGGCCCGGCCATCGCCCCCGATCCGATGCCGACGGGCCCCGCCAACCCGACGATGTGAGCGGGGCACGACCGCGGGTTTGCAAGGGCATTCCGATTCCGGGTTTGTTCGAAGGCGCGGTCGCTGCCATAAGCCGGCCCCATGGCCGCTCCCCCGCTCCTCACCCTCCAAGACGTCGCGCTCACCTTCGGCGGCACGCCGCTGATCGAGCGCGCCGAGCTCGCGATCTCCCCCGGCGAACGCACCTGCCTCGTGGGTCGCAACGGCTCGGGTAAGTCCACTTTGATGAAGATCGCCGCGGGGCTCGTGGAGCCCGACCGGGGCGTGCGCTTCGTCCAGCCCGGCACCACGATCCGCTATCTGGCGCAGGAACCCGACTTCTCCGGCTTCGAGACGACCCTCGATTTCGTCGAATCCGGCCTGACCCACGGGGATGACGCCTACCGGGCCCGCTACCTGCTCGAGAGCCTGGGCATGACCGGTGCCGAGAACCCGAAGAGCCTCTCGGGCGGGGAGGGGCGGCGGGTCGCCCTGGCCCAGGCCCTGGCGCCGGAACCCGACATCCTGCTCCTCGACGAGCCCACCAACCACCTCGACCTGCCGGCCATCGAGTGGCTCGAATCCGAGCTGAAGAGCGTGCGCGGCGCCCTCGTGCTGATCAGCCACGACCGGCGCTTCCTGTCCGCCCTGTCGAAGACCACGATCTGGCTCGACCGCGGCGTCACCCGCCGGATCGAGCAGGGCTTCTCCACCTTCGAGGCCTGGCGCGACGCCTTCTTCGAGGAGGAGGAGCGCGACCGGCACAAGCTCGAGCGCAAGATCGCCGACGAGGAGCACTGGCTGCGCTACGGCGTCACCGCCCGGAGGAAGCGCAACGTGCGCCGCCTCGGCAACCTTCATGCCCTGCGCAAGGAGCGGCGCGAGGATCGCCGGCCCGTCGGCACCGCGACCATGACCTCGACGGAGGCCGAGAGCTCCGGCGCCCTGGTGATCGAGGCCAAGCACGCGGCCAAGGCCTACGGCGCCCGCAAGATCGTCGACGATCTCTCGCTTCGGGTGATGCGCGGCGACCGCCTCGGCATCGTCGGGGCCAACGGCGCCGGCAAGACCACGCTGATCAACCTGCTCACGGGGCAGCTCCCGCCCGAGTCCGGCACGGTGGCGCTCGGCACCAACCTCAAGATGATGCTCCTCGACCAGGCCCGTGCGGTGCTGGAGCCGACCATGACGGTGACGGAGGTGCTCACCGGCGGCAGCGGCGATTCGGTGAACGTCGGCGGCGTCAGCCGCCACGTCATCGGCTACCTCAAGGATTTCCTGTTCGCGCCCGAGCAGGCCCGGACCCCGGTGAGCGTCCTCTCGGGCGGCGAGCGCAACCGCCTGCTCATCGCCCGCGCCCTCGCCCAGCCCGCCAACCTCCTCGTCCTCGACGAGCCCACCAACGATCTCGACCTCGAAACCCTCGACCTCCTGCAGGAAATGCTGGCGGATTATTCCGGCACCCTGATCCTGGTGAGCCACGACCGCGACTTCCTCGACCGGGTCGTCGGGAGCGTGCTGGTCAGCGAAGGGGAGGGCCGCTGGGTCGAATATGCCGGCGGCTACACCGACATGATCGCCCAGCGCGGGGAGGGCGTGCAGGCCCGGGCGGCCGCCGCGCGGACCGAGAAGGCGGAGGCCCGCGCCGACGCGAAGGATCGCGCCAAAGGCGGCGATGCGGGAGCCCCGGCCGGCAAGCCCAAACTCGGCTTCAAGGACCAGCACGAGTTGAAGACCCTGCCGGACCGGATGAAGAAGCTCGAATCCGATATCGCCAAGCTGCGCGAGGTCCTGGCCGATCCGGGACTCTACGCGCGGGACCCGGCCCGCTTCGCGAAGGCGTCGGATCTGCTCGGCGTCGCCGAGACCGAATTGGCCAAGGCCGAGGACCGCTGGCTCGAACTGGAGATGCTGCGCGACGCCTGAGCGACGCTCATGCGGCGCCCCGGCCTTCATGATGCCGTGAACGCCGTGTGAAGTGCCGCCCTGGCGTTCGCTCCCGCGCGCCTGCCACCGGGGTCCGACGTGTCCGCCGCTTACGCACTCCGTGACCGATCCCGCCGCCTCGGCTGGGCTGCCGGCCTGCCCGGCCTCGCCCTGATCCTCGGCTTGTCCGCCGCCTGGTTCACGCCGCGCCTCGAGTCGCAACTCGGCGAAAAGGCCGATGCGGTGGCTCGGGCGACGGCGACGCCCGGTGCCGAGCCGTGGCTGCGCGTGTCGGTCGAGGGGCGAGACCTCGTGGTCACCGGCGAGGCGCCGGATGCCGCGACCCGCGATGCGGCGTATCAGCGGCTCGCTGCCCTCGACGGTGTCCGGCGAATCGTCGGCCCCGTGGGCGTGGTCGAGCCGGCTTCGCCCTTCCTGTGGATCGCGACCAAGGGCAAGGACGGGGTCGACGTGACCGGCGTGCGGCCAGCCGAAATTGGCCCAAGCGCCCTGGCCGAGCAACTCTCCCCCGCCCTCGACCCCGGAACCGCACTGCACGACCGCGCCCGCGCCGCCCTCGGTGCGCCACCGGACTTCGCCGCGGCGGCCGCCTATGCGCTGGCGCGGCTGCGTGCCCTCGCGCCCGGCGGCCGGGTGATGCTGGAGGACATGCGCCTCTCGGTCGTGGGCGAGGCGGCCTCCATCGCCGACGACGAAGCCTTGCGGACGGCCCTGGCCGATCTGCCGACCGGCTATGGTCTCGGCCGGGTCGAGATTCGGCCGGCGGTCGTGCCGGATTTCCGCTTCGTCGCGTCTCGGGAGCCGGGGGGCACCCTGACGCTCTCGGGCCACGTGGTCTCGGACGCGGCGCGCGCCGAGATCCGGGCGCAGGCGGCACAGGCCTCGGAGACGGGGCGGATCGAGGACCGGATGCGCAGGGCGCGCGGCCTTCCGCCCGGGGTCGATGCAGCCGCGATGGCGCGTTTCGCCCTGAACCTCGCCGCATTGCTACAGGAGGGGAGCGTCACCGTCGCCGATGCGCGGATCGCACTCGAGGGCGTCGCCCTCGACGCCCAGGCGATCCCCGAGATCGAGGGATTGTTGCGCGAGGGGATGCCCGCCGGGCTGAGCCGGGGCGGCGCGACCCTGAGCACCCGACCGCTCTCGCCCTATCAAATCCTGCTCCGGCGCGACGCGGAAACCGTGACGCTGTCCGGCCACCTGCCGGATGCCGAGGCGCGCGAGGCCCTGCTCGGGACCTTTCGTCCACGGCTGTTCCGCGAGCGCCTGATCGACCGCACCCGCCTCGGCGAAGGGGCCCCGCCCGAGCTCGCCCGGGTGCTGCGCGCGACCGCCACGGCCCTCACCCTGTTGGCGCGGGGCGAGGTCCGGTTCGCCGATCGCGCGATCACCCTGACGGGCGAGAGCCTGTATGCGCAGGGTGGCCGGCGCGTTTCCGAAGACCTGTCGGCCGCGATGCCGGCGGGCTGGACCGCGGAGATCTCGGTGACGACCCCCGACGCGGCGTCGGCCTGGACACCGGAGCGCTGCGTCGCTGCGCTCGGGACCAAGCTCATGGGCCAAGTCCTCATATTCCCGCCCGGAAGCGCGATTCTGACGCCGGCCTTCTACCCCCTCCTCGATGGAATTGCGGCCCTGGGCAAGACCTGCCCGACCCTGCGCCTGGTGGTCACGGGCCATCTCGATCCGAGCGGCGCCACCGCGGCACCGAAGCCTGTCGTCGAGACCGCGGTGGACAGCACGGCGTCGCTCGACGCGGGCAAGGATGCCGGCAGAGCACCGAGCAAGGCACCGGCCGGATCCTCCGGCTCGCGTGCCTCGGATAAGGCGCCCGGCAAGTCCAATCCGAAGGACAAGGCCGTCAGGACCGAGGCGAAGCCGGCGGCTCAACCGGAGCCCGCTCCCGATCTCGCGCAGGGCCGTGCCCTCGCGATCGTGGAGTATCTGCTCCAGGCCGGCCTTCGTTTCGAACAGGTCGCTGCCGCCCCGGCCGGCTCGCCGCGTCCGGCTGGCCAGGGCGTCGGGATCGAGTCACGGTCATGACGATCCGACGGAGGCGAACGGCGTGACGCTCCTGGCAACCCTGCTCTGGCCCCTCGCGGCCGCCAGCGCCCTCCTCGGCGGCGCCATCGGCGCGCTGACGGGCCTGCCGCGGACACCGACTGCGCGCCGCAGCGCCGGCCTTCTCGTCGTGGCAGCGGGTCTGGCCGGGGGCCTCGCCGCCGGGGGCTTCCTTTCGGGACGGGCAGGCTTCTGGCTGGAGGCCGGGGCGCTCGGACTCGGGTCCTACCTGATCGGAGCGATCCTGGCGGCCGGGGTCACAGACCGGATGGGCACCCGATCGTGAGACGACGAATCCCGTCGGCGTCGCGCCGGCCTGTGGCATCCGCAACACAATCGACTCGAAACTGCGTCCGTTGCCCGACCATCGAGGAGACTTTCCGGACGGTCTGTCGTTGGTCTCGACGCGCTTCTCCGAACGGACATGGGACCGGCGAATCAGAGACCTGATGATCGAATCTTCAGCACGTCCCCGACCTGTGGACCTCACGTCCTGCGATCGGGAACCGATCCACATCCTCGGCGCGGTTCAGCCCTTCGGTTTCCTCATCGCGGTCTCCCCGGACTGGATCGTGGTCCGGGCCTCCGAGAATGCCGCCGGGTGGTTGGGGCAGGCGGAAGCCGATGTGCTCGGCCTTCCCCTGGCCGACCTGATCGACGCGGAGGCGATCCACCTGATCCGCGGTCACCTTCAGGCCCTGCGCGGGCCCGATGCCATCGACCGGATTTTCGGCACCGTCCTGCAGGCCGGAGGTGCCCCCTTCGACATCGCGCTGCACATCTCGGACGGCATCATCGTCATCGAGGCCGAGCCGAGCGTCAGCGAGCACCTCAACGCCGGCAATCTCGTGCGCAGCATGGTCGGACGCCTGCAGCAGACGGTGGGTTTCGACCCGTTCTGCCGGGAGGCCGTGCGCCAGATGCGGGCGCTCACCGGCTTCGATCGCGTCATGGTCTACCGCTTCGACCCGGACGGTTCGGGGGTGGTGATCGCCGAATCCGCACGCTCCAGCCTCGCCCCCTATCTCGGACTGCATTACCCGGCCTCGGACATCCCGAAACAGGCGCGCGCCCTCTACGAGCGCAACTGGCTGCGCATCATCGCGGATGTCGATGCCGAACCTGTCGCCGTGCTGCCGCAGCGCGATCCCCACGGCCGACCCCTCGACCTGTCGATGAGCACCCTGCGCACGGTGTCGCCGATCCACCTGGAATACCTGCGCAACATGGGGGTGGCGGCCTCCCTGTCGGTGTCGATCCTGCGGGGCGGCAAGCTCTGGGGCCTGTTCGCCTGCCATCACACCGAGGCCCGCCACATCTCGCTGGAGCGCCGAACCGGCGCCGAACTGTTCGGGCAGATGTTCTCGCTGATCCTGGAAAGCCGGGAGCGCGAGGCGGAGGCCGCCTACGAAGGCAGTTCCCGGGCGCTGCACGACCGACTGATGGGTGCGCTCGCCTCGGGCGGAACGAGCCTCGAGAACATCACCGATTTCCTCGACGACATCGCAGGAATCGTCACGTGCGACGGCATCGGTGTCTGGGTCAACGGCGAGATCACCCTGCGGGGGGCGACCCCGACCGCGGAGGAATTCACCGGTCTCGTGCGCTTCCTCAACCGGACGGCCGCGAGCCGGGCCTTCGCCACCCAGGAGATCGGCGCGGTCCATCCCCCGGCCGCCGACTACCCCGAGCGGGCCGCGGGACTCCTGGCGATCCCGATCTCGCGGGCGCCGCGGGATTTCCTGGTGTTCTTCCGTCGCGAGATCGCGCGCACCGTCACCTGGGCCGGCAATCCGGAGAAGCCGGCGAGCCTCGGACCGAACGGTCTGCGCCTCACGCCCCGCAAGAGCTTCGAGGCCTGGACCGAGGTGGTCCGGGGGCAGGCCGCCCCCTGGAGCGCGGTGGACCTGCGCATCGCCGAGGCCCTGCGCATCACGCTGCTCGAGGTCATCCTGCGCCTCACCGATTCCGCCGAGAAGGAGCGCAAGACCGCGCAGGAGCGCCAAGAGCTCCTGATCGCCGAGCTGAACCATCGGGTGCGCAACATCCTCAACCTGATCCGGGGCATCGTCGCCCAAAGTCGCTCGGGGTCCGACAGCGTCGAGGATTTCGCCGGCGTCGTCGGGGCGCGCATCCAGGCCCTGGCCCGGGCGCACGACCAGATCACCACCACGAACTGGGGACCGGGTTCCCTGCGCGACCTCATCACCCTGGAGGCGGAGGCCTATCTCGACCAGCAGGCGGGCCGGGTCCGTCTGGACGGCACCGATGTCCTCCTGGATCCCCAGGCGTTCTCGACGCTTGCCCTGGTCATCCACGAGTTGATGACGAACTCGGCGAAGTACGGCGCCCTGTCGGAGGGGGTCGGACAGGTGGACGTGGCCTGGGAGCGCGATGCCTCGCAGTGCCTGGTGATCCATTGGCGCGAGAGCGGCGGCCCGCCGGTGAAGCCGCCGAGCCGCCGCGGCTTCGGCACCACGCTGATCGAGCGCTCGATTCCCTACGAGCTGAAGGGCGAGGCGGAGATCACCTACGAACTCACCGGCCTGCGCGGCCGCTTCGCCGTGCCGGCGCGCTACGTGCGGGCCGCACCGACCGTCGCCGCCCCCCTGTCGCGGGAGCGCGACCGGACGCCCGAACCCGATGCCGCGGCGTTGTCCGGGACCGTCCTGGTGGTCGAGGACAACATGATCATCGCTCTGGAGGCCGAGGAGATCCTGTCCACCCTCGGGGCGAGCGCGGTCGACATGGCGGGATCCGTGCACGAAGCCCTGCGGCAGATCGAGGCGGCGCATCCGAGCTTTGCCCTCCTCGACGTGAATCTCGGCGCCGAGACGAGCCTGCCGGTCGCCCGACGCCTGATCGCGGCCGGCGTGCCCTTCGTCTTCGCGACGGGCTACGGCGAGAGCTTCCGAATCCCGTCCGAGCTCGGCGCCGTGCCGATGATCAAGAAGCCCTACACCGCGGATACCCTACGCCGGGCCCTGGCGAGCACGCCCCCCCGGGACTAGCCCGGCGCCTGCGCCGCCTCGAACAGCGCGAAGGCACGTTGCGCACCACGGATCGCGGCGGCGTGATCCGCGACCGGGCGCGTCCCGAGCCAAGTCGCGAAACTCGGCCAGAGGCGGAGTCCCGCGCCGTGCCGGAGGAAGCGGGCGTTCCCGTGGACCAGCGGGTCCGGGCTCGCCAGGACCTGACGGAGCAGAACCTGGCCGCCGAGGCGCGAACCTTCCAGAACGTAGAGGAGACCGGGCGCCTCGGCGCTCGACAAGGTGGGGGGCAGGGGGGCGGGCGCGACCTCCGGAGGGGAAATCGCCAGCCCGGACAGGTCGGCCTGCAGGACCGTGGACCGGCGGCGGACCGCCCAGTCCGGCGGCAGGTCGGCGGCATCGGCCCCGTCGAGCCAGGTCTCGATCTGCGCGAAGGGGTCACGCATCGCCGACAGGAAGCGCACATAATCGGCTCGCCGACTCAGGTCGTAGGCAACGAACCCCGCATCAAGGCGCCGATGGGCCGCATCGGTCTCGGCGCGCAGGGCGAAGCGAAGATCGCGCGGTGCATCCGCACCACCCCGCCGCAGCTCCGGATCTCCCGCGTCGACGGACCCCCTGGCCGTCCCATCCATACCGCGTTTCCCTGTTATTTGGCCCCGTCGCCGTTCTTAGCCGATCTCGGGCCCCCGCCAAGGACTTATCACAGGGTACCTGCACGACCCCGGCTCGCTCTCGCGGCCCGGTCCGCAACGCTGAAGGCCCAGGATCGACCATGTGGCTCCTCTACGGTTTCGTCCTCCTAGCCGGCATCGCGAACGCAGTGCAGTCGGGCGTGAACGCGACGCTCTCCAAGAACCTGGCGCAGCCCTTCGCCGCAGGCATCGTCGTCTCGCTGGCCGGGGGCGCGACCCTCCTCGCCCTCGGCCTGGTCCTCGGTCGTTTCGCCTTTCCGAGCCTCGGCGACATGCGGGCCGTGCCGCTCTGGGCCTGGTTCGGCGGCGTGGTCGGGGCGCTCCTCATCCTGTCCCAGCTGTTCGCCGCGCAGCAGATCGGGGCCGCGCCCTATCTGGGGCTTCTCATCACCGCCGGCGTCATCACCTCCATCCTGCTCGACCATTTCGGCTGGATCGGGTTCGAGCAGCATCCCCTCACCCTCTGGCGCGCCCTCGGGGGCGTGCTGATGATCGGCGGTATCGCCCTGGTGGCGCTGTTCTGAACCGACGGACGCTTGTCATCGGCGCGTGGAACCGCGATGCCTGCCGCGGCGTCGATGCCGCGCCCCGCAACGATCCCGTCCGTGTCCAGAGCCCCCAATGAACATCTTCCAGGACATCGTCAGCCGCTTCAGCCAGACCGTGACGGCCTATGCCGGCGATACGGTCCTCATGCAGGCGATGGTCTCCGCCGCCGCCAACGTGATGGTCGCGGACGGGGAGATCGCCAGCGCGGAATTCGATACGGCGCTGGCCGGCCTGCAGGCCAATCCCATCCTCGAGAAGGGCTACGACCGGCTGATGCTCGAGAGCGAACTCTACGACGGGATCGCCCGTGCCCGGACCCGGGCGGGCCGGGCCGAGAACCTGCGCCGCGTCGCCGCCATCGAGGGCCGGGGGCAGGAGGAGCGCGAAGCGACATTCCTGATCGCGGCGGACGTGGCCGACCTCGACGGCATCGCCGACGTGGAGGCGCAGGCCCTCGAGGAAATCGCCACCGCGCTGGGCCTGGACCGGGCCGCGTTGCTGGCCGCATCCCCTGTCCGACGCCCGGTTCCGTAGCGTGCCGGAGCGCCTTGTCCCGCAAAGCCCTTGATCAAAGGACGGCAAGCCTCTAAGCGGGCCCCCGTCTTTCGCCCGGCTCGACAACGCGTCGAGCGACAGCCCGGGCGACCGCTCGTGTGAGCTTGCCGCAGGAAAGAGACG
>NZ_LMML01000032.1:0-217 GCF_001422215.1 Methylobacterium sp. Leaf89 | reverse complement strand
GGCCCGCCAGGTCGGCGTTCCGGCGCTGGTGGTGTTCCTGAACAAGGTCGACCTCGTCGACGACGCCGAGCTCCTCGAGCTCGTCGAGATGGAGGTGCGCGAGCTCCTCTCCAAGTACGACTTCCCCGGCGACGACATCCCGATCACCAAGGGTTCGGCCAAGGTGGCGCTGGACAACGGCGACAAGGCGATCGGCCACGACGCCGTGCTGGCGCTG
>NZ_LMML01000031.1:62996-116331 GCF_001422215.1 Methylobacterium sp. Leaf89 | reverse complement strand
CGATCATCTGGCCGCTTTCGTCGTCACGCGCCTCGAGGAGAGATCCTCGGGGCGCTTTCGTTTGGCTGCATCGCGAGCCTTGGCACGTGGACGAAGTGCCGGACGTGTCGACTCCCTGCCGACGGATCACCGTGACCGCGGCGCGGCCCAGCGCGTCGTCCAGAAGCTGAGCGCCGAGCCGCCGCTGCTCGCCCCTGACCGGAGCGGCCCGGATGGCACGAGCCCCCATCCGCCCGCCACCGTCGCCACCAAGCGCGGCGGCCTCTTGGCCGATGCCCCACCGCCTGTGGGATCGCACACCTGCAGCCGGGGATCGAAAACGAACAGGTCCGGGTCGCGACGACCAAGCTGCGCGTCGGCGGCTTTCCGCTCTTCCGCACGGCCAGGCGGACCATCGCGGGCTTCGAGCCCAGATGCGGCTGCGCAAGAGTTCCGGGTGTGCGAGAGTTCCGGGTGTGCGAGAGTTCCGGGTGTGCGAGAGTTCCGGGTGTGCGAGAGTTCCGGCTGTGCAAGAGCTTCGGCTGAGCAAGAGCTTCGGTCTCGCCGGCGCCCCGTCGCGCGTCGGACCCGCCGTTCGCCGTCTGCGATCTCCCGCATGAAGTGCGACACGCCCCTTCGCGGTCCTGACGCCCCTTCACGGTCCTGGAGAACGGCGCAGACCCGCCATTCTCGCGGACGGAGCCCCGCGCCTAGGGGCTCGATGTCGCGAGGGCGGGCAGGTCCGCCCCGGCCTCGATCTCGGCCGCCGAGGGCAGGCGCCCGAGGCCGAGCAGATGCAGGAAGGCGGTGAAGGCCTTGTTGCGGCCGATGCTGCAGGCGGCGGTCACCCGATCGCCCTTGACGTAGTAGGCAATGAAATCGAGGGCGGCGGGGTCGCCCTGCAGGACGATCCGGTCGAAACCCTTGGCATAGCCGCCGTAATCGAGCCGCTTGTCGCCCTGGTTGCTCCAGAAGAACGGCACGCCCGTGAACGCGCCACCCCGGCCGAGGATGGCATGGGCCACATGCGTGCCGTGTTGCTGCGCGAGGCGCCAATGCTCGATCCGCGCGGTCTCGCCGCTCGCCGTCTCCGGGAATGCGGCGATGTCGCCCGCGATCCAGACGCCCTCCGCGAGCTTGAGGTCGCCGCCGACCGCGAGGCCGCCATCCTCGTCGGGGGTGACGCCCCCGATCAGGCCGGTCTCCGGCCTGGCGCCCGCGCCGACGAGGACGATGTCGGCCGGAAGGCGTCGTCCGTCCTCCGTCTCGACCGCTTCGACGCGGTCGGTGCCGGCGATCCTGGCGACGGAGCCGGTCTCGAAGGTGACGCCGTTGCCGGCATGGTACCGCTTCAGCGCCGCGCCCACCGCCTCGCCGAAGCGCTTGGCGAAGGGGATGTCCTCGCGCGCCAGCACGGTGACGGACAGCCCGCGCTTGGTGAGAAACGCGGCGGCCTCCAGGCCGATGAACCCGGCGCCCACGACGACGACGGATTTGGCCTCGCCTGCCGCCTCGCTCACCCGGACCGCGTCGTCGAGGCTGCGCAGGGTGAAGACCCCGCCGAGGTCCTTGCCGGGGAAGTCCGGCATCACCGCCCGGCTCCCGGTGGCGACCAGGATCGCGTCGGCCTCCAAGGTCCGGCCGTCCGCCAGGGTGACGGCGCGCCGGGCGGGATCGACCCGGGTGACGTCCCCGGTGACACGCTCGACCCTGTTGGCCTGCGCGAAGTCGGGCTCGATCAGCACCTTCTCCGGCGGGGTCGGCTTGGCCAGGAACTGCTTCGAGAGCTTGGTCCGGTCGTAGGGCGGGTGGGCCTCGCGGCCGACCAGGGTGATGTGGCCGTCATAGCCTTCGCGGCGCAGGGTCTTCACGCAGGCGACGGCCGCCGCGCCCGCGCCCACGATGAGCACGCGCGCCACGGGCGTGTGCGCCGTCTGCATCGGCGCCGGCTCCGGCGTCAGGGTCGCGACGGCGTCGGACCCCTCGATGCGGACGGGGTAGCGCGTCAGGGACTCGAGGGCCGGCGGCTCCTCCAGGCTCCCGTCGGCCAGCGCGAAGGCGGCCTTGTGCCAGGGGCAGTAGAGGCGTCCGCCGCAGATCTCGCCCTTGGCGAGCGGCGCCCCGAGATGCGGGCACTTGGCCTGGAACGCCCGCACGCCGGAGGCGTCGCGCACGAACAGCACCTTCTCGTCCCCGGCCGCGCCCTCCGTCATGCCTCCCATCGGGATCGCGTCGAGGGCGAGGCGGATCTCGGTTCCGGGCATGGCTGGCGTCTCTCCTGGCAGGCGTCGTCGCGCCCGGCCGGACAAGTCGCCGAACCCGTTCCGGTTGCAGCGTGCGACATCGCGGGCTTGGGCTGCGTCGGCCGGCGCGCCGCCCGTCACGCCGCGCGGGGCCGGACCGGGCGTGGACCCCGCGAAGAGATCGCGGCCAGGGAATCGCGGCCAGGGGATCGCGGCCATCGGGGCGAACGCGATCCGGCTGATCTGTCCGGGTCTCCGACCGGCGCGTCCCGCCGAGCGGCGCTTCCGGACGCCGCTCGGCGGCGCCTCAGATCGGCTTGAGAAACTTGCACTTCCCCCCTTGGGCCCAGGGACCCTGCACCCGTGCCTCGGCGCAGAACGCGTCGACCGCGCGGGTCACACCGGGGAAGCGGCCTCCCAGGCTGTCGTAATCGTCGGCGATGAGGAGGCCGCCCGGGCGCAGGACCGGCCACCAGGCCCGGAGATCCGCCGCCACGGAGGCCTCCTCGTGACCCGCGTCGAGATGGATGACATCCGCGGTCACGCCGCGCAGGCGCAACAGTTCGGCGGCGTTCACCGAGTCCAGCGGAAGGGGCAGGACCCGGTCCGCGAGCCCCTCGCGCAGCACGTTGGCCAGGAAGGTGCGGTACAGGCTCGGGTAGCCGTGCTCGGTGGCGAGTTCGGCGAACAGGTCCGCGTCGGCCCAATGGTCGACGGCACCGAGCCAGGTATCGACCGCGATGACGGTCCCGTCGACGCCGTGCGCCGCCAGGGATCGGGCCAGGTGCAGGGTGCTGGCGCCCTTCCAGGCGCCGATCTCCACGACCACCTCGGGGCGGAACGCCCTGACGGCGTCGTCGAGATAGGGGTGGACGCTGCGCCAGCCCTGGAGGTCCAGGGGACGCAGGGTGGCCGGCGGGTTCGCGAAGGGATCGCGGCCGTGCCAGAGGGCCTCGAGGAGGGCGCGGCGGGTCGTCGGGGGACGGCTCATGGTGTCGGCTCGCGCTGCGGGTCGCGCCCGCCCGGGGATCGGATGCGTCTGGGGACGTCAGTCATGGGCGGCGCGGTGCGCATGCGCGTAGAGCTCCTCGCAGCGCGTCAGCCAGCGATCGCGGGTGAACAGGCGCAGCACCCGCGCGTGCGGGACCGTGCGCGGAATCGCGAGGGCCTCGCCGATCGCCCGGGCGAGGGCCGGCCCGTCGTCCGGCGGCGCGAGATGTCCGGCCTCGCCGACCACCTCCGCGGCCGCCCCCCTGGCAAGGCCCGCCACCGGCACGCCGCAGGCCATCGCCTCGATGGCCACGAGGCCGAAGGGCTCGTCCCAGCAGGGCGTGAACAGGAAGACGGAGGCGCGGCCGATCTCGTCCGCCAGGGCCTCGCCGGAGAGATGGCCGCCGTAGCGGATCGCCCCGCCGAGCTGCGGGGCAATCTGCGCCTCCCAGTAGGCCCGGTCCTCGATCGGGCCGAAGAGGGTGAGGGGAAGACCGGCCTGCCGGGCTGCCGCGACGGCGCAATGCGTGCCCTTGATGGGTGCGATGCGCCCGGACCAGACGGCGCCGCCGTCGCCCCGGTCCCGAAAGGGCCAGGCCGCGGGATCGACGCCGTTGTGGAGCACGGACACCTCCGGCGGCGCGCCCTCGGGCCACCAGGTTCCGCGCTGGGCCTCCGAGGTCACGGTGATCCGGTGCCCGGGCACCAGGCTGTCCGCCACGAACCAGCGCAGGGCGTCGTAGGGCGGCACGTGCAGCGACGTGACGGTGGGCACCTCCGCGAGACGCCGGCGCTCCAGGGGCAGGCGGCTCAGGGAATTGTTGTGCAGCACGTCGAAGCCCCCGGCCGCGATCCGGTCGCAGGCGGCGGCGTATCCGCCATCCACGTGGGCCTTGAGCCCGGCATCGCCCCGATGTTCCAGGCCCGGGAAGCTGCGCTCGTGGTGGACCGGGATCACCGGATCGACGGGGAAGCGCGGGTCGCTGTCCCCGGCGGCGAAGAGGACGACCTCGTGTCCCCGCGCCGTCAACCCGTCGGCCAGCGCCCAGCACTGGGCCTCCATGCCGCCCGCGAAGGGCCGCGCCACCGGATGGCGCAGATGGGCGAGGAGCGCGATCCTCACGCCGTCGCCGCCGCGGCGGCCGCCTGGGCCTCGAAGTAGCGGATGACGGAGGCCGAATTGCTGTAGGGCTGGTGACTCTGCTGGCCGGTGAGCGCGAAGTCGCCGGCCTCCGGGCGACGCAGGATGCGGATCGGCCGGTCGGGGGTGTCGTCGATCAGCCCCATCACCTTGAAGGCGTAGAGCCAGTGGCCCATCGTGCGGTAGCCCCACTTGGCCTCGAACAGCTCGGCGTTGCGCACCACGCTGTCGAGGTGGTGGACCGGCGGCATGTGATGGGGGTGGTACTGGTGATAGGCCAGCCCGCCCTTCATCCAGGCGATGGGGATGCCGGCCTGGTCGAGGACCTTGCCGAAATCCGTGTCCTCGCCGCCATAGCCGGTGTAGCGCTCATCGAAGCCGCCCGTGGCCAGGAAGGTGGCGCGCCGGATGGCGAAGTTCAGGGACCAGAAGCAGCGGTAATCCGGGCAAATCTCGAGACCGGAGGCCGGGGGACCGCGGCGGTCGGAATGGCGCTCGGCGACCTTCGCGAAGTCCTCGCAGGTCCAGTCCCCCGCGGTGGCGCGCTCGGGCAGGTGGAGGACCTCGCCCATCAGCAGGCCGTCGAGTGCGTCGAGGCCACGCGCGTAGTCGGCCACGAGGTCGGGGGCCGGGATGCAGTCGACGTCGAGGAAGACGACGGCGTCGCCGCCGGCCGCCGCCACCCCGCGGTTCCGCGCTGCCGCCAGCGGCAAGTCGGTGCCCGGCACCCGGATCTGGCGGACTGGGAAGGCGACCTCGGGCAGGTCGTAGGGCGCGTCCTGCATCACCGCCACGATGAACTCGGCGGGGACCTGCGTCTGGCGCTCCAGGCCGATGAGCACGTTGCGCAGGTGCGCCGGCCGTCCCTTGGCCAGGGTCACGACGGAAACGGTGGACATGGGGCGGTCTGGCTCCGGGAGGTTCGAGCGTGGGAGAAGCGGGCGGTCAGCCGGCGGCGGCGACCGTGCGGGCGGCGGGCGTGAGGGGGACGGGCTCCGCCGCGCCGTGCCAGAGTTCGTCGGTCAGGCCCTCGAGCCAGCCCGCGGCGCGGGCGGCGGCGTCCGGCGCGTAGAGGCTGCGCAGGGGGGCGGTGTCGAGGGCGCGGGCCCGGGCGAGGAGGTCGCGCCAGCCCTGGAGATCGCCGGGCCAGACGGGGGCCTGGACGGCGGCGCCGAGGCGGACCAGGGCCTCGGCCTTGCGGGTCTGCTCGCCGAAATAGCGCCATTCGGGCATCACGATCAGGCGTCCGCCCACGCGGGCGACCTCGTGGACGGTGTTGTCGCCGGCGGAGGCCACCACGATGTCGGCGGCGGCGAGGTAGTCGGTCACCGAGGGCACCCAGCCGAGTTCGCGCAGGTTGGAAAAATCGGTCTCGTGGCCCTCGCGATGGGTCGGCCCCAGGGTCAGCCACAGGGCCTCGGGGGCGGCCCGGGCGGCCACCGTCAGGGGCGCGTAGGGCGTGCCGCTGCCCCCGCCCCCGGTCACCGCGACGACGATCTCGCGGTCCGGGTCGAGGCCGAGCCGCTCACGGGCCTCGGCCCGATCCGGCACCCGGTCGACGCTGGTGCAGAGGCCGCCGCTGTAGAAGGTCTTGGCCCGCAGGGCGGCCGGGTAGTCGTCCTGCTCCAGGCGGGCGTCGAAGGGGGCCAGCATGCCGACGCAGGCCTCGTAGGCGCCCACATGGCCGATGTCGGCGCGGTCGCCATGCATCCGGATCTGCACCGCCGGCACGCTGGCGATGCGCGCCAGCAGCGCGATCTCCGCCGAGACGTCGACCACGAACAGGCCGACGTCGCGCTCGTCGAGATGGTCGAGGATGCGCCGCATGGTCCGGCGCATCGGGGTGAGGCCCAGCGGCACGCAGTGCATGACCTGGGGCGTCGGCTCCGCGTAGAGGCGCGGCGTCGGCACCTCGGCGCCGATCATGTCGGGCAGCGGCACGATCTCGATGTCGCGGGAGAACCCGTCGAAGAGTTGCGGGCCCGCGGTGAGCACGGAGACGGGCCGGTCCCGGGCGAACGCGGCGGCCACCGCCATCGTGCGGTTGGCGTGGCCCCGTCCCTGGTGATGGACGAAGAACGCAATGGGTTTCGTCATGGCTGTCGGGTTCGCGATCCGTCAGGAGAACAGGGCGTCGGGCTTCAGGGCGGCGGCGATCTCGGGAACCCCCGGCCGGCGCAGGACCCGGATCGCGGGGGCGTCGTCGGCCCAGTCGATCAGCCCGGCGTCCCGGAACTGGCCGAGCCAGTAGGTCATGCACCAGCGCCCGTGCGTGTTCCGGAAGCGGGCGGCGTTGGCCAGGATGGCGTCGAAGTGCTGCAGCGGCGGCACGTGGACGGGATGATGCTGGTGGTAGGCCCGGGCGCCCCCGACCCAGTAGGTCGGCAACCCGGAGGCGGCCAGGCGCGCGGCGAGGTCCGTCTCCTCGCCGCCATAGCCGCGATAGGCCTCGTCCATGCCGCCGACGGCGCGCCAGGACCGGGCCGGGAGCGCGAAGGACAGCCCCCAGAGCTGGCCGGGATCGGCCTCTCGGCGCAAGGCGTCCGGCGGGATCGCGGGGCGGGCCGGATGGGCCCGGCCGAGCCGGGCGAGGGCCGCTTCGTCGGCGGCCGCCTCCGGGCTCAGCCCCGTGGGCAGGTACAGGACCTCGCCGAGGAACAGGCCGTCGGTTTCCCGGGCCGCATGCCGGTAGGCCTCCACGACGGTGGGGGAGGGGATGCAGTCCACGTCGAGGAAGATCAGGAGATCGCCCGTGGCGGCCTCGGCCGCGCAGTTGCGGGCGGCGGCGAGGGGCATCGGTTCCCCCGCCACGTGGCGGTGGCGCACGGGACAGCCCGGATCCGGCAGGTCGGGCGCGCGGTCCGGCTGCATCCAGGCGATCACCAGTTCGCGCGGGCGCACGGACTGGCGCGCCAGCCCGGCCATGAGGTTGCGCAGGCGGTCGGCCCGGCCGCGCACCAGGGTGAGGACGCTGGCGCCAGGATCTGCGGAGGGTCCGGCGGAGGACCCGGCGGACGGATCAGCCGGCATCGGCCAGCATCCGGCGGAAATGGCCGACGCCCTCGATGATGCCGCGGGCGTGCGAGGCCCGGGCCACGTAGGAGTGCTGCAGGGCGGCGTTGCTGGCGAGATCATCGGAGTAGTTGGCCACGATGATCGCCTGCGCCTGAGCGCGCAGCATCTCGACGTCGTTGCCCGAATCGCCGGCCACGAACACGGCCCGCTCCGGCAGGCCGTAGAGGGCCCGGACATGGCCCACCGCCGTGCCCTTCGAGGCCGCCTCCGGCAGGACGTCGAGGTAGAGGCCGTGGCTGTGGATCACGTTCGCGGCGAGTCCCGCACGCACGAGGGCCGCGCGGACCCTCTGGGCGGTCGCCGCATCCCCGAAATAGCTGAGCTTGTGCCCGCGCTGCTCCAGGGGCCCCTGGGGCACCAGGCCGTCGAGATCGGAGAGCGCCGCGTGCACGCCCGCCCGGTCCCAGCCCGCCGACACGGTGGCGCGCCAGGCGGCATCGGCCGTGTAGGTCACGCCGTTGGGGTCGAGGTGGTAGATTTCCGATCCCACCGAGGTGATCATCACCTGCGGGCGCGGGCTGGCCTGCTGCTCCAGGATCGCCATGGCGCTGTGGAACGAGCGGCCGGTGGCGACTCCGAAGGCGAGACCCGCCTGCCGGCTGCGCCAGCGCCGGAAGATGCCGAGGGCCGCCTCGCAGCCCACCAGCGTGTTGTCGATGTCGCAGACGAGGAGTTGCCGCGCATCCGCCAGCGGCGGGGTCGGGACGCACAGCGCCCGCAGCAGGTCGTGGTAGCGCGCGGCGTGCCGGTCCCAGTCATAGGCGGCGGCCGCGCGGGCGCCCCCCGCCACGCAGCGGGCATAGAGGGTGGGATCGTCCAGGATGCGCAGGCACGCCGCCGCGATGGCGTCGGGGGTGCGCGGATCGACGAGGAGCCCGTTGCCGCAGGTCTCCACGATGTCGTTGGGGCCGCCGCTGTCGGTGGCCACCAGCGGCAGGCCCGCGGCCGAAGCCTCCAGGAGGGTCAGGCCGAAGGGCTCGTTGAGGGCGGGATTGACGAAGAGGCCGCCCCGCGTGCGGGCATAGGCGTAGAGGGCCGGAACGTCCTCCGGCCCGTGGGTCTTGGGATAGGCCACCCGCCCGTAGAGGTCGTAGCGGTCGATCAGCACCAGGATCTCCCGCATGGTGCCGGCCATGTCGCCGTCGAGGGCGTCGATGTCCTCGCGGGTCCCGGCCATCAGGACGAGGTTGGCCCGCGCCTGCAGGGCGGGGCTCTCGCCGTAGGCCCGCACCAGGGCGCCGAGGTTCTTGCGCGCCACCGGGCGGGCGAGGGCCAGCAGCGCCGGCTTGCCCGGCTCGTGCAGGAAGCGGTCGATGGTGGCATCCACGCGCGGCAGGGGTTCGGCCGCCGCGAACCGGGCCAGGTCGCTGCCCGGCGGCAGGACGCGGATGCGTCCCGGATCGTAGGCCGCATACCCGGCATACTGCACCTCCGCCTCGTCGCGGGACGAGGCGACGACGAGACGCGCGCGCGCGAGTGCGCCCTCCTCGGCGGCGATGCGGCGCGCGAGATCAGGGCAGGCTTCGGCGCCGTGGCCGAGCATCGCGGCCTTGACCCGCCCGAGGGAATGGGCCGTGAACACGAAGGGAATGCCGAGGGCATCCTCGATGAGCGTCGCCACCGAAGCGGCATCGGCGTAGTGGGCGTGGATGAGGTCGGGCGGCTGAGGCTGCGCCGCGATCCAGTCCATGAGGTTGCGCGCGAAGCTGTCGACCTCCGCGTGCATCGCCTCCTTCACGCGGTAATCCGGTGACGCGCTCGGGAGCCGCACGAGCGTGACCTTGTCGGAGATGCGCTCTTCGGGCACGGCGTAATCCGGGCCGAGCGCGCCATGAAACAGGCGCGTCGCGATCACGATCCGCGCGATCCCGGCATCCTGGGACGAGGCAGCCACCAGATCGAGCAGGTAGCGGATGTGGCCACCCGTATCGGCGGTGAGCCCGAACACGACCCCGCCGCCGCGCAGGCAGCCTTGCAGGGCGACATGCAAGACAAACATCAGGCCGCTTGCAGCTCAAGCGTCTTCCGACAAACAGAATTCAGGCAAAGAAACGTTACCAGGGAGGTACATACCGTGATTCGTGTTGCCCAAATCGCCCCCAACATATTCCCCGTTCCCCCTGAGCACCACGGCGGTACGGAGAGGGTCATACATGACCTCAGCACGGCACTGGTTAACCTAGGTGTGGAGGTAACGCTCTTCGCGCCTTCGGACAGTGCGACAGACTTGCCGCGCATCGGCGACCAGCCGAGCCTCGCGGCCCTGGAGCGGCGCCACGGGCGGGTCGCGCCGGGGGTCCCGGCAGCCCTGGACGCCCTTCAGCTGGAAGCGCTGCGCTGCCGGCTGGACCAGTTCGACATCGTGCATGGCCACGGGGAGTTCGCCCATGCGGCGCTCCTCGGCGCGCGCCGGCGCCACAGCCTCACGACGGTGCACTGGCGGGTGGACGAACTCGACCGGGCGCTGTTCTTCGCGGGCTTCCCCGACCTGCCGGTGGCGGCGATCTCGGCGGCGCAGGCGGCCGGCATCCCGCCGGCGAACCGGGCCGGGATCGTGCATCACGGCCTCGCGCGGGACCGCTACGCCCTGAGCCCGCAGCCCGGCCCGCACGTCGCCTTCGTGGGCCGGATGACCGACCAGAAGCGGCCGGACACCGCGATCCGGGTCGCGCGCGCCGCCGGCCTGCCGATCCGCCTCGGCGGCACGATCGATGTCGGCAATCCCGATTATTTCGAGCACCGGGTGCGCCCGCTCCTGGGGGCGGACGCCGTCTATCTCGGCCCCGTGGACGATGCCCGCAAGGCCGAGCTCCTGGGGAGCGCGCGGGCGCTCCTCTTCCCCATCGACTGGCCGGAGCCCTTCGGCCTGGTGATGATCGAGGCGATGGCCTGCGGCACGCCCGTGGTGGCCTGGAACCGCGGCTCCGTGCCGGAGATCGTCGAGGAGGGCGTGACCGGCTTCATCGTCGCCTCCGAGGCCGACGCGGTGGCGGCCCTGGCACGGATCGATCAGCTCGACCGGGCCCTGATCCGCCGGCGCTTCGAGGCGCGCTTCACCGCCGCGCGCATGGCGGCCGACTACCTCGCCCTCTACCAGCGCCTGCTGGCCGCCTGATGCGCGTCGCCCTCCTCGCCTGGGACTACCCGCCGGCCCCGAGCGGCCTCTCGACGGCGGCCCGCGAGATCGCCGAGAGCCTCGCCGAGGGCGGCGCCGACGTCACGGTCTTCAGCCTCGACCGGACGGGGCGCGAGCGCCGCGGCGGCGTCACGGTGGCGGGCTTCGCCCTGCCGCCCGGCGGCGGGCTCGCGCGCCTGCGCCGCTGGGCGGCGGCGGGGCACCTCGCCGCGCCGCTCGCCTTCCGGCGCGCCGTCCTGGCGGCCCATGCCCGCCAGCCCTTCGACGTCGCGGAAGCCACGAACTGGTACGCCCCCGGCGCCCTGCTGGCCGGGCGCCGGGATCTCCCGCTGGTCACGCGCAGCTCGACGCCCGCGGCCTTCACCCGGGACGCCCCCGAAACCCTGCGCGACCGCCTCGACGGGTGGGCCGCCGACGCCCTGGAGCGCGCCCAGGCCCGGGGCAGCGCCGGGCTCATCGCCAACACCGCCGCGCACGGGGCGGTGATCGCCCGGGCCTACGGCCTGTCCGGCCGGCAGCCGGAGGCGGTGATCGGCCTCAGCCTTCCGCCGGAGATCACGGCGGCGGCCCGCGGCGCCGCCTACCCGGACGCGGCCGGGCCGGTGCGCCTGCTCTTCGTGGGCCGGGCGGAGGCGCGCAAGGGCTTCGACGCGCTCCTCGGCGCGGTCGCGATCCTGGCCGACGCGGCGGAGCGGGGCGCCGGTCCCGCCTTCCGCCTGGACCTGATCGGCGTGCCCCCGGAGGACCTGCCGGGGGACCTGCCCGAGGCGGCCCGCGCCCGCATCCACGCCCGCGGCCGGGTGCCGGCCGAGGCCCTGGCGCAGGCCTACGGGTCGTCCCACGCGGTGCTCGCCCCCTCGCGCTACGAGAGCTTCGGGCTCGTCTACCAGGAGGCCCTCGCCTATGGCCGGCCGGTGGTGGCCTGCGCCGAGGACGCCAGCGCCCGCGCCTTCGTGGGGGCGCCGGATGCGGGGCCCCTGGCGCGGGAGGCCACCGGCGCGGCCCTGGCGGAGGCCCTGCGCCCGCTGCTGGCCGATCCGGCGCTGCGCGGAGCCTACCGGAGCCGGGCGCTGGCGGCGTCCGGCCGCTTCACCCGGGCGGTCCTGGGGCGCGAGACGCTCGCCCTCTACGCCCGGGCCATCGCGGCGGCCCGGACCCGTCCGAAGCGGCGCGCGTCCGCGCCTCAGTCCCGGTAGGGGCGCAGCAAAGCGGCCTCTTCCTCGGGGCGCCCGTGCCCGGGCGCGAGGCGCTCGTAGTGCCGGGAGCGCGCCAGGACGTGGGCGCGGTCGAGATGGTGCTCGATCGCCCCGTGCAGGGCGATGAGGCTGCGCGGCCAGCCGCCGTCGAGCACCGGCCGCTCGTGCACGCGGCCGGCATAGCGCACGGACCGGCGGTTCAGGCGGTACTGGATGTCCGGGTAGACGTCCGAGCGGATGCCGTCGACGTGGTTCCGGCGCGCCAATCCGATCGAGACGACGTCCCCCGCTTCCGCCAGGGCCGCCAGGGCCGGCAGCCGCCGGCCGGCGTCCACGGCCAGGGTCTCGTCGGCGTCGAGCTGCAGCATCCAGGGATGGCGGGCGAGGTCCTGGAGGGCGTTGCGCTGGGCGGCGAAGTCCTGTCCCAGATCCCGCTCGCGATCCTGCCCCAGGGGCCGGGCCCCCACCCGCAGGGTCCCGCGCGGAAAGCCGGCGGCCGGCACCGCAGCGGCCGGTCGTGTCTCGGCATCGAGGAGGATCACGACGTCGTCGGTCCAGTCCGCATGGACCGCGAGCCCCGCCAGGACCGCCTCCAGCGCGGCGGGGCGGCAGAGCAGGCCGAGGGAGACGGGCCGCCCCGCCGCCCCGTCGAGCGCGTAGAGTTCCCCGCGCGCGGCGTGCCGGTCGTGGGGTCGGCGCAGGGCCGTATGCCCGGCGGCGTCGCAGGGCCGGACGCCGAGGGCGTGGCCGGTGGCGGCGCTGCGCAGGGTGTAGAGGTCGAGGCCGTAGGGCGCGTCCGGGTCGGGGTCGAAGACCGGGCCGGCGAGCTGTTCGGCCAGGTGCGCCCGGCAGGCCGCCGGATCGGCCCCCGCCTCCAGCAGGAGGCCGCAGGCGCCGCAGGCGATCGGAAACGCCCTGACCCGCCCGTTCGGATAGGCGAGGTGACGGCGGCTCGGCCCAAGCATGTCGGCGTCGCAGACGAAGCATCGGCGCATCATCGGTCCCGGCCCTCGTTTCCCCTCGCCGCAGAAATCCCCCCGGCACCGCAAGGATCCGAACGGACCTTGCCGCGCCGGGCCGGCGCCATACCTCCGCTGCTCCGCGAACCCCTGCCGCAGTTGGACATCGAGGTCGACTCCCCGCGCATGCTCGACCTGTTCCCCTCCGCATCGGGACCCCTCGCCCTCGTCGGCAACGCCCCGGGGCTCGATGCCGCCGCCGCGATCGATGCGGCGCCCTGCGTCGTGCGCTTCAACAACGCGCCGGGCTTCGGCGGCCGCGCCGGCGCGCGGGTCACCCATCTCGCCCTGGTCAATCGGGGCGGGCAGATGCGCGAATGGCTCGCCGACCCCCGCTTCCTCGAGCGCCCGGTGATCCGGTTCGCGCAGGCCTTCATCCTGCCGTTCCCGATGCTGCCGGCGGAGCAGAACCGGCCCGAACCGGTGTGCTGGACCCGCGAGGCGATGGATTTGCTGGCCCCCCTGGGCAAGCCCGTCCACATCCTGCCCGAGGACCTCCACCGGGCGGCGCGGCTCCGTCTCGCCGCCGTCATGGCCGACACCGTCATGTCCGACGCCGGCACGGACGAACCCGACCCGATCGGGCGGCCGAACCCGAGCACCGGCTTCCTCGTGACGCTGGCCTTCCTCCTGGGCCGTCCCCTCGGGCGCGGCCCGGTCGAGGCGCACGGCTTCGGCTTCGACGGCTGGCCCGGGCATCCCTGGGCGGCGGAGCGGGCCTGGTTCCGGCAGGCCGAGGCGGCCGGGCAGCTCCGCCTCCATCCGTGCCGCCCGTGACCCTTTCGACCGGAATCAGGCCCCGCCAATGACGACTCTCATCACCGTCCTGAAGAGCGGCGGGCGCTACGACGCGGCCTGGGTCGAGCGCCTCGCCCGGGGCGTGCGCCGCCACGCTCCGGCCTTCGACCGGATCCTCTGCCTCACGGACCTTCCCCTCGCGGTGGCGGGCGTCGAGCGCGTGCCGCTCCGGCACGACTGGCCGGCCTGGTGGTCGAAGATGGAGGCCTTCCGCCCCGGGCTCACCGAGGGACCGACGCTGCTCTGCGACCTCGACACCGTCCTGACCGGGCCGGCGGACGCCCTGGCCGAGCCGGGCCTCGCCGCCATGGAGGATTACTTCCACAAGGGCCGCCTCTCCAGCGCCCTGCTGCGCTGGCAGGGCGGCGAACTGGATGCCCTCTACGCCGCCTTCGCGGCCGAGCCGGAGCGCTGGATGGCGCCCGGCTCCTGCGGGCCCGTGCCGAACGCCGTGCACGGGGACCAGGTCGTCATCGACCACCTGCTGCGCCGGGAGGGCCTAGCTCCGGATGTCCTCCAGCACCGCTATCCCGCCCTGCTCGATTTCTACGACCCCCGGCGGGCCGAGCATGGCCCGGTGGTCGTCTTCATCGGCGCGTCGAAGCCCGACACCGCCACCGGTCCGGTCCGGACGGCGTGGGACGGGGCGTGGCCGCAGAGGGACGACGATGGCGCGTAGGGACGCGACCGCCGCTGACGGGGGGGCACCGCGCGTCCGCGCGACGGTGCCGGAACCGGGCCGCCGGCCGCGGCCGCGGCGTCGGTCCCGGCCGGCCTCGCCCCCGCCCGGGCCGCAGCCCTAGCCGACCACCAGGGTCAGGGTCCGGTCCGCGGGCCCGAGGTCCACCCGGCGGCCCCAGTCGAAGGCGATGAAGTCCTGCTCGATCCCGTCGGCGAAGACCACGCCGCCCTCGTTCATCCGTGACGTGACCGCGAGGGCGGCCCCGGCGAGCCGGCCCGCCCGAAGGGTCGTGCCGGTGGCCACGCTCGGAAACGGCTCGCGCACCCAGTAGCCCACCGCCGCTTCCTCCGCGCCGATCCCGACGGTGAGATGCGTCGCCTCGCCGATCGAGCGGGCCCAGCCGGTCAGGCCGGTGCCCGAGGCGACGATGAGGCCGCTCGACGACTGGTCCTCGGCGGTGCCGTCGACCGCGATGCGGTAGCGTGCGGATTGATGGCTGCGGTGGCCGACGAAGATCTCGTTCAGGGCCACGAGCCGCTGGCCGCCGTCGAGGGCGGCCTGCACCATGGTGCGCCGCTCCACGGGAGCCGCTCCCGCGGCGCTGGCCGGGAGCAGGGCGCGCAGGCCCGCCACCGCGACCCGCGCGAGGGCGCCGTCGTAGAGGTCGGGGGCCGGATTGACGCCGATCACCGGCTGCGCGCGCAGGTACTTCGCCACGTTGGCGACGAGGCCGTCCGGGCCCACCGTGACGACGACGTCCTCGGGGGCGAACAGGAAGCGGTCGAGGTCGACGCGCCGGGCCAGCGCCTGCCGCCAGTCCCCCGGCACCGCGGCCCGCGCCTGGCCGAGCACGGCGTGGAAGCGGGCGTGCCGGTCCTCGACCTCCGCGAGGCTCTGGCCGCGGCTCTCCAGGAAGAACCGGGCCTGGCCGCGGGTGGCGTGCCGGGCGAGCAGGGCCTCGTAATCGGTCTCTCGGACGACGAACACGGCGCGCGGGGTGATGACCGCCATGGCCCGTCCTCAGCGCAGCGGGCCGGGGGGAGCGACCGGCGGGGCCGCCCCGCGGAACGCGCCGAGGGCACTCGCCAGCAGGTCCGGCGTGACGTTGACGTGCTCGATGGTCTCGAGCTTGCCCGCGAGCTCGCGGGCGGCGAGACCCAGGAGCACGGCCGGCGGAAGGTCGCGGTAGATGGCGGCGCGGCGCTGCTCGGCCTCGGCCTGGGCGCCCTCCACGAGGCGGATGCGCTCGGCCTCCGCCGCCGCCTCCAGCCCGCTCGCCGCGGCGAGGCCCACCGCGCGGTCGCGGGCGTTCTCCGCCTCCCGCGCGATGAGCAGCGCCTCCTGGCGGGCCAGCTCCGTCCGCGTCTCCAGCTCGTTCTCCGCGATGGCCCGCTCCTTCTCCACCGCCAGGGCGCGCCGGGCGAAGGTCGCCGCATCCGCCTTCTGCTGCAGGGCCTCGAAGGTGGGCGTCTGCAGGGCGCGCTCCAGCTCGCTCGACGGCGCGAGGTTGGTGAGTCGCACCGAGACCACCGCGAGGCCGATCTCCGCCAGGGCCGGGGCCGCCCCCAGCGCGGCGTCGAGGCTCAGGCGCAGGGGCTCGGGCCCGGCATCGAGGAGCGCGCCCACCGGGCTGGCGCCGATCACCTCCAGGACGGCCTGGCCGGCGATGCCGCCGAGACGCGCCTCGATCCGCTCGATCGGTTCGCCCTGCGGCCGGCCGGTGCGAAGCCCGAGCGAGAAGTCGACGCGGCTGGCCAGCAGCTCCGGGTCGACGACGCGCCAGCCGATCGTCCCCTGCACCACCACGGTCTGGAAGTCCCGGCTGCGGCCGCGCACGAACAGGGTCATCTCCCGGTCGTCCATCGGCACCTCGCTGATGCTGGCGGTTTCCGGCCGGAACCAGAAGACGAGGCCCCGTCCGCTCTGCCGGATGCGACCGTTGCGGTAGCGGATGACGTGGCTGCTCGCCTCGCTCCTGAGCTGGGCGAGCGGACCGAGGTTGCGGATCGTAGCCATGGGACCCTCCTGTTGGGGGCGCGCTGGGATTCAGAGCGGCTTCTGGAAACGGTAGAGCTCGGCGGGACGGAACGACGTGCCGGCCTCGCGCGCGCCCGTGGGGGCGAGCCAGCCGCGGTCGAGCATCCGGCGGCGGAAGGCGGGCTTGTTGAGGGACGTGCCCAGGATCGCCTCGTGCACGTCCTGCAGCTGGCGCAGGGTGAAGGCCTCGGGCAGCAGCGCGAAGGCGACGTCGGAATAGTCGAGCTTTCCCCGCAGCCGCTGCACCGCAAGGGCGAGGATCGCGGCGTGGTCGAAGGCGAGGCGCAGCGGCGTCCTCCGGTCGGGGTCGCCCGGCGCGAAGGCCGCGACCGGCCCCCCCGCCTCGCCGGACCAGGGCACGTCGAGGAGCGCGGCCGACGGCCCCGCCGCCACCGCCGCCGCGCGCGCAAGCGCCGCCGCGAAGGCGGCCTCCGGCATCAGCGCGAGGTAGGCCACGGTGACGATGCGCATGCGCGGGTCCCGGTCGAGGGCGCCGAAGGTGTAGAGCTGCTCCCGATGGGTCTCCGCCACCTCCGCCGGGGCGAAGCCCGCCTTGTCGCGCAGCACGCGCTCGGCCGCGCCGTCCAGGGTTTCGTCGAGGCGCACGAAGCTGCCGGGCAGCGCCCAGCGGCCGGCATGGGGATGCTGGGTCCGCTGCACCAAGAGCACGGCCGGACGGCCCGCGCGCAGCCCCATCAGGACGAGATCGACGGTGAGCGCCGGCCGCGCGAAGGCGGCGGGGTCGTAGGCGCGGCGAAAGTCGTCCTCGGTCACGGCGTAGCCTTATATCCAACTTGCATCTAACTAAGGCGCGAGATGGATATAAGTCAAGCGCCTGATGCCGGGGCCGGGCGTGGCCGGCCGCACCGGGTTGCAACGTCGCCCCCGTGGTCGTCGGTCCCCTGGATCGGTTGGTCCCGGGCTGCCCGCGTCCGCTCGTGCCGGCGATCCGTCCGGAGGATCTTGTCTGCGCCCGCACCTTCGGCGGCCGCAGGTCTTGCCGGTTCGTGCTCCTGCCGGGCCCGTACTCCTGCCGACCCGTACTCTTGCCAGCCCGCACGGATTTGTGCGGATCTTGGCGGAGACGAGGAACGAGCCCCCGATCGCGCACGGGGCCAAGCAGCCCCCAGGCTCCCTGTGACGGGACGGCGCCGGCCGCGCCGTCGTCCGAGGAGGTCCGCGCGTCGGGAGGGAACGATCATGAGCCTGGATCGACCGGACGGCGCGGGACCGCGCCGCGTGCTCCTCCTGGGGGCGACCGGCACGATCGGGCGGGCCACCGCGCGGGCACTCGCGGCCCGCGGGCACGCGGTCGTCTGCCTCGTCCGGCGCCCGGCCGGCGCCGCGCCCCCGGCCGGTGCGGGGGACCCGCCCGGAGCGCCCCCGGGCGTCACCGAACGGATCGTGGACTTCACGGATCCCGCGTCGCTGGCGCGCGACGGGATCCGCGGCGAACCGTTCGACGTCCTAGTCTCGTGCCTCGCCTCGCGGACCGGACTGCCCGACGACGCCTGGGCGATCGATTACGGCGTGTCGGTGCGCGCCCTGCAGGCGAGCCGGGCGGCCGGCGTGACCCATGTGGTCCTGCTCTCGGCGATCTGTGTCCAGAAGCCGATCCTCGCCTTCCAGCAGGCCAAGCTGGCCTTCGAAGCGGTCCTGACCGCCTCGGGGCTCGACTACACGATCGTTCGGCCGACGGCCTTCTTCAAATCCCTCTCGGGCCAGGTGGAGCGCCTGAAGCGCGGCAAGCCGTTCCTGGTCTTCGGCGACGGAACCTTGACGGCCTGCAAGCCGATCAGCGACGGGGACCTGGGCCACTACCTCGCCGCATGCCTCGATGACCCGGCGCGGCGCAATCGCGTGCTGCCGATCGGCGGACCGGGCGAGGCCATCACGCCCCTGGCGCAGGGCGAGCGCCTCTTCGCGCTGCTCGGGCGCGAGCCGCGTTTCCGGCACGTCCCGGTCGTCCTGCTCGACGGGATCGTCGCCGTCCTGGCGACCCTCGGGCGGTGGGTGCCGGGGCTGGCGGCCAAGGCCGAGCTCGCACGGATCGGCCGCTACTACGCCACCGAGTCGATGCTCGTGCGCGACCCCGCGACCGGCCGATACGAGGCCGCCATGACCCCCTCGACGGGGTCGGAGACGCTGTTCGACTATTACGCCCAGCTGATCCGCGGCGAGGCGGTCGCCGAGCGCGGCGACCACGCGGTGTTCTGAGGCGTCGCGAATCCGCGGGGCGGGCCAACGCGCAGCGCCATCTCCCGCGGGGCAGCCGTCCGTGGAGCGTCGGTGAGACGCGCCCGGATGGCCTCCGTGCGCCCGCGAACGACAGGGCACTGCGGGGTCGTCCGGCGTTGCGGGCGCGCGGCCCGGAACCAGCACAGGCCGGCCCGTTCTGTTGAAGAATAGTACCTTATCGTGGCATCGGCGTCGCGCAGCATAATGCAGGGACGCGTGGCGTCAGTCTCGCCGAGGCGGTCATCCATGCAAGACTGGTATATCTGGCATATCGTATCTGGCATACCAAAGGGCGGCGGGACGGGTCATATGCGTTGCAACGCAACAATCACTCGGGACCGCCCCACATGACCGTTCTGCTTCTCGTCGCTCTCGCCGGTGCCGCCAACGTGGCGCTCGTGGCCTTCATGGCCGACCGGCTGACCCCGCAGGACGCGGCCCCCGTCATCTCGGCGGGCGAGCTCGCCATCGTGAACGACAACGCCCCGGCTTCGGCGGTGAAGCTGGCCGCCTGACGGCCCCTCAGCCCCTTCGGACGTCCGAACCCATCGGCCCCGCCTCATCGAGGCGGGGCTTTTCCATGTCCGGGTCCGGCGCTGCCGCGGGCGCCGCGGATCAGCCGCCGAGGACGTCCACCTCCGCCCGGCCCACGGCGGCGGCCTGCTGCTGCGCGATCGCCCGGTCGGACCGGCGCTTGAGCGCGAAGCCCAGGCCGACGACGAGGGCGGCGCCGAGGGCGCCCATCGCGTGCGGGACGGCGCCCTGCAGGGTCGCGGGCAGCACCTCGACCATCTGCTGGTGAACCAGCCGGTCCGTGGCGATCATCTCGCCGGCCACCCAGCCCAGCAGCCCGCCGCCGAACCAGATCAGGATCGGGAACCGGTCGATCAGCCGGGTGATCAGGCTGGCGCCGACCACGAGGAGCGGCACCGACAGGGCGAGGCCGATGATGAAGAGTTCGTCGTGTCCCTTGGCGGCCCCCGCCACCGCCACGACGTTGTCGAAGCTCATGACGGCATCCGCCACCACGATGGTCCAGATCGCCTTGGGCAGGCTGGAATGCTCCTTGATGGCGCTCTCGTCCTCCTCCTCGCCGCAGACGAGCTTGACGGCGATGTGCAGCAGGATGAGGCCGCCGGCGACCTTCAGGAGCGGCACCGCCAGCAGTTGCGAGACGATGACGGCGAAGAGGATCCGCAGCAGGGCCGCCGCGAGGGCGCCCGCGAAGACGCCGATCCGCCGCTGCCGCTCGGGCAGGCCCCGGCAGGCCATGGCGATGACCACCGCGTTGTCGCCCGACAGGATGATGTCGATCCAGACGATCTGGAGGAGCGACAGCAGGAAGGAGGAGGTGAGGTAGGAATCCACGCGGAAGACGCCTCTGCTGCTCCGACACAGCGAAGCGATGGAGTACCCGGCAACGGGTCGGGATGGGGAAGGGCCCGGCCCGCCCTCGCGGGACGGGCCGTCCCCGGACAGGACCTAGGGATTGGCTTCGACGGCGGAGCGGAGCACGGGCGTCCACCGTGCGACCTCGCGCTCGACGAGGGCCTGCAGGGCGGCCGGACCGGCTTCGGCCTCCTTGGGCACTGTACCACCCAATTCCAGGATGCGCTTGGTCGTGCCCGGATCCTTGAGCGCCGCGTCGAGGGCGGCCACGAGCCGGGCCCGGACCTCCGCCGGCAGGCCCTTGGGCGCGAACACCGCATTCCAGGCGCTGACCTCGTAGCCGGGCAGGCCGGCCTCCTTCGTGGTCGGCACGTCGGGCAGGCTCGGGGAGCGCTCGGGCGTCGCGATGGCGTAGGCCTTGATCGTGCCGCCGGCGATCTGCGGCGCCACGTTGACGATCTGGTCCGTCATGAAGTCGACCTGGTCGGCCATCAGGTCGTTCAGCGCAGGCCCCGTGCCGCGATAGACGACGAGCGTCGGCTTGGCGCCGGTCAGCGCATCGAAGAGCACGCCGGTGGAATGCGAGACGGAGCCGACGCCCGCATGGGCCTGGTTGATCGCCGGTCCGCGCGCCTTCAGGACCTCGACGAACCCCTTGAGGTCCTGGGCCGGGAAGCCCTTCTTGGCGACGATGACGATCGGCGTGCCGGCGGCGAGGCCGATCGGATCGAAGCTCTTGGCCGGATCGTATTTCAGGCCCTTGAACAGGGCCGGCGCGGCGCCGTGCGTGCCCATGTGGCCCATCATGATGGTGTAGCCGTCGGGCGCGGCCTGGGACGCGCGCGTGATGCCGGTGGTGCCGCCGGCGCCGGTGACGTTCTCGATGACGACCTGCTGGCCGAGCGCCCGCGACATCGGCTCGGCGACGATCCGCGCCACCACGTCGGTGGGTCCGCCGGCCGCGAAGGGCACCACCAGGGTGATCGGGCGCTGGGGGTAGGTGTCGGCCGCGGCGCCGAAGGCGGCGAGCGCCGACAGGAGGCCGATGGCGAGTGCCGTTCTCATGGTCCGCATCCTTCTCGTTGTGGGTTGTCGTGTCCGTCCCCGGAGGGCGCCCGGGCGCCCCCGTCGTCAGGCTTCCGTGAACACCGCGTCGCGGCCGCGCCGCAGCGACGGCAGCAGCGCCGCCGCCAGGATGGTGACGGCGACGAGGAACAGCACCGCGCAGACCGGGCGCTCGAGGAACACCAGGACGTCGCCCCGCGACAGGGTCAGGGCGCGGCGCAGGTATTCCTCCATCAGCTTGCCCAGCACGAAGCCGAGCAGCAGCGGCGCGGGCTCGAAGCCGAACTTGATCAGCCCGTATCCGAACACCCCGAAGGCCGCGATCAGCATGACGTCGGTGGGCAGCGCATTGATGGAGTAGATGCCGATCGCGCAGAACATCAGGATCGCGGGGAACATCAGCCGGTAGGGCACCTGCAGGAGGCGCACCCAGAGGCCCACGAGCGGCAGGTTGATGACGAGCAGCATCAGGTTGCCGATCCACATCGACGCGATCATGCCCCAGAACAGGTTGGGGTTCTTGGTCATCACGCCGGGGCCCGGAACGATGCCGTGGATCGTCATGGCGCCGACCATCAGCGCCATCACGGCGTTCGGCGGGATGCCGAGGGTGAGGAGCGGGATGAAGGCCGTCTGCGCGCCGGCATTGTTGGCGCTCTCCGGGCCGGCGACCCCCTCGATGGCCCCGCGGCCGAAGCGGCTCGGATCGCGCGCCAGGCGCTTCTCCACCGTGTAGGCGGCGAAGGGGCCGAGCACGGCGCCGTTGCCGGGCAGGATGCCGAGGATCGCCCCGATCGCGGTCCCGCGGAGCGTCGCGGGCGCCGCCTGGCGCAGATCCGCGAGGCTGGGCAGGAGGCGGCCGATCCGGGCCCGGGCGATCTCGCGGGTCTCGGTCTGGTCGAGGTTGCGCAGGATCTCGGCCACCCCGAACAGGCCCATCGCCAGGACGGAGAAGTCGACGCCGTCGGTGAGGAACGCGAGGCCGAAGGTCATCCGCTCCTGGCCGGTCTCGAGGTCCGTGCCCACCGCGGCGAGCAGGACGCCCACGAGGATCATCGCCACGGCCTTGAGCACCGAGCCGTGCGCGAGGACGACCGCGAAGGCGAGCCCCATCACCATCAGGGCGAAGTACTCCGCCGGTCCGAAGATCAGCGCGAGGCGGGTCAGCGGCGCGCCGAGGGCCGCGATCAGCAGGGTGGCGACGGTGCCGGCGAAGAAGGAGCCGATGGCGGCGATGCCGAGCGCGACCCCGGCCCGGCCCTGGCGCGCCATCTGGTGGCCGTCGAGGGTGGTGACGACCGAGGTCGCCTCGCCGGGGATGTTCACCAGGATGGCGGTGGTGGAGCCGCCGTACTGCGCCCCGTAATAGATCCCCGCGAGCATGATGAGGGCGCCCACGGGATCGAGCCCGAAGGTGATCGGCAGGAGCATGGCGATGGTGGCGATCGGCCCGACGCCGGGCAGCACGCCGATCAGGGTGCCGACGAGGCAGCCCAGGAAGCAGAGCGTCACGTTCTGCAGGCTCAGGGCGACGGCGAAGCCGAGGCCGAGATTGGCGAGGAGATCCGTCACGTGCGCGCTCCCGATCAGGTCGTCATGGCGTGCGAGGCGACGTCGGTCCGGGTCCGGCGGGTGGCGCGGCGTTCCAGGGCGAGCAGGCCGAGGCCCGCCAGGGCGAGGGCGCCGGCCGCGAGCCGCAGCAGCACCCGCGACGGAATCCGGCCGCTCGCCGCCTCGATGACGGCGGTGGGGAAGATGGGGATGGGCAGGTTCAGGAGGTCCCCGAACAGCAGCATGCAGCCGGCGGTGAGGAGCAGGGCCAGGATCAGGAGTTCGCGGAAGCGCGCCTCCGGTGTGGCGTAGCCCCCGACGATCACCGCCAGCGGGCCCGCGACGATGAGGCCGAGGCCCGGGCCGGCGATGGGGCCGAGGGCGAAGGGCCGGATCGTGACCGCGAAGGCGAGGATGGCCAGCACGACGACGAGGGGGCCGCGCAGGCCGAAGGTCTGGAGGCCCGCCCCCGTGCGGACCAGGCCCGTCGCGGCGAGCACGCCGCCGCAGAGGGCGACGCCAATCGCCACCCAGTGCGGCAGCATGCCCGGTCCCATGGCGCCGAGGGTGCCCCGCGGCAGGTCGCTCGCGGCCCAGACGCCGAACATCCCGAGCAGGACCAGCACGAGGCCGGCCACGAAGCTCTGCGGCGCGCGGACCACGGACCCCGCCCGCCGCGCACCGTCGGATGCGTCGCTCATCGTTTCTCCCCTACGAGCCCCGCCTTCGTGTCTCGGGCGGGTGGCACGGCGATCGTCGGATGTCCGTTCGCCCCCCGGGCCGTGGCCGGGAGGACGCCCGCGGCGGTCGGCGCGTCCCCTGACGCTGGACGCTGCGCCCTGAAGGAGCGGGGTCGCCCGAGATGGTTCTGATAAGAACCTATGCCGTAAATCCAAGTCTCCACAAGAGCCCGTAACGGCGTCATCAACCGATTCGAAGGTCTCGTCGCATGAGACCTGATTACGTTGCCGGCCTCTTTTTAATCCTTCGCCGATGACGGATCCTGTCCGGGCGGGCTGTGCTGCGGGGCGCCCGCGTTCCAGCATGAGGATCGGGCCGGTGACGCGCCGCCCGCGGAGAGCGCCCCGATGGGGCGGGCCGGGACCGAGGCCACCCCCGGGCCGCCCCCGGCCCAAGCCGAAAAGGCCCGCCAAACAAGAATAAAAACCTGTCTTATAATAGATAGCTATTATATTTACAGGAAGGATCGTGCTTGGTATCCAGGGGTCGGACGAACGATTGTGCCAGGGCCGACGGATCGGGGCTCGGGCGACCGGTCGTCCGAAGGCAAAGCGGCTCCAGACCGCCCCTGAAAACCAGCAGTGCCGCCATGCGCGTGGCCAAAGGGAGGATGCGATGAGCTTGGCGACAGGCTTGCCCTCGAACGTCACGGGGCCGCTGCTCGAAGTCGACGGCGTCACGCTGCAGTACAAGACCCCCGACCACCTCGTCACGGCGACCTACCGGGTCGGCTTCCAGGTCTTCCCGAGCGACCGGTTCGTCCTGCTCGGACCCTCGGGCTGCGGGAAATCCACCCTCCTGAAGTCGGTGGGCGGCTACATGGCGCCGACGGAGGGCCAGATCCGCCTGAAGGGCCAGGCCATCACCGAGCCCGGCCCGGACCGGATGATGGTGTTCCAAGAATTCGACCAGCTGCTGCCCTGGAAGACCGTCCGCCAGAACGTCGCCTTCGCCCTCGAGGCCTCGGGGCGCCTGTCGGGGCGGGCCGCCGACGAACGGGCCATGCACTATATCGACAAGGTCAACCTCTCGGCCTTCGCCGACAGCTATCCGCACATGCTGTCGGGCGGCATGAAGCAGCGGGTGGCCATCGCCCGCGGCATGGCGATGGAGCCCGACATCCTGCTCATGGACGAGCCCTTCGCGGCCCTGGACGCGCTCACCCGCCGGCGGATGCAGGACGAACTCCTGGCCCTGTGGGAGGAGACGCGCTTCACGGTGCTGTTCGTCACGCACTCGATTCCGGAGGCGATCAAGATCGGCTCGCGCATCCTGCTGCTCTCGCCGCATCCCGGCGAGGTCAAGGCCGAGCTCAACACGGCCGGCTCGCCGCAGGAGACCCTGCTCCTGGAGCAGCGCATCCATCGGATGCTGTTTTCCGAAGAGATCAAGGAGGCGGAGAATGTCTAGGACCGCGAAGGCGCTCGTGTCACCCGTCCTCCTCCGGCCCGCCCGTCCCGAGATCGTCCGCGAGACCGGCGGCGCCTATGGGGGCGCCGTCGTCGAGAAGCCGCTCTCGGCCGTCGAGCGCCTCTACAACCAGGGCTGGCTGCGCAAGCTCGTGATCCTGGCGGTGCTGGCCCTGATCTGGGAGGCCTACGGGCGCTACCTCGACAACGACCTCCTGTTCCCGACCTTCTCCGCCACCGTGACGGCCTTCGCCCGGGGCGTGGCGGACGGCACCCTGGTGCTGCGGGCCTGGGGCTCGATCAAGGTCCTGCTGATCGGCTACGGCCTCGGGATCCTGCTGGCGACCCTGCTCACCGGCATCGCGATCAGCTCGCGCATCGGCACCGACTTCCTCGAGACGATGACGTCGATGTTCAATCCCCTGCCGGCCATCGCGCTTCTGCCCCTGGCGCTGATCTGGTTCGGGCTGGGCAACGGCAGCCTGATCTTCGTGCTGGTCCATTCGGTGACCTGGGCGATCGCCCTCAACACCCATTCGGGCTTCCTCTCGGTCAGCCGGACCCTGAAGATGGTCGGGCGCAACTACGGCCTGCGCGGCAGCCGGCTGATCACCAAGATCCTGATCCCGGCGGCCTTCCCCAGCATCCTCACCGGCCTCAAGGTCGGCTGGGCCTTCGCCTGGCGCACCCTGATCGCGGCGGAGCTCGTCTTCGGCGTCAGCTCGGGCTCGGGGGGGCTGGGCTGGTTCATTTTCGAGAACAAGAACATGCTCGACATCCCCAACGTCTTCGCGGGGCTCTTGACGGTGATCCTCATCGGCCTCTGCGTCGAGAACCTGATCTTCCAGACCATCGAGCGCCACACCCTGCAGCGCTGGGGCATGCAGGCCTGAGGCGGGTCAGCCCGAAGGACCTCCGCTCCGTCAGTCGAGGTCGGAGCGGTAGTGGAGCATGGCCGTCCAGCTCTGGCGATACTCGATGGGATCGCCCGTGAGGGCGACGGCGACCCGGCGCACCAGCAGCAGGGGCGCCCCCGGCGCACAGCCGAGGGCGTCCGCCATGGCCGGGCTCGCCCGGTCGGTGGCGATCGTGTCCCGGGCCCGCGCCACGGTCTGGCCGCAGCGCGCCTGGTAGAGCACGTAGATCTCCTCCAGCATCTCGGCGCCGGGCTCCGGCTTCAGCGCGGCGAAGGGCTCGGCCGGCAGCGCGATGCGCTCGTAGATCAGCGGCACGCCGTCCTCGCTGCGGGTCCGCAGCAGGACCAGCACCTTGGCGCCCGCCCCCAGCCCGAGGGCGGCCCGGTCCTGCGCGTCGGCCCGCGCGGTCCCGGCGGCGAGGACGCGGGCCACCGGGCGGAACGGCCGCCCGTCGCCGTGGACGAAGCGCAGGAAGCGGAAGCGCGACCGGTCGCTCGAATGGGGCACCACCTGCGTGCCGCGCCCGTGCTGGCGCTCCAGCAGGCCCTGCCCGACGAGGTCCTCCATGGCCTTGCGGATCGTCCCGATCGAGACGCCGAGGTCGAGGGCCAGCTGCGGCTCGCTCGGCAGGTAGCCGCCCGGCTTCCAGGTGCCGTCCACGATCCGGCGCAGCAGCAGGTCGCGGGCCTGCAGGTAGAGCGGACGGCTCGCCAAAGGCCCGGTCATGGGGGCGGTCGTGGACGCGGTCGTGGGCGCGTTCATGGGTCCGGTCACGGGCGCGATCTCGGGCGCGGCCGGCGACGGGACTTCGGGATGCGCCTGGGGGGTGGGGGCGCCGCGCATGCGGTTCGACATCGGCAACTCATGTATATGACATATGACCGTTGACAGCGGTCGGCACGAGGCTATCGTGGCCCTCGGCACCGGACCAGAGAATTCGGGCTCGACGCAGGAGGAACACATGGCACGTGGCCGTCTCGTGGCTTTTGGCCGTCTCATCCGGCTCTGCGGCACCGCGGCCCTGGTCTCGGTGGGTCTGTCGGCCGGCGCGGGGTCCGCCCGGGCGGAGGCCTCCGTGGTGCGCCTCGCCAAGCAGTTCGGCATCTCCTACCTGCCCCTCACGGTGATGGAGGAGGAGCACCTCCTCGAGAAGCAGGCCCGTCAGCAGGGCCTGGAGCTCAAGACGGAGTGGCTGCGCTTCACCGGCGGCTCGGGCATGAACGAGGCCCTGCTCTCGGGGAACCTCGACTTCGCCGCCGGCGGCGTCGGGCCGATGCTGACGATCTGGGGCCGCACCCGCGGCAACCTGATGATCAAGGGTGTGGCGGCCCTCAACGCGATGCCGCTCTGGCTGGTGACCGTGAACCCGGCCGTTTCCTCGATCAAGGACTTCACCGAGAAGGACAAGATCGCCCTGCCCACGGTGAAGAGCTCGATCCAGGCGATCACCCTGCAGATGGCCGCCGAGAAGGCCTTCGGGCCGGGCCAGCAGGGCAAGCTCGATCCCCTCACGGTCTCGATGGGCCATCCCGACGCCCAGACGGCGATGCTCGGCGGCCGCTCCGAGATCACGGCGCATTTCGGCGCCCCGCCGTTCCAGGAGGTGGAGCTGAAGGACCCCAAGGCCCGCAAGGTGCTGGACAGCTACGACGTCCTCGGCGGGCCGCACACCTTCAACCTCGTCTGGGCGAGCAGCCGCTTCGTCACCACCAACCCGAAGATCGTGGCCGCCTTCCGGGCCGCCCTGGAGGAGAGCCTGGCGCTCATCAAGGCCGAGCCCGCCCGGGTCGCCGCGCTCTGGATCAAGGCCGAGAACGCCCGGCTCACCGAGGCGGAGGCGGTGGAGATCATCCGCGCGCCGCAGACCCAGTGGACCAGCGCGCCCCTGAACATGCTGGCCTATCTCGATTACATGAACCGCGCCGGCCTCGTGGCCGCCAAGGCCGCCGACCAGGGCGAGCTGTTCTTTCCCGGCGCCGCCGCCAAGGCGGAGCGCTGAGGCATGACCGTGTCCGTTCCCGTCCCCGCCCCGGCCGATCCCACGGTCGAGGCCGTGCCCGGCGCGACGCTGAGAGTGCGCATCCGGCGGGACGGCGGCTTCCAGGCCTTCACCGTGGCGCGGCGCCCGGCCCAGACCATCCTCGACGTGGTCACCGAGATCCAGCGCGAGCAGGACCCGACGCTTGCCTACCGCTTCGCCTGCCGGGTCGGCATGTGCGGCTCCTGCGCCATGACGGTGAACGGGCGCCCGCGCTGGACCTGCCGCACGCGGGTCGCGGCGGTGGCGGAGGACGACGGCCTGACCCTCGAGCCCCTGCGCAACCTGCCGGTGGTCAAGGACCTGGCCGTCGACATGGAGCCGTTCTTCGAGAAGTGGACGGCCGCCCACGGGGCCTTCGAGCCCGGCGACGCGCCGCCCGCGGACTTCGCCGTGGTGGCGCCGGATTCGCCCGCGCGCCGGGCGGTGGATGCCGGCATCGAGTGCATCAATTGCGGCGTCTGCTACTCCGCCTGCGACGTGGTCGCCTGGAACCCGGACTATCTCGGCCCGGCCGCCCTCAACCGGGCCTGGACCCTGGTGAACGACGTCCGCGACCGGGGCCAGGCGGCGCGGCTGGAGGCCGTGTCCGGGGATGCCGGCTGCCAGTCCTGCCACACCCACATGAGCTGCACCGAGCACTGCCCCAAGGCCCTGGCGCCGACCTTCGCCATCGCGGGGCTGAAGCGCGCCACCGCCCGGTCTGCCCTGAAGCGGCTCAGCGCCCGGCATTTCCGGAGGTCGGCATGAGCCCGCTCCTCTACGTGGCGCAGCGCGGCACCGCCGGGATCCTGGCGGTGGCGGTGGCGGTCCATCTCGGCACGATCCTGTACGCCGTGCGCGGCGGCCTCACCGCCGGGGAGATCCTGGGCCGGACGCAGGGCAACCTGGCCTTCCTCGTGTTCTACGGCGTCTTCGTGGTGGCGGCGGCGATCCACGCGCCCATCGGCCTGCGCAGCATCCTGCGGGAGTGGACGCCCTGGCGCGGACGCTCCCTCGACGGGGCGATGCTCGCCGTCGCGGCGCTCCTCGTCGTCCTCGGCCTGCGCGCGGCGCTCGCGGTCTACGTCGCATGAGCGCCGGGACGCAGACCGCCGCCCCGCGGCCAAGGAGCCTCCGCGCCGCCCGTCCGCGCGCGGGCTTCGCCGCCGCCCTGCTGCACCGCCTCTCGGGGATCGCCCTGGCGCTGTTCCTGCCGATGCACTTCATCGCCCTCGGCACCGCCCTGCAGGGGGCCGACCGCCTCGAGAGCTTCCTCGGGCTGACCCACAACGGCTTCGTGCGCGCGGCCGAATGGGGCCTCGTCAGCGCGCTGGCCCTGCACATGGTCCTGGGCCTGCGCGTGCTGGCCCTCGAGTGGTTCGTCACCCGGGAGCGGACGGCGCTCGTCGTCTCCGCCTGCGTGGCGGCGGGGCTCGCGGTGGGGCTCCTGTTCCTGCTCGGCGGCGCCTGAGCCAACCCTTCGAAGGAGACCGGCATGGATCTCGACCTCACCGAAGTCGAAGCGGTGTGCAAGGACCTCTACGTCCGCGCCCTGAAGCTGCTGCCGCCGGACATCAAGGCGGGCTTCGCGGATCTCGCCCGCGACGAGACCAGCGCCACCGGCCGGGCGATCCTCGGCACCATGGTGGAGAACATCGCGGTGGCCGAGCGCACCAAGAACATCCTCTGCCAGGACACCGGCATCCCGATCTACAACGTGGTGATCGGGCGCGACGTGCGCGTCGAGGGCGCCGACCTCAAGGCCGCGATCCGGCGCGGCTGCGAACGCGCGACCACCGAGCATTCCCTGCGCTCCTCCGTGGTCCACCCGATCACCCGCGTGAACGAGCAGACCTCCTGCGGCATCCGCGTGCCGATCATCCACGTGGATTTCGACGACCGGCCCGAGACCGTCTCGGTGGAGATGATCCCGAAGGGCTCGGGCTCGGAGAATGGCTCGTTCCTGCAGATGCTGCTGCCCTCGGACGGCATCAACGCGGTCAAGCGCTTCGTCATCGACCGCGTGATCGAGCTCGGCGGCCGCGTCTGCCCGCCCACCATCGTGGGCGTCGGCATCGGCGGCACCTCGGACCTGTGCATGCATCTGGCCAAGGTGGCGGCCACCCGCAAGCTGCGGACCGACTGTTCCGATCCCGACGGCGCCCGGATCGAGGCGGAGCTGTCGCGCGCCGTCAACGAGCTCGGCATCGGCCCCCAGGGGCTCGGCGGGCGCTCCACCAGCTTCGCCGTGCATGTGGAAATCGCCGCCACTCACATCACCCAGAACCCGGTGGCGGTGAACATCCAGTGCCACTCGGCCCGCCGGGCGAGGGCGACCTTCACGCCGGGCGGTATCGCCTTCGACTGAAATCGCCGCCTCCGGGAGGGCCTGCGCCATGCACCACGTTCTCGACATGCCGGTCGACGCGGCCCAGGTCCGCGCCCTGAAGGTCGGCGACACCGTCACCCTGCGAAAGATCCTGTTCGGCATCCGGGATGCCACCCTGATCCACATGTTCGACCGGGGGCGCCGGACCCATCTCGATCTCACCGGCCACGCGGTGATCCACACCGCGCCCAACGTCCACCGCGTACCGGTCTCCCCCGAGGCGCCCGTGGGCTACGCGCCGTTCTGCATCGGCACCACCACCTCCATGCGGATGGAGCGCTTCACCGACGCCCTGATGCGGCGCGAGGGCGTGCGCCTCATCGTCGGCAAGGGCGGCATGGGCCCCCAGACCCTCGCGGCCTTCGCCGAACACGGCGGCGCCTACCTCGCCATCGTCGGGGGCGCCGCCGCCCTGGAGACGACCTGGATCGAGCGGATCGACGACATCGACCTCGACGACCTCCACCCCGAGAGCCTGTGGAAGTTCGCGATCCGCGACTTCGGCCCCCTCCTGGTCGGCATGGATTCCCACGGCGGCTCGCTCTTCGCCGACGTCCAGCGCGACGTCGCCAGCCGGCGGGATGCCGTCATCGAGAGCCTGGGAGCCGCCTGATGCGCGCCGTGCCGACCACCGTCGAGACCGACATCCTCATCCTGGGCTCGGGGGGCGCCGGCCTGTTCGCCGCCCTCCACGCCAAGAAGGCCGCCCCCGACCTCCAGGTCACCGTCGCGGTGAAGGGCCTGCTCGGCAAGTGCGGCTGCACCCGCATGGTCCAGGGCGGCTACAACGTCGCCCTCGCCCCGGGCGATTCGGTCGAGCGCCACTTCATGGACACGATCGAGGGCGGCAAGTGGCTGAACAACCAGGAGCTGGCCTGGACCCTGGTCACGGAGGCGCAGGTCCGCATCCGCGAACTGGAGACCGAGCTCGGCTGCTTCTTCGACCGCAACCCCGACGGCAGCGTCCACCAGAAGGCCTTCGCCGGTCAGACCTTCGACCGCACCGTGCACAAGGGCGACCTCACCGGCATCGAGATCATCAACCGCCTGTCCGAACAGGTCTGGCGCCGGGACGTCCGGCGCCTGGAGGATCACCGCGCCCTCGAGCTGATCCCGGCCGCCGACGGCTCCGGCCTCGCCGGCGTGCTGATGCTCGACATGCGGACCGGAATCCCGGTCCTGGTCCGCGCCCGGGCGACCCTGCTCGCCACGGGCGGCGGCCCGACCATGTACAAGTTCCATACGCCCTCCGGCGACAAGACCTGCGACGGCCTCGCCATGGCGCTCCGCGCCGGCCTGCCCTTACGCGACATGGAGATGGTCCAGTTCCATCCCACCGGCCTGCTGGCGGGCGCGGGCACGCGGATGACCGGCACGGTGCTGGAGGAGGGGCTGCGGGGCGCGGGCGGCTACCTGCTCGACGCCTCCCGCGAGCGCTTCATGCAGCACTACGACCCGCGGGCGGAGCGGGCGACCCGCGACGTCGTCAGCCGCTCGATCATGCGGCGGATCCGCGACGGCCACGCCACCCCCCATGGCGGCGTCTACCTCCAGATGAGCCATCTCGGGCCCGCGGACGTGGCCGCCAAGTTCAAGGGCATGGTCGAGCGCTGCGCCGATTGCGGCTTCGACCTCGCCGGGGGCCTGGTCGAGGTCATCCCCACCGCCCATTACATGATGGGCGGGGTCGCCTTCCGCCCCGGCTGCGGCACCGAGCTGCCGCGCCTCTACGCGGCCGGGGAGGATACCGGCGGGGTGCACGGGGCCAACCGCCTCGGCGGCAACGGCGTCGCCAACTCGACGGTGTTCGGGGGCCTGGCCGGCTCCGCCATGGCTCGTGATGTCCGGGGCGTGCGACGCCTCGCCGAGCCCGATCCTCACGCGATCGAGGCGGGGCTCGCCCGCGCCTACGGCCCTCTCGGGCGCCCGGCCGGCAACCTGGAGGCGATCCGGGAGGCCCTCTACGCCACCATGTGGGACGATGTCGGCATCCTGCGCGACGCGGCCGGGCTGGCCCGGGCCGGGGAGCGCCTCGACGCCCTCGCGGCCGCGGTGGCGGAGGCCGGCATCCCCGACGGCGACCGCCGCTACAACCTGACCTGGATGGACCGGCTCAACCTCGAGAACCTCGTCCGCGTCAGCCAGGCGATCCGGGCCGCGGCCCTGGCCCGCACCGACAGCCGCGGGGCGCACTTTCGCGAGGACTTCCCCGACGCCTCCGATCTCGCCACCTCGCACTACACCGTGGTGCGCCAGGCCGGGGAGGGGCTCGACGTCACCCTGGAGCCCGTCGCCTTCACCCATGTGCGCCCGGGCGCCTCCCTCCTCGACGCGGCGGCCTGAGGCCGCGCCCCCACCCGACGGATCGCCGAGAGAGACGCCATGGACCAGTCCCGGGGCCGGCCGCGCGGAGCCGACATCGTCGTCGAGACGCTGGAGCGCCTCGGCGTCCGCCGCATCTTCACCCTGTCGGGCAACCACATCATGCCGATCTTCGATGCCCTGCTGGGCACGGATATCGCGGTGGTGCATGTCCGCCAGGAGGCCGCCTGCGTGCACATGGCCGATGCCTGGGGCCGCCTGACCGGGGAGGTCGGGGTCGCCCTGGTCACCGGCGGCCAGGGGCAGACCAACGGCGCCGCCGCCCTGTTCACGGCGCTGGCGGCGGAGAGCCCCGTCCTCCTGCTCTCGGGCCATGCCGGCCTGTCGGAGCTCGGGCGCGGCGCCTTCCAGGAACTCGCCCAGGCCGACATCGCCCGGCCGATGACCAAGGCCTCTTGGACGGCGGCTGCCGTCGACACCCTGGCCGACGACGTCGCCCGGGCCCTGCGGATCGCCCGCGCGGGCCGGCCGGGGCCCGTGCATCTCAGCCTGCCGGTCGACCTCCTGGAAGCGCAGGCCCCGGTCGCTCTCTCGGCCGCTCCCCCGGCACCCGCCGAGGCCGCGATCCGGGTCGGCGCGCCCGGCGCCGACCTCGTCGCGGCGGTGGCGGCGGAGCTCGGCCGGGCGCAGCGCCCCCTGATCCTGTGCGGCCCGGTCGCCTGCGGCGCCGAGGGGCGCGCCCGGATGGCGGCGCTGGAGGCGGCCTCGGGCGTGCCCGTCCTCGGGATGGAGAGCCCGCGCGGCCTCAACGATCCGAGTCTGGGCGCCTTCGCCGAGGTGCTGGCCCAGGCCGACTGCCTCGTGCTCGTGGGCAAGCCCCTCGACTTCACCCTGAAGTTCGGCGAGGCGCCCGCGGTGGCGCCGGACTGCCGCTTCGTCGTCGTCGACCCCGACCCCGCCCTCGTCGCGCGGGTCGATCCGGCCCGCCTCGCCGTCTCGGGCACGGCCGATGCGCTGCCGACCCTCGCGGCCCTGGCCGGCTCCTGCGCCGGGGGGCGCCCGCGCGCGGGGACGGACTGGCCGGCCACCGTGCGGGCGGCTGTGGCGTACCGGCCCCCGGACTGGGACGACCGGCGCGGCCCCGAGGGCCGCCTCCATCCGGTGGAGCTGTGCCGCGGCGTCGCCGCCTTCCTCGACCGGCATCCCGGCGGCACCCTGATCTGCGACGGGGGCGAGATCGGGCAATGGCCCCAGGCCCTGGTGCAGGCCCCCCGGCGCCTCATCAACGGGGTCTCGGGCACCATCGGCGCGTCGCTGCCCTTCGCCCTGGCGGCCCGCCTCCACGACCCGGCGGGGCCCGTGGTGGCGGTCCTGGGGGACGGCACCTTCGGCTTCCACATGGCCGAGTTCGACACCGCCGTGCGCTACGGCCTGCCCTTCATCGCCGTGGTGGGCAACGATGCCCGCTGGAACGCCGAGTACCAGATCCAACTGCGCCAGTACGGCGCGGCGCGGGCGCGCCACTGCGACCTCCTGAGTTCCCGCTACGACCGCGTCGTGACGGCTCTGGGCGGCCACGGGGCCCTCGTCACTCGGGCCGAGGACCTGCCCGGGGCCCTGGAGGAGGCGCAGGCCAGCGGCCTGCCGGCCTGCCTCAACGTGCTGATCGAGAGCGTGCCCGCCCCGGTGATCCGCAGGCCGAAAATTTCCGTTCCGTAAGGCGGGCCGACCGCATCCCCCATCGCGAGTCCGGTCCAGGGAGGTTCACATGCGCCGACGCGACGTACTGGCCCGGGGACTGCTCGGCGCGGGACTGCCCCTCCTCGGGGGCCTGCGCCCGGCCCGGGCCGAAGTGCAGGCGGTCACCATCGCGCGCCAGCCGAGCCTGGGACACCTGCCGCTGATGCTCATGGAGGAGCAGGGGCTGCTCCAGACCCACGCCGCGGCCCGGGGCCTGTCGGGGCTCGGCGTCCGCTACGTCACCCTGGCGGGCGGGGCCGCGATGAACGACGCGCTCCTGTCCGGCTCGATCCAGTTCGTGGCCGGCGGCGTGCCGCCCCTCGTCCTGCTCTGGTCCAAGACCGAGGGCACCGCCATGGCGGTGAAGGGCGTGGCGGCGATGAACGCCATGCCGCTCCTCATGAACACCAATGCGGAGCGCATCCGCTCGCTCGCCGACTTCACCGACCGGGACAAGATCGCCCTGCCGGCCGTGAAGGTCTCGGTTCAGGCCATGTTCCTGCAGATGGCGGCCGAGAAGGCGCTCGGGGAGGCGCGGCGCAACGACCTCGACCGCCTGACCGTGACCCTGTCGCACCCGGACGGCATGGCCGCCCTCCTGGCCGGCCAGGAGGTGACCGCGCATTTCACCGCCGCGCCGATCCAGGAGCTGGAGCTGCGCAGGCCCGGCATCCGGACGATCCTCAACTCCTTCGACGTGCTCGGCGGACCCTCGACCTTCAACGTGGTCTGGGCCTCCGCCGCCTTCGTGGAGGCCAATCCCACCCTCCACGCCGCGTTCACGGCGGCCCTGGAGGAGGCGGTCGCCTCCATCGCGGGCGACCCCTGGGCCGCCGCCCAGGCCTATGTGCGCCTCGCCCGCGACGGCTCCGACGTCGGCCTCATCGCGTCGATCCTGGCCTCGCCCCAGGTCAGCTTCACCACCACGCCCCAGGCGATCCTGCCCGTCGTCACCTTCATGGCCCGCACGAAAACGATCCGCCGCGGCGCCCGGGACTGGCGGGAGCTGTTCTTCGCCAACGTCCACGCCAAACCCGGCAGCTGAATTCTCGTAGTATTACGCGATAGCCTAGAGGCTTTTATGAAGTCGTGATGCGGAGATTCAAGGTGAATGGGCATGGCCTTTCCACGCAAATCCTACCCGTGTAATGTCTCCGATTGTTAATCAGTGGCGCCGGGGGGGGCGCCAACGGTGATCCCGGCCGGTTTTTCGAGAAATTTCACACCGGCATCCTCAAACGCGCGTCTCATTGCCGACAGGTTATTGGCAATGGGCGTGCGTAGCCCGTTCTCAAATTGTCTGATCGTGCTGAGCCCTATGGTGGCTCTTTGGGCCAGCTCCTGCTGGGACCATTCGAGCCATCCGCGGGCAGCACGGCACTGCTCAGGTGTCATGGTTTGAAGCGGTAACGTCAGCGTTTTTGTGCGTCAAGGATAACTAAAAGAGTTGATCTGAATGTAATAAGCTGGCTCGTCCTCTCAACCCATTCAAGGTCGCTCGCACGTCGGACCATGAGGTTTGATGCATTTTTTAACGATCCGCTTAGAGGCTACCAACAGGGTGCTCCGTTCTGCCCTGCTGCGGCTGCTGCAGCCATTTGTTCAAAGCCTACAGGAAGGCGATGTAAGAGTTTGGCGACTTCATCCATTCGCCTTAACGCTCTATCCCCTGCGCGCAGTGTTCTGGCCCGCAAATCTGCCGTTGTAGCCCCGATCTGGGGTGCCCAATGTCGTCTTGAAAATGAGCTGGCAGATGCGCATGTCCTCGCGTAAGATCACGGGGACTTTACCGTGGTTGATCATCTCCAAACGAATTCGGCCGTCAAATCCAGCGTGAATAATTGGAGCAGTTACATGTACTCCAATACCCAGGCGAGCGAGAGAACTTTTACCCTCTACCCTGGCCGCGATTCTTACGTCGTTCTTTAGATTTACGTATTCTTTTGTCCAAGCAAGAATTAAGTAGCCCGGACGGAAGACGTACCCATCGGTTCCAATTGATACGGAGTCAGTCAGGTCGGCTAGAGTTGCGTCATGATCAAAATCTTTGTGGCTTGGATCAATGAGCCGATCCAGCCCCGCTCTATTGTCCCTAAAAACACTTAAGGTCGGATCGAGAGTTAGGTCAACGCTGGTTGAGCTGAACGCTTTATCTGCAGGAGCAGGGTCAATTATTATTGCCTTGCGCTCCAGCGAAAGCTGAATCTCCCGATCCGTTAAAATCATTGTTATGCGGCCTCTACGGCCTCAAGGATTGTTTGGTCTTCTGCGACCCAAACCCGCCAAGAGCCGGTTGTCGTTTCCCTAGGGAGTTCAACCAAGAATAAGTTTTCTCGCCTGTCAATCGGATACCCAACCTCTATCGAATGATTCTGGGCGATTGAGCGCCGATCAACTACCAAGCGCTCCATGCCTTCCGTCGTGCGAACAGAAACAACAACCTCGCTCGGGTGAAGGCCGTTGCGAACCTCTTCGATCCTGACACGCATCATCCACTCCTCCGACAGCGATCCAGATTTTTCTTACGCAAAGACGATAGCTCAGTTCCAAGGCTTAGCTATTCCTCTGAGGGATGCGCTTTCGCCGAAAAACCTCACAGAACAAGCTAATAACAAGAACATACAGGGAACGAGTGTCCTTTGCCATCAAAAAATGTTTCGAAAATAAGACAGCAATCTCAATAAGATACCGGTAGATATTCGTTAAAGACATTAGCTACGGAGAGCGGGGGTGTGCTCCAGCAGACAGCCCAAGACAGCTTCGAACTAGAGGGCCAAATGATTAACAAGATTTTAACCATAGGTGTCGTCGCCTCAACGCTTTTAATTTACGTTGATGCTTAATGCGGATTTTTTAAATCCTGACAGGAAGGCTTGGTTTGGCACCTTGGCGCCAACGGCCAGGAATCACCTCGGACGCGAACCATCCTAAGCTCCCACCACCTCCTCTCCTCAGGGCACGTCGGGGCGCGGATCCGGCACGAAGCCGTCGCGGTTGGGCATCCGCACGGCGGCGAGGCTCCTCGCCTCCAGGACGGCGTCGTCCGGCAGGAGGCCGTTCAGGTTCAGCAGGTAGCCGACGACGGCGTAGACCTCGTCGTCCGTGAGCGATTGCGGCGCGTCCATCGGCATGGCGCGGCGGACGTAGTCGAACAGCGTCGGGGCATAGGGCCAGAAGCTGCCCACCGTCTTCACCGGCTGGGCCGAGGCGAGGGTGCCCTGGCCGCCCACGAGCCGGTCGCCGAGGCCGCCCTCGCCCTTCGCGCCGTGGCAGGACGCGCAGCGCTCGGCGAAGAGCGCGCCGCCCTGGGCGACGCTGCCGCGGCCGGCGGGAAGCTTCCGGCCGTCCCGGTCGATGTCGATGTTCCAGGCGGCGACCTCCGCCGCGGTGGCGGGGCGCCCGATCCCGTAGCGGGTCTCGGCCGAGGCCGGGCCGGCCGAAGCGATCGCGGCCAAGCCGATCGCGGCCAACCCTGTCGCCGCTAGAGCGATGGCGGCCAGGGCGGTCGCGGCCAAGCCGATCGCGGCCCTGGGGCCCATTCGGAGGGCGGTGCCGTCACGCCTTGGGATAGCCATTCGACACCTCTCCGCTCTCCGCGATGCGCCAGGGGATGACGGCGTTGTTGTGGTAGAACGAGTTCAGGCCCCGGGCCCCGGCCAGTTCGGAGAAGAGCGGCTGCACGTAGCCGGTCTCGTCGGTGGCCCGGCTCTGGATCACGGCGGGCTCTCCGTTCCAGGTCCAGGCCAGGCGGAACCGGGTCAGCGCCTTGTCGAGGACGGGCGCCTGGAGCTGCGCCGCCTGCCAGCTCCGGCCGTCGTCCACCGAGACCTCGACACGGGCGATCGTGCCCCGCCCGCTCCAGGCGATCCCGGTGATCTCGTTGAAGCCGGGCACGATCCGCTGCGTCCCCGACGGCCGCGTGATCACCGACTTCGCCTCCATGGTGAAGGTGAACTGCCGCGCGGTCCCGTCCGGCATCAGGTCGGTGTACTTGGCCGTCTCCTCGCGGGAATAGGCCGGCGCGTCCGTCACGTTGAGCCGGCGCAGCCACTTCACGCTCATGTTGCCCTCGTAGCCGGGCAGGAGCACGCGCAGGGGGTAGCCCTGCTGCGGGCGCAGGCGCTCGCCGTTCTGGCTGTAGACGAGCAGCGCGTCGTCGAGGCACTTCTCGATTGGGAGGCTGCGGGTCAGCGCGGCCGCATCCGCGCCCTCGGCGATCACCCACTTGGCGCCCGGCTGGAGGCCGGCCTCCTCCAGCACCGTCTTCAAGCGCACCCCCGTCCATTCGGCGCAGCTCACCAGCCCCACCAGGTCGGAGGCGGTTCGGCCCGCCCGGATCGCCTTGAAGTCGGGGTTGCCCGAGCACTCGATGAAGTGGATCTGCGACACGCTCGGGAAGCGCCGGACGTCGTCCATGGTCAGGACCAGGGGCCGCTCCACCAGGCCGTGGATCATCAGGCGGTGCTGGGCCGGGTCGATCGCGGGGACGCCGCCATGGTGGCGCTCGTAGAACAGCCCGTTGGGCGTGATGATCCCGTCGAGCTCCTGCAGCGGCGTGCGCACCGATGCTGAGGTGTATTGCTTGAGGGTCTTCGGAATGTTCTTGACGACGGTCTTCTCGAACGGCGACGGCGTCCCGTAGGGCTGCGCCCCGGTCTCCGCGCCGGGGGTCGTCATCCAGGGCGGCACGCCCGGCGGACCGCCGGCCGGGGACGCCGCCGCGGCCGGTTCCGCCGCGCGTGCGGCGACGAGGCCGCCGCCGACGAGGGCAGTGCCCCGCGCGAGGAAGGACCGGCGCGACCTCGACGCGACCTCCGTGGTATTCCGGACGCGGTCTTCGTCGGATTCTGGTCCGCTCACGCTGCGTCTCCTTCACCGGGTCGGGGCTGTCGTCGGCAGCGCGGAGTGTAGGACCGCTCACCCGATTCCGTCATCCCCTTTCGGGTCTCCGCCGGCACAGCGTCGCGACGGGCAGGCCTCGCCGGGAGCGAAAGCGAAATTTTGCATGTCAGATCAAAAGGTATGCATTAAGGTTCTGGACAGGGATCGGGTGCGCGCCGCATGATCTCGCTCCCGGATCTCAGGCGGAGGTGCGCGCCATGGGTGGTTGTTGGCTCTGTGATACGCCTCAGGGAGCATTCCGCATCCAGCGAACGCTCCTGGGGCAGAAGGATTGTTACGTAGTTCTGCTGGACCACGACGTTCTCGGAACCTGCGAGACGGCGGAGCAGGGGCTCCGGATGCTGACCGAGGAGCACGCCTACAAAGCCGCGTGCGGGCTGGACCTGGCGCGCTTGCCGATCCCCCGCTCCCTGAACGGGTGGACCTTCGCGCCGGCCGCGTCGCATCGGACGGCCAACTGAGCGATCCGTCCGGGGCGGCCCGATCCCGTCGCCCCGCGATGCTCACGCCTCGCGGACGCCCGGCTTCTTCCCCGCCTCGAAGATGAACTCGACGCCGACCCCCTCGAGAGCCCGGCGCACGGCCAGGATCGTGTCGTGTCGCGGCTGGATGGCGGAGTTGGAATCCTCCAGGCGGTTCAAGGTCGAGACGGAGACGTTGGCCAGCTTGGCCAGTTCCTCCTTCGACAGGCCGGTCAGGCCGCGGGCGGCCCGCACCTGTCCCGAGGTCAGTCCGGCCTCGGCCGAAGCCGTGGCCGTCGCCTGCGGGGAGGGCGGCGGCGACGCCTCGGTGCCGGAGGCGCCGTATCGATTCCGGCCCGGGACGTTGAGGCAGACGCCGACCCACTCCCGCACCGAGCCGTCGCGGTTCAGGACCGGAGCGCCGCGGGCGTTGAACCAGCGGTAGATGCCGTCCGCACACAGCACCCGGTAGTCGGTGTTGTAGGGCGCCGTGTGCTCGACCGCCGTCATCCAGGCCGCCTGGGTCCGGGCGCGATCATCGGGATGGACGGCGTTCAGCCAGCCCATGCCCTCCATTTCCGCGTGGCTCTGACCGGTCAGGGCCATCCATTGCGGCATCTCGCTGGGTTCGCCGTTCGCCTTGTTGAGCCAGAAGACCGCGGCGGTCGCGGCGATCAGGGCGTTGAGGCGGTCGTGGCGCTGCATGACCGCATTCATGGCATCGTGACGCGCCGTCACGTCGAACACCACGCCCATGCCCTGGTTCGGCTTGCCGTCCTGCCCCAGGATCACCTCGGCATGGTGCAACAGCCAGCGCTGGGTGCGGTCCGGGCGGATGATACGGAACTCGCGGCTGATCGGCTGGCCATTCCGCAGCACCGCGATCTGATCCGCGTGGGCGGCCTTGTCGTCGGGGTGGATCATGTCCAGGCCGAACCCGAAGGTTACGCGGGAGGCCGGGTCCAGGCCGAGAATACGGTAGAGTCCCGGCGACGCGTCGACCTCTTCTCTGCGAAGATCCGCGGACCAGAAGCCCACCTTGCCGGTGTCTTCGATGAGCTTGAGGAAGTGCCGGGAGGAGAACGCCCGCAGGGTTCCGTTGCCATCGGATGCCGTCTGGGGGCGCATGAGAACTCTCGTGGGCACAGGCTTCCCCTTCGGCTCCAGCGATTCGACCTGCCTGCTGTCCTTATAGCTCCGAAGCGACTTGCCAATGGGTGAAAAGACACCTGGCTTGGCATTCGTACCGTGATGCCCCCCGGGATGCGCTGCGGGGAGGGGCGCACGGCTCATTCGACGGCATGCGCGTCTTCGTCTCCGCGTGAACGAAAACAGGCGCGAAAACAAACGATTGAATCGCGCCTCGACGGTGAAGAGCCCGCCTTCCCACCCGAAGACCGGCTTCAACGCCTCGGTCATCAGTTCCGGCTCGTTGGCCGCACTTGAGGATGAGCATGACAGAATTCGTTTCAGCTGGGTGCGGGCCTTGGTTGTTAGACCGCGGATGACAGAAAATGCGACGCAAAAACCCGGAGATACCCCCGAGTTTCGGGGATTTGCCTGTGTTTGCGTTATGTCCGCATGCCTAGTTTTCACCAGTAACGGCAGCCTGTCCGTTGCATGGGGATGGCGATGTTTTGGGGTGGTGATGAACTGAAATCGAAGCTCAGCGCGCTCGATGCTTCCCAAAAGTCGATCGAGTTCGACCTCGACGGCCTCGCTGCCTCCGTCGGCGAGATCGCCCGCCGGACCAGCCGCCTGGCACCGAACGCCACCATCGAGGCGGCGCCGGTCCGGGAGCCGGGGCAGCACTTCGCCATCGGCGCCGCTGAGGTGAAGAGCCTGGCCGCCCAGACGGCGAAGGCGACCCCGAGCGTCGGACGCCAGATCACCGGAACCCAATCCGCCGCCCGGGGGGCCGCCACCGCCATCGCCCGCATCGGGGAGACCATCGGGCCGACGAACGACATCGCGGCCTCCTCGACCGCCGTCGAGCAGCAGGCTGCGGTGGCCCAGGAGATGTCGGCCAGCATGCAGGCGATGACGGTCGCCGTCACCAAGTTCAGCCAGAACGGGGGTCTGATCAAGGTCTCCACCCGCGAGGTCGACGCCTCGACCCGGCAAGGCCGCGCAGCCTCTCGCAGCATGGCCGCCTGATGCCGCCCGTCTCCGCACACCCTGGCCTATCCGGTCGACGGGACGGATCCCCGGACGGATCCCGGGATCGCTTCGCGGTCCTGGACGATGGGCGCACCACCGGTGCGATCGGCGATGCCGGCCCGGAAGAGGTCGAGACCGCTCCGGAGCAGGCCGATACCCCGGCCTCCCCCTCCCAAGACGAAGCACGGCTGGGTGCGGCGGTCCGCGCGGCGATGCTCGGCGAGACGCTGCAACTCGGCCGCTATTCCGCTTTCACTCAGGCGACCGTGGCGCTTTCGCTCGCCGCCATCTTCTGGGACATCGCCGCGAAGACCTACCTCGCCGTGCTGGCCGCGGCGGTGACGACGCTCTGCGGTGCCGCCATCGTCGCCACGCACCGTTACCGGGGTGTCATCGGCGGGGGCGCGTCCTGCCCCTCCACCCGCGGGGCCTTCCGGGTCCTGCACCTGCTCGCGTTCGGGCGCGGCCTCGCCTGGGCGACGATGCCGGCCGTCCTGCTCCCGACCCTCGACAATGCCTATCGGGTCGTCGTCGGCGCCGTCTGCGCCGCCCTGATCTCGCACGCCTACGTCGCCGGCCCCGTCTTCTCCCTCGCCCTTCTGGCGGTGGTCCCGGTGGTCGCCGGCATCTTCATCGGCCTGGCGGGGTGCGAGGGACCGGTCGGCCACTCCGTTGCCCTACTGCTGACCCTCTACGCGACCTTCGTCTTCGTCAGCGCGCGTCGCTTGTGCGGGCACGCCTACCAGCGCATCCGGGACCGCGTCGTGGTGCAGGCCCAGAGCGAGACGATCGAGCTCCTGCTCAAGGACTTCGCCGAGGGGACGAGCGACTGGCTGTGGGAGATCGACACCGTCGGCCGCCTGAGGCCCTCCCTTGAGCCGATCGCCGGCCTGCTGGGCGTCGATCCGGTTGCCCTTCGCCACCGCACGCTCCAGGCTGTCCTGAGGGACTTCGCCGACGAGGCCGGGGGCGCGACCGGGATCGATGCCGTCCTGACCGCCATCGCGGCGCGGAGTCCGTTCCGCGATCACACCGTGCGGCTCCGGACGCGGGACGGCAGGCGCTGGCTGACCCTCAACGGCCGGCCCGTTTTCGATGCCCTCGGGACCTTCGTCGGATATCGCGGCGTGGGATCGGACGTGACGGCCAGCCGGGAGGCGCAGGCGCGCATCGCCTTTCTCGCCGGCCACGACAATCTGACCGGCTTGCCCAACCGGGCGGCGCTCCAGGCGGCCCTTCAGGATCTCTGCGGCGAGGCGTCCTCGAGAGCGGGCCGGGGCGTACTGCTCTACCTCGATCTCGACGGGTTCAAGGCGGTGAACGACGGCCGCGGGCATCTCATCGGCGACCGTCTTCTCGGGCAGGTCGCCCAGCGCCTGACGGACCTCTGCGGGTCGGAGGCCACGGCGTACCGCCTCGGCGGCGACGAGTTCGCCGTGGTCGCCCCACAGGCCGGCAAGGCTGCGGCCGAGATTCTGGCCAAAGGCATCGTATCCACCCTTCGACAGTCCTTCCGGATCGATGAGGCGCATGTGGAGATCGGGGTGAGCGTCGGCATCGCCTGCGTGCCGGACGACGCCATCGATCCGTCGAGCCTCCTGTCCCGCGCAGACCTCGCGCTCTACAGCGCCAAATCGGCCGGGAAGGGGCGCTGGCACAGCTTCGACCCGTCCCTCGAGGAGCGCGCTCATCGTCAGCGTCAGCTGGACACGGACATGCGCGAAGCGCTCGCCGCCGACGCGATGGAACTGCACTACCAGCCGCTGGTCGACATGCGCAGCGGGCGGGTCACGGGCTTCGAGGCGCTCCTGCGCTGGAACAAGCCCGGGCACGGCTGGGTCTCGCCGGGCGAGATCATCCCCATCGCGGAAGCCACCGGCTTCATCGTCGAGATCGGCGGCTGGGCCCTGCGCCGCGCCTGCACCGACGCGCGCCGATGGCCGGACCTGTGCGTCGCGGTGAATATCTCCTCCATCCACATGCGCATGCCGAGCTTCCACGAGGAGGTCGCCGCCATCCTGCAGGAGACGGGGCTGGCGCCCGAACGCCTGGAGATCGAGATCACCGAATCGGTCCTGCTCGACCACGGCGACGAGGTCCTGGAGAACCTGAAGCGGCTGCGTGCCCAGGGGGTGCGTATCGCCCTCGACGATTTCGGCACGGGCTATTCCAGCCTGAGCTACCTCACGGAATTTCCCTTCGACAAGGTGAAGGTCGACCGCTCCTTCGTGCGCGACCTTCAGGGGCGGCCCGAGAAGGTCGCCGTCGTCGAGGCGATCGCCCGGATGGCGCGCGCCCTCTCGATGAACGTGACGGTGGAGGGCGTGGAGACCCAGGCGCAGCTCGACGTCCTCCGCGCCAAGCGCTGCGACGTCGCACAGGGCTTCCTCTACAGCCCCGCGCGGCCCGCTTCCGAGGTGATGGCCTTGATCGATCGCATCGAGGCGACGTCCTCGCCGGTGCCGGATCAGGCACGGATGCGGACCGCGCTGGCAATCGTCTGAGGCTCGCGGCGGATCACCGCGGTCGCCCCGTGGGCCGCCCATGATGCGTGGGCGCCGACCGACCCGGAACGCGGCCGCTGCGCGCCCTGAGCGACCTGACCTGGTGCGGATGAGGGATGCTTCGGTCCCGAACCTCCTTCGGTCGTCCCGCCGGACCCAGCCAGGCCGGGCCGGAGCGGGTCGGACCGCCCTTCTGCCGGGGTGACGGCGGCTCGCAGACGCCCTTCGCACAGGCCTGATCCAAGAGCCAAGAAGGCGCAAGAATGGCAGAAAATCCGTCACGATCGTCGGTCTCGCGACGAAAGAATGGTTTTTTTAGCCATCCGGGCTGCGGAAAGACAATTTTCCAGTGCCGGGCTGAATATCTGATTCAGATATCGTCAAGTGGTGTGGTCTCACAATGATGTGATGTTCTGGAGCGGTCATCGCGAAGATTTGAACAGCAAGTCAGCATAAGGGGAGAAATATCCGATGTTCGATTTCATGGGAGCGTCACGTAAGTCGAGGTCCGGCGCCGCAGTGTTTGGCGGCTTGCGTATGCCGGTTCTTGGGATCGACGCATTGTCGGTCGTCACGACGATGAATCCTGCCATGGAAGACTTGCTCGGGCCGGGCGGAGCCGACCATAAGGGTCGCCGCCTCGACGACCTCTGCCGCGACCTGTCCGGCCAGTCCATCGTCGCCGTCGGGCTGCGCCATCGGCACGACGCCCTGGTCCGCCTGGGCGGCAGACCCTTCGACGTCGCCGTCACGCCGCTGATGGAGAGCCACAGGATCTCGGGCTACGTCCTGGAATGGACCGACGCCACCCCCCGCCTGGAGCGGGAGGACCAGGCGCGCCGCCTCGCCGCGATCGAGGCGTCCCAGGCCGTCATCGAGTTCACCCCGGATGGCACCATCGTGTCGGCCAACGCGGCCTTCCTCGCGGTCATGGGCTACACCCTCGACGAGGTTCGGGGACGCCATCACAGCCTGTTCGTGGAGGCGGCCTACCGGGACAGCCGCGCCTACGCCGCCTTCTGGGACGGCCTCCGGGCGGGCCACGCGGAGGTCGCCGAATTCAAGCGGGTCGCCAAGGACGGCAAGGCCGTCTGGATCAAGGGCTCGTACAATCCGATCCGCGACGGCGCCGGCCAGGTCGCGCGGGTGGTGAAGTACGCCACCGACATCACGGCGCAGACCGTCGAGACCAACGCGCTTCGCGGGCAGGTCGACGCCATCCGCAGGTCGCAGGCCGTGATCAGCTTCGACCTCGACGGCCGCGTCCTCGAGGCGAATGCCAACTTCCTCGCCGCCGTCGGCTATACGGCGGCCGAGGTCGTCGGCCAGCATCACGGCCTGTTCGTCGACGCTGCCCACCGCGCGAGTGCCGAGTACGCCCGGTTCTGGGAAGCTCTGCGCCGCGGCGAGTCCCAGGCCGGGCAGTTCCGCCGCATCGGCAAGGCGGGGCGCGAGGTCTGGATCGAGGCCAGCTACAACCCGGTGCTCGACGCCGACGGACGACCCATACAGATCACCAAGTTCGCCATCGACGTGACGGCCCAGGTCGAGCAGCGGGAACAGGTCCGGCGCCTCGAGGAGGCCTCCGCGCGCGAGCGGGTCGAGGCTGAGGCCCGCCACCGGGCCGAGCGCGTGCAACTGGCCGACGCCTTCGAGCAGACGGTGGGAGCCGTCCTGGCCTCCGTCGCCTCCGCGGCGACCGAGCTGCAGGCGACCGCCTCCGGCATGTCGGGCATCGCGGCGGAGACCGCACAGCAATCGACCGCCGTAGCTGCCGCCGCGAGCCAGGCGGCCGCCAATGTCGGCACCGTCGCGGCGGCCGCGGAGGAGCTCGGGGCCTCGGTCGACGAGATCAGCCGGCAGGTCGCGGGCTCGGAGGACCTGGCGGGCCAGGCGGTCGCCGAGGCGGAACAGACGGCGACCCTGGTCCAGGAACTCAGCGAGGCCGTGCGCAGGATCGGCGACGTCGTCGCCATGATCTCGGCCATCGCGAGCCAGACCAACCTCCTGGCCCTGAACGCGACCATCGAGGCGGCCCGGGCCGGCGAGGCCGGACGCGGCTTCGCGGTGGTCGCGGCCGAGGTCAAGGAACTCGCCAACCAGACGGCCCGGGCGACCGATGAGATCACCGGGCAGATCGGGCGGATCCAGGGGGCGACGGGAGGCGCCGTGAGCGCCATCGATGGCATCCGTCGGCGCATCAAGGAGATCGACGCGGTCGCGGGGTCCATCGCGGCCGCCGTGCAGCAGCAGGGGGCGGCGACCCAGGAGATCGTGCGCAACGTGACCGAGGCCGCCACCGGGACCGGCGAGGTCACCAGCAACATGTCCGGTGTCGCCCGGGCGGCCGAGGAGACCGGAAGCGCGGCGACCCAGGTCCTCACCGCCGCCTCGGACCTCTCGCGCCAGTCCGAGCATCTCGACGGCGAGGTCTCCCGCTTCCTCGCCAAGATCCGGACGGCGTGAGGCGGCCATGCGCGAAACCTCCGGCCTTCCGTTCGACCGGTCCGCCCACCGCTTCGGCCCGGCGGAGAACCGCGCCGGCCTGGCGGGTCTCGAGGCAGGCGGGTGCCGCCATCGGCTCGCCGGCACCTCCGCGTCGATCACGCGCTCGCTGCAGGGCCTTCAGGACGCACTCGTCCTGCTGGTCGCCGCGCTACCGGCCGACGATCCGATGGTCCCCCGGCTCAACGCGGCCGCGCAGAACATGACGCGCCTCGCACGGGCCGTCCTGACCTACGGGGCGGTCCTCGACCCTCACGCCGTGCCGGAGCTCTGAGCCGGGGCCGCCGATCCTCGTCGACGCGCCCCGCCCCTGGGCGGCAGGATTGTCGCCCGAACCCGGGACGCATCCTCGGGAACACCGATCCGCTGGGCGGTGCGACCCGCATTCCGGCGGGGCGCGTGAGCCTGTCGAGCCAAGTCCGTCCGGGCCGGTTCGGTTCGTCCCGGCCGGGCGCTGGCCGGCGCGAGCGTCAGATCTCCGGCGGCGCTTCGGGCGTGCCCTCGTGGCGGTCGCGATGTGCCGCGGCCCGCGCGAGGAGCAGGAGCGTGACGGGCGTCGACACGGTAAGGAACACGCCGATCAGGGCGTCGCGCAGGACGAGCCGGCCCTCGAGCAGCGAAAGGAGCAGCATGGAACTGATGAGGATCAGGGCCATGCCCAGCGTCGCCCCGAGGGTCGGCGCGTGGACGCGCTCGTAGAAGGTCCGCAGGCGGATGAGGCCGAGGGCTCCGGTCAGCGAGAAGGCGGCTCCGACGACCGCCAGCGCGACCACCAGCCAGGCGGCCCAGAGCGGCAGCTCCGCGCCGCTCATTGGATCACCTCGCCCTGCATCAGGAACTTGGCCAGCGCCACGGTGGCGGTGAAGCCGATCATGCCGAGGATCAGCGCCGCCTCGAAGTAGAGGCCGCTGCCGGTGCGCATGCCGTGGACCACGATCGCCAGCATGCCGTTGAGGTAGAGGGTGTCGAGGCCGAGGATGCGGTCCTGCGCGCGCGGACCGCGCAACATCCGCCACGCGGCGAGCGCCATCGCCAGCACGAGCATGCCCTGGGCCAGGCCGAGCCCCCAGTCGAGAACGGCGGTGGCGCTCATGCGAAGACCTCCATCAGGGGGCGCTCGTAGCGGTCCTTCACCCGCCGCACCCATTCGTCCCCGCCCGTATAGTCGAGCACGTGCAGGAGCAGGCAGCCGGTCTGCGAATCGTACTGCACCCAGAGCGTGCCGGGGGTGCCGGTGAGGATGATCGACAGGACCGTGATGCCGAAGGGCTCGCGCAGGTCGAGGGGGATCGTCACGAACCCGGTGCGCCGCTCCCCGCGGCGCAGGCCCAGGATGATCCGGGCGACGTCGACGTTCGACCGGACCATGTCGTAGAGCACGACGACGGCGAGGCGCGCGAGGGTGCCCGGCGCGCGCACGAGGACGGCGCGGGGCTGCAGCGCCCGCATCACGGCGGGAACCGACACCCCGACGAGGAGCGCCAGCGCGGCGCTTCCCGGTGTGATCGGGGCGTTCAGCAGGAGCCAGGTCAGGGCGAGGGCGACCGTCAGCAGCGGGTAGGGCAGGAACCGGCTCATGCGCCCGCCCCTCCATGGGCGGCGCCGAGGACGGCCCGGACGTAATCCTGCGGTTGCGCCAGCCACTGGACAGTGGCGTCCGCGTAGGCGAGGGCCGGGCCGCCCCAGAGGGCGAGGGCCAGGCATGCCGCGAGCAATCCGGCCAGAGCCAAGAACTCGGGCGGGCGAAGCACCGGGGGCGGGTCGTCGCTCGGAACCCAGAGGTTCTGGATGCCGAGACGGACCAGCGGCGCCAGGGTGCCGAAGCTGGAGAGCGTCAGGGCGGCGATCAGCCACCAGGCCGAGGCCGTGATCGGGCCCGTGGCCAATGCGGTGAACATCGCGAGCTTGCCGACGAACCCGGCCAGCGGCGGAATGCCGGCGAGCATCAGCGTGCAGAGGAGAAAGCCGCTTCCCAGGAGCGCGACCGCCGCCGGAAACGTCCGGCCGATCTCGATCGCGTCGGCGTCGTCGAAGGGGTCGCGGTACTCGTCGGCGAAGACCGCCTGCTGGGCCTGCCCCGGAGCGCGGCCCCGCTGCAGGATCTCGGCGAGGAGGAACAGGGCGCCGGCCGCCAGCGTCGATCCCACGAGGTAGTACAGGGCGCCCGCGAGCGCTGCGGCGCTGCCGGTGCCCAGGACCGCCAGCATCGTGCCGGACGAGATCATCACGGCGTAGCCCGCCGCCCGGGTGAGCTCGCGCGCGGCCAGGATCCCGATGGTGCCGTAGGCCATGGTCGCGAGCCCGGCCGCGAGGATCCAGGTCTGGCCGAAGCCGGCGGACAGGCCCGAACCGAACAGGAGCTGACTGAGGCGGATCACCACGTAGATGCCGACCTTGCTCAGGATGGCGAGGATCGCCGCCGCGGGCGCGCTCGCCGCCGCGTAGGTCGTCGGCAGCCAGAAGCCGAGGGGCCAGGCACTGCACTTGATCAGGAAGGCGATGCCGAGCACGGCGCAGCCAATCTCGAACAGGGCCGGTTCGGCGGCCGCCGGCGCCGCGAGCCGCCGCGCGAGGTCCGCCATGTTGAGCGTCCCCATGGTTCCGTAGATCAGGCTGACGCCGACGAGGAAGAACAGCGAGGCGACCAGGTTCACGGCGATGTAGCCGAGGCCGGCCCGGATCCGCATCTCGCCCGAGCCGTGCAGGACGAGGCCGTAGGAGGCGGCCAGCATCACCTCGAAGAAGACGAACAGGTTGAACAGGTCGCCGGTGAGGAAGGCCCCGTTCACGCCCATCAGGAGCAGTAGGAACAGGCCGTGGAAGCGGGGTCCCGCCCGGCCCCAGCGGGCGAAGGAGAAGACGAGGGCGCACAGGCCGAGCACGCTCGCCAGCACCAGCATCAGCGCCGAGAGCCGGTCGGCCACCAGGACGATGCCGTAGGGCGCGTCCCAATTGCCGAGGCGATAGACCTGGGCCGCTGCCTCGGCGCGCAGGGCCAGCACCAGGGCGATGCCGAGAAGGAGAAGCACGGTGACGAGGCTGAGCCCCGATTTCAGCCGGCGCCGCCGCTCGTCCAACAGGAACATCACCCCGGCCACGGCGATCGGCAGCACGATCGGCAGCACCACGAGGTGGTCCGACCAGGTGGTCTCGGCGGTGGCAGTCAGGACGGATGGGGTCATCGGCAACGGGTCATCGCGGAGGAACGCCTCATGCTGGGGGAGCGCGTCCGGCCGGGGAAGGGCGTCACGCTGAGGAAGCGTCTCATGGCTGCGGATTCCCGGGTTGCGGTTCGCCCTGGCCAGGCTCGCGGCCATCCACGTGATCGCTGCCGGTGATGCCGCGGGCGGCCAGCAGGACGACGAGGAAGAGCGCCGTCAGCGCGAAGCCGATCACCAGGGCGGTGAGGACCAGGGCCTGCGGGACCGGATCGTCGACGGAGACCACCTCGGCGCCGGCCCCGAGCACCGGCGGCGCCCCGACCGTCAGACGGCCCATGGCGAAGATGAAGAGGTTCACGGCGTAGCTCAGCAGCGAGATGCCGAGGGCGACCTGGAAGGTGCGCGGGCGCAGCATCAGCCAGATGCCCGAGGCGGCGAAGACGCCGATGCCGAGCGACAGGACGAGTTCCATCAGGCCGGCTCCCTCTCGGCGGCGCGCTCCGCCTCGGCTTCGGCCGCCCGCGTCCGGCGCGCGGACTGGTGCGCCAGGGCGACGAGCATCAGCGCGCTCGCGCCCACCACCAGGACCATGATCCCGAGATCGAACACCAGTGCGCTCGCGACCGGCACCTTTCCGAGCAGCGGCGGCTCCCAGTAGGCGAAGGAGGCGGTGAGGAACGGGCGCCCGAACAGCCAGGATCCCGCGCCCGCCAGGACGGCGACCAGCAGGCCGACGCCGATCCAGGCGATCGGCCGGATGCGCAGGCGCTCCTCCACCCACTCGGCCCCCTGGGCCATGTATTGCAGCACGAAGGCGATGGTCAGCGCGATGCCGCCCGCGAAGCCCCCGCCGGGCAGGTCGTGTCCCCGCAGGAACAGGTGCAGGGCGAGCAGGACGATGAAGGGGAACAGCCACGTCATCACCACGCGGGGAACCAGCAGGGCATCGGCGGCGGTGTCGCCGGGGCTGCGGCCGGCCCGTGCCGCGTCGTAGGCATCGTGGCTGACCTGCTGCTTGGGACGTCCGAGGCTGTCCGAGGCCGGGCGGAAGCGGCGCAGCAGCGCGAACACCGTGAGCCCGACGATGCCGAGCACGCAGATCTCGCCCAGGGTGTCGAACGCACGGAAATCGACCAGCAGGACGTTGACCACGTTGCGCCCGCCCGCCTGCGGGTAGGCCTCCTCGACGAACCAGCGCGCGATGCCGTCGACCGCCGGCCGGGTCATCACCGCGTAGGCCAGGCCGGCGAGGCCGAGGCCCGCGAAGGCCGCGATGCAGAGGTCGACGATGCGCCGCCGCCGGGCCCGCGCCGCCTCGGAGGCCGGAGCCGGAATCGCGGCGTCGCGCTTGGGCAGCCAGCGCAAGCCCAGCAGCAGCATCACCGTGGTGACGATCTCCACGAGGATCTGCGTGACCGCGAGGTCGGGCGCCGAGAGCCAGAGGAAGGTCAGGCTGCTGACGAGTCCGGCTCCGCCGACGAAGATGGCGGCCGAGAGGCGATGATACTTCGCCCGTTCGGCCGCCCCCACGGCGCAGGCCGCACCGACCAGCCACATCAGGGCGAAGGCGGGGTCGAACGTCGTGGCGCGTCCCGGTGCGAAGAGGTCGAGCCCCCGCACGGCTCCGGCCAGCATGGCGGCCAGGAGCACGGTCAGGAAGAGGATGCGCAACTGCACCTGGAGGCGCTCGCTGCCCAGGTGCCCCTCCAACCGGCGGGCACCGGTCACGAGCCCGGTCATCGCCCGTTCGAACAGCCGGCCGCCGTCGAGCCGGTCCATCAGCCAGGGGCCGCCGCGGGGATTGGCGTTGATCCGCCGCCCGAACACGCCGTAGAGCGCGACGCCCCCTACCAGCGCCACGACGCTCAGGGCCAGCGGCGCGTTGAAGCCGTGCCAGATCGCGAGGTCGTAGTCCGGCGTCCGTGCCCCGAGGACCGACCGGACCGCGCCCGCGAGGGCGGGCCCGATGGTGAGATTCGGCACGAGGCCGATGGCGATGCAGACCAGGACGAGCAGTTCGATCGGGATGCGCATCCAGCGGACCGGCTCATGGGGTACCTGCGGCAGGTCGTGGGGGGCGGGCCCGAAGAAGGTCTGGCGGATGAAGCGCACCGAGTAGAGCATGGTGAAGGCGCTCGCGAGCGTCGCCAGGATCGGCAGGGCGAGGTTCAGCCCGTGCTCGCCCGCATTGTCGACCGCCTCGGCCAGGAACATCTCCTTCGAGAGGAAGCCGTTGAGGAGGGGCACGCCCGCCATCGCGGCGGCGGCCACCATCGCCAGCGTCGCCGTGTAGGGCATCGCCCGCCACAGCCCGCTGAGGCGGCGCATGTCCCGCGTGCCCGTCTCGTGGTCGATGATCCCGGCCGCCATGAAGAGCGAGGCCTTGAAGGTCGCGTGGTTCACGGTGTGGAAGATCGCCGCCACGACGGCGAGGGGCGAGTCGAGACCGAGCAGGAGGGTGATCAGCCCGAGATGGCTGATCGTGGAGTAGGCGAGCAGGCCCTTGAGGTCGTGCTGGAAGATCGCGCTCCAGGCGCCCACCAGCATCGTCGCCATGCCGGCGGTGCCGACGATCCAGTACCAGGTCTCGGTGCCGGCCAGCACGGGCCAGAACCGGATCATCAGGAAGATGCCGGCCTTCACCATGGTGGCGGAATGCAGGTACGCGCTGATCGGCGTCGGGGCCGCCATCGCGCGCGGCAGCCAGATATGGAAGGGGAACTGCGCCGACTTGGTGAGGGCACCCGCGAGCACGAGCACCAGGGCCGGGAGGTAGAGCGGGCTGGAGCGGATCGTGTCACCCGAGGCCAGGACCACCGCCAGGTCGTAGCTCCCGACGATCTGCCCGATCAGCACCATGCCGACGAACAGGCAGAGACCGCCGCCCGCCGTGATGGTGAGGGCCATCCGGGCCCCGTCGCGGGCGGACGCATTGTCGGTCCAGTAGCCGATCAGCAGGAAGGACACGATGCTCGTCAGTTCCCAGAATACGACCAGCTGGATCAGGTTGCCCGAGAGCACGATCCCCAGCATCGCGCCGACGAAAGCAAGGAGATAGCTGAACAGGCGCGGGACCGGATCTTCGGCGGCCATGTAGTAGCGCGCGTACAGGACGACGAGCGCGCCGATCCCGAGCACGAGGACTGCGAACAGCCAGGCCAGGCCATCGAGCCGCAGGACGAACTGGACGCCGAGCGTCGGAAGCCAGTCCACCGCCCAGACCAGGCTGCCGCCGGGCGCGGACACCATTGGGTAGAGAAGCCCGATGCAGGCGAGGCACGCCACCAGGGTCGACCCGGCCAGGATCGCGGCGGCATTGCGCGCATATCCGGGCAGGCTGATCACGGCCGCGCTGCCGAGAAAAGGAAGGATCGCCGCGATGGCAAGGAGAAGTTGAGGCGGCATCAGCTCGGGCGATGAGAGGAACGGGCGGACACGGGCAGCCTCGCGATCGGCCGGAGGCGCCCCTCCGCGAGCGGGGACGCGCCGACGCACGCCACACGGCTATAGCCTCCGGGAGACCGGGTGGCGAGCGCCGCCCGGCGGGAGCTTCCCGAACCCACGA
>NZ_LMML01000031.1:62775-62908 GCF_001422215.1 Methylobacterium sp. Leaf89 | reverse complement strand
GCCGTACTGCTGGGTGGGGAAGTTCTGCTGGTTGGCGTTGCCCTCGGCGGCCGAGCTCATCGGGCAGCTGTAGGGGTTTCGCAGGGGGGCGACGCTGTGAAACTCGAGCGAACCGGTCGTTTCGACGTCGGAA
>NZ_LMML01000031.1:12231-62647 GCF_001422215.1 Methylobacterium sp. Leaf89 | reverse complement strand
CAGCCATGACGTGCGGCCAGGCACGTCGAGGACAGGATTAAACGGTGGGACCTGAGATGAGGGTTCGCCCCGTCTCGATGCATCATGAATACATCTTGGACAAAGGTGCCGTAAGTCTCGGGCCAAGAATGCCCTAAACGCCGGCTTTCGCCGAAGCGACGCGCGCATCCCGCCTCGGTCGCGCGGCACCCTGCCCACCGGCCAGACGGTGCCGCGTGGACGCTTCAACGGCCGATCCGGACGTCCGCACCGAACGCCAGCGGGACCTCGACCGCGTGCTGAACGGGATCCGCGGTGACGGCCGCTGAGAGCCGTACTCCGTAGCGCCGGGGCGGGGCGACGGACGCAGCCCCAGGGTGCCGAACCACTCCCGCATCACGCCGCCGCACCTTCGTCCCTGCGCCGTCGAATGGATTGACACGGCAACGCATGGGCGTCGTCCTGCGGGCCCGAATGTCCGAGTGCGGCCGTGATCGATGAAGACCATTCTGTATGCCCGGGTCTCGACCGGAGACCAGACCATCGCCCATCAGGAGGCGCAGGCCGCCGCCGCGGGCTTCGTCGTCGACGAGGTCGTGGCCGATGACGGCGTGTCGGGCCTGAGCACCTGCCTGCGCGAGCGGCCGCAGGGGCGCCGGCTGTTCGACCTGCTGCGGCGGGGCGACGTCCTGGTGGTGCGCTGGGTCGACCGCCTCGGCCGCAACTACGCCGACGTCTGCGACACCCTGCGGGAGATGATGCGCCGGGGCGTCGTGGTGCGCACGGTCATCCACCGGCTGACCTTCGACGGCGCCACGGCGGATCCGATGCAGCAGGCCGTGCGCGATGCCCTTATCGGTTTCATGGCGGCGACGGCCCAGGCCCAGGCGGAGGCCATGCGAGAGGCGCAGAAGGCCGGCATCGCCCAGGCGCGGGCGCGCAGCGACGTCTATCGCGGACGCAAGCCGAGCTTCAGCCGGGCGCAGTACGAGGCGGTGCGCTCCGCCCTCGTCGAGGGGCGGGGGATCTCGGCGATCGCCGTCGCGACCGGCCTCAGCCGGCAGACCGTCTACCGCATCCGCGACAACGCCGCGGAAGCGGAGGCGGCCCTGGCGCGCTGGGCCTGAGGCTCGGGCCGACGGGAGGTCTGGGCCGGCGGAAGCCCTGGGCTCGGCCGGGGGCGCTGCTTCGTATGGTCGCCTCCCCCGGGCGCCCGCCTCGGCTTAGTCTGGGGCGCCTGACCGATGCGGGATGACCATGGGCGCCGCCACTCTCCTCGGGCTCACCACGCTGGCGTTCCTCGCGCCGCTGCCGCCGGAGCGCTACCATCCGCCGGAGCCGCCGCCCCGCGGGGTCGGCTGGGCGGTCTGTGCCGTGGTCGCGCTGCTGCTGGTGGTCACGGTCGTCCCGCTCAGCCTCGCCCTCGCCGACAAGTGGGCCATGGACGCGCATGTCGCCGAATGCCGGGCGGCGGGCGGCCGGTTCGTGCCGGTCGCGTCGGTCAACGGGCGGGCCTATCGCTGCGACCAGCCGGAGCGGCCGCGCTCCTGACGCCGGACCGACGCCCCGGGGGTCAGAAATCCGCGTGGATGCGGGTGCCGAAGAAGTCCGCCGGCCCGCGGTCCCGGTTGTAGGCCGGGTTCTCCACGTGCTGGTAATTGACCGACAGGGTCAGGGTCCTGTTCAGGGCGAAGGCGTAGTAGGCCTCTACCGCGCGCTCGGGGGCATAGTTGAGCCGGCCGTCGCCGATGAGGAGGCCGACGCCCCCATTGGCGAAGAAGGCGCGATGGCTCGGCGAGATCGCGTTCATCGAGGTGCCGAGGCCCACCGTGTCGCCGGGCCGGCCCCAGGCGGTGCCCTTGAGGGACACGCCGCCGGACACCGACCGGTCGATGTCGGTGAAGGACAGGCTCTCGGTGCGGCCGTCATTGGCGCTGAACCGGGCGAAGACGCCGAGGTCCGCCGTCACCGCCTGCTCGAGATTCAGGTAGAAGCCGGTCTTGCGCCGCGCGGCCCGCGTGGCGGCGGCTGCATCGTTGATGTCGCCGAAGAGCCCGGCCTGGGTCAGCGACACCACCTCCCGGAAGTCGGCCGAGTTGCCCACATTGGTGAAGAACCCAAGGCGCAGCTTGCCGGGCTGATCGAGGACCGGCAGCACGTGGCGCTCCTCGAACTCGATAGTGGTGCCGGCCCGGCGGAAGACGCGCGGGTCGAGGACGTCGCTGGAGGGCTCCTTGGGCACCTGGGTGTAGGCGGCCCGGATCGCGAACGCCGCGCGGTTGTACTCGACCATCACGCCCTGGGTGAAGCCGGGTAGGTTGGCGGGGAAGTCGTAGGCGCCGGAGGCCCAGATGCCCCAGTTCATGAAGTCCACCCGCGGGTCGTGGGCGTAGACGTTGCCGTCGAAGTAGTCGCCGAGGGCGAACTTGCCCGCCACCACGGTGATCCGCTCGATGTCGCGCCGGGTGGCGACCTGGTTCGGGCCGTCCGGCACGTCCTCGGTTTCGCCGCCGAGGCCGAAGGTCTGGCGCACGAAGTAGCGGTTGGAGCGCAGCTTCGGGAACGGCGCGCCCGCCTTCTGCGCCTCGCCGTTGACGAAGCCGGCCACGCCCAGGGTCCGGCTCAGGCCGAAGCCCTGGGAGAATTCCGGATTGTAGTAGAGTTCCGTGCCTTCGAAGAGCTTGAGCCCCAGGAAGGCGGTGGCGGTGGTGGTCGACTGGACCTGATGGCCGATCAGGCTCGCCGGACCGGTATAGGGCGCGCGGAAGCCCGGCACGCCCTGGGCGATGAAGGTGGTCTGGCCGTGGAGCGAGAACCGGTCGCCGGAGCCGTCGCCGGGATCGTGCGGCGCGGCGTCGTCGACCTCCGGCGGCAGCACGAAGCCGTTCGGATGCCAGGACAGGCGCGCCATCATCTGGTGCGAGGTGAAGGAATCCTGCCGCGTCGCCACCGGGCCGAGGCCCGGGACGGCGCCGAGATCGAAGCGGCCGCTGCCGCCGAGGTCGAGATAGCGGTAGTCGATCCCGAGGGCGAGGCTCTCGGTCACGGCGAACTGCACGCCGGCTCCCAGGGTGAAGCCGAGCGAGGAGAGGTCACGCCGCGCGGTGGTGACGAGGCCGGTGCCGGGGTCGGGATAGCTCGCCAGGATGCGGGCATTGGCGCCGGCGAGCCCGAAGCTCGCATAGACCAGCGACCGCTCGAAGGCGTAGCCGAAGCGCCCGCGCAGGGTGCCGTAGACGTCGGTCTTGGCGCGGATCAGGCCGAGGCCCGGATCGCCGTCGCCGACGAAGCCGGGGGTGGGCAGGAGCACCGGCCGCTTCAGGTTCGCGCCCGCGACATCGGCTTCGATCCCGTACAGCCAGGGGCCGGTCTGCCAGTTGTAGCCGCCGAACAGGCCGCCGACGGCGGTGGTGGCGTCGCGGCCGAGGTCGGACCGACCGGTGGCGTCGCCCGTCTTGAACGGACGGACCGGGCGACCGCCGACCGTGGTGTCGCGAAAGGTGTAGGCACCGTAGGAATTGCCGGCGCTGCCCTCGATTCCGAGATAGGGGCCCGACCAGTCGACGAAGGCCGGTGCCGTGGCCAGGGGGCGTGGCGCGCCGAGATCGGCGGCGTGGACGCCGGAAGCGGCCGTCAGGGTGAGCAGGGCGAGGCTGGCGGCTCCCGCGCGGTCAGGGCCGCCGCGTCCATAGCGATCCGCTCTCGTCATACCGCCCCCGCGCCGTTTGTCCGAGGACGGGGTATAGACGGTGCTATAACTATGACAATATGGTTTAATCCAAGCAGGGACGGGATCAGGGCCACTGTTGCGCAAACAGCGCAGGGGTGATCCGCGCGGGATCTCGCGTCCCTGCGATCGACCGTCCGGAGCGCGGCCCGTCGGGAGGATCCCTTAGCCGTTTTCTGCGAAGATCGGATGACCCGCTCGGCACCCTCCATTTGGGGGATGTCAGGCACCGGGGCTGCGGTCTAGCCTCGGCGTCTCCAAGGTTTCGGACCGTCTCGGCCCGCAGGGCATCGCCCCTGCGGGCTTCTTTTTCGGTCGCGGCGGCCGATCCACTCTCCGTCAGGCGGTGCCGGTCTCGATCTTCTCGATGAGCGCCGTCAATTCACCGATGCGCAAGCGAAGGCCTTCCCGGGTGCTCTCGTCCATGTCGCGCAGGGCGTACCCGTCCTCGAACTGGCGCTCCTCCGTATGCGCCTCCTGCCCGCGTGCGGCGAGTTCCGCCATCAGACGATCGCGCTCGGCGCGGTACTGGGACTTTCGGTCGTCGGTGACGGGCATGGTCATTCCCTGGCGGATGGCGCGCAACGCGTCCGGCTCGCCTGACGGGCGGGCCTTGGGCGGGAAACGCGGACCTTCGCCCCCTGGTTCAGACGGCGCGGACCGGAACCATAGCGCCGGCCGGCCGTTGCACCGACGACCCAAGCTCGAAGACCTCATCCCCGCCCGGCTCACGCCGAGGCGGGTTTTTTCGGGCCTGTGTCCGTGCTCCGATCCGGCCTCCGCCCCCGGCGGCCCGCGTTCGTCGAGGTATTGCCACCGGTTCGACTCGGATAAGGCCCGGATCAAGTCCGTAATCGGAGACGTTCAGATACGATCCGGAAAGTAAATATAATTCAATACATTCGTAATCCAGCGCAAACGATGAGCAGTCGCGATGCTTTAGCGGTGCCTTAAGTTTCCCGCTGCTAGCTCTGGCACCGATACCGGTCCGGAGATCTCTCGTGGCTTTGCTCGCGCGCTTCAGCATCATCACCAAACTGATCGCGGTGGTCAGTCTGATCGGGGTCATCGTCAGTGGCTGCCTCTGGTACGCCACCACCCAGATGACGCAGATCGACGAGGCCTACAGCCGCTTCGTCTCCCATGACACGAAGGCGATCGCCGACCTGCGGACGGTCAACCGGCTGGTCTTCACGATGAGCTACTTCAACTTCCGCAACATCGCCGAGGGCAGCCCCGACGAGATGCAGAAGACCGACAAGGGATTCGACGAGGCGAGCGAGCGCCTGAACAAGGTGCTGGCGGAACTGCGGGATGCCGCTCCCAGCTTCGCGCCGCGCATCGACGGTCTGAAACAGAAGGTCAACCGCTTCATGGCCGACAGCTCCGAGGCACGCACCCTGGCGAGCAGCGGCCTGAAGACGGAGGCCCTCGTCCTGCTGCACCAGACCGTCGACCCGACCTTCGACGCGATGGTGTCGGAGGGAAGCGCCCTTGGCCGGGACATCCGGACCTTCGTCGACGCGGGCGCCCGCGATCTCGCGGCGATGACGGACCGGACCCGGACCAACACCCTGCTCCTCGGCGGCCTCGGCCTGCTCGCGGGCCTCTTCGCGGCCGGGCTCGTCGCCGTGTTCGGTATCACCCGTCCGATCGGCCAGCTGGTCGAGGCCCTGCGCCGGATGGCGCGGGGGGACAGCGACGCGGTGATCGTCGGGCGCGACCGGCGCGACGAGGTCGGCGCCGTGGGCCGCGCGGTGGAGGAGATCCGCGCCCTGGTCGCCCGCAAGGCCTCGGAGGAGGCCGAGCGCCGGCAGATCGCCGATGCGGCGGCGGCGGCCGAGCGCCAGCGCACCATGCATGAGCTCGCCGACGGCTTCGAGGTGGCGGTCGGCTCGATCATCGCCACGGTGTCGGCCTCCGCCGGCGCGCTGCAGGAGACCGCCGCGGCGATGAGCACCAACGCGGCCCGGACCACCGATCAATCGGTGACGGTGGCGGCCGCCGCCGAGGAGGCGGCCTCCAACGTCAACACCGTGGCGGCCGCAGCCGAGGAGCTCGGTTCGTCGGTGCAGGAGATCGGCCGCCAGGTCGACGGCTCGGCCAACCTCGCCCTGCGGGCGGTGGAGGAGGCGGCCCAGACCGCCGGGCTCGTCCAGGACCTCAGCAGCGCCGCCGCGCGGATCGGCGACGTCGTCGCGCTGATCACCACCATCGCGGGCCAGACCAACCTGCTGGCGCTGAACGCGACGATCGAGGCGGCGCGGGCTGGCGAGGCGGGCCGCGGCTTCGCGGTGGTCGCCGCCGAGGTCAAGGAACTCGCCAACCAGACCACGCGGGCGACCCACGAGATCGAGGAGCAGATCGGCCGCATCCAAGCCTCGACGGAGCAGGCGGTCGGGGCCATCCGCACTATCAGCGGCCGGATCGGCGAGATCAGCCAGGTGACGACCTCGATCGCGGCGGCGGTGGAGGAGCAGGGTTCGGCGACCCAGGAGATCGTGCGCAACGTCGGCCAGGCCGCCAGCGGCACCAGCGAGGTCACCGAGAACATCTCGGGCGTCGCCCACGCGGCCGAGGAGACCGGCGCCGCCGCCCGTCAGGTGCTCGTCTCGGCCTCCGACCTGACCGCCCAGTCGGAGCACCTGACCGTGCAGGTCACGCGCTTCCTGGAGACGGTCCGGGCGGCGTGAGGGGGCCGCCCGGCGTCGCGTGGCGCGAGGGCGGCCGGCTCACGGCCCGCGAGCCGGCGAGCAGGAAGCGCCAGGGCGTCTCCACCGCGCGGGAGATACCGATCCGGCGATCGGCGATCCAGGCCGGCGCCGTCTCGGGGGCGGCCAGCGCGAAGGGGGGCGCGTCGAGGGCCAGGCCGTCCATCGCGAGGGTGACGGCGAGCGCCTGGCAGAGGCGGCCGGGTCCGGCGCAGAACAGGCGCGGATCGGACAGCCTCCGCCGCGCCGCCATCGCGTCGAGCCCGTGGCGGGGCTCCAGCGCCCGGATCAGGACCGCGCTGCCCGGCTCGCAGACGAGGTTCAGGCACCAGTGCAGGCCGTAGGAGCGGTAGACGTAGGCGTGCCCCGGCGGCCCGAACATGCTGGCATTGCGCCGGGTCGGGCCGTTGACGCTGTGCGAGGCCGGGTCACTCCGGTCATAGGCCTCCGTCTCGACGACCATCCCGCCGATCCCGTCCACCCGCAGGTCACAGCCAATGAGGGACGCGGCCACGTCCGCCGCCGGGCGGGCGAAGAAGCCGGCCGGGAGGCGTGCGCCGAGGGGATCGCCCGCTGGACTCAAGGGGTGGAGACGCCCTTGCCCGCGTTGGCAGCCTTGGCGCCGCGCAGGTCGGCGCGGGCCCGCTCCAGCCCCTCGGGGCCGAGGTCTAGGGCGAGCCGCACCGCCCGTTCCACGTAGGCCTGCGGCGTCAGGCCGGAGGCTTTCGCGGCGCGCGACACCTCCAGGCCGAGGCCGAGATCGAGAGGGATCGCGCTCGTGCGCGCCGGGGCGGGCTCGGACGCGGCGGGCGCCGTGGCCAAGACCGCCTGCGAGACCGCCGGGGCAACCGCCGCGCGCAGGGCAGCCGTTCCGGTGAGCAGTGCCGGTCCGCTCTCCGGGCGCAGCGGCAGGCCGAGGGCCTCGCGCCGGCCCTGCGCCGCGAGCCGGTCTGCGCGTTCGTTGCCGGCCTCGCCCGCATGGCCCCGGACCCAGGTCCAGCGCACGTCGCGCCGGGCCGCCAGGGCATCGAGCTCCTGCATCAGCTCGACGTTCTTCACCGGGCCGGTAGCGGTGCGCCAGCCCTTGGCCTTCCAGCCGCGCATCCACTCGGTCACCGACTTGATGACGTACTGGCTGTCGCAGCGCATCTCGATCTGCGCGCCCTCGGGGAAGTGACGCAGGGCGTTGATCGCCGCGGTCAGCTCCATGCGGTTGTTGGTGGTGGCCCGATCGCCGCCGCAGAGCTCGATGCGGCCGTTCTCGGCCTCGATGACGACGCCCCAGCCACCGGGGCCGGGATTGGGATCGCATCCGCCGTCGGCATAGACGATGGTTCGCATGGGACTCGCTTCGACCTGTTCACGACGGGGCCCCCCGGGAGAGGGGGCGCCGGGCGCCGCCCATAGCACGGGCGCGGCCCCGTCGGGCACCCGCTTCAGAGGCGGGCCGGGTCGATGCGGTAGCGGATCGGCTTGAAGCTGTTGTTGTTCGATTGCAGGGCCGAACAGGCGGTGAGCCCGATCACGAGGTCGCATTCCGCCTCGAAGGTGACGTGGTCGCCCGCCCGACTCAGGGGCGGCTCGACCTTCAAGTCGCCCGTGCCGCCGTCGACGGTGACGTTCATGAACACGTTGAAGGCCACCGGGATCCGGTCCGGCACGACGCCGTAGGGCGCCAGCGCCGCCGCAAGATTGCCGAAGCAGCCCCGGTGCGGGTGGGTGTCGCCGTAGATGATCCGGAAGGTGTCGGCCGAGCACGGGGTCAGCAGGAAGTCGTGGCGGCCCACCGTGTCCGCGACGATGCGCAGCAGCACATTCGAGCGGTTGGAATAGATCGGGTCGCCGGTGGTGAGGTAGATCCGGCTGGCATAATCGAGGGTCCGGCCCGAGGAGATCACCTCGTCGAGGTCGCCGCGGACGAAGGCGAGGAGGTCAGCCACCTGCTCGCCCTGCGGGTCGATCACGGTGAGGCGCTCGCCCTTGTCGAGGGTGAAGGCGACGCCGGAGCGCGGCGCGATCTCGTGCAAGGTCGATGGGTGCGGGCGGGGCTCAGGCGGCATCGCGGGCCTCCGCGTCGCGGCCGCGGAACGGGCAGACCCAGTCGGCGTCGACGGCGCGGCCGCTGTACTGGCGCGCCTCCGAGGCGTCGCCATGCCGGGCGAGCATCGGGTTGATCGAGCCGGCCAGCGCCTCGTCGCGCGAGAGGATCGCGCTGCGCAGCTTCTCGTAGCGCCCCTCGGCGCGCAGCTGCTCGAACTGGGCGCGCAGGTTGAACACCAGGACCGGGTGCGGGAAGCGCCGGGCCGGCCGGCTGGCACCGGGATGCATGCCGACCACGAAGAACGCCTCGCTGCCGAAGGAGAGGGAGAAGTGCGGGTCGTTCGGGTCGGCCTCGACGCGGGTGTCGTAGCGCTGGCCGAGGAACTCGTCCTTGTCCGACAGGGACTGCACGCGGTCCCAGAGGTGGCGCTCGAAGGCCTCCTCGCCGAGGTCCGTCGGACCTTCGAAGATCACGGCGAAGCTCTGGAACAGTTCGGGCTTGGCCCGGTAGCGGCAGATGAAGGCGAGAAGCGCGGGATAGAGCCGGGGATCGTCCCAGCTCGAGGCGATGCTGCGCGCCACGACGATCTTCATCTGGCCCTTCGACAGGGCCGATTTCGCGCCGACGCAGGGGAAGGGCTGGCTTCGGATGAAATCCTGGAACTCCACGGCCAGGGGATGGCCGCTGTCGTCGGTGGGGAGATGCATGGAGACTCGACGCTGACAGCACCCGGAACGCAGGGTGCATGGGGTGAACCGGAGGGACATGGCCGAGTTCCGTTCGCGCGACGGCATGGCACGCATGCTCCACAGCCCTCCCGGCGACGGCGGCGATGCCCCGCGGCGAACCTTTGCCGGCGCCGGGCATTGAACCGACGATGTCGAGACGGGGCCCCACGACGATGACGACGCAACCATGACCGGCCGACAGGGGGCTGCCCGGTTCGCGAAAGGCACCCTGCGGGCGTTGCGCCTGCTGGCCAAGCCGGTTCGACGGTCTCAAGGCCGCGCGGGGACGGTGGTGGAAACTTATCGGGGCTACGGCTCCCGCGACGAGGTCTTCCTCATCGGCCGGGTCTTTCGGCAGTCGAGCCGGGCGGCCGACGCGCCGGACGAGGGCTGGGCCGCCGAGCTGCGCGACATCCGGCGCCGCATCACCCGCCGCACGGTGGCGGGTGCCGCGCTCACCGCGCGCTTTTTCGGCTGCGAGGAGCAGGTCGTCACCGACCGGGACGGCTACTTCCGCGTCCACCTGCGCCCGAACCTGCCCGCGCCGCCGCAGGCCTCCTGGCACAGCCTGGAGCTCGATTTGGCCGGCCCCGAGCCCGTGCGGGCGAAGGCGCAGGTGTTCATCCCCTCGGTCGATTGCCGGCGGGTGGTGATCAGCGACATCGACGACACGATCATGCACACGGGCGTGGCCAACAAGGTCAAGATGCTCTGGCGGCTGTTCGTGGAGGATGCCGAGAACCGGGTCGCCTTCCCGGGGGCCGCCGCCCTGTACCGGGCGCTCTATGCCGGGCCGTGCGGGGCGGAGGGCAATCCCATGCTCTACGTCTCCCGGGCGCCGTGGGGCATCTACGACATGCTCAGCGAATTCTTCGTCATGCACCGGATCCCGGTCGGGCCGGTGCTCTTCTTGCGCGAATGGGGTCTGTCCTGGACGAGCCCGCTGCCGCGCCGGGCCGAGGATCACAAGCGCCACCTCATCGACCACATGCTGACGCTCTACCACGACCTGCCCTTCGTGCTCATCGGCGACAGCGGCCAGCACGATCCCGAGGTCTACGCGGGCATCGTCGCGGCCTATCCCGGCCGGGTGGCCGCGGTCTATATCCGCAACGTCTCGCGGGATGCGGGCCGGCTGGAAGAGATCGCCAAGCTCGCCGAGGCGGTGGAGGCGGCCGGCAGCAGCCTGGTTCTGGCCGCCGACAGCCTCGCCATGGCCGAGCATGCCGCCGAGCACGGCCTGATCGCCCACGCGGACGTGGCCGATGTGGCGCGGGAACACGGGACCGTGCCGGAAACCCGCCGTCGCGCCGGCCGCACCCGCGCCCGCGGCCTGCGCAAGATCCTGGGCGGGGCCGGGCCGACGCCGCCCAACGTCATCGTCGAGCCCGGCCGGTCCGATCCGCCGGCCTGAACCCGCCATCGGAGTGCCGGCTCGCGCCGATCCGGACCGGTCTCCGGGAAACCTCTCGCCGCCCTGCGCAGGGCTCTGCCGTCGAGGTGGGCAATCTGCTCGAACCGTTTGCAATTCTGACCTCGCCCTGTAAGGTCGCACTGGTATACCAGAGACGTCGGCCTGCATTTTCAGCGTTCGCTCGTGCAGCGTGCGCATCGCGAGCGAGGGGGAGAGGATGTCAGACCCTATCGGTCCCGACCGCCCGGCCGGTGCGCTGCTCGGCGCCCGTCTGTTCCGGCCGATCCTGGCCGGCGCCACCCTGCGCGAGCGCCTGATCGGCTGCCTTGGCGCCCTCATCGGCATCGCCCTGACGGGACTCGTGACCGGCTGGATGGTCGGGCAAGGCCCATACATTCCCCTCATCGTGGCGCCCATGGGGGCCACGGCGGTGCTGCTCTTCGCCGTGCCGGCGAGCCCCTTGGCCCAGCCCTGGCCGATCATCGGCGGCAACACGATCTCGGCCCTGATCGGCGTGACCGCCGCCCACTTCATCCCCAATCCGGTGCTGGCCATCGGGGTCGGCGTCTCGCTGGCCATCGCGGCGATGTCGTTCACGCGCAGCCTGCATCCGCCGGGCGGGGCCGCGGCGCTCACCGCGCTCATCGGCGGCCCGGCCATCGCCTCCTCGGGCTTCCTGTTCCCCTTCGTGCCGGTCTGCCTGAACTCCATCATCCTGGTCAGCCTCGGCATCGCCTTCCACCGGATTTCCGGGCGCACCTATCCGCACGTCCCGTCGGCCCCCCCGGCCAACCTGCACGGCACGACCGACCTGCCGGCCCCCATCCGGGTCGGCTTCAACGCCCGCGACGTCGACGCCGCGCTCCTCAACCTCAACGAGACCCTCGACATCGACCGCAGCGACCTCGACCGACTGCTGCGGGAGGTCGAGAGCCAGGCCCTGGTGCGGGCGCACGGGGCCCTGGACTGCGGCGCGGTGATGTCCCGCGACGTGGTGACGATCGGCCTGCACGAGTCGCTCGCCCGGGCACGCGACCTCCTGCTCCGGCACAACATCCGGACCCTGCCGGTGGTGGACGAGGCGGGCCGCCTCGCCGGAACCCTGGGCCTGCGCGAACTGGCCCTGCGCGGGGAGGGCAGCCTCGCGCAGGTGATGTCCGAGGCGCACACGGCCCGGGCGGCCGAGCCCGTTCTGAGCCTGGTGGAGCCCCTGACCAACGGGCACGCGCATGCGGTGGTGGTGACGGGTGAGGACCGCCGGATCCACGGGATCATCACCCAGACCGACCTGCTCGCCGTGCTGACGCGCCTCGCCTCCGCCAAGGCCTTCGACGCGAGCCCGGCCGCGGCGGCCTGAGCGGAGCAGGGGCCGGCGGCACTTGGTCCGACACTTCGCCCCGGGCGCTTGGCCCCGTGCTTGGTCCCGGGCGCGTGGCGCGGTTGTTGCGAGGAGACGTGCTCCCTCGCACCGAAGCCCACGGGTTCGAGCCGATGCACGACGCGCCGCTTCTCCTCCACCTCCTGTACGCCACCCTGATGGTGGCCAGCATGATGCTGACCTGGCAGGTCCATCGGCTCCTCGGCCGGGCCTGACGGATGATGGCCGGCAGGCGTGCCGGCCGGCTGCGTGGTCCATTACGACGGCAGGGGGCCCCGCCGTCGCCGGTCGACGCACGCCCCGCACCGTGCACCTGTCTTAGGGAGCCAATCGGAAACTGGCGCTCTCGATCGTCTCCGGGTCGTTCATGGTGAGCCGCCATTCGCTGTGCGCGGCAGAGAACATGACGGTGAAGACATCGCTGTCGTCGACGCGGGAGACGCCCTCGAAGGCGATCGACACGAGGTCGCCCCAGGACCTCACCGTCCTCATGTTGTCCGGCAACTGCTCCTTGAACGCCCGTGCGAGCGGCTTGCTCATGCGCGCGAGTTCCGGGCTGCCCCGCTGAGTCGCCTCGATGATCCGACGCAGAGCCGCTTCACTTCCAGGGGCCGGCGTATTCGCAGCCTGCTGCGCCTCACGCCGTGCCTCGATGGCGTTCGCCCGGTCTTCCCTGATCCGCGGAGAGGTCTGTTCAAGCCCGTTCTGATGAAGGATGGCGGCAGTCGCGGTGCCATCCGGACCGACCCTGAAGCTGATCTGTGCCTGGATATTGCGATTTCGATAGAAAAATTTTCGACTGCTTTCCGGGATGATCGAGTAAAACGACTGTCCTGTGAGGCGAACGATGAGATCGTTCGCGTCCCGCTGTACAACGATGATGGTCTTGGGAGTCAGTTCGTAGAAGCCGACGTATCCGTCCACGACCTTTGGATCGATCCGGACTTCCGTTCGTGGACGCGCCTGCTCGATCCTGAGCCGCTCCATGCGGTCTTTGTCGGTCTCCGTCCGCCCCTCGGTCAACCGCCGGACCTCCGCCCGGAGCCGGCGCCAACTGGGGAAACCGTAGTCACGGGCGAGATCGCGTTGCGCCGTCGCGAGCTGCGCTGTCGGGTCGGCGGCGCGCATCTGCTTCAACCGAGACTTGGCTTCATTTCGCAGGTGTTCGAGGTTGGGGCGGTCGGGGAGTGCGCGGGAGCAAGCGCCGCTCGACGGAAGCGTAGCCGTCATCGAATCCTTCCTTCCTCAGCGCCCTTTGTCCGCGTTCTCGGGCAGGAAGTCGGGGAATGATCAGACGACGACGAATGGGCTGAGCCCTTCACGCGGACCGTTGGCCTATCCTGAGGCCGAGGCGATGTTAGGATCAGGTCCGCAAAACTACAAGAGGGGCCGACACCCGTCCATGGCGGACCCTCACGGGCCAGTCGGGCAAATCCGGTTCCGGCCGCTCATGTCGGAACCCTTCTTCAGTCGCCCAAACGATCAGGATCCGCCGCATGACCCGCCTCGCCCACGCGGGCAACCTGCTCGCGAACCTGCCCGACGCCGCGGCGGGCGAGGTCTTCACCGAACTCCTCGCGCGGCCGGGCTGCCGGATCGAGCGCATCGTCTCGCAGGGCCAGGTCACGCCGCCGGACGAGCCCTATCGCCAAGCCCACGACGAGTGGGTGCTGCTTCTCGCGGGTGCGGCCCGCGTCGCGCTGGCGGGCGCTGAGGTCGCGCTCGGGCCGGGCGATACTCTGTTCATCCCGGCCGGGTGCGTGCACCGCGTCACCTTTACGGATCCCGACCGGCCGACGGTCTGGCTCGCCGTCCATCTCGGCGAGACCGATTGCCCGGCCGGGGCCTAGGGCCTCAGATCGCCGCGGCCGGGTCGCCGCCGAGGGGATTGCCCGCATCCTCGTTGCGGTCGTCCGCCGCGTGCCGTTCCCGGCGCGCACGGCCGCCGCGGTCGAGCAGCGAGCGGCCGAGCGCCCGGAAGGGGGCCGTGAGGCGGCGGGCATCGTCGGCGCGCTCCATGAAGCGCTCGCCGTTGCGGATCTCCTTGTCGAGGCGCGCCATGGTGCGCGCCAGGGCCGGATCGTCGTCGTCCAGCCAGACCTCCACCGTGCGGGCGAAGGCGATGACCACGCCCTGGAGCTTGAGGCGGCCGAGCGGACCCTCGGTGTTGATGCCGGCGGCGGCCAGCATGAAGCGGTGCGAGTTCAGCGCGACGCCGTTCAACGCCAGCATCGAGAGCGGATCGCCGCGCAGGGCGTAGGAGATCCGGCGCAGGGCGTCCTTGTAGGGCGTCATCGCGTCGAGGCGGCGCATCAGCACGTCGAACAGGCGCTCGCGGGTCGGCTCGTCGGCGAGATCGGCGGTGTCGCCCTCCAGCACCGCGCGGTCGATGAGGCGCGACAGGCCGCCGAGTACGGCGCCCTTCGAGGGGAACAGGTCGCGGAACTCCGCCAGCGTCAGGCCGGCCTCCCGGGCGATGTCGCCGATCTCAATGTCGTTCCACGGCTGCTCGGCGGCGAGCCGCATCAGCGCCTCGACGGCCGCCTCGCGTGGGGGCAGCGCCTTCTCGGGCGCTGCGGCCGCCACCGGCAGGGTGTCGGCGGAGTCCGTCTCGGTCGTCTGGGTCTCGGGCTTGGGAGAGCCGGGGCGTTTGGCCATGGTCGTGCGATCCTCGTCCAATCAGGCCTTCATGTAGGGTCCCGCGGCCGGATCGTCAGGTCCGGCTCAGCCCGCGAGGGCCCCGGCGCGGCGCCGCGCCGCGTCCACGGCCTCGCGCATCAGGTCCGGCAGACCGCCGCTGCGCATCAGCACCGCGAGGGCTTCGGCGGTGGTGCCGCCCGGCGAGGTCACATCCTGGCGCAGACGCGCGGCGTCCCGGGGATCGGCCGCGAGGAGCGCGGCGGCCCCCGAGACGGTTTCGCGGGCGAGGCGCGTGGCCATGTCCGCGGGCAGGCCGGCGGCGATGCCCGCCTCGGCCATCGCCTCGGCCAGGAGGAAGACGTAGGCGGGGCCGGAGCCCGACACGGCCGTCAGGGCGTCGATCAGCCCCTCGTCGTCGAGCCACTCCACCAGGCCGACGCTGGCGAGGAGCGCGTGCGCCTGCGCCCGCTGCCCGTCATCGACCTCCGGGCTGGCCACCGCGCCGGTGGCCCCCCGTCCGATGCTGGCGGGCAGGTTCGGCATCGCCCGCACGATGGCGCGGGCGCCGGGCAGGCGGTCGCGCAGGTTGGCGATGGTCTTGCCCGCCAGCACCGACACCACCAGGGTTCCGGGACCGATCAGCGGCGCCAACGCGGGCGCCGCGGCCTCCAGCCCCTGGGGCTTCATGGCGAGCACGAGGGCCTCCGCGACCGGGGGCGCGGCGGGGTTCAGGGCGAGCCCGCGCGCGGCGCAGAGCGCCTGCAGTTCGGGGGAGACCTGCGGATCCAGGATCGTGGTCCGGGCGGGGTCGAGCCCCCCCGCCAGCCAGCCGGAGAGCATGGCGCCCCCCATCTTGCCGGCCCCCACCAGGGTGAGGGAGGCGGGGAGGGCGGCGTCGACGGGCGCGCTCACGCCTCGCCTTCGGTCTCGAACAGCACCGCGTCGAGGGCCTCGCGGGCGGACTTGCCGGCCCAGAGCACGAACTGGAAGGCCTGGTAGTAGCGCTCGCAGGCATCGACCGCCGACTTCAGCATCATGGTGCACTGGCCCTGGGTCGGGGCCGCGCCGCCGGTCAGCAGCAGCGAGTGGCGGAACATCACGACGTTGTCGGTGGACCACAGGTCGAAATGCCCGACCCACAGCTGCTCGTTGACCAGGGAGACCAGCGTCAGGATCTCGGTGCGCCGGCGCTCCGGCACCTTGAGGTCGAAGGCTGAGGCAACATGGAGCGCCTCCACGTCCTCGATCCAGGTGAAGGCCACGTGGTAGTCGGCCCAGCGCCCGGCGACGGAGACGGACATCTCGTCGGTCTCGGCCCGGTCGAAGATCCAGTCGCGCAGCGACGCGAGGCGCTCGACGATGTCGAGGGGATGCTCGTGCCGATCGTGATCTTCGATGTGGAGTTGGGTCATGGCGGTCCAGTGTGTCGATCTCGTCGAAGATCGGCGAAGTCGTTGTGAAACGCGCTCCGGTGACCGTCGGCCCTCTGTTCCGAACTTGCTCCACGCCCACCCGGACGGGTGTGGCAGGGAACGATTCTGTTCGGTTCAGGGCGTTTCGGGGCAGGAGCGAATCAGGTCATGACCCACTATAGACCGTGCCGGACTCGCGTTTCAAAGCGGCCCGGGAAGCCGGTGAACAGGAAAGCGACCGTCCACCGTTCCTTCCTGTGCACAAGCGTGGCGGGGCCGGAGCCCCCGCGAATCAACCTGGAATCAGATCGCCTCGCTGGCTCCGGCCACGGGCTCGGGGCCGAGTTTCGCCTCGAGCGCGGTGATCCGGGCGGCCAGGGCGTCGTTCTGGCTGCGCAGCGCCGAGACGAGGTCGCGCAGCACGTCGAGCTCCTCGCGGGAGGCGATGTCCATGTCGCGGATCAGGCGCTCGACCTGGGCCTTGAACACCGTCTCCGCCTCGCGGCGCACGCCCTGCGCGGCGCCGGCGGCATCGGTCATCAGGCGGGCGAAATCGTCGAACAGCCGGTTCGAGCCTTGCATCGTCGTCTCCCGGAGCAATGAGGCCGCCATCCGTCCGTGACGGCCACGAGACCGGCGCCTGTGCGGCACGACATAAGAATCCCCGCGCGTCCCGGCAATCCGCGCCGGTGCTTCGGGAGCCCCGACGGGAATGTTTCCGCCGTTGTCCGATGGGGCCGCGCGAAACAGGCGTTTACAAAATCCTGCCCCGCCGGCCCTTCGAACTCCGGGCGTGCCGGCGCATAGTCGCGCGTTGACAGATCCGCAGGAGAGCCGGGCACCGGCCCCGGATGCGGAGGGAGCCGCGATGCTCGGGACCATGACGCAGACGACCACGACCCATCCGCACATCCTCCTCGTGGAGGACGACCGCGAGATCAGCGCCCTCGTCGCCCGCTACCTGCGCGCCAACGAGTGCCGGGTCAGCCTCGCCGGGGACGGGGCAGCCATGGACAAGGTCCTGGCCGATGCCCGGGTCGACCTCGTCGTGCTCGACCTGATGCTCCCGGGCGAGGACGGCCTGAGCCTGTGCCGACGCCTGCGCGCCACCTCGCGCATCCCCATCCTGATGCTCACCGCCAAGGCCGAGGAGATCGACCGCATCATCGGCCTCGAGATCGGCGCCGACGACTATCTCGGCAAGCCCTTCAACCCGCGCGAGCTCCTGGCACGCATCCGCGCCATCCTGCGGCGGGGCTCGGGCACGGAGGCCGAGGCGGAGGAGGGCGTACGCCGCCTCCACTTCCTGGGCTGGACCCTCGACGTCTCCCTGCGCCAGCTCCTCAGCCCGGAGGACGCGCGCATCGCCATCACGGGGGCGGAGTTCGACCTGCTGCACGCCCTCTGCCTGCGTCCCGGCCGGGTGCTTTCTCGCGACCAGCTCCTCGACCTGACGCAGGGGCGCGCCGCCGGCCCGTTCGAGCGCAGCATCGACGTCCTGATCAGCCGCATCCGCCAGAAGATCGAGCCGGATCCGCGCAACCCAGAGATCATCCGCACCATCCGCTCCGGCGGCTATCTGTTCACGCCCGAGGTCACCCGCATATGAGGCCCCCCTGGAGCCGCCTGCGCGCCCTCGTGCCGTCGAGCGTCGCCGGGCAGATCGCCCTGCTCATCGTCGCCGCCGTGGTCCTGGCCCACGCCATGGCGACGCTGGCCTTCTTCACCCTGCGCGAGCCCTGGCGGCCCGACGACCATCCCGGCGTCGCCGCGAACCGCCTCGCCACCGTCGCCCGCCTCCTCGACGGTGCGAGCCCGGCCGAGCGCCCGGCGCTCCTGGCCAACGCCGCCCGGATGCTGCCGACCCTGCGGATCGAGCCCTGGGACGCGACCGATTCCGGGGCCGCCGCCACGGAGCCGGCCGGCGGCGATCGGATCGGCGATCATTTCGTGGTCCAGCGTCTGCGCGACGGCTTCGGACGCCCCCTCGCCATCACCGACCTGTCGGCGGCCAAGCGACCGGCGGAGGCGCCCGCGGGCGTGCGCGTGGGCCTCGCGACGCCGGGCGGCGCCCGGCTCTCCGCCCTGGTGCCGGACGACGACCGCCCGCCCATGCGGCAGGGCGCGATCATCTTCACCTTCGTGTTCCTGGGCGTGGCCGTCTCGCTGATCTGCCTCTGGGCCACGCGGGCGCTGACGGCGCCCCTGGCGCGCCTCGCCGAGGCCGCGGACGTGTTCGGCACCCGCATGAACCTGGTGGATCTGCCCGAGAACGGCCCGCGCGAGGTCGTCGCCCTGTCCCGCGCCCTCGACCGGATGCGGGCCCGCGTGCGGCGCCTGATCGACGACCGCACCCAGATGCTCGCGGCCATCAGCCACGACCTGCGCACCCCGATCACCCGCCTGCGCCTGCGCGCCGAGTTCATCGAGGACGATCACGCGCGGACCATGACCCTGCGGGACCTCGACCAGATGAACGGCCTCGTGGAGGCGGCCCTGTCCTTCGTGCGGGACGGCCACGGCCCGGAGGGGGGCGCGAAGATGCTGATCGACCTCGCCTCCATCGTCCAGACCGTCGCCGACGAGTTCGCCGATATCGGCGCCGACGTCCGGGTGGCCGAGACCCGCCACGTGCTGGTCCAGGGCCGACCGGAGGAGCTTCAGCGCGCGATCATGAACCTCGTGGACAACGCGGTGAAGTATGGCGGCGCGGCGCGGCTGACGGTGACCCAGACCGAGCGCGGCGTCGCCGTGGAGGTCAGCGACGACGGCCCCGGCATCCCGGAGGCGGAGCGGGACGCGATGCTCCAGCCCTTCGTGCGCGGCGACCGGGCGCGCAACCTCGACACCGCCAGCGGCTTCGGCCTCGGCCTGTCCATCGTGCTCGCCATCGCGGATTCGCACGAGGGTCGCTTCACCCTGCGCAACCGGACCCCGCGGGGCCTCACGGCGCGGATCGAACTGCCGCGCGCCGCCACCGCCCAGGCGACCCCAGCGGGCGTCACGGTCGATGTGGATCACCGCGCCGCCGCCGCCTGATCGCGCCGGAGGGGCGCAGAAGCAAAGAAGACCCGCCCCTCCCGGGGCGGGCCTTACCGCGAGGCCCGGCACTCCGCGCCGGCTTGCGTCACCCCGTCAGGGCGTCAGCAGCGCGGGCCGCCCGAGGTCTGGCCGTATTGCTGGACCGGGAAGTTCTGCTGGTTGGCGTTGCCCTGGCTCGCCGAATTGTCCGCACAACGGCCGGTCACCGGGACGTCGTAGGAGCGGATCGACCCCGTCGTGATGTCGTCGTAGCGCGAGGCCGGCACGTCGCCGTAGGTCGGCGCGACGCGATCGAGCGCGAAGCTGCCGGTCGCCGGGGCCGCAACGGCAAGAACAGTCGCGGCGGCGAGGGCGAAAAGACGATGTTTCATCGAAAGAATATCACTCTTGTGTGAGACGAGGACCGTATGTCCCTGCGTCTCGACTGCGGTGAGCGTGATATGGGACGCGCCCGACCGGGACGACGTGCCACCGCGCACGTAGGCACGGCGGGGCGCCGACGCGGCGCCCCGGACCCTTGTGGCCCCGACGTCGGGGCGCTTCGGAACGCGGAGCTTCGGGACCCGGAGTTTCTGAACCCGGAGTTTCGGACCTCGGGGCCTCAGAGCTCGGGACCTTAGAACTCCATGTCCAGTTCCTCGATCTCGTCGGGCTCCCGCGCCGCGTCCGCCGCCCATTCCGTCATCAGCGGCCAGGCCAGGATGGTGTCGCGATAGGCCTCGGTCCGGCGCGGCAGGCTCACGTCGTAGGTGCGGAACCGCGTGCAGACGGGGGCGTACATGGCATCGGCGAGGCTCGGCGTCTCGCCGAACAGGAACGGGCCGTCGTAGCGCCCCAGGCATTCGTCGACGATCGTGATGATGCGCTCGATATCGCCGCGCGCGCCGTTGAAGATCCTGAAGTTGGCGTGACGCGCCTTGAGGTTCATCGGCAGCGCGGAGCGCAGGTTGATGAAGCCGCCATGCATCTCGCCCGAGATCGAGCGGCAATGGGCGCGCGCCACCGCATCGGGCGGCAAGAACCCCGCCTCGGGACGGATCTCGTTGAGATACTGGGCGATGGCGAGAGTGTCCCAGACGATGATCTCGCCGTGCACCAGGCGGGGCACGAGGAACGACGGGGACAGGTGCAGCAGCTCCGCCCGGGTGGAGGCGTCGTTCCCCGACAGAAGCTCCGTCTCGAAGTCGAGGCCGGCCATGCGGCAGACCAGCCAACCCCGCAGCGACCACGACGAGTAGTTCCGGCTTGAAATCGTCAGCGTCGCCGCGGGCATCGATCCGTCCCCCCTGTTGGTCCCTCGCCGACACGTGATCCAAGACTTGTGCCGCCCGAGGCCCCGACACGCAGGATGTTTCCGGTTCACCCGCCGCATGCTCGGCGGACACGGGAGCTTTTTCCCACCGTGACGGTTGACCTTTCACAGTCACGATCTCCGGCGATCCGTTGTTCACCCGTTATTCCAATGCGACGTGCGACATGTCTCCGGTGATGCATACGCACAACAACCGCAGGATATCACACGTTAAGGCCGTTGCGTCCGGGCCCAGCCTGCCGCAGCCTAGCGCCCCATCGTCGGCGGCTCTGCCGTCGCGCCCGCTTGCCGCGGACGATCTGCGATTTGACCGTTCGCGTAGGAGTTCGGGCTGCATGCTCTATCGTGCCTTCGATGCCCAGTCGGATCTGGCGGAGCAGACGCGCGCCTGGGGACGGCTCGTCCACGACGCCGTCTCGCCCTGGACCGCGGCCGGCTTTAAGGAGCCGCTGAGCTGGTGGTCGGCCGGCGCCCGGATGATGATGCGGGCCGGCTTGACCTTCTCGCGGCCCGCCTACGGCATCGACAGCGTGACGGTGGGCAACCGCGAGGTGCCGGTGACCGAGGAAACGGCGTTCGCGACGCCGTTCGGGACCCTGCTGCGGTTCAAGAAGGACATCGACACCGATCAGCCCCGCGTCCTCGTGGTGGCGCCCCTGTCGGGCCATTTCGCCACGCTGCTGCGCGGCACGGTGCGCACCCTGCTGCCCGATCACGACGTCTACATCACCGACTGGCACAATGCCCGCGACGTGCCCCTCGAGGCCGGCCCCTTCGGCTTCGACGACTATGTCGACCACCTCGTGCAGTTCCTCGGGGTGATCGGGGAGGGGGCCCATCTCGTCGCCGTGTGCCAGCCGGCCGTGCAGGCTTTGGCCGCCGCGGCCGTGATGGCGCATTCGAAGGACGTGGCGCATCCCCGCAGCATGACGCTGATGGCCGGCCCGGTGGATTGCCGGATCTCGCCGACCTCGGTGAACCACCTCGCCACCTCGAAGCCGATCGCGTGGTTCGAGAAGAACCTGATCGCCACCGTGCCCGAGCGGCACAAGGGCGCAGGGCGGCGGGTCTATCCGGGCTTCATGCAGGTCTCGGCCTTCGTCTCGATGAACGCCAAGCGCCACGTCCAGGGCCATGCCGACCTGTTCTGGCATCTCGCCAACGGGGAGACCGAGAAGGCGCGCCAGATCGAGGGCTTCTACGACGAGTATTTCGCCGTCCTCGACCTCGCGGCGGAGTTCTACATCGAGACGGTCAAGACCGTGTTCCAGGATTACACCCTGGCCAAGAACGAACTGACCTATCGCGGCAATCCGATTGACATGGGCGCCATTCGCAAGACCGCGCTCATGACGGTCGAGGGGGAGCGCGACGACATCTGCGCCGTGGGCCAGACCATGGCGGCGCACGACCTCTGCTCCAGCCTGCCGCACCACATGAAGAGCCATCACCTCCAGGCCGGCGTCGGCCATTACGGCGTCTTCTCGGGCCGCAAGTGGGAGAGCCAGACCTACCCGCTGGTGCGCAACTTCATCCAGTCGCACAACTGAGCCGACGGCGTCCCGCCGGACCATCCCGACGGCTCGGGCGACCGCGCCGAACGGTTTCGCGCGCGGCCGAACCGCTCGGATCGCGGTGCGCGCCCAGGAGCCCGCCCAGCGGGGCCGGCTTCGCATCCCAACGGCGAAACACCCTCCCCGCGGGGGGGAGGGCGCCAGTCGGTGTCGACGGTCGGGTGCGTCGTCCCGCGCGCCTCAAGCGGCGGCGAGCGCCATCGACATGGATTCCTTCTTCATCAGCTCGCGGTAGAAGCCGTCGAGGTGCGTCAGCTTGTCGGGCGACCCATCCTGGATGATGCGGCCGCCTTCCAGCACCACGATCCGGTCGAAGTCCCTCAGGGTCGAGAGGCGGTGCGCGATCGCGATGACCGTGCGGCCCTTCATCAGATTGGCGAGGGCATGGCGGATCGCCTCCTCGGACTCGGCGTCGAGGGCCGAGGTCGCTTCGTCGAGGAGCAGGATCGGCGAGTCCTTGAGGATGGCCCGCGCGATGGCGATGCGCTGGCGCTGCCCGCCGGAGAGCTTCACGCCGCGGTCGCCCACGATGGTGTCGAAGCCCTCGGGCAGCGCGTCGATGAAGTCGGTGCAGTGGGCGGCGGCCGCGGCCTTCCAGACGTCCTCGTCCGACGCATCGGGCCGGCCGTAGCGGATGTTCTCGCGCAGGGTCCGGTGGAACATCGAGACGTCCTGCGGCACCACCGTGATGGCCTCGCGCAGGGATTCCTGGGTGATGCGCTGGATGTCCTGGCCGTTGATCAGGAGACGGCCGCCCTGCGCGTCGTAGAAGCGCTGCAGCAGGGAGAACAGGGTCGACTTTCCGCCGCCCGACTTGCCGACGAGGCCGACCCGCTGGCCCGGCTGGATCACGAGGTCGAAGTCGGTGAAGACGCCGCGCCCATCCGGGTAGGAGAAGGCGACGTGGTCGAAGGTGATCTCGGCGCCGGTGCCGGTGAGCGGCTCCGCCTCCGGGTGATCGATCAGGTCGTGGGGCTGCAGCAGCGTGTGGAGCGCCTCCGAGAGACGGGCGGTGTGCTGCGTCGCGTCCACCAGCGCCACGGCGAGGTCGCGGGTCGCGGCGAGAATGCGGATGCCCAGGGTGCAGACGAGCACGACCTGGCCGTTGGTCGCCTGGCCCGCTTCCCACATGGTGATCGCCCAGTAGAGCAGGCCGAGCACCGCCAGCACCGTCAGGATGGCGTGCACGATGCGCAGCTTCTCGAGGTAGAGCAGCGAGGAGCGGCGCGAGCGCATCTCCTGGCCGATGGTCCCGTCGAAGCGGGTATACTCGCGCTTGAAGGCCGAGAAAGCCCGGACCAGCGGCATATTGCCGACGAGGTCGACCATCTCGCCGTCCACCGAGGCGGCCTTGGCGGCGAAGTCGTGGTGCAGCGGCTTTCCGGCCGCCGCCATCTTGAACATCAGCAGCACGACGGCAGCGAAGATGCCGGCCAGCACCAGCGCCATCGTGAGGTTGACGGTGGCGATGTAGAGGATCGAGCCGAAGGCCGCGACGCAGGGCGGCATCACGTTGAACACGAACATGTTCTCGACCGTGAAGATCGCGTTCGAGGTGGCGGTGATGCGCGAGGCCAGGGTGCCGGGCTGCCGGTCGGCGAAGAAGGTCGGCGAGTGCCCGGTCATGTGCCGGAACAGGTCGCGCCGGATGTCGCCGGTGACGCCCACGAAGGTGAACGAGCCGACGAGGCTCGCCACGCGCCAGAGCATGTTGTCGGCTGCGATGAAGGCGATGAGAAGGGCGAGGGCGCCCCAGATCAGGCCGGCCTGCGGGCCCTTGCTCAGCGCATCCACGACGCCCTTCAGGGCATAGTCCGTGCTGACGGAGAAGCCCACGGCGCCGAGCACGGCGCACAGGATGACGAGGTGCGGCAGGGCGCGCCGGCGCAGATAGCGTCCCACGAAGGCGAACGGCCTATCGGCATAAACGCAGAGGTCTTCCATCGCGGTGACCGTCCCGGTTTCGAGGCCCGCCCGGACGTTGGGTGGACCGGCTACTGTTAAGGCGTCCTCGCGGACCCTGGTTTCCCGCGCGTGCCCCACACAGGTTTCGGAGCCCCCCGGACTCGCAACGCGAAGCGGACGCAAGCGTTGCAGTGTCTGGCGGAGGTTTGCGCGTTTTAGCGTGCAAACCTGAACGTCGCTTGAGCGGCAAGCGAATTCGATGCCGCCCGGATCCGTCCGCGGACCCGCCCGAGGTTACACCGCGGGGTCGCGGCGCGTCTCGGGCATGATGAGCGCCACGAGGGCGAAGGCCGCGAAGCCCACGATCGCGAGGCCCAGGAACGCGGTGTGGCTGCCGAGCCGATCCGCCATCACGCCGGCGAGCGAAGTGGACAGGGCGGCGCCGATGCCCATGGCGGTGCCGACCGCGCCGAGGGCGAGGTTGAAGTGGCCGGTCTTGCGGGTGGCGTCCGAGACCACGAGGGGCACCATCACGCCGAACACCGCCGCCGAGATGCCGTCGAAGACCTGCACCGCCACGAGGAGTTCCGGGCTGTCGACGTAGGCGAAGAGCAGCCCGCGGATCGGCAGGGCGGCGAAGCCGAGGAGCAGCAGCGGGCGGCGGCCCCAGCGCTCGGCCAGCCGCCCGATGGTGGGCGCCGACACCGCAAGGACGACCTGGGGCACCACGATGCAGGCGGCGATCAGCGCCGTGGCGGTCTCGCTGGCCCGCAGGGTCAGCATGCTGCCCACGAGCGGCAGCATCGCCGCGTTGGCGAGGAAGAACAGGGTCATGCAGGCGCCGAAGCACAGGAGCGCGCGATTGGTGAGGAGGGCGCGCAGGCCGGCCTCGCCCTGGCCCGCGCCGGCGGTCCCGCTCGCCTTGACGTGGGCCGGCCCGTCGATCTCCTCCGGCCGGATCCGCGACAGCGCGATCAGGGTCGGCACCATCAGGGCGGCGGTCAGGTAGAACACCGCGTCGTTCGAGAGGTAGTAGCCGCAGGCGCCCATGCCGGCGGCGGCCACGGCATTGCCGAGGGCCGAGAAGCTGGCATTGCGGCCCAGCCGCTCGCCCGCCCGGGCATGCCCGACGAGGCCGATGCTGATCGCCGCGATGGCGGGGGTGAGGATGCAGCTCGCCGCCGAGTGGGCAGCCATGGCCAGGAGCACGACGAGGAAGTTCGGCCACATCGCCAGCGCGAAGGCGCTCAGCGCGATGGCCACGACCGAGAAGCCGGCGGCGAACCGGCGCGCGTGCACCGCGTCCACGAAGGCGCCGCCGGGCACCTGGCCGAGCAGGCTCACGAGGCTCCCGACGGTCAGCGCGAAGCCGATATCGGACTGCGTCCACTTCGCCTGGGTGAAGTAGACGGCCAGGAACGGGCCGAAGCCGGTCTGGAGGTTCGCCACGAAGAACGCGAACCCGTCGAGGCCGCGCGTGCTCCGGCGCGAGATCACCTTCATGTCGGCCGGGTTCTCCGCTGCCGTCGCCGACGGGGCGTCGTCCGTGAGGGCGTCGCGGCGCGGGAGCGGCCGCGGCCGGAACTCCGGACGCGCCACCTCCCGCGGCTTGAGGGCCCGGCGATCCTTCGGAAGCGGGACCGTCATCGATCCGGCGACTTCTCGGCCGGTTTGTCCGGCGCTTTCTCAGGCGCCGGCGCGGCGACCGGGGCGGGCGGCATCGTGGCGGCGGGCGCGGTCGTCGGGGCGGGACCGGCGGCCGGAGGCGACGCGACGGGCGCCGGCGGCGCGAGCGGACCCTGGACCGGGGCCGCCGCCTGCTCGCCCTCGGCCGGGGCGGCCGGGCTCGCCGGGCCGAGCACCACGATCGGCTCGCCCGGCTTGTATTCCGGCGAGACGCGGACCTGGTTGCGGCTGAGCTGGAGCACCGGCCGGCTCGCCTTGCCGTCGGTGGTGAAGCGCATGGCGCGCCAGTCCACCGCGATCTTGCGGGAGCCGACGCCGAGGAAGCCGCCGAAATCGATGATGGCCGCGCGCGGACGCCCGTCCTTGTCGAGGATGATGTCGATGATCCGCCCCATATCCTCGCCGGTGGAGCTGCGCACGGCCTTGCCGAGGACGCCCTCGTAATCCTGGGTGTCGAGAACGGTGGCGGGCGTGCCCGTCGCGGGCGCCCCGGCGGCGGGCGCGCTCGGCGCGGGCGGGCCGGCCACGGGCGGCGTCCCGGGCGCCGCCGGCTGGGCGGGCGCCGGGGCAGGAACCGGAGCGGGTTGCGCGGGCCCTTGAACCGGCTGCACTTGAGCCGGCTGCGCTTGGGTTGACGGCGCCGGAGTCGGGACCGGGGCGGACGCCGGCGGCGTGGACGAGCCCGTCGTCACCTCGCCGGAGCTCGGCGCGGCGTCCTTGCCCGGCGCGGCCGGGGTCTCGGCGGCCGCGGAGGCGGCCAACAGGGTGATCGTCGCAGTGGCGATCATCCGGACAGTTCTGAACACGCGCGTTCCCCGAATGGTGCGTCTCCCCGGCCTGACACAATGGAAGCTTGGGCGGCGGGTTCCGCCTGACGGGCGGTTCCGGCCTCATTGCGCGTGGACCAAGGCGAAGTTGTGGATGGGCGGCAGGAAGGGACGCGCGAGCGGCGGCCCTTCCTGCCGATCCCCGGGGAGGGATGAAACGGACCCCGGGGACAGCAGGACGACGCGATCGCGCGCAAGAAACGGACCGGGCTGCAACCGATCTGGGTTCCGAGACCAGCACTCTGGCACCGGGCCAAGCGTGGCCGCAATCCTCTTGCGCACCGGAGCGTGTCTGGTTTTCGACAAATCTGCGTCGTACAGAGGCGAATAGCTTGCGTGGGCGTCCGAATGCGGTCGCCGGTGTTACCGAGGACCAGACCCGATGTCTCTTCCGTCCAGAGCCTGCGCCGTCGCGCTCGTTGCCGCCGCGCTCGCCGGGTGCCAAGCGCTCGGCGGCGGCGGCGGCGTGATGCCCGAGACGGAGGTCGGGCCGCCGCCCTCCATGCGCGGCGCGGTGCCGGGTCCCCAGCGCAGCCGCTCCGCCGAGGTCGACCCCGACGGGGGCCCGCTGCAGACCGCGCCGACGCGCCGCCTCAACCTGCCGAGCTCCGCCGGCGGCCAGAGCCGCGCTGCCGCGAACGAGGAGCGTCGGATCCGCCGCGAGGACATCGAGGGCGAGACCACGAGCCGGTCGAGCTCCGGCGGTCTCGCCCCCCAGATGGGGCAGGGCGGCAGCGTCGGTCTCGGCGGCAAGTTCTGACGACCGGGTTCGTTCTGACGACCGGGACCTGAGGGCCGAGGTCGGAACGGAACGTCCACGTCCGAAGGTCCGGCCCCGCGACGCCGCCCAGCCTCGCGGGGGCCGGATTCGCGCGGGTGTCGCGCCGCGTCGGGGCGCGCCTCCAGACCCCGAACCGAAACCCGCGGAGGCTCCGGCCCTTACCCGACGGGAGTGCGAGGAGATCCGCGCGGCGTCCGAACAATGCGGACCCGACGCCGTGCCTGATGGACGTCACCCCGTGGGGGATGACCCGCGCGCCGGCCTTCCCCCGATCCTGTTCAGTCTTCGGTCCGGTTCGTGGTCGCCGACAACTGCAGCACGAAAGTTTTCGGCCCTGGTCGGATGCGTGACAATTTGATTGTCCGGCGTCGTTGCTGTCGTCCTGCGACTGTGTAATCCTGAGATGGTGCGCCGCTCGCGCGGCGGCGGAGGAGATTCGGTCTCGCGTCGTGCCGGCGATGGCGGCGAACCCGCCATGGGACGAGTGCCTCGCGACCCTGCGAGCGGGAGGCATCGTCATGGATCACGATACGATGCGGCGGGCGACCGCCGAGTTCTTCGGAACGTTCTGGCTGACCTTCGGCGGCTGCGGCGCCGCGATCCTGTCGGCCGCCTTCCCCGAACTCGGGATCGGCTTCCTCGGGGTCGCCCTGGCCTTCGGACTGACGGTGCTGACGATGGCCTACGCGGTGGGGCACATCTCCGGCGGGCACTTCAATCCGGCCGTGACCCTCGGGCTGTGGTCGGCCCATCGCTGCGCCAACCGGCACGTCCTGCCCTACATCGTCGCCCAGGTGACGGGCGCGCTCCTGGCGGCGGGCGTTCTCTATTCCATCGCCTCGGGCAAGGCCGGCTGGGTCCCGAACGAGTTCGCGGCGAACGGCTACGGAGATCTCAGCCCGGGCAGATACAACCTCGCGGCCTGCCTCGTCACCGAGGTCCTGACGACGTTCTTCTTCCTCGTCATCATCGTCGGCACCACCTCGAAGGGGGCTGCGACGGGCTTTGCCGGCATCCCGATCGGGTTCGCCCTGGTGCTGATCCACCTGATCTCGATCCCGGTGACCAACACGTCGGTCAATCCGGCGCGCAGCACCGGTCCGGCCCTGATCGCGGGCGGCGAATACGTGGCGCAGCTCTGGCTGTTCTGGCTCGCGCCGATCGTCGGTGCGATGGCGGCGGGCGCCATGACGCGCTGGCTCTATGAGCCCGCGGACGTCGTGGACACGACGGTGGTCGAGAAGGGCAGCGCGATCTGACCCCGGCCACCGGCGCCGGGCGCTGCGGGCGACGGAAGGCTCCCGCGTCACGCAGGGCTCCCGTGCCGAGCCCGGCGGTTCCACGCGGGGCGCAGACGCCCTAGATCGCGGAGGTATGGCGGGCCTGCGCCCGCCGGGAGTCCCCCTCGTCCGCGATGCCCTCCTCTTCCGCCCGGTCCGCTCCCGGCCCGTCCGATCCCGCCCCGACCGGCCCCGCGGCCGGCCGACGCCGGCGGATGCGCGCGGCCGCCTTCCTGCGGGGGCGCGGGACGCTGACCAATCCGGGGCTCGACCTCACGCGCCTGCCGATCGGCCTCGACCCCCGCGGCCTCAGCCTCGTCGACGGGGTGCGGGCGGCCCTGGCCTTCGGCCTCGTCATCCTGCTGCACGAATGGTTTCCCTGGCCGCCGCTCCTCACCGTGGCGCTCGCCGCGAATCTCGCGTGCTTCGCCGATGCGGGCGGGCCGATGCGCTCGCGCCTCCTCGTGCTCACGGTCTTCTCCCTCCTCGGCGGAATGATCTGGGGGCTGTTCGGCCTGATGCAGCCGCTGGGGCCGGTGCCGGTGGTGCCGCTCGCCGGCATCGTCATCTTCGGCTGCACCTATGCCCGGGTCTGGGGGGTGCAGGCCCAGGCCGCCGGCAACGTCCTGGTCCTCGTCCTGTGCTTCGCCCTGGACCGGCCGCTCACGCCCGACCAGGCCCTGGTGGCCGGGCTGGTCTTCACCGCCGGAGGCCTCTGGGCGACGCTGCTGGCGCTCCTCCTGTGGCGGCTTCACCCTTATCGCCCGACGCATCGCGCGGTGGCCGAGGTCTGGCGCCGCCTGACCCGCCTCTGCGACGATCTCGAGGACCTCGCCTCCCTGGCCTGGCCGGAGACGCTCGAGACCAGGATCGCCCCCCGGGGCGGCGCCCGCCAGATCTTCGACCGCCAGACCTTCGACCTGCAGGCCTTCGACCGCCACGCCCGGGCCCATCGCCGGGGCGTGCGCGAGGCGATCGAGCAGGCCCGCACGGTGATCGTCGACCTCGCCCGCAGCCGCGAGCGCATCTCCGACCGCACGGCCCAGGCCCTGATCCGCCTGGAGGCGGCCGAGCAGATCTTCGCCGCCCTGATCGCGGTCTCGGACCTGATCGAGGGCGAGCCGGACCCGCGCCGGCGCCGCATGGTCCGCCGCTTCCTGCGCCGCCTGCGTCCGCTCCTCGGGGTGATCGCGCGGGCCATCCGCGACGACAGCGTGATCGACCTCGCCCGCCTGGACCGGGCGATCGACCGCAGCACCCGGCGCCTCGCCCATGACCGCGGGCTGCACGATCTCGCCACCCGCATCCTCGACCGCGTCCGCATCGGCGCCAAGCTCTCGACGCCGGACGGCTACCGGCCCGGCGGCGCCTTGCTGGGCCGGGCGAGCCTCCCCCTCGGGACCCGGCTCCTCGGGCCGCTCAGCACCAACTTCACCGTCGCCTCCGCCAACCTGCGCCACGCCGTGCGCGCCACCGTGGTGGCGGCCCCCGCCCTCTGGGCGACCCTGGTCTGGGCCGGACCGTTCGCCCACTGGCTCACCATGACGGTGGTGCTGACGATGCAGCCGTTCTACGCCGCCACCTGGCAGCGGGCCCTGGAGCGGATCGGCGGCACGGTGCTCGGCGGCCTGATCGGGGCCATTCTCGCGAGCTTCGCCACCTCGCCCCTGGCCCTGGCCGCCCTGGTCTTTCCCTTGAGCATCATCGGCTTTGCCGCCCGGCAGGTCAGCTACGGCGTCTTCATCGCCTGCCTGACCCCGCTCGTGGTCCTCCTCGTCGAGGTGGTGGAACCCGGGCACGGCTCCTGGGAGGTGGCGGGCATGCGCGCCCTCCTCACCCTCCTCGGCGGCCTGATCGCGGTGGCGAGCGCCCTCGTGCTCTGGCCGATCTGGGAGCCCGACCAGGTGCGCCTCGAGCTGCGCAGGGCGGTGCGGGCCCATGCGGCCTTCGCCCGGGCGGTTCTCTGCGCCGGACCCGAGGCGGAGGCCAGCGGCCTGCGGGCCCAGGCCGCCCGGGGCGCCGGCCTCGCCCTCAACGACCTCGAAGCCGCGCTCGCCCGCGCCCTGCAGCAGCCCCGGGCCGGGCGACACCCGCAGGTGGAATCCGCCATGGTGGCGGACGCCACCCTGCGGCGGATCTCGGCCCGCCTCACGGCCCTGCGCTACGCCGTCGAGGTGGCCGAACCCGAGGCCCTCGCGGCCTGGAGCGGCTGGATCACCGCGACCCTGGCGAGCCTCGGGGGCGAAGGCGAGCAGACGCCACCGCCCATGCCCGACGTGCCTCGCAGCGAAGGCCTGACCCGCCTTGTCGCCCAGATCGAACTGCTGGGCGAGACCCTGGCACCCGCCGCGGCGCGGAGCGCCCGCGGGTAGGCGCCGGCCCATCGTCCGGCGCCCCCGACCAGGCCCGCCGTCCGGCCGCACGATTCGTGCGGTGCGGCGCGCGTGTCGGGCCGCTCGCGAAACCGTGATCGATTTGCCACATCCGGCCCGTCCGAGGCCGTCCCTGGTATCCCAGAGGCCCGAAAATCGGACCGGGATCACAGGACGCCGAACCACTTAATCCAAAATTAACCATTTCCTTAAAGAAACATTTCCAACGCAAGGCGACGGACGGCAGCGAATAGATCCTCTTCAAGAGAGGCCGCTGCGAAGTCATAATCAAGTAAAACCTGGATGCCAAGGGCGAACAACGAAGTCGCTCCGCTTCCAAGGTGATCGTCCGGTGGGCTTGCAGAACAGTTCGTTTTCGGCGGGGCGCTGAAATGTATATCGTTGTCGATGAGAGGCACTCGGTGGCCGCCGAGTACGTGGCGGGCTTCAACGCGCAGGCGGTTCCGGCACGCAGCACGAATGCGGACGACTTCCTGGCCTGGCTCGCCGGAAACCCGGCCGATGCTCTCCAGGGGATCGTGCTCGGCGAATGCGCTGATCGCGCCAGCCGGACCGCCAGGATCCGCAGCTTTTCCCAGGCGCCCATCATCGCCCTCAACGAGACCCGCTCCCTGGAGCAGACCCTCGACCTCTTCACCGCCGGCATCGACGACGTCGTGCGCCGCCCGGTCCATGTCCGCGAGATCCTGGCGCGGGCCGAGGCGATCCGCCGGCGCGGCATCCGCGGCGAGATCCAGGCGCCCGCCGCCCAGGATCGCAGCGGCCGCCTCAAGGTGTTCTCCGACGGCCGCGACCCCGAGATCGACGGGATCAGCCTGATCCTGCCGCGCCGCGAGCGGCACATCCTCGAGTATTTCGCCGGCCATCGCGGCCGGCAGCTCAGCCGGGCGCAGATCTTCACCGCGGTCTATGCCGACCACGGCACCGACGTCGAGGAGAGCGTGGTCGAGGGCCACATCAGCAAGCTGCGCAAGAAGCTGCGGATGCGCCTCGGCTACGACCCGATCGAGGCCAAGCGGCTGGCCGGCTACACCTTCGTGGGCTGATCCGCGCCTGGGTCCCGCCGCGGTCGCGCACCCTCCGGAATGCAAAAGGCCACGCCTCCTCGCGGAGGCGTGGCCTGTCTTGCGTGGAGCGCCCCGGAGTTCCGGGGCGCCGTTCGGCTCAGCGGAAGAGCGAGAGGACGTTCTGGCTCGCGGCGTTGGCGATGCTGAGGGCCTGCACGCCGAGCTGCTGCTGGGTCTGCAGGGCCTTGAGCTTCGTGGACTCCTCCTCGATGTCGGCATCGACGAGGGTGCCGATCGTCCGGTCGTTGGCCTTCATCAGGGTGTCGATGAACGACTTCTGGCCGTCGATCTGGGTCTTGTTGGCACCGAGCTTGGTGCCGGCATCGGTGACCTTGGCGATCGCCTTGTCGACCATGTTGATGATGCTGCTGAGGTCGGCGTCGCCGGCGGTCCCGACCAGTTTCGAGATGTCGAAATCGGCGACGGTGTAGTTACCCGTGACCCCTGGGGTGGTGTAGGTGCCGCCGGCCGTGTCCAGGATACCCTTGCTCACCACCGTGGTCGCATCCGTGCCGGTTGCCAACTTTCCGGTGGCCGTCGCGCCACCGTAGCCGAGGTCGACGGTGTTGGCTGCGGTGGTGTTCACCTGGAGGGACTCCGGCGAACCGACCGTGCTCCGGGTAAACGTGAGGCGGCCCTGCGTGTCGAGACCGGCGGTGACCTTGCCGGCCAGATCGACTGAGCCGGCGATCTGGTTGTTGATCGCCGAGAGCAGCTCATCGGTGGTCACGCGGGCCAGGTTCGAGACCGCCGAGGTGAGGCTGGCCTTGTTGAGCGTGATCACGGCCGCGGTGGCGGAGCCGTCCACGCGGATGTCCAGCGCGACCGTGGCGGCGCCCGAGAAATCGGCCGTGCCCCGGTTCGCGGGCGTTGCGTCCGCCGGACGGAAGGCCGCCAGACCGGTCATCGTCTGGGAGCCGAACACCTGGGCGGCCGTGCCCGGCACGTCCACGCTGGTGCCCGCGTTGGCGTCGTAGAGCTTGATCTCGTTGACGTTGATCTTGACCGTCGAGAACGCGATGTCGCCGTCAGCCTCACGCGAGAACCCGGCGATGACCAGGCGATCCTTCTGATAGGTCGATGCGGAGGAATCGACCGAGAGCCAGTTCTGGCCGCTCGACACCGACGACTTGGCGGTGCTGTCCATCTTGTTCTGGATGGCGTCGATTTCGACCTGCACCTTGGCGCGGTCGACGCCGGGCTGCAGGGCCGTCTGCAGCTTGGCGCGCATGTTCTGCAGATCGGAGATCGCGGAGTTCAGGCCGTTGTAGGCGGTGTCCACCGCCGAGGAGCCGAGGCCGAGGGAGTCCTTCACGGCCCCGAGCGAGGCGTTGTCGGTGCGGACCGTGGTGGCGATCGACCAGTAGGCGGCGTTGTCCGCGGCGCTCGAGACGCGCTGGCCGGTCGAGACCCGGTTGCTGGTCATGTCGAGCTGGGTGTTGATGCTTTTCAGGGTCGTCAACGCCGTCATGGCGGCGTTGTTGGTCAGCAGGCTGGTCATTGCGAGGATGTCCGGTTGGCAGGAATTGCAAGGAATTCGTGTGCGTAGCCGAGCAATACGCCCCGAGGGCTAAAGATCTCTCTCAGGAGAGGTCGAGTATTGCTTCATACATCCCGGAGTTTCACCGGACCGGTGGGGCGACATCATGTCTATAGGTCCACGAAACCTATCCACCGCGCTCGTATCGAGGGGCTTCCGTCCCGATCCGGGACAGTCGCTTGCCGATGAGGCGACTATGCCCGGTCCGGCTTAGCAGGAGCTTAAGGCCGATCGCCCGGGCCTGTGCCCGGATGTGCCGCAGGCCCGCGGGACGCACCCCCGCGGGGGACGGTTTCAGTCCTGGGCCAGGAAGGTCACGCCGGCGAAGTCGGCGCGCTGCCAGCGCAGCCGGACCGCGACGGTCCGGAGTTCGTGGCCGGCGATGACGAGATCGAAGCGCTCGGGCAGGGGGGTCGGGCGCGGCAGGCGCAGGCTCGCGCCCTTCGGCGAGAGGTCCCGGACGATGCAGGGCACCAGGCTCTCCGGGCCGAGGACGATGCGGCCCTGCTGCATCACGCGGAAGCGCTTCGGCGAGGGCGTGCGCGCGGGCCGGTCTCCCCGGGCAACCGCCTCCTGCCAATCCGCCATCGTCCCGCCGTCCCGTCCGCGACCTGCGGGCAGGCTTAACAGCGGGTTTCCGGACTGTCGATCCGGGCCGGATCTTAACGGCTTGGTAACTATAACATGTGAGTGTTTTGGCTCGTCCGCCGGCTCCCCTTGCGATGGCCATGACCCCGACCTTCTCCCGTCGCGCCGCCACCCCGCTCTCGCCGCGTCCCGGCTACACCCGTCCCTCCGCCGGGGCCGAGATCCTGCGCCGGTCCCGGGCGGCCGCCGTGGAGCGCGCCGCCGTCGGACTCTGCCTCGGCCTCGCCGTGGTTTCGGGCACCTTCGCGGCCTTCGCGATCACGGGCGCCTCGAACACCTATTCGGTCCAGCCGTTCCTGCCGGCGGTGGGCGGCGGCTTCGCCTGGAAGCGGACGGCGACCCCCGTCCGCGAGGCGGCCCTCGACCTCGATCCGACCACCACCGGCGCGCTGCCCGATCCCGTCCCGCCGCGCGCCGACGAGCCGCGGGGCGACTCCGCCGCGAAGGCACGGGGCTACGTCCTGCGCCGGGTGACGGAGGGCGCGGCCCTGGTGGAAGGCCCCGAGGGCCTGCGCCAGGTGGTGCCGGGCGCCGTCCTGCCGGGCGCGGGCCGCATCCTCTCCATCCGCGCCACCGGGTCCGGCTGGGTCGTGATCACCTCGGAGACGATCATCGGGCCGACCCCGCTGTGACGGCCGCCCGCGGCCCGGTCTCGGCGCCAGCCTCCGGCAAGCCCCGCGGCCTAGGCCGGACGGGGGCCGCCCCGGCTCCGTTCCGCGACGCCTCGGGCGCCCGGCCGTCCCGCCCCTCTCTTTGCAATCCGGCGATGCCACCGCGCCGCACGAGCGATCGCGCCCTGCCATGACGAGCACCTTCACGAGCTACCGCCTGATCGCCCGCGACCTCGACGGCACCCTGGCGCGCAAGGCCGCGCAGCCCGACGTCGCCCGCGAGACCGCCTACTACAAGGCGAAGATCGGCGACGTGAAATCCATCGACGATTTTCTCGGCGACCGGCGCCTCTACGCCTACGCGATGAAGGCCTACGGCCTGGAGGACATGACCTACGCCAAGGCCTTCATGCGCAAGGTGCTGACCGAAGGGGTCTCGGATTCGAAAGCCTTCGCCAACCGCCTCGCCGACGACCGCTACGTCGCCTTCGCCAAGGCCTTCGACTTCAACACCTACGGCGCCTTCACGACGACGCTGCCCGCCGCCACCACGGACACCACCGCCGCCTACCTGCGCCAGAGCCTGGAGACCGATGCGGGCAGCGAGGATGCCGGCGTGCGTCTCGCCCTGTACTTCGCCCGCATGGCGCCCACCGTCTCCTCGGGCTACGGCGTTCTGGGCGATCCGGCGCTGTCGCAGGTGGTCAAGACCGTCCTGGGCCTGCCCGACAGTTCCAGCGCGGACGGCATCGCCGGCCAGGCGGCGATCATCGAGAAGCGGGTGGATCTCGCGAGCTTCAAGGACCCGGACAAGCTGCAGCGCTTCGTGCAGCGCTTCACCGCGATCTGGGATGCCCAGAACAACGCGGCGTCGGCCCCCGTCCTCAACCTGTTCGCCGATTCCACCGCGCAGGGCCTCGACGCGAGTCTGCTCCTCAGCCTCCAGCGCATTCGTTTCGGGAGCTGAGGCGCCATGCAGAACGCCCTCTACGTCTCGCTCTCGGCGCAGATCGCCCTCGACAAGCGGCTGAACGCGGTCGCCAACAACGTCGCCAACCTGTCCACCAGCGGCTACCGCGCCGAGGACACCAAGTTCACCGCGCTCCTCGCCCAGGCCACCAAGGGCGCCGTCGCCTTCGCCTCCTCCGGCGACACCTACATCTCCCAGCGGGCCGGGCCGACGATCAAGACGGACAGCCCCCTCGACGTGGCGGTCCAGGGCGAGGCTTGGTTCGCGGTGCGGGGCGCCAAGGGCCCCGTCTATACCCGCGACGGCCGCATGACGATGGACGCGCTGGGCCAGCTGCGCAGCCTCACCGGCCAGCCGATGCTGGATCCCGGCGGCGCGCCGATCCTGCTCGATCCGCAGGCCGGCCCGCCCACCATCGGGCGCGACGGCAGCGTCTCGCAGGGCATCAACCAGGTCGGGGCCATCGGCCTCTTCACCCTCGACCCGAAGACCACGCTCACCCGCGCCGAGCCGAACGGCGTCAGCACCAGCCTGCCGGCGGTCCCGGTGCAGGACTTCACCCGCATGGGCATGGTCCAGGGCTATGTCGAGGGCGCCAACGTCAACCCGGTGCTGGAGATGACGAAGCTCATCACCATCCAGCGCGCCTTCGAGAGCGCGGCGACGCTCAGCGCCGAGACCGAGACCACCTTCTCCGGGGCGATCCGCTCCCTGAGCCCCCAGGGCTGAGCCGATGCCCGATCTCCTCGACCGCCTCGGCGCGGCCCTGGCGAGGGGCCGCGAGGCCCTGCCCCTGGTGCGCGTCGGCGGGCCGATCCAGGAGGTCACCGCCAGCGCGGCCCGCGTCGCCGGCGTGGCGCCGTTCATGACCCTCGGCGACCGCATGGGCTTCCTGGCCAACGGCCGCGAGCAGATCGGCGAGGTCGTGCGCGTGGATGCGGGCGGCGTGACCGTGAAGCCGTTCGATTCCCGGATCGAGGCCGGGATCGGAACCCTGGCCTATCGCCTCGGCGACCCGACCCTGCGCCCGGACCCGAGCTGGAAGGGCCGGGTGATCGATGCCCTCGGGCGCCCCATCGACGGCCTCGGCGACCTCGTCCCGGGCGCCCGCGCCGTGCCGCTGGAAGCCGCCCCGCCCCCCGCCATGGAGCGGGCGCGGGTGACGCAGCCCCTGCGCACCGGGGTTCGCGCCCTCGACCTGTTCACCCCCCTCTGCCTCGGCCAGCGCATCGGCATCTTCGCCGGCTCCGGCGTCGGCAAGTCGACCCTGCTGGCGATGCTGGCCGGGGCCACCGGCTTCGACAGCGTCGTCGTCGCCCTGGTGGGCGAGCGCGGCCGCGAGGTGCGCGAATTCCTGGACGGCGCGATGGCGCCCAACCGGGCCCGGTCCGTCATCGTCGTCTCCACCGGGGACGAGAGCCCGATGATGCGCCGTCAGGCGCCCAAGATGGCGCTCGCCATCGCGGAATCGTTTCGCGACGCCGGCGAATCCGTGCTGCTCATCGTGGATTCCGTCACGCGCTACGCCCACGCGGCCCGCGACGTCGCCCTGGCGGCCGGCGAGCCCGCGGTGGCGCGGGGCTATCCGCCGAGCGTGTTCTCCGACCTGCCCCGCCTCCTCGAGCGGGCCGGCCCCGGCCTCGACGGCGCCGGCACCATCACGGGCGTGTTCTCGGTGCTCGTCGACGGCGACGACCACAACGACCCGGTGGCGGATTCGATCCGCGGCACCCTCGACGGGCACGTGGTCCTCGACCGGGCCATCGCCGAGCAGGGCCGCTATCCGGCCGTGCACCTCCTCGGGTCGATCTCGCGCCTGGCCTCCGAAGTCTGGACGCCCGAGCAGCGCGAGCTCGTCCGGCGCCTCAAGGCCATGATGGCCCGGTTCGAGGAGACCCGCGACCTGCGCCTGATGGGCGGCTACCGCACCGGCGAGGATGCCGAGCTCGACCAGGCCATCCTCCTTGTGCCGCGGATCTACGAGGCCCTGCGTCAGGAACCCGGCATGGCGGCGAGCCAGGACGCGTTCCTGGAGCTCGCGCAGTTCCTGCGGACGTGAGGCCGATCATGCCGCCCGCTGCCCCATCCGCCCCGTTCCGTCCCCCGCACGCGCGGCCACCCAGCCCCGCGCAAGCCTGCCTTCCTTTAGTGCCCGCCACACCGTCGCGCCGCGCCGCGATCCCCCTCTTCGAGGTGACGTCATGAGTCTCATCAGCGTTTTGCGCACCGGCGTCTCCGGCATGAATGCGCAGTCGAACCGCATCTCCACCGTCGCCGAGAACGTCCAGAACTCGAGCACCACGGGCTACAAGCGCTCGGCGGCCGAGTTCTCGTCCCTGCTGATCGATGGCGGCTCCACGGCGAACTACACCTCCGGCGCGGTCGAGACCACGATCCGCCGGTCGATCGGCACCCAGGGCCCGGTCACCTTCACGTCCTCGAAGACCGACCTCGCCATCCAGGGCAACGGCTTCTTCGTGGTGCAGGACGACAACAAGGCGTCCTACCTGACCCGCGCCGGCAACTTCGTGGTGGACGGGCCGACGGGCAACCTCGTCAACGCCGGCGGCTTCACGCTGATGGGCTACAGCCTCGTCGACGGCCAGGCGCCGACCCCCGCCCTCAACAGCACCGACGGGCTGGTGCCCGTGAACATGGCGAGCCTCGGCCTCCGGGCGTCGCCCTCCACCAAGGCGACGATGGGCGGCAACCTCGCGGCCGACACGCCGACGCTCGGCGGAACCGTGTCGCCGACGAACTACTCGAAGAAGACCTCGCTCGTCACCTACGACAAGCTCGGCAACAGCGTCACCCTCGACATCTACCTGAAGCACACGCCCGCGGACGCGACCGCCACTCCGCCGGTCCTCCCCAACACCTGGACCGCCTCGGTCTATGGACCGGACCAGACGGCCCTGACCGCGCCGATCCAGTTCGTCTTCAACGCCGACGGCAAGCTGTCCGGCCCGACCACCGCGAGCTTCACGATTCCCGGGGGCGAGCCCTTCACCCTCGACATGAGCGGCATGACGCAGCTCGCCGGCGCCGACGCCCTCAAGGGCACCGCCAACGGCAAGGCGCCCTCGGCCGTGACCGGCACCGAATTCGGCCCGGACGGCCTCGTCTACGCGACCTACGCCGACGGCACCCGCCTCGAGGCCTTCAAGATCCCGATCGCCGAAGTGAAGAGCCCCGACAATCTCGATCCGCGCGCCGGCAACGTCTACCTGCCGTCGCTGAACTCCGGCGACCTCCAGATCGGCTTCGCCGGTCTCGGCGGCCTCGGCACCCTCAAGGCGAGCGCCCTGGAGCAGTCCAACGTCGACGTCAGCACCGAGCTGACCTCGATGATCGAGTCGCAGACCGTCTACACCGCCAACTCGAAGGTGTTCATGACCGGCAACGAGCTGCTCGAGACCCTGATGAACCTCAAGCGCTGAGGCCACGCCGGAGCCCGGCGCCGGACTCCGGCACCGGGCTCAGGGCCTCGAAGCCCCGTCCGCCGCGCCCCCCGGTGCGGCGGCGCCCGCCGCCCACCACCCGCCCGCTTTCCAGGACACACCCGATGGGCCTCGCCCTCGCCCTCAACTCCGCCCGGACCTCGCTGCTCGCGACCTCGACGCAGATCGCCGTCGCCGCGCGCAACACGGCCGGGGCGAGCGATCCGTTCTACACCCGCAAGATCGCCAACCTGGTGGCGGCCGGCGGGGGCAGCGCGGTCTCGATCCAGCGGGCCACCGACGTCGCCCTGTTCGACCGCAAGCTCGCCGGAACCTCCTCCGTGGCCGCGAGCGAGGCCGTGCTCGACGGTCTCGCCACCCTTCAGGGCACCATCGGCGACACCGGCGACGGCACCTCTCCGGCTGCGCGCCTCGGGGCCCTCAACGCGGCCCTGAAGGCCGCGGCCAACCAGCCCGACGACGTGGCGCTGGCGCGCGACGCGGTCGACCGGGCGCGCGACCTCGCGACGAGCCTGAACAGCAGCGCGGCGGCCGTCGAGACCGTACGCGAGCAGGCCGATGCCGGCCTCGCCGAGTCGGTCGTGCGCATCAACGACCTCCTGTCCCAGTTCGAGGCCGCCAACCGGGTCGTGACCCGCGGCACCGCGAACGGCAGCGACGTGACCGACGCCCTCGACGACCGCGACCGCATCCTCGCCGGCCTGTCCCAGGAGATCGGCATCTCCACGGTCGTGCGCGCCGGCAACGACGTCGCGATCTACACCGACAGCGGCGTCCCCCTGTTCGAGCGCAGCGCCCGGCGCGTCGCCTTCACGCCCACCGCCGCCTTCCCGGCCGGCACCACCGGGGCCGCCGTCATCGTCGACGGCGTGCCGGTGACGGGGGCCGATTCCCCGATGCCGGTGCAGTCCGGCCGCATCGCCGGCCTGGCGGAACTGCGCGACGGCGTGGCGACCCGCTACGAATCCCAGCTCGACGGGATCGCCGCCAGCCTCATCGACGCCTTCGCCGAGACCGGGACCCGCGTCCTGAACCAAGCGACGCGCCAGGTGAGCGCCCTCGGCGCCCTCGCCACGACGGAGGCGTTCCGCCCGGGGGGCGCCGCGGGCACGGCCGGGACGGCGGATCTCGGCGGCGCCAACGAAGTGGCGTTCGCCCTTAGCCTCGCCGACGGCTCCGCCGTCAAGATCGTGCTGAACGCGAGCACGATGGCGGGTGCGGCCGCCGACCCGTCCCGGGTGACCCCGGCCGAGCTCGTCGCTGCGATCAACGGCCGGATCGCCGCCGACACCGCGACGCCGTCGCTCTCCGGCAAGGTCACCGCCGCCCTCGACGGCGCCGGGCGCCTCACCTTCACCACCGCGGCGGCCTCGGGGGCCGCCGCGCAGCTCACCGTCCAGAACCTGGACGCCACGGCCGGCCGGACGCTGGTCGATGTCGGCTTCGGCGTCACGGGCGGGGTCCCCCCGCGGGCGGCCGGCCTGTTCGCGGCGGATGCCGGCGGGTCGGTGCCGAGCGGTCCCTTCGCCGCCACCGGGCTGGCCGCCCGGCTCCGGGTCAACGCCTCGGTCGATCCGCAGCGCGGCGGCGACGTCGCGCTGCTGCGGGACGGCGGCATCGCGGGGGCCGATTACCGGTCGAACCCGGCGGCCAGCGGCGGCACCGCCTTCGCGGGCCGCCTGCGGACGCTGGCCTCGGTCCTGACGGCCGACCGCGCCTTCAACGCCTCGGCGGACCTTCCCAGCCGCGGCAGCCTCCAGGATTTCGCCACGGCGTCCGTGGGCTGGCTCGCGGGCAAGCGGCAGGCCGCCACCGCGGAGTCGAACTACCAGTCGACGCTGCTCGCCCGCGCCTCCGACGCCTATTCGAACGCCACCGGCGTCAACACCGACGACGAGACGGCGACGACCCTCGCGCTCGAACGGTCCTACACCGCCTCGGCCAAGCTGCTGACCCTGGTGAACGATCTCCTGAAAACCCTGATGGACGCGGTGCGATAGACCCCATGCGGACCAACGCCCTCTCCACCCTGAGCTTCTGGAACACGCCGCGCATCGGCGTGGCCCGCATGCAGTCCGACATGGCGCAGGCCAACCAGGAGATCGTCACCGGCCGTTATGCCGATGTCGGCCTGGCGCTCGGCAGCCGCACCGGCCTCGCCGTCGGGCTGCGCCAGAAGAGCGCCGAGCTCGCCGCCCTGCGCGACAGCAACAACGCCGCGAGCCTCCGGCTCGGCACCTCGCAGGCCGTCCTGAAGCAGATCCAGGACGGGGCCGACGCCACCCTGACGGCGCTGACGGGCGTCCCCGAGGACAAGCGGGCCGGCGTCCTCAAGGACATGGCGGCGAACCGGCTCGGCACCCTGACCGCGCTCCTCAACACCTCCGCGGGCGGCCAGTACGTCTTCGGCGGCACCCGGACCGCCGCGGCGCCGATGTCCACCTACGCGACGAGTCCGGCCTCCCCGGCGAAGACCGCCGTCGACGCGGCCTTCCGCGCGGCCTTCGGGCTGTCGCAGGACAGCGCCGGCGTGAGCGCGATCACGGAGGGCGACATGGCGGCCTTCCTCGACGGGCCGGCCTTCCAGGGCCTGTTCGCCGAAGCGTCGTGGGGGACGACCTGGTCCGCGGCCGGCACCGCGCCCCTGACCAACCAGATCTCGCTCAGCGAGACGGTGGAGACGTCGGCGAGCGCCAACGCACCGGCCCTGCGCAAGCTCGCCATGGCCTACGTGATGGCCTCCGAACTCGGGTCCGCGAACCTCTCGGCGGCCGCCCAGGGCGTCCTGACCACGCGGGTCGCCGGGCTGCTGGGCGAGGCGAGCAAGGGCCTGATCACGCTCCAGGCCGATCTCGGCCGCTCGCAGGCCGCGATCGCGGCGGCCAACACCCGGCTCGAGTCGCAGACCTCGCTGCTCGACGCCCAGATCATGGACATGGAGGGCGTGGACCGGGCCGAGGCCAAGACCCGGGTCGACCGCCTGTCGACGCAGGTGCAGATCTCCTACGCCCTGACCGCGCAGCTGCGGCAGCTCTCCCTCGTCAACTACCTCTAGCGCGGCGCGGGGCCCGGACGACCGAGCCCCGTCACGACCCGGCGGCGGGCGCCTTCCCGGAAGGCCCCGTCGGCCCCAACGGCTCATCGGTCCGATCCGCGCCCCGGCGCGGCGGGCCGCGGATACACGGGACAGGACCGATATGTACCAGTTTTCCTACGCCGAGATCCTGGAGGAGGCCCCGGCCATCGCGCGCGAGCGCGAGCGCGCCGCCTTCGACCGGGCGCTCGACCTGCTGCGCATCGCCGACCGGCCCGATGCCCAGCAGCCGGATCGCGCCATGGCGGCCGGCTTCCTGCAGAGCCTCTGGGGCGTGCTCATCGAGGACCTCCAGAGCGAGGAGAACGGCCTGCCGCCGGACCTGCGCGCCGACCTCGTCTCCATCGGCCTGTGGAGCATGCACGAGGCCAACGCCGTCATCGCCGAGCCCGACCGCGCCCTGTCGGCGCTCATCGCGGTCAACACCTCGATCCGGGACGGCCTGCGGTGAGCCGGACCATGCGCCTGTCCTTGCGCGCCGGCGAGCGCGTCTACGTGAACGGCGCGGTCCTGCGCGTCGATCGGAAGGTCTCCCTGGAGCTTCTGAACGACGCGACCTTCCTGCTCGAGACCCACGTGCTGCAGGCGGAGGCGGCGACCACGCCCCTGCGCCAGCTCTACTTCGCGGTCCAGGCGCTGGTGATCGATCCGGCCAACGCGGACGGCGCCCGCGAGCTCTGCCGCACCCTGCAGGCAGGTCTCCTCGCCGTCGTCGCCGATCCGGAGATCCGCGAGGGCGTCCTCGGCGCCGGCCGGCTCGTCGAGGCGGGCCGGCTGATCGAGGCGCTCAAGCTGATCCGCGGGCTCTACGCGGCGGAAGCCGCCCTCATGGCCGCCCCCTCGGCCGCCCCCGCTCCGGTAGGGGCCGCCGCACCGGTGCTGCGGGCCGCGCCCGTCGTATCCCCCGTCCACCCGGCCTGACCGGGCCATCGAACCAGGAGGCCCGCCGATGAGCGTCGCCAGCGTCCCCAGCACGGCCACATCCCAGACGGCCGCCACCGCCGCCGCCACCAAGTCCGCGACCGGCATCGCCGCCTCGATGAACGCCGACACCTTCCTCACCCTGCTGATGACGCAGCTGAAGAACCAGGATCCGACGAAGCCGATGGATTCCACGGCCTATGTCAGCGAGCTGGCGACCTTCTCGCAGGTGGAGCAGGCGACCAAGACCAACACCAAGCTCGACTCGCTGCTCTCCTCGAGCTTCCTGTCGCAGGCCGACCAGATCATCGGCCGCACCATCACGTCCTCGGACGGCACGGTCACGGGCGAGGTCCAGTCCGTGAAGATCACCAGCGAGGGCGCCCTGGCCCGCCTCACCAACGGCCAGGACGTGCTCCTGGCGCAGGGCATTTCCCTGTCGCAGTGACGGCGTTCCGGCGTAGAGTGGACGCGAAACCCCACAGGACAAGGCCGCTCCCCGGATGAACGAGGTCGACGCCCTCGAACTCGTGCGCGCCGCGATCTGGACCGTGATCGTCGCGGCGGGACCCGCGATCGGCGCCGCGATGCTGATCGGCATCCTGGTGGCGCTGCTCCAGGCGCTGACCCAGATCCAGGAGGTGACGCTCACCTTCGTGCCCAAGATCGTGGTGATCCTGCTGGTGCTCCTCGTGACCAGCTCCTTCATCGGGGCGCAGATCTACACCTTCGCCGAGGCCACCTACGGGCGCATCGTCACCGGGTTCTGACCGAGGCCCCGCAGGACGATCCCGGCCGTCTCCAGCCGCGCCCGCACCGCCCGCGCCAGGCCCACCGCATGCGCGCTGTCGCCGTGCACGCAGACCGAGTCGATCCGCGTCGGCAGCAGGGAGCCCTCCGCCGTGAGGAGGCCGCCGGCCTGCACCATCGCCAGGACCCGGTCCGCCGCCGCCTCGGCCTGCGTGATGAGCGCGCCGGGCTGGCCGCGCGGGATCAGCTGGCCCGCCTCTGTGTAGCCGCGGTCGGCGAAGATCTCCGCATGGACGGCCAGGCCCGCCGCCTCGCCGGCCGCGACCTGCTCGGTCCGGGCGATGGCCAGGAGGCCGAGGGCGGGATCGACCGCGCGCACCGCCCGCGCGATCGCATCCGCCACGTCTCGCTCCGCCGCCGCGCGGTTGGCCAGCGCCCCGTGCGCCTTGACGTAGGTCAGGCGATGGCCCGCCAGGGCGGCCAGCGCCTGCGCGGCGCCGACCTGGTAGGCGACCTGCCGCTCGATCTCGGCCGGGCCGAACGGCATCGGCCGGCGCCCGAAGCCCGCAAGGTCGGGAAAGCCCGGATGCGCCCCCACGGCGACGCCCCGCGCCCGCGCCAGGGCGAAGGTCTCGGCCATGATCTCGGGGTCGCCGGCATGGAAGCCGCAGGCGACGTTGGCCGAGGTCACCAGGGCGAGCATCGCTGCATCGTCGCCGCAGCGATAGGCGCCGAAGCCTTCCCCCAGATCGGCATTCAGGTCGATGGTCGGCATCTGGCGCATCCCCGGCTCGGCGCGACCCCCGGCCGCTGGCGGCGCGATCCTAACCGACGACGCCGTCGATGAGGTTGGTCCCGAGCAGGAATTCGGACGGGAAGTCGGTGCGCAGGACGGGCTGGCGCGGGATGTCGGGGATCAGGGCGTCGCGCTCCGCCCGCCGCGCCGCCACCGCCTGCGCGCGGTCGACGGCGGCGAAGCGCAACGCCGTGCCCGCCTGGGCCTGGGCCAGGCGGCCGAGATCGGCGCCGATCACCGTGGCGATCTTCGGGTAGCCGCCGGTGGGCTGGCGGTCGGCCATGAGCACCAGGGGCTGGCCCGAGCCCGGGACCTGGATCGCCCCCATGGCGATGCCGTCGGAGACGATGTCGTGGGTCCGAGCCCGGAGGGACGGGCCCTCGAGGAAGCTGGCCATGCGGTCCCCGCGCGGGCCGATCCGCCAGGGACCCGCCAGGAAGGTCTCGATGGCGGACGCCTCGAACAGATCGTCCTGCGGTCCGAGGACGACGCGGATCACGTCCGGCGGCCGATGCAGCCAGGGCGCCGCGAGGCGGCACGGGTCGCCGACCGAGGCGCGCGCAGCCCGGACCGCGAGGGCGTCGCCCGCCCGCAGGCCGCGACCGTGCAGGCCGCCGAGCCCGGAGCGGGTGTGGGTCGCCGTCGAGCCCAGCACCGGCGCCACGGCGATCTCGCCCGCCACCGCCAGGCTGCACCAGGCCCCGGCCCGGCCCGCCCGCAGGGTGAGCCGCGCGCCCGGCCGCAGGGTGAGGGCGACGGCGCCGGGCAGGGGGCGCCCGTCGAGGTCGATGCGCAGGTCGCCCCCCGCCAGGGCGACGTCGAGGGCGGTCGCCTCCGCCGTGAGCGACAATCCACCGAGGGAGACCTCGATGGCGGTGGCGCCCGGGGGATTGTCGAGGGCGCGGTTGGCGGTGGCGTGGGCGAGGGGATCCATCGGCCCGGCCGGCGTGATGCCGTAGCGGAGATAGCCGTGCCGGCCGGCATCCTGCAGGGTGACGCCCGCCCCGGCCGAGAGGATCCGGAGCGTGGCCCGCGCCGTCACGGGCTCCTCCTTCACGGGCTCTTCCGTCACGGGTCCGTCCATCACGGGTCCCTCTGCGCGAGGATCTCCCCGCGCGCCGCGCGGGCCTCGAGGGCCGCGAAGGTGGCCGCGTCGATCGGCTCGAAGCGCAAGCCGTCGCCGGGCTCGACGAGGAAGCTCTGCGGGCGGGCCTCGGAATAGAGCCGCTCCGGGGTCCGGCCGACGACGTACCAGCCCGTGGGCATCGGGACGGTCGCCACCGCCGCGAGGCCGCCGCCCACCAGGAGGGCGTTGGCGGGATGGGGCGGGCGCGGCGTCCGGCGGCGGGGAATCGCGAGGGCCTCCGGCAGGCCGCCCAGATAGGCGAAGCCCGGCGCGAAGCCGTACATGTAGACCCGGTAGGTGCCGCTTGCGTGACGCGCGGCCACATCCGCGGGCGCCAGGCCGGCCCAGTCGGCGACCGCCCCGAGATCCTCCGCCAAATCCTCCGCCAAGGCCGGATCGTAGCAGCAGGGCAGCGTCCAGGTGCGGCCGGGGCGCGATCCTGCCGGGGGCCGGTCGAGGAGGCCGCCCACCCGGGCCGCGAGGGCGTCGCGGTCGAGCACCAGCGGGTCGTAGTGGATCATCAGCGAGCGATAGGTCGGCACCGTCTCCAGCATGCCGGCGACCGGGTCCTGCGCCAGGGCCGCGTCCAGGGCGAGCACCCGCGCGTTCAGGGCCGGATCGACCCGCGCGCCGAACTCGACGACGAGCGCCGCCTCGCCGGCATCGCGGAACCGGACGGCGTCCGGATCGGTCGGCGTGCTGGCCTCGGCCTGCGACACGGGGTGATCCTGAGACGGTTGCGGCGGGGGGCCCAGCGCGGCCGGCCCTCAGCGGGTGGACTTCTTCTCGCGCTGGTAGGACCGGATCGCCCGGGCGCAGTCCGGCGAGAGCTTGCGCAGGTTTTGCCGGAAGCAGGCCTCGACCTCCGGTCCGCCGGGGGGATGCATGCTGCAGTGCTCGAGGTAGTCCCCGGTGCAGGAGAGCTTGAGCAGCTCGCGGATCGGCGTGGGTTCGGCCGACGCGGTGCCCGAAACCAGGACGGCACCGAGGAGGGGGAGGACGAGGCGTAGATCAGGCATGGGGCGATCGGGACTTTCCAGGGACACGGGACGGGCGACGCCCGCTGGGTTCGAAATCCCAACGCGCGGCGCCGATGCAGACAATGATCTTAGCACGCGCGCACCCGCGCGGCGGAATCGACGTCCCCTCAACGCGCGTCGCGCCCGTTCGGTCGCGTCTCCGAGGCCGTGCCCGATGCCAGGCGACCCTCGCGCAAGCTTGCGGCGCGACAAGCCCGTGTTGATTCACGGGGGTTGAGGATCCGCCATGGCGGCAAGCGCCACGATCGCAGGAGAGCGCCGGTCCCAGAGGGACATCGGGTTCGCGGCGGGCATCGTCGCCATCCTGGCGATCCTGTTCCTGCCGGTGCCGGCGATCCTGCTCGACATCGGGCTCGCCTTCTCGATCGCCCTGTCGGTGCTGATCCTGATGGTGGCCCTCTGGATCAAGAAGCCGCTGGAATTCTCGGCCTTCCCCACCGTCCTGCTGATCGCGACCCTGCTGCGCCTGGCCCTCGGCATCGCCACCACCCGGTTGATCCTGGCCAACGGCCAGCACGGCGTGTCGGCGGCCGGCCACGTCATCCAGGGCTTCTCGCAGTTCGTGATGAGCGGCGACTTCGTCATCGGAATCGTGGTCTTCCTGATCCTGATCACGGTGAACTTCCTCGTCATCACCAAGGGCGCCACCCGCATCGCCGAGGTGGGCGCGCGCTTCACCCTCGACGCGATCCCCGGCAAGCAGATGGCGATCGACGCCGACCTGAACGCGGGCCTGATCGACGACAAGGAGGCCCAGCACCGCCGGCGCGAGCTGGAGGAGGAGAGCGCCTTCTTCGGCTCCATGGACGGCGCCTCGAAGTTCGTGCGCGGCGAGGCCATCGCCTCCCTCATCACCATCGCCGTCAACGTGTTCGGCGGCATCATCATCGGCACCACCCGCCACGGCATGCCGCTGGGCCAGGCGGCCGACGTGTTCACCAAGCTCTCGGTGGGCGACGGCCTCGTCTCGCAGATCCCCGCCCTGATCGTCTCGCTGGCCGCCGGCCTCCTGGTCTCGAAGGGCGGCACGCGGGGCACCGCCGAGCAGGCGGTGATGGGCCAGCTCGGGGCCTACCCGCGCGCCCTCTCGGTGGCCGCGGCCCTCATGTTCCTGTTCGCCCTGGTGCCGGGCCTGCCCTTCGTGCCCTTCATGGCGCTCTCCGGGCTGATGGCCTTCACCGCCTACGCGATCCCGAAGAAGCTCGCCGCCCAGAAGGCGATCGTCGATGCCAAGGCGGAGGCCGAGGAGGAGAAGAAGCAGGTCGCGCTACGCGAATCCGTCAAGGAGTCGCTGAAGACCCCGGAGATCGAGCTCTGCCTCGGGCGCCAGATCGCGGCCCAGGTCCAGGGGACGCAGTCCGAGCTGTCGCACCGGGTCGCCAAGATGCGCCGCAAGTTCGCGCGCCAGTACGGCTTCGTCGTGCCCGACATCAAGCTCACCGACAGCCTGGCCGTGCCGCCGAAATGCTACCAGATCCTCATCCACGGCACCGTGGTGGCGACCCAGGAACTGCGCCCGGGCGAGCTCCTCGTGGTCACCGGCGACGGGCCCGTGCCGGACGTGCCGAGCGACGAGGTCCGCGAGCCCGCCTTCGGCATGAAGGCGCGCTGGGTCCTCGACGCCTATGCGGGCGAAGTGCGGCGCGGCGGCTTCGAGCCCATCGACGGCTCCTCCGTGCTGCTGACCCACCTCTCCGAGGTCATCCGCAACAACCTGCCCACGCTCCTGTCCTACAAGGACATGCGCAACCTGCTCGACCGGCTCGACCCCGAGTACAAGCGCCTGCTCGACGAGATCTGCCCCTCGCAGATCTCCTATTCGGGCCTGCAGGCAGTACTCAAGCTCCTGCTCTCCGAGCGGGTCTCGATCCGAAACCTGCACCTCATCCTGGAGGCCGTGGCCGAGATCACGCCCCATGCCCGCCGGGCCGAGCAGATCGCCGAGCACGTCCGCATGCGCATCGCCCAGCAGATCTGCGGCGACCTCGCCGAGAACGGCGTGCTCGCGGTGCTGCGCCTCGGCAGCGCCTGGGACCTCTCCTTCCACCAGAGCCTGAAGCGCGACGGCAAGGGCGAGGTCATCGAGTTCGACATCGACCCGCGCCTCGTGGAGCAGTTCGGCACCGAGGCGTCGGAGGCGATCCGCAAGCAGATGCGCGAGACCCGCAACTTCGCCCTCGTGACCGCGCCGGACGCCCGCCCCTACGTGCGCATGATCATCGAGCGGCTCTATCCGACGCTCGCCGTCCTCTCGCACCTGGAGATCGCGCGCGGGGTCGAGATCCGCTCCCTCGGGACGATTTCGTGACGGCGCCGCTCCTGGCGGTGCTGGGCCCCGAGAGCTTTCTCGGGGTGTTCCTGATCTTCTGCCGGGTCGGCGCCTGCCTCCTCATCGTGCCGGGCTTCTCCAGTCCCCGCGTGCCCGCGCAGGTCCGCCTCCTGATCGCGCTGGCGGTCTCGCTCGCCCTGACCCCGATGCTGCTGCCCCTGTTCCAGGGCAAGCTCGCCGCGCAGGACCCCGGCGCCACCCTGGGCTGGATCGTCACCGAGAGCCTGACCGGCCTCGTCCTCGGCTTCCTCGGCCGGATCTACTACGTGGTCCTCGAGACCGTGGTGAACGCCGCCGCCACCATGGTGGGCTTCGGCGGCATGCCGGGGTCGGTGGCCGAGGGCATGGACCCGGTGCCGGCGGTGGAGGCGATGATCATGATGGCCGCCGCCGCCCTGCTGTTCGCCGCCGACCTGCACTGGGAGCTGTTCCGCGGCCTCGTCGATTCCTACGGCCGGATCCCGCCCGGCGAGGGCATCGGCTCGCAGGTCGCCCTGGTGCGCATCGTCGACCAGGTGACCACCGCCTTCGTGCTGGGCCTGCGCATCACCGCGCCGTTCCTCGTCTACGCGGTGGCGGTGAACCTGGCCGCCGGCTTCATCAACAAGCTCGTGCCGCAGATCCCGGTCTACTTCATCGCCACGCCGTTCATCATGGCCGGCGGCCTGATGCTGCTGTACCTCATCAGCAACGAGTTCATGATGCAGTTCGTCATGGGCTACTTCGACTACCTGCGCCGGGGCTGAGACCATGACCACCCGCCTCCGGCTCCTGCGCGCCCAGCGCCTGCTCAAGGTCCAGGAGCAGATGCGGGGCCTCGCCGAGCGCGACCTCGCCGCCAACCGCGCTCAGACCGCCCGCGTCGAGGCCGACCGGGCGGCCATGCTGGCCACCCTGGCCGGCGAGACCATGCACGGCCTGTTCCTCGACGCCGCCGCGCGGCGCCTGCGCGCCCTCGCCACGGAGGCGAGCGAACTCGGCGCGACCTCGACACGACTGTCTGAAATACTGAAGGCCCGCGGCCTCGCCGAAAAGCGCGCCGAGCGCCAGGCCGACAGCCTCCTGAAGCTGCGCGACCACGAGCGCGAGCAGCACGCCCTGCTCGAGCAGCTCGACCTCATGACCGCAGGCGGGGCAAGGCCGCTCGACTGATCCCCAGGCCACGATGCAAGCCTGCCGAAAGCCAGGGCGCCTATGCCTCCCAGGGACCGGCTCCCCGAACCCGCTGAAGCG
>NZ_LMML01000031.1:0-12226 GCF_001422215.1 Methylobacterium sp. Leaf89 | reverse complement strand
CCCCTGCCATGAGCATCTCGCCTCCCTCCGACATCGTCCTCGATGTGGCCCGCGCCGCCGATCCCGGCCGCGTGCAGGAGGCCGCCGCGAAGCTGTCGGCCCCCGGGACCGATCCGGCGGCGTTCGGCGATGCCTACCGCATGGCCGGCGTCTCGGTGCACATGCCCCTCGACGCTCGCGGGACGTTGACCGCCCTGCAGACCGACAACGCGGTCTCGGGCGCCGGCAAGGCGGGCGATCCCTACAAGCAGTTCGAGGCCTTCGTCCTACGCCAGTTCGTCGAGACCATGATGCCCTCGAAGGCCAGCGCCGTCTTCGGCAAGGGCAATGCCGGCGGGATCTGGAAGTCGATGCTCGCCGATCAGGTCGGAACGCAGGTCGCCCGGGCCGGCGGCGTCGGCATCGCCCGGATGCTCGAGGCGGCGCGTCCGCTGAACCCGCCCGCGGCGGCCGTCGCGCCGTCGACCAAGACCGCGTCGACCAAGACTTCGGAGAGCTGAAACCCCATGCTGCTCGCATCCCTGAAGCGCCTGGAAGCCACCGTGACGGCGGAGACCGAGGCCCTGCTGGCGCATCACCCCGTCGACCAGGAGGCGGTGAACCGTCGCAAGAGCCAGAGCCTCCTCGAACTGACCCGCCTGACCCGCGACCTCGATCCCGCCGAACTCGACACGCCGGTGCTCGACCAGCTGCTGCGTCTGCGCGGCGCCCTCGAGCGCAATCAGGACGCCGTCGGCCTGCACCTGCGGGCCGTCGAGGAGATCTCCGGCATCGTCGCGGAGTCCCTGCGCGCGGCGGAATCCGACGGCACCTATTCCGGCCACGTCCGGCGCTGAGGTCCGCTCCCCGCCATGCGCATCCTCGTCACCGGCCTGTGGATCTGCGGCCTCACCATCCTGTCCTGCTACGCCGCGGTGACCTGGGGGGCGGGGCTGTTCGCCAAGAAAACCGAGCCTTACCTCGAAGGTCTCCAGTACCAGAAACTGCCACCCATCAATGTGCCGATGGTCGTTGATGGCAAAGTACAGGGCTACATCGTCGCCGTCCTGGTCTTTACTGCCGATGCGCGGCTGATGCACACGCTCTCTGTGCCGCCGAATGCCTTCGTCGTCGATGAGACGTTCCGGCAGATCTATACGGACCCGGCGATCGATTTCAAACGCCTGTCCCGCTACAACGTCACCCAGCGCCTTGCCGAGATCCGCAAGCAGGTGAACGCCCGCCTCGGCTCCGACGTGGTCAAGGACGTGCTGGTCGAAGAATTCAACTTCGTCGCCAAGCGCGAAGTCCGTTCCTGAAGGGATGTCCGATCCCGAAGGGACCTCCCTTCCTCATGCGAAGTCCGTGCCCGAGGATGGGCCTCACGCCTCCGCCAGCAGGCGCTCGAAGGCGGGCTCGTCCAGGAGGGCGGTGAGCCGCCGGTCGGCATCGGCATCGGCCGCGAGGGCGAGACCGCCGCAGACCGTGCCGGCACCGGCGAAGGCGTAGCCGAGCACGCTCGCCGGCTGAAGGCCGCCGGCGGCCGCGGCGACGAAGCCCCGCAGGGCCCCCGGATGGGCGTTGCAGCCGTTGCGGAGAGTCAGGCCGGCGCAGCGCCCGGCGACCGCCACGGGTGAGAGCGAGAGCCGGTGGCGCCCGGCCTGGGCCATGGCCCGGCGCGGACCCGCCAGGGCCAGCAGGATCTCCGGCGACAGGTGGACCGCGCCTTCGAAGCTGAGGCTGCCCGACCCGCTGAAGCGGTCGAACACCGCCAGTCCGGAGAGGTCGTCGAGAACGAGGAAAACGCGCCGGTGCGCGACGTCGGGACCGTGGACCTGCGTGGCGAGGCGGTGGGCGGTGGCGCCGATGAGGCGCTCGGCCCCGAGGTAGAGGGCGGGGCCCGCCATCGGTTCGCGCTGGTCGAGGGCGGCCACGTTGTGGCCGGCCCCCGAGAGGAGGTGGTGGCGGGCGGCGCCGCTTTCGACCTGGCTCGACCCGCCGGCCTCGACGATCCAGCGCACCCCTTCGCAGGCGTAGACGAAGGAGCCGACGTCCCGATGGCCGGGTCCGGGACCCTGGCCCTGGCTGGCGAAGGTGCAGGCGAAGTGGCCCCAGCCGCGGCCGGGGGCGTCGTGGCGCTGCGCGATCATGCCCGAGGACGGGTCGACGCGGCCCGCGGCGGGCTCCAGGGTGACGCGTGGTATACCGGGACGGTCGCGTCGCGGTCGCGCGTCTCCGGACCAGCGCGTCGCACTGAGCGCGCGACCCGCCTGCGCACCGAGGCGCCCGATCCAGCCGGCGGCATCCTCGCCGGCGGGCGCGTCCCCGAACGGGGGCAGGCGCCCGGTCGGATCGAGGAGACCGGCGACCGCCGGGAGCCCGGCCGCCACGAGCCGGTCGAGGCGGCCCCTGAGCGCCGACTCGGCGGGGTCGTCGGCGTCGAGGCCGAGCCCGAGGGCGCGCAGGAGGGTCAGGAGCTCGAGGCGCGGGTGCAGGGCGGGGTCGGAGAACCGCCCCTCCGCGTCGAGGAGCGGCGCGAGGCCGGTCTCGAGGGCGTCCTCGGCCAGGGCGAGCCAGTGTGCCGCGAGCGGCAGCAGCGGCAGGGCGCGGGCGACGATGCGCAGGGCCGCCGCCGCCTGGAGCTGGTGGATCGAGCGGCCGAAGGTGTTCTGGCCCAGAATCTCGGCGAGGGCGAAGCCGTGCCGCACCGCCTCGCCCGTGAGGGTGAGGGAGGCCGGGCCGCCGGGCTTGCCGGCCCGGGCGAGGAGCCGCACCAAGGTCTCGGTACGGGCGGCGAGGGCCGCCGGGTGCAGGGCGAGGCCGTCGGTGGGCGCCCCCCAGGGGTTGGCCCGCGACCAGGACAGGGCGAGGCCGACGGCGGTGGCGCCGCCGCCCGGTGCCTCGGCCAGCGCCGCGAGCCAGGCCAGGGACTGGTACTCCAGGCGCCAGGGCACCGAGCGGAACGGATCCTCGGTCCAGTCCGGCGCCTCCGGCAGGGTCCAGGCGGGCTGGCCGGCGAGGCGCAGGACCCGGTCGAGGCCGGCGGCGCGATGGCCCTCGCCGCGCTGGATCGCCCGGGCGCGGGTGAGCACCGCCGGCACGGTGGCCACTGCCTCGGGCTGCGGACACCAGCCCGCGAAGGCGGCCCCGGGCAGGGACAGGCGCTCGGCCAGGCGGGCGAGGAAATCCGGGGCCGCGAGGAGGTCGTCGGCGCAGAGGCTCTCCAGCCGCATCCGGTCCTCCAGGGCCACCTCCGGCGAAGCGAGGAGCTCGGCCTCCGGCCCGTCCGCCTCCCAGGTGGCGAAGCCCACCGCCACCCGCGCCGCCCCGGCGGGGGGCTGGAGCTCCAGGGTGAAGCGGCGGGCCTGCTGGTGGGCGGAGAGGTCGACGAGGGCCCCGAGCCCGGGCACCGAGAGGGTCCCGGGATAGGGGGGGGCGAGCTCCGCCCCGGACCGGTCGCGGTAGACGATGCGGGCGAGCGCCGCGTGGGTGCCGGGCTGCGGCGTGTGGAGCTGGCCGCGCAGCACGAGGCCGCAGCCCGGCACCAGGGCGTGGTCGCGCCAGGCCGGCTCCGGCCCGAGGCGGTGCCGGGCGCGGGGGATCAGGGCCGGCGACGGTGCCAGATCCGTCCCCTGGGCAAGACGCGCTTCCGAGACCGCGAACGGCGCGCTGTTGCGCCAGGAGCGGAGCGTCACCGTGATCCGGGTGGCCGGGGCCGGGACCCGGAAGGCGAGCTGGAGGCGCCCGGCCCGCGCCCCGTGCGTCTCCGGCGGCAGGGCGGCCGGCCCGGCGATCCAGGTGCCGTGCGGGTCGAGGAGCGTCCGGTCGAGACCGGGCACGTGGTCGAAGTCGAGGCTCGAGCCGTCCTCGGCCAGGAAGTCGATCCCCACCAGGGCGAAGTCGAGGGCGGACCCGGCGGCCTCCTCCGCCGCCCAGGCGAGGCGGAAGCCGAGGCAGCACCACGCCTCCGGCATCAGCCCACCGAAGGGCAGCACCACCCGCGACCAGCGGTTCTTGGCAGGAACCCAATGCTCGTTCTCCCCCGGCCCGACGCGCGCGCCCCCGGCATAGCGGGCGGCCTCGGGCAGCAGGACCCGAAGGCCGGGCGCGCTCGGTTCGCTCACGAGGCGGACCGGGCGGAGGCGGGGGGAGGGGACATCGGCAAGGCGGGGTGCGGCGCGGGGGTAAGTCGGTCTGGCCGACGTGGTGGTCCAGGGCGCCCCGGTGTCGGCGCGATGCCGCCACTGAGGCGGTCGGGTCGCTCCGTGTCAAGCATCCGCCGGCCTTCAGGGGGCAGCATGCCCGAAAGCCGGTGCTCCGCGCCGAGCGACGTGATGCGGCAGGCTCGGACATGCCGGCGTGTGACGGGGTGAAGGTCCTGGCGGAGGTCCGGGATCGCCGCGCGGTCCGCGTCTGCGCAGGGCCGGAGATCGGCCGTGCCGTCGCTCGCCGGGGGCGACGATGAGGCCGATCGTGTCCCCGTAAGGTTCTCGCTCTGTCGATCGCGTGTAAACTAAGGGCCGTAAAAAACGTTTCATCTGTTGCGAGCAATTTAAATTCCTCAAATAGCATCGATTGTCCTTGTATATTTCTCTATATAACGCTTGTAATCACGATATTACGTAAGATTGTTTTTTCATCTGTGGCTTATATATCCGACATGGGTGTAATTGGTTGTCAATGAAATAGTAATCATCGTATCAATGACGCAATCGACAATGTCGCCTGGGAGCAGGCCATTCTGTCGGGGATCTCCCAAGCCCAGGTCGCCTTGAATTGCATCCAGCTCAACTTCAAGGACGTCGATCTGTCGCGAACGAAGTCCGAGGTGGAGGCCGCCACCGCCACCGCCACCGCCAGCGCCGTGCGGGACGCCGAACGCGCGATGCGCGGGCTGGAACGGCCCATCGCGCTCGCGCTGAAGCCGGAGGTCCTGCGCGAGAGCGGGAAAGCTCTGGAAACCCAAGCCGTCGCGGCCATCCACGGCATCACGGGGCGGATCCGCGACATCAACACCGTGGCGGCCAGTATCGCGGCGGCCGTGGAGCAGCAGAGCGCCGCGACCCAGGAGATCGTGCGCAACGTGGCCCAGGCCTCGAGCGGCACGGCCGAGGTGACCGACAATATCGCGGGGGTGGCACGAGCCTCCGAGGACACCGGTACGGCAGCGGCCCACGTGCTCACCTCCGCGTCCGAGGTCTCCCGGCAATCCGAACGCCTCTCCGGCGAGGTGCGGCGTTTCCTGACGACCGTTCGGGCGGCCTGAGTCGCGCGGCGCGCAGGCTCCCTGCCGCGACGGGCGCCGTCCCGGATCGGACCGGTCCCGGTCGACGCCTTCGGCGTCCTGCGAGCGCGGGGCCTGTCTCCTGGACGGACAGGGACAGGGGGCGATGGGTGACCTCGGCGGGGGCGCCCGTCACCCCGGCCCCCGCCCAAACCGGAGCGGGAGCCTCGTCGGACCCCGCCCCCGCCGAGGCGGACCGGAGGCGGGATCGGGCGCGCCCGCGTTCGCGACGGTGTCGCCGCGGGTGCGTGGAAGCCGCCGTCGCGGGACTCCGTCGCCGAAGGCACGGACCGGCGATGGAATGCGCGGCGAGACGTCGTGCTCGAACGGCGCGCCTCCTTGGAGCGAGGATGGACGATCGGGCGCGAACCGGATCTCCGGGCTTGCATTGCCGAATGCCCGATCGGACGCGTCCGGGACCTCTGCGTTCCAGGCAAACCGCGCAGGGCGTGGCGGAGAGACCGCGCGGGGCGTTTCGGAAAGACCTCGCAGGCCCCCTGACGGTGCCGCGTCGCCGTGACGAGCCTCGCCGGGAAACGGCGCGCGATCGGAAGGGCACCATTCTCCGGGCCGCGGCCGAAGTATAGAGCGCGGCGTCTGCAAGCACGGCCCTTGTCGGAGATGTCGCGGTCGCGCCCGAAGGGCGCGGTGTCCTGTCATCGCACGCCCGTCCGCGCCTTTGAGACGGCTCCCTGATTGCGTGGTCACGCAGCGGGTGGTTCGGCCGTCGGGCGATCACCGCGCGATGAACGCAGGGTGTCGTGCTGGCATCTTCGCGCCGACCCTGTCAGACCCTTTGGGCTCTTGGGACCCGGCCAGGACGTTGCTGCGCGGGGGCCTTGCGGTTCGGGAGCCCTCGGGCAGGTCTCGGGACGGACCGGGACCACCCGGGGCGCGGGATTGACGACATCGAGGAACCCCCATCCGAATGACTGTCACACCCGTCGCCCGGCGTCCGGTTTCTCGCAGCGGGTGTGCCGGGCAACCATGAGCCAGAACCCGACGCTGCGATCGCGGGCGATGCGGGGGCTGTTCTGGTCCCTGCTGCAGAACGTCGTCGGCCGCCTGATGAGCGTGCTGCTGTTCATCCTGATCGCGCGCTTCGTCACGCCCGATGAATTCGGCTTCGCGTCCACGGCGATCGTGGTCGTCAGCTTTCTGGCGCTGATCGCCGACTTCGGCATGGGCGACGCGCTCGTGCAGCGTCCGCAGTTGCGGGTGGGCGATCCCGATCTCGCCCTGTACGTCTCCCTGGCCGGCAGCGTGATCCTGGCCGGCCTCCTCATCGCCGCCGCCCTGCCGATCGCCCGGATCATGAAGGCGGAAGCGCTGGCGCCCTATCTGCACTACGCCGCCCTGTTCTGTCCGATCCTGGTCCTGATCAGCTTCCAGGAAGCTCTGTATCGCCGCGCCGAGCTCTTCCGCGCGCTCGCCCTGCGGACCGTGTTCGGGATCTTCGCCAGCGGGGTGGTCGGGCTCACCCTCGCGCTGAACGGGTGGGGCGCCTGGGCGCTGCTGGGCCAATTCAGCACGCAGGTCGTCCTATCGGCCCTCTGGCTCTGGTCCCGCTCGACCTGGCGTCCGTCCCGGGCACCCGATCCGGCCGTGTTGCGTCGGCTGCTGCGCTTCGGGGTCAGCCTCGTCCTCCTCCGGGCGATCGACTTCGTGGCCATGCGAAGCATCGATTTCGTGATCCTCAGTCGCCATGGCGCCGCATCCCTGGGGCTCTTCGCCGTCTCCATGCGGATCGATCAGACGCTGACCCAGCTGGTCCAAGTGAGCGTCTCGGCCGTCGCGCTCAGTTTCCTGTCTCGGATCGCCTCCGATCCGCAGCGGCTGGCCCGGTCGTTCCTCCGGACGGTCTCGCTGTGTGCCACGTTCGGAACCCCGGTCTTTCTCGGTGTGGCTGCGTTGTCACCGGATCTCGTTCGTCTTGCGCTCGGAAGCCGATGGATGGGTGCCGATGAGATCGTGCGCCCTCTCCTGATCGTCGGTGGCGTTCAATGCATCCAGTTCATCTGCGGCTCGTATCTCATCGCGATGGGGCGCCCTGGGACGCTGCTGGGCCTGATCGTGGCAAAGACACTGATTGTGGTCCTGGGTCTCGTCATCGTTGAGAATTCAGATCTTCAGGAAACAGTCATCACCTACTCGCTCCTGCTGCTATGTGAGGCGCCCATCACGTTCGGCGTGATGGTTCATCGTCTCTCCCTCAGGTGGAGTGATCTCGCGTCGGCGATTATTGCCCCCTGCGGTGCGTCGATCCTTGCTTTTGTTGTGGCCGAGATCGTTCGTGCCGAATTGACCGCCAAGGTCCCAGCGAATCTTCTGATGGTCTTGATTTTTACGATTTTCGTGACAGTCTTCTTCGGTATCTTGTTTTCTTGCGCGCTCAGGCAGTTTAAAGACAATGCGGGGTTTGTCCTGAGCGGCTTGAGAAGGCAATGAAAAGCACGCCTGAGACAAAAATCGGAGAAGGGAACGCACAAATAGATAGACGGAAAGGTTTGATATCCATCTGTATTCCGACCTGTAACCGCCCGGACTTTCTCAGGCAGGCCGTCGAGAGCTGTCTGTCCCAGAAATACCGTCCGCTGGAAATTCTGATCGGGGACGACTCGGGCGGAACCGTGAGCGGGGCGATGATTGCCAGCCTGCCCGCGGCGTCCGAGGTGGAAATCCGTTATCGGCACAACGCGCGGCGCGCGGGGCAGGCGCGGAATATCAATGCGTTGTTCGCGTCGGCGAAAGGTGAGCGGCTGATCCTGCTGCACGACGACGATCGCCTGTGTGACGATGCGATCACGACGCTCACGAACGCCTGGGATGCGCATCCGGGGTGTCTGTGCGTGTACGGCAAGCAGTACGTCATCGACGAGACGGGGCGGATTCTGCCGAAGCGCACCCGGACCTGGAACCGGACCTATCATCGGATTCCGGAGGAGGCCGGCCCTCAGCCGGTGCCGCTCGTCGCGGCGCTCCGGCAGCAGATGCCCAACAACAGCTACTTGGTCTCATCGGCGCGGGCCCATGCGATGGGCTTTCGGTCCGAGGACGAGGTCGGGGACTGCGTCGATGCCGATTTCGGCATCCGCCTCGGTGAGACGGCCGATCCGCACGCGTTCGTCTTCGTCGACAAGTTCGTCTCGGAATATCGGCTGACGTCGAATTCCATTGCACGATCGGACCTGATCAATCGCCGGCAGGACCTGTTCTATGACTCTGTTCGGGCAGTCCGCGGCGGCAAGGAGATTTGCGCGGCCCGCGATGCGCTCCTCGCCAGGGTCGCCGTCGGCGCCACGGTCGATGCGGCCCTGGCGGGGCGAAAATGGATGGCCCTCCGCATCCTGTTCTCCCGACATTACCGCTTGCCGCTCCTCAGCAGGTGGACCGTGTTCCGGCTGGCCTGCATCGGCTCGCCGCGGATCGCGCTGACGCTGCGCCGGCGGCTCCGCCCCTATTTCCTGGTGCGGAGCGCGCCCGACGTCACGCTCGAAGATTCGTGAGATCCGCACGGGTGCGCGGCTCGATCGGGCGCCGATGGGCTCTTGCGTCGCCTTACACGGGCTTTGCGCCCCGCGCCCGCCAGTTGGCCTGAACGCGCGCCTTGAGCTTCGCGATGCGAGCCTCGTGCGCGGCCCAGTAGGCCTTCTCGAATTCCGGCGTTCCCCGCTTCGCGCCCTTCGGGAGGGGCGTCCTGGTCAGGGACGCCCGATCGGCGCGTCGAAGGGATCCGGGTGGCGCCTGCGCCTCCCGTTGCGCCTCCGGGACGTCGAGAACCGACTGGGCGCGACGACAATAGGTCACCGACAGGGGCGACATGACATCCGACCCGTGACCGGCCCGGTACTTCATCAGGGTCCGGCAGAGGTCGCCCTTGGCCAGGCGCCAGGCTTCGGCCAGGTACCGGACACCGTACCGGACGTTGACGTCGGGTCGGGCCAACTCCGCCGGGCTCCCCCGGAAGCCCAGCATCGCGGCGGTGGTCGGCAGAACCTGCATCAGGCCGATCTCGCCCGCGCCTCCGATCACGGTCGGATCGTAGCCGCTCTCGATCTGCGTCACGGCGTCGGCAATCTCGGCCGGCAGCCCCTCCGACGCGGCCTCGCGGTGGACGATCAGCCGGTAAGCCGTCCGTGCGCTGCCCTGATGTGGGGGGAGATCCGTGTCCGCGAGGAGCGGAATCAGATGATCGGCGTGCGCCAGGACCATGCGGGCGGGTTGGGCCTGCGCCTCCGCTGCCACGCAGAGCAGACCCAGGGCGATCAGCGGGCGAGCCTTCGGCACTTCGATGTCCCTCGTTCGCCGCACGGCCCGGGCGCTGGGCGGAGGCGTGAATGATCCCAACGGGAGGTCGCCACGGACAGTTGCGTCAAAGGTGACATTCGCGTCGAACGTATGGCATAGGTTCGAGCCGGGTGCCGCTCTCAACTTGCAGGTCCCAATCGAGGCGCATGCTTATGGATCTGTTAAAGTCGTATTGGGACAGTTTAGTCGCGTTCTTCCTTCCTTATTGGGACGCGTCCGTTGCCTATGTCGCCAGCATACCTGCGCCGATCATTCTGGGGTGGTACGTACCGGGTCTGATCGTGTTGGGATTTGTGCTTGGTTACGCGCTCCGGGCCTCGATCTCTCGGAGACGACGGAACCGTGCGCGGCGGGCGCGAAACGGCTGGTAGGGCCTCTGCCGCGTCGGTGCGTCCGGGGCCGGGCCCGCTGACGGAACGAGCGCCGGTCTCCCGGCCCGAACCGCGGCCCGTGACCCCTGCGCAGGGGCCGGTCGCCCTCGGGGAGAAGGCTGCGCGCCATCCCGCAGCCCGCCCCATCACCCGGAGGGTGTCCGGGCGACGCGGGTGCCGATGAGGAACAGCAGGGCGACGCCGAGGGCGACGAGGCTCGGGGGAACCGCCGCGGCGAGGCCGCTGGCGAGCGCCGAGCCGGCGACGTCGCCGAGGTTCATCGCCGCCATGTAGATCTGGAACTGCGTGGCCGAGGCCCGTCCGGTCCGGCTCGCCAGGAGGACGGTCGGCAGCAGGGCGACGTAGAGGAGGGCCGGCACGACGTTGGCGAGGCCCAGGATGACGGGCCCCGTGGCCGCCTCCAGCCCGGCCGCGATCAACCCGCCCGCGATCCCGAAGGCCGCCGCGCAGGCGACCAGGAGGGCGCGCAGGGCCGGCCCCGGGCCGAGGCGGTCGACGGAGGCGCCGATGCCCGCTGCCCCGAGGGTTCCGCCCAGGAGGGCGAGCAGGGCCTGCAGGCGCGAGAGTCCGCCCGCGTCCCAGCCATGCACCTGCACCAGGGCGACGGCGAAGGGCACCTGGAACAGCGCCAGGGCGAAGTCGATGGCGAAGCACAGCGCCAGCAGGCGCGCGGCGTCGCGGCTCCGGAAGGCGTCGGCGAGCCCGCGCGCGAAGGCGGCCGCCGCGGCGATCCGGCCCGGTCCGGCAGCACGGGCCGGCCCGCGCCGCGGCCAGGCGAGGAGCCGGTCCCCCGGGGCCTCGCGCACGAGCGCGGCTGCCAGGGCGATGGGTGTGGTCAGGCCGAGGAGGGCGCCCGCCGCCGCGGCGAACCCCCCGGCTTCCAGCACCCAGGCGAAGAGGGCGGTCCCGGCCGCGCTGCCGAGGACGAAGCCCGCCCGCGTGGCCGCGCTGGTGCGCCCCAGTTCGCCGGCCGGCACGCTGTCGGCGATCAGGCGGTCGGTGGCGGTGTCGGCCAGGGAGGCGGCCAGGCTGTGCAGGAGGAGGACGAGGCTGACGGCCGTGAGGCTCGGGACGCCGCCGAGGAGGAGCAGGCCGGCGAGGCTCGCCTGTGCGCCGGCCAGGGCGAGGACGAGCCAGCGGCGGCGCGGTCCCATGCGGTCGGGTGTCGCCCGGTCGATCACCGGCCCCCAGAGCAGGGGCTGCAGCACCCAGGGCAGGCCGACCACGGCGAGGTGGCGGCCGACCTCCGCGGTGGATGCGCCCACGGCGGCGAAGTGGTTGGCCAGCGCCGTCAGGGCGAAGCCGGCGACGAGCCCCTGGTAGAGGTAGAGCAGGGTGAAGAGGCCGACCCGCCAGCGCGCGTCCTGCAGGCTCGGCGGCCACGGCGGCATCGGGTCCGGTCCTCGCTCACGCCGGCATTGCGCCGCCGTCCGGGCCGCGCGGACCCCGTGCTTAGCCGACGCGGCCGGCCGGCGTCACCCCATCCGATGGGATGCGCCGGCCGGCCGGGCCGGACGGGTCAGCGGCGCGGCGCGGGGCCGCCCCGGACACTCCGCGCAAGGCGACGAACGGCGCCTCGGGGCTTTGCCCCGCGCGGGCGGCCTCAGTAGCGCGGGCCGCCCGAGGTGCTGCCGCGCTGCTGGGCGTAGCCGGGCAGCATCGGATTGCGGGCGTTCGGATCGCCGTGCATCAGGCGGTTGCGGGTGTGGTGCAGGCGATGGGCGCGCGAATGGTAAATCGCGTCGTGGCGATGGCCGCGATGGCGCATGTGGTACTTGCGCGCCTTGTAGTTGCCCGCGTGGCCGATCGACGAGCTGGCGCGCATCCGCTCGGCCGGGGTCAGGCCCGGAGCGGCCGAGGCCGAGCCGAGGGAAAAGCTGGCGAACATCAGGCCGGAGGCCAGAACCATGGCGAGGGTTTTCATGTGAGACTTCCAGTCATGTGCTCACGAGCGGCACAGTGCGGCTGTAAGTCTGTTCTGGACTTGATGTTCCGCGGTGTTGCTTGACATTAATGTCATGGATTATCCGGCCTGGCCTGCACGTGGACTTGAGGAATTCATAGAGAATTCAATAGACCACGCGCAGGCAGCGGCTACCGGCCTGCGATCCGGCCCGGGCCCGCGACCGGCAGGGTGGGCGCGGCGGCGTTGGTGTCCTCCTTGTAGATCGGCACGATGACCCGGAGCCAGCCTCGGGTCTCGCGGCCGCCGTAATTGCGCTCGACCACGTCCTGGGTGACGTAGGCCTGCAGGTTCACCGGG
>NZ_LMML01000030.1:333792-343543 GCF_001422215.1 Methylobacterium sp. Leaf89 | reverse complement strand
TGGCCGCCCGCCGATGAACCGGGGTATACGGATCACTCCCAGACCCGTCAACTGCCGGAAACGAAAAAACTTCCCCGTGGGTGTCACGGCGCCCCTCCCCTCCTCCGGTGACGGGCGCGCCGAAACGTGCCTCAATCTCGACATGCTGGGCCACGACATCCGTCGCCGGTCGCTTCGCAACGCCCTGCGCGGGGACTCCGCGTCGCCGATACACAGATCAGGAATGTCAGAGTGAAGCGCGGCCGTCTGAAGATCGGGGAGCGGGGCGGCCCAACGGAGGCGCGCGCCCCGGGACGGTCGCCGAACGGCAGCCTTCCGGCCCTCGATCTTCTCGGTCCCGACGCCGCACGGATCGACCGGCGCGACGTCAATCTGCGCTGGCTCTGCGCCAGCGCGCTCACCGGCCTGACGGGCGCGGCGCTGATCGGCGCGGCGATCCACGTCTCCCTGCAGAGCGAGGTCTCCTTCGCGGCGATCCCCGAGCGAGCCTCGAACGCCGTTCGGCCCGCCCTCAGCGACGGCACCGCCAACGTGGCCCGCAAGAGCGACCGGCTGGTCCGGAACCTGATGATCGCCTCGGCCAAGCAGAGCTTCCGTTCGCCCGTGACGGTACGGCTCGGCGACCGCGAGATCATCAAGGTGCGGCCCTTCATGCGCGTCTCGACCGCGCTCTCGATGACGACGGGCGTCTTCGCGACCGAGATGCCGCGGTTCGATCCGATGAAGCTCAGCACGGACGAGCCCCTGGAACGTGCGCCCGAGTCGGGCCTGGCGGATGCACCGGGCGCCGAGGTCTCCGTGATCAAGCGCGATCTCGCCGGGATCGACGTCGAGCCCGGCGCCCCGGCCCTCTCCGACGACGACGTGGCGGCGCAGATCGAGGAGGAGCGGCGCCTCTCGGCCGAGGCGGGCCGCCGAGCCGCGATCCCGATCGCGCCCCAGATCATGCTGTCGCGGACCCTGCAGCAGGGTATGGCGGCGTCGCGCTTCGATCCGGCCGCACGCTTCGGCGACGAGGGCTCGCCCTTCAAATCCATCGACGTCCTGGTGGTGCCGGAGAACGTCACCAGCCTAGCCAAGAGCGGCGCCGGCTCCGAGCCGCCCCTCGTCGAGGAGCGCGACCTCGCCCTCAAGCGCGGCGAGACGCTAGAGGCCGCCCTCAAGAACACGGCCCGGGCCGGCGACGACCAGATTCGCGGCATCGTGGCCGCCCTCGGCGGGCGCACGCGTACGGCCGACCTTTCCGAGGGCCAGCAGTTCCGGGTCCAGGTCGCACCCGGGCCACGGCCCGGCGATCCGCGTCAGGTGACCCGCGTGGTGCTCTACGGCGAGAGCGGCATCGAGGGGATCGCGGCGATCAATGATCGCGGCACCTTCGTTTCCGTCGCACCGCCGACCGAGGACACTCCCTCGCGGGCGGCGCCGGCGGTGGCGGACGCTTCCGAGGACGGCGAGGAGGACGGCGGCACGGGTCCGCGCCTGTATCAGAGCCTCTACGAGACGGCAGCCCGGCACGACCTGCCCCGCGGTGCCGTGGACGACCTGGTCAAGATCTTCGGCTACGACGTCGATTTCCAGCGCCGGATCTCGCAGGGCGACAGCCTCGACGTCTTCTATACCTTCGACGACGAGGTGGCGCAGGGCTCCACCGAACGGCCGGAACTGCTCTACGCCTCGCTCAATCTGGGCGGCGAGGTGCGAAAGGTCTTCCGCTTCCAGTCCCCCGACGACGGGACGATCGACTACCTCGACGAGCAGGGTCGGTCGCTCAAGAAGTTCCTCATCCGCAAGCCGATTGCCGACGGCATCATGCGCTCGGGCTTCGGCTATCGGCGCCACCCCGTGCTCGGCTACGCGAAGCTGCATACCGGCGTCGACTGGGCGAACCCGATCGGCACGCCCATCGTGGCCGCCGGCAATGCGACGGTGCTGAAGGCGGATTGGGATTCGGGCTATGGCCGCCGAGTGGAATTGCAGCACATCAACGGCTACGTCACGACCTACAATCACATGTCCCGCTTTGCCCGCGGCATCACCGCCGGCGCCAAGGTGCGCCAGGGCCAGGTGATCGGCTATGTCGGTTCGACCGGCCTCTCCACGGGTGCCCACCTCCACTACGAGGTCATCATCAACGGGCACTTCGTCGACCCGATGAAGATCCGCGTCCCCCGCGGGCGCGAACTCGACGGGCGAATGCTCGCGGAGTTCACCCGCCAGCGCGAGCAGATCGAGGGCACGATGCAGAAGTCGCGCACGGCCTCCGCCATGGCCCAGCGCGACGCGATGCGCTGATCCCGGCCCCGACGGTCCCGTCCCTCATATCTGCATTCTCGGGCTGATCGCCGCCGCTCAGGCGAAACCGAGGCGGGCCCGTATGCCCGCCGGGCTCTCGCCGGACGCGCGCAGGTCGGCGAGGGAACGCGAGCCGCGGGATTTCGCGAGCTTCTCGCCCGAGGCGTCCCGCAGCAGGGCGTGGTGATGGTAGCGGGGTGACGGCGCCCCGATCAGGGCCTGCAGCAGGACGTGCAGGTCGGTGCTGGCGCGCAGGTCTTCGCCTCGGACCACGTGGGTGATGCCCTGCACGGCATCGTCCATCACGACGGCGAGGTGATAGCTCGTCGGCACGTCCCGGCGGGCGATGACGGGGTCCCCCCACCGTGCCGGATCGGCGGCCTCGTCCCGCTCGATGCCGATTTGGCGAACAGCCCCCCTCCCCTCCCCCGCCGCGACGGCGAAGGTCCGCACCACGTGCGGGCCGGGTGACGCGGCCAGGGCATGGGCGGTGTCGAGCCGCCAGGTATGCGGCTCGCCAGCGGCGCGTCGCCGATCGGCGACCCTCTCGGACAGGGCCCGGCAGGTGCCCGGATAGAGCGGCGCTCCGTCGGGGTCGCGGGGCACCGGCGCGCAGCGGCCGGCGTCGGCCTCCACCACCGCGGCGATCGCGCCGCGGGAGCAGAAGCACGGATAGGCCAGACCGCACTCGGCCAGCGCGGAGACCTGGTACCGGTACGCGTCGAGATGTTCCGACTGTCGGCGCTCGGGGGGCGCGAACCGCAGGCCGAGCCAGGCGAGGTCCTCACGGAGGCCCTGGATCAGCTCCGGGCGCGACCGGACCGGATCGATGTCCTCGATCCGCAGCAGCAGGCGGCCGCCGATGCCCCGCGCGAGGGCGTCGTTCAGGAGGGCGGAGGCGGCGTGTCCGAGATGCAGGCGGCCGTTCGGGCTGGGGGCGAAGCGGAAGACCGGGGCGTTCACGGACGGATCCCTCCCGACCGCCGGTCGATCAGCCGCCGACGCGGCGCAGGCAGCTCTGTTCCTTCGCCACGCAGGCGATCCCCGGCAGGGAGCAATGGATGCCCCCCTCGCCGCGCTGGCAGACGCGGCAGCCGTCGCCCCACTCGGCACAGGCCGTGTCCTCGCTCGGCGCCACGCTCGCCCTGGGGTGCGACGGCGCCGGTACGGCGGCCCCGATCAGCACCGTCGCGGCGGTGAGGGCGACCACGCCCCAGGCGACGCGGCGGTCGTGGGTGCGCGTCGGCGCGTCGGATATGCGGTCATCGGCCATGGCGCGGTGTTCGCGCGGGCGGACCGGCGTGTCAACGTTCACGCGGCTGCCGCACGACCAGCCAGCAAGTCCGGCAGGGCCCGGAGATCCAGGGGCTTGGCGAGAAAATGATCGAAGCCGGCCGCTCGGGCCTCCCGCTCGTCGTCGCGGCCCGCATTGGCGGTGAGTGCGATGAGCCGGAGTGCGGAAGCGCGCGGCCCGCTCTCGCCGGCGCGAATCCGTCGGGCGGTCTCGAGCCCATCGAGCCCGGGCATGCGGATGTCGAGGAGGGCGAGATCGAAGGGCGCCGCGTCGGAGGCTTCGCGGATGCGAGCGAGCGCCTCCTCCCCGTCCCGCGCCAGGACGACGATCGCCCCGAGGCGTTGCAGGGCCTTGGTGGCCAGGAGGGCGTTGATCGGGTTGTCCTCGGCCAGGAGCACGCGCGGTCCGCCGGAGATCGGGGCAAGCAGAACCTCCGATCCTGGCTGAAGGGCGGCCCGGTGCGCGGCCTCGTTCGGCGTCGCCGGCCGCTCGCCCCGCGGGGGGGCCGGCGCGAGCAGGCGATCGAACAGCGAGCGGGCGCGCACGGGCTTCACGAGGTAACTGTCAAAACCGGACGCGGCCGGCGCACCGAAGTCGCGTCGATCGAAGGGGGAGAGCAGCACCAGGCAGCAGCGCACGCCGTGCCGCCGCGCCTCCCCGGCGAGGGCTCGAACGGCGGCGTCCCCGAGGGTCCGATCCGCCAGGAGGGCGTCGAAGGCGGCCCCCGGCAGCGCGGCGAGTCCCGCCTCGAGGTCCGGCACCACCCGGGCTGAGGCCCCGGACCGCGTCAGCCGGCGCGCGAGGTAGGGCGCCTGGAACGGCGAGCTCGCCACGATGAGGACTCGGCGTCCCGCGAAACCGGGCGGGCGCTCCCGTTCCGCCTCGGCGACATCGAGCGGAAGGGCGACGGTGAAGGTGCTGCCCGTGCCGAGGCGCGACGTCGCCTCGACATGGCCACCCATCCGGGTGACGAGGCGACGCGTGATGGCGAGGCCGAGCCCGGTTCCCTCGTGCCGTCGGCTCGCACTGTCGTCGCCCTGCTCGAACTCCTCGAACAGGCGCGGGATGCGGTCCTGCGGGATGCCCGGACCCGTATCCGAAATGGCGATGCGCAGATGGCCGTCCCCGTGGGTCAGTTCCACCCCGACGCCACCGGTCCCCGTGAACTTGATGGCGTTGCCGGCGAGGTTCACGAGGATCTGCCGGACCCGGTCCGCGTCGCCGATCACGAGGCGCGGGACGTCGTCGGCGACGTCCACGGCGATCTCGATGCCCTTGTCCTGGGCGCGGGGCGCGAGCAGCTCCACAACGCCCTCGGCGATCTCGGCCGGATCGAAGGGCTCGGCGGCGAGGTCGAGGCGTCCCGCCTCGATCCGTGAGAAATCGAGGATGCCGTCGATCAGGGTCAGCAACGCCTTGCCCGAGGTGCCGATGGCCTCGACGTAGGTGCGCTGCTCCGGATCGAGCCCGGTCTCGAGGACGAGGTCGGCCATGCCGAGAATCCCGTTCAGCGGCGTGCGGAACTCGTGGCTCACGGTGGCGAGGAAGCGCGACTTCGCCACGTTGGCGGCTTCGGCCCGGGTCAGGGCCTCGTCCAGGGAGCGGGCGGATTCGACCCGCTCGGTGATGTCGGCACCGGCACGCAGCCATTGGGTCTCGCCATTGCTGCCCGGCACCGCCATCTCGATGAACGTGTACCAGCGCGGCGTCCCCGTGGCCGGGGCGAGCCGCATCTCGATCCGGCGGACGCCGTCCGCCTGCCGCACGATCTCGCCGGTCTCCAGCACCTCCGGCTGGCGGGTCGTGCCGAGGAGCGACAGGGGCTCGGCCCCGACGAGACGGCCGAAGCCCGCGTTGGCGAAGGTGATCCGGCCCTGGGAATCCCGTTGGACGATGATCTCCGTCGTGGCCTGCACCAGGGCGCGGTAGCGCTCCTCGTTCTCGGAGAGGCGCCAGATCCGGTCCTCGAGATGCTCGGTGCGTCCCCCCTCTTGCGCGACCGGCCGGGGGCCAACTCTGGCCCGATGGCTGCGCGCGCGCAGGAGCCAGCCCGCCAGGAAGGCCAGACCGGACGGGAGAAGGATAAGGACGATGTCAGGCAGAGTCATGCAGCCAGCCCCTGGCGGGTCGGGCCCCCACCGGGGCCGACCATGCCGCCCGAGGTTGAAGGCCGGCTTTCGAAAGGCTGTTAAAGGTTCGTTGCCGGCCCCCTTCGGGATTGACGCGACGCGCCGTACGCTTCACGGGCCGGTCGCGATGGTGTAGGCGCGGCGGCTTGATCCCGGGCCGCGCTCCCGGCGGCTCCGAGGAACGCGAGACGTGAGTGTCATGACGGCTACGAGTTCGGCAAATCCCGGTCAGGCGCGGATCGCCGCCGCCTTCGCGCGCTGCCGCGCCGAGAAGCGGGCGGCCCTGGTGACCTACGTCATGGCCGGCGACCCGGATGCCGAGACCTCCCTGAAGGTCCTGCAGGCCCTCCCGGCCGCGGGGGCCGACATCGTCGAGTTCGGCCTGCCCTTCACCGATCCCATGGCCGACGGCCCGGCGATCCAGGCGGCCGGCCTGCGCGCGCTCAAGCACGGGCAGGGTGTGGTGCGGACCCTCGACCTCGTCCGGCGCTTCCGCGCGGGGAATACCGAGACGCCGGTGATCCTGATGGGATACTACAACCCCATCCATGCCTACGGCGTCGCGCGTTTCCTCGACGATGCCCTGGCGGCCGGCATCGACGGCCTGATCATCGTCGACCTTCCGCCGGAGGAAGACGACGAGCTCTGTCTTCCGACGCTGGAGAAGGGCCTCGCCTTCATCCGGCTCGCCACGCCGACCACCGACGAGAAGCGCCTCCCGGCCGTCCTCGCGAACACGGCGGGCTTCGTCTACTACGTCTCGATCACCGGCATCACCGGTACGGCGAAGCCGAACTTCGACCGGGTCGCGGAAGCCGTGGGCCGGATCCGGCGCCACACCGACCTGCCCATCGTCGTGGGCTTCGGCGTGCGCACCGGCGCGGATGCCGCCGCGATCGCCCGCGGCGCCGACGGGGTGGTGGTCGGCTCGGCCCTGGTCGATGCCATGCGGGCGACCCTCGACGAAGAGGGCGCGTCGAAGGGCGGGACGGTCGAGGCCGTCAGCGCCCTGGTCCGCGAGCTGGCCGAGGGCGTTCGCTCCTCGCCCCGCGCCTGACGCAATTTACAGAGACCTTCCGGCTCGCTCGCTTCGAGCCCGCACAAGGACGCCGTCGCATGATGGTTGAACCGATGAACTGGATCTCGGAGGTCGTTCGCCCCAAGATCAAGACCTTGTTCAAGCGCGAGACCCCGGAGAACCTCTGGGTCAAATGTCCCGACACGGGCCAGATGGTCTTCCACAAGGAGGTGGAGAGCAACCATTGGGTCATCCCGGGCTCGGAGCACCACCTCAAGATGAGCGCCCAGGCGCGCCTCAAGATGATGTTCGACGAGGGCACCTGGATCGACGTGCCCCTGCCGGAGGTCGCCGCGGACCCGCTCAAGTTCCGCGACGAGAAGCGCTACGTCGACCGCCTGAAGGACGCTCGGGCCAAGACCGGGATGACCGACGCCTTCAAGGTCGGCTTCGGCCGGGTCTCCGGCCTGCCGATGACGCTGGCGGTGCAGGACTTCGCCTTCATGGCCGGGTCGCTCGGCATGGCGGCAGGCGAGGCCTTCGTGCGCGGCGCCGAGACCGCCCTCGACAAGCGTACCCCCTTCGTCCTGTTCTCCGCCTCGGGCGGCGCGCGCATGCAGGAGGGCATCCTATCGCTGATGCAGATGCCCCGCACCACCGTGGCGGTGCGCCGGCTCAATGCCGCCAAGCTGCCCTACATCGTGGTGCTCACCAATCCAACCACCGGCGGCGTCACCGCGTCCTACGCGATGCTGGGCGACGTCCATCTGGCGGAGCCCGGTGCGCTGATCTGCTTTGCCGGCCCCCGCGTCATCGAGCAGACGATCCGCGAGAAGCTGCCCGATGGGTTCCAGCGTGCGGAATACCTGCGCGACCACGGCATGGTCGATCAGGTCGTGCACCGGCACGCCCTGAAGGACACGATCGCCAACCTGTGCGGTCTCCTCATGAACCAGGAGCCCGGAGCGCAGCCGGCCCGGACGGCCACGCCGGTCCCTGAGCCCGTCTGAGGCGCCACACCCCGCTCCCTTCCCTTCGCGACACGACGTTCGATCATGGATTCCTCCGACGCGCTGATGGCGCGCTTCCTCGCCCTCCACCCGCGCACGATCGACCTGTCGCTCGGGCGGATCGAGCGCCTGCTTGCCCGGCTTGGACATCCCGAGCGCAAGCTTCCGCCGGTGATTCACGTCGCCGGCACCAACGGGAAGGGCTCGACCATCGCCTTCATGCGGGCGATTCTCGAGGCGGCGGGGCTGGCGGCCCACGTCTACACCTCGCCCCACCTCGTGCGCTTTCACGAGCGCATCCGCATCGGCGCGATCGGCGGCGGCCACTTCGTGCCCGAGGACCAGCTCGCCGATGCCTTCGCGCGCTGCGAGGCCGCCAACGAGGGCGAGCCGATCACGGTGTTCGAGATCACCACGGCGGCCGCCCTGCTGCTGTTCTCCGAGCAGCCCGCGGACGTGCTGCTCCTGGAGGTCGGCCTCGGCGGCCGGGTGGACGCGACGAACGTGATCGACAGTCCCGCGGCCGCGGTGGTCACGCCGATCGGGCGCGACCATGCGGAGTACCTCGGCGACACCGTCGAGGCCGTGGCCACGGAGAAGGCCGGGATCTTCAAGAAGGGCTGCCCGGCGATCATCGCCGCGCAGGACTACGCCGAGGCCGATTCCGTGCTCTGCCGCCTCGCCGAGGCCGCCGGGGCCATGCCGATCCGGGTCGGCAACCAGGATTTCTCGGTCCATGCCGAGCGCGGGCGCCTCGTCTACCAGGACGATCTCGACCTGTTCGACCTGCCGAAGCCGCGCCTGAACGGCCGGCACCAGTTCACCAATGCGGGCACGGCGATCGCCGCCCTACGCGCGGCCGGCTTCGGCGATATCGGCACCGCCGCCATCGAGGCCGGCCTGAACTCCGTCGAGTGGCCCGGACGCCTGCAGCGGCTGAACCGAGGACGCCTGTCCGAGCTCGTGCCACCGGGCGCCGAGCTCTGGCTCGACGGCGGCCACAACATCGACGGCGGGCGCATCCTCGCCGCCGCCATGGCGGATCTCGGCGAGCGCTCCGACGTGCCGCTGGTTCTCATCGTCGGGTTGCTGGGTACCAAGGACGCGGAGGGGTTCCTGCGCAATTTCATCGGTTTGGCGCGGGTGCTCGTGGCGGTTCCGATCGCCGGCCAGATGGCGGCCAGACCCGCCGACGAGGTGGCGAGCATCGCGGCGGAGGTCGGCCTGAACGCGCAGTCCGCGCCGAGTGTCGAGGCCGCCCTGGAGAGCCTGGCCGATATCGCGTTCGAGCAGCCGCCACGCATCCTGATCTGCGGTTCGCTCTACTTGGTGGGCGCTGTGCTGACCGCGAACGGGACGCCTCCCACCTGATTTTCCTTAACTTTTCCCGGGGTTCGCTCACGACCACGTCAGCTCTGCTGTGTGACCCTGGCGCTACATCTTGGCTGTGGAAACTGCAGTAGGTTCTCCCTCGATCGGGCATATCGCTGGGGATCAAATAATGAAAAAGCTTCTTACGTCTTTCGCGGCCTTCACGGCCCTCACCGCGGCCGCTTCGGCCGCTGACCTTCCGCGTCGCGCGGCGCCCCCGGTGTTCGTGCCGGTGCCGGTGTTCACCTGGACCGGCTTCTACGCCGGTTTCAACGCTGGTTACGGCTTCGACGCCTCCAGCAACAACCAGCCGACCGTCATCGGCCTGAACGGCGCCAGCACCCTGGTCCTGCCGGGCACCACCGCTGTCGTCGCCTTCCAGAACGGCCAGAGCAACGACGGCTTCGTCGGCGGTGGTCAGATCGGCTACAACTACCAGTTCACCCCGGGCTCCGGTGTTGTGATCGGTGTCGAGGCCGACGCCCAGTACGTCGACTTCGGTCGTGAGCGGAACCGCTTCACGGCCACCGGCCCGCTGGCCGCCCAGCAGGTCTTCAACCCGGCCGGCATCTCGGGCCTCGACTACTTCGGCACCGTCCGCGGTCGCCTCGGCTACGCCTTCGACCGCGTTCTGTTC
>NZ_LMML01000030.1:333583-333714 GCF_001422215.1 Methylobacterium sp. Leaf89 | reverse complement strand
GGCCGTGACGCTGAAGATCGAAGGTCTGTACGTGAACCTCGACCAGGGCAACCGCAACAACGGTGTCTTCGCCGTCAACAACGCCGGCCAGGAAGTCAGCGTCACCAGCCCGGGCGTCGTGCTCGTCAGCA
>NZ_LMML01000030.1:81261-333546 GCF_001422215.1 Methylobacterium sp. Leaf89 | reverse complement strand
CCGCCAGGTGCGCGACACCGAGTTCGCCGTCGTCCGCGCCGGCCTGAACTACAAGTTCGGCTCGTACTAAGCCGACACTTCGGGTCTCGAGACGGAGAAGCCCGGCCGCAAGGCCGGGCTTCCTTCGTTTGGGGCTTCACCCTGTGAGGCGCTCGCGCGGATACGGGACTCCCGCCCGCGAAACGAAAAAGCCCGGCTTCGCGCCGGGCTCTTTGCATTTCAGGACCACGCCGCGGCCGCCGGGTCGGCGACCAGGCGAGCCAAGGGCTCAGGCGCTGGCCTGGATCCAGCGGGACAGATCGCCCTTCGGTGCTGCGCCGACCTTCTGGCTCGCGAGCTGGCCGTCCTTGAAGATCAGCAGTGTCGGGATCGAGCGGATGCCGTACTGGGCGGCGATTCCCGGGTTCTCGTCGACGTTGACCTTCGCGATCTTCACCTTGCCCTGGAGATCCGCCGAGATCTCCTCAAGGGCCGGGCCGATCTGGCGGCAGGGGCCGCACCACTCGGCCCAGAAATCTACTACGACCGGCTCCGCGGACTGGAGAACGTCCTGCTCGAAGCTCGCGTCGGTCACTTTCACCGTCGCCATGGGGAAACTTCCTTTCCGGTTCCGCGCCTGCGGACCCACCTCTTCGCCGTCATCGCGCCGCGAGACTGTGCGCTATCGACCAGACTTGGCGATGGCGCGGGGAACGGTCAAGGCATCCCGCACGGTAAGCAGGGCTGACATCCATCGGGAACGGGGATTGTCCACGGCCCCCGCGCCGCCCGCCCAAGCGATCCGCACTGTCCAAACCCTCGTCAAAGCGTGTCCGTCGCCCCATGTCCCTCTCGTCCCTGCCCCGGCGGGCCGATCGGCCGGCCGACGGGGCTCGATCCGCAGCCGGTCCCGGGACCGGCATGGAGGAACATCCGACGTGAAGCGCACCCCGTATCGCCTGCTCGCCACCGCAGCCCTCCTCAGCCTCGGCACAGCCGTCCATGGGCAGGAGCCGGCAGGGACCGAACCCAGGCAGCCCCGGGTGGGCGGCGATGCCTTTGCGGCACCCACCAGCCCGGCGACCGGCAACAGCCCGGCGGAGACGGAAGCACCGAACGCGCCTTACAAACCCCTCCTGCCGAACCAGACCCGGGCCCCGAAGCCCGAGGTCGCCACCAAGGTGAAGACCGAGGTGGTGGCCAAGGGCCTCGACAGCCCCTGGGCGATGGAGTTCCTGCCGGACGGCCGGATGCTCGTGACCGAGAAGGCTGGCAAGCTGCGGATCGTCGCCAAGGACGGCACGCCCGGTCCGGCGATTCCGGGGGTGCCGAAGGTCGACGCGCGGGGTCAGGGCGGTCTGCTGGACGTCGCCCTCAGCCCGAGCTTCCCGGCCGACCGGCGGATCTATCTCAGCTATTCGGAGCCGCGCGAGAAGGGCAACGGCACCAGCGTGCTCCGCGCCAAGCTGATCGAGGAGAACGGCGTCGCCCGTCTCGACGAGGTCAAGGTGATCTTCCGGCAGATGCCGACCTATGACGGCGACAAGCATTTCGGCTCGCGCCTCGTGTTCGCGCCCGACGGCAAGCTGTTCGTCACGGTGGGCGAGCGCTCCGACAAGGCCACCCGTGTCCAGGCGCAGGATCTCACCAGCGGGCTCGGCAAGGTGTTCCGCATCGACACTGACGGGAATGCGCCCAAGGACAACCCGTTCTCGGGCGGCGAGAAGGCCAAGCCCGAGATCTGGTCCTATGGACACCGGAACGTCCAGGCGGCCGCCCTCGACCCGCAGGGCCGGCTCTGGACCGCCGAGCATGGCCCGAAGGGCGGCGACGAGCTCAACCGGCCTCGCCCGGGCGTGAATTATGGCTGGCCCGAGGTCACCTACGGCCTGGAATACAGCGGCGAGAAGATCGGCGAGGGCAGGACCCAGGCAGGCGGGACCGCGCAACCGGTCTATTACTGGGATCCAGTGATCGGGCCCTCGGGGATGGCCCTCTATACCGGTGACGCCTTCCCGGACTGGAAGGATGCCTTCCTCATCGGTGGCCTCGTCAGCGAGGGCCTCGTCGCGGTGAAGCTCGACGGCGACAAGGTCGTGACCGAAGAGCGTATTCCCCTGCAGGCCCGCATTCGGGATGTCCGGGTCGGCAGCGACGGTGCGGTCTACGCCGTCACCGAGGGAGCGGACGGCAAGATCTTGAAGCTGACTCCCGGCAGCTGAGCCCCCCATCTCAGCCCGACGGCCCGGCGGCATGGCCGCCTGCCTTAAGGTGACGGGATCAGGCGGAACCGCACCCGCTCCAGGGTCCGCCCGAAAGCCGCGGGCTCGTCCAGGGCGCGCGCCAGGACAAGCCCTCCTTGGATCGCCGCGATGGCCTCCTCGGCGAGGTCGGCCGCCGCCTCCGGGCCGTGTCCGCTCCGCCGCAACGCAGCGGCCAGCGCATCACGCCAGGCCGCGAAGTATCCGGCGATGCGCGCGCCGAACCGATCCCGTCCCCCCGTCAGGGCGAAGGCCCCGACGAGGCAGGCCCGGCCGCCGGAGCGAAAATAGGTGTCGGTTTCCGACAGCATCCGGGTGATCGCCGCACACGGATCGGCCTCTTCGCGCAACGGCGCGTAGATTCGGGTCTCGAACCATGCCTCGATCGCCGCGAGCACGGCCTCCGCCATCTCCGCCTTCCCCCCCGGGAAGGCGTGATAGAGGCTCCCCTTACCGAGACCGGTGCGTGCCCCGAGAAGCGCAAGGCTGGCGCCCTCGTAGCCGCGCTCCCGGAACACCTCGGCGAGGACCGGGATCGCGGCCGCCCGGGCGCCCTCCCCCTGTCCCATGCCGAGATCCCTAGAGACCAAGCTCTGTCAGGCCCGGGTGATCCTCCGGACGCGGCGCGGAGCGGTCCCACCGGAACTTGCGCTCGGATTCGGGGATGGCGAGATCGTTGATGCTGGCATGACGGTCGCGCATCAGGCCGTTCGCGTCGAAGGCCCAGTTCTCGTTGCCGTAGGCGCGGAACCATTGCCCGGACGCATCGCGGAATTCGTAAGCGAACCGCACCGCGATCCGATCGCCGCCGTGAGCCCAGATTTCCTTGATCAGGCGATAATCCAGTTCGCGTGCCCACTTGCGCTGGAGAAAGGCGACGATGGCGGGGCGACCGGAAAAGAACTCCGCCCGGTTCCGCCAGCGGCTGTCCGGCGTGTAGGCGAGCGCGACCCTCTCGGGGTCGCAGCCGTTCCAGCCGTTCTCGGCGGCACGCACCTTCTGGATTGCGGTTTCCCGGGTGAAGGGCGGCAGCGGCGGACGCGCTTCGGACATGACGGCATCTCCCTCGTCCATGATCGACGCCTCGGCATCTGTACCGATCGGTACAAACGCCTGCACGAATCGTCAAGCGTGTCCGAGGATCGTGAGCCAGACGATGGTCGTGACGATCGCCAGCAGGGTCGAGAGCATCACGGCGGCGGCGACCACGCCGGTCTCGGTCTTATAGCGCGAGGCCAGCAGATAGGCGTTGATCCCCACGGGCATGGCCGCGAACAGGGTCGCCACGCCGGCATAGGCCGGCGGCATGGTGAAGACATGGAAGGCCAGCACCCAGACCGCGAGGGGATGGATCACGAGCTTCAGCCCGGTGATGACCATGGCGCTGGGCAGGTCGTGCAGGACCCGGTAGCGCACGAGCCCGGCTCCGAGGGCGATGAGCGCGCAGGTCGAGGCTGTCCCCGCCAGGGCGTCGACCAGGGACTTGACCATGCCGGTGGGGGCGAGCCCGAGCCCCTTTAGGGCGAGTCCGGCGATGAGCGCCAGGAAGATCGGATTGCGCAGGAGAACCAGGGCGAGACCGCGCAGGCGCCTCAGGATCGAGGCCTGCCCGTCCGCCTCGATCAGAAAGGTCGCGCAGCCCATCATGAGGGGCAGGTGCACAGCCAGCAGCATGAAGAGTGGGAAAGCCCCCTCCTCGCCATAGGCCTGGAGGATCATGGGCACGCCGATGAAGACGGTGTTCGACTGGCTGGAGGCGAAGCCGTGCAGGATCGCGCCGCGCCGCTCCACGCCCTTGCGGCGCAGGCTGAGGAGGGAGCCGACCAACCAGGACAGCCCGGCGCCGCCGAAGTAGCTGACCCAGTAGGACGGCGTGATCTCGCCGGTCAGGCCCGGGCGCGTCAGCGTGGAGAGGATGAGGGCCGGAACGGCGATCGAAAAGACGTATTCCGACAGGCCGTCGCTGACCTTGTCGGACAGGAAGCCGGCCAGGGCCGCGATCCAGCCGATCAGGATCAGCCCGAAGATCGGGGCGACGAGCGACAGGATGGTCATCGAAGGCGAGCCGGTGCTCCAACGCGAACGGTCGCCGTACGCGCTGAGCGTGCGGCGACCGTTCGGGAACCTGGACGGAGGCGTTGTGGGGGACCGCCGGCGGTGCGCGCCGGAGTGATTCGATCCCGCCGAAGCCTCAGGCGGCGGCGGGGGCCTCGACTTCGGCGAGCTTCTTGTGCAGCTCGCGCTTGAGGAGGCGGGCCGTCTGCGACAGCTCGATCTCGCGGGCCTTGATCAGGAAGGCGTCGAGACCGCCACGGTGCTCGACCGAGCGCAGGGCGTGAGCGGTGACGCGCAGGCGCACCCGGCGCTTGAGCGCGTCCGACTGCAGCGTGACCTGGCACAGGTTCGGCAGGAACCGGCACTTGGTCTTGCGGTTCGAGTGGCTCACGAGGTGGCCGGTCTGCACGGCTTTGCCCGTGAGTTCGCAACGGCGCGACATTGTTCTATTTCCCGTCTCGTTCCGCATGTCCGACAGGCTGGCGGGAAACCAGAACCGCGTCGCGGCAAACGGCTTCTCGCACGCCAGGCCCGGTGGAGCGGCGTTCTCGTTGAAGGCGCGAGCCTATAGGGGACTGTGCCCCTTGGCGTCAAGGTCCGAGGCGATCTTTCGCGCCGTTCCGCGGACCGGCGGCCCGCGGCGTGCAAGCCTGGCTGTTCCGTGCCCAACGATGTGTTAACCATGAAGGCGGACGATGCCGGCGAGATGTCTCCGGTCCGTTCGACCGGAGACCGACAGCCAACCCCGAGTCCCCAGCCATGTGCGGCACCCGCAAGCGCCCCGCCCCGCTCTTCCTCCTCGGCGCCAGCCTGCTGACGCTCGCGGCCCTGCTCGCCGCCCCGGCGGCGGAAGCCCGCGCCAAGGCCGGCCGGTCGGCCTCCAAGACGGCCGCCGCCGTCACCGTAGACTACGACATCGCTCTGGCCGGCCTCACCATCGGGAACGCCCAGGTGGCCGGCGCCTTCGAGGGGTCCGGCTACCGGATGGACGTCTCGGCGCGCCTCACGGGCCTCGCCGGCGTGGTTACGGGCGGCATGGGCTCGGCCCGCGCCAGCGGCGCCATCGCGGCGGCGCCGCAGCCCAATACCTTCGCGATCGCCACCAAGACCACGAATTCCGGAATCGCCGTGCGCATGGCGCTCGCCCGTGGCACCGTCACCCAGGCGGAGATCACCCCGCCCCTCATCGACATGGGCGACCGGGTTCCGATCACCCCCGCCAACAAGCGCGGCGTCATCGATCCGGCGAGCGCCCTGATGATGCCCGTGCAGGGGCGCGCTGACCCGATGGACCCGGCCAACTGCAACCGGACCCTGCCGATCTTCGACGGTGCGACCCGGTTCGACGTCGTGCTGAGCTACGGCGAGACCCGCAGCGTCGCCAAGCCCGGCTACAATGGTCCCGTTCTGGTCTGCAACGCGCGCTACACGCCCATCGCCGGCCACCGTCCGGATCGGCCGGGCGTGAAATTCATGGAGGACAACCGCGAGATGTCGGTCTGGCTCGCGCCGGTCGAGGGCACCCGCGTGCTCCTGCCCGTGCGCATCGCGGTCCGAACCACCGTCGGCACCAACATCATTGAGGCGACGCGCTGGACGCAGACCGGCGGACAGCAGGGTAGCACCACGGCGTCGGCGCCGGGCACTCCCGTCACGCAGGCCAGCCTGGCCCAGTGAGACGGCGCGCCGAATCGCGAATCGACCGGCCCTGCGCGCTGGTCGCGCTGCTTGTCCTGACGGGCGGCGGGGCCTTGGCGCAGGCGAGCCTGTCCACGGGCCCGGATTGCGGCGGCGATGCTTATTCGTCGGCCCAGGTGATCGAGAACCGCCCGCCCCGGCGCGGCCCCCTCACGGCGGTGCCCGACACCCTCTGCGCCGATGTCGCACCGCAGGGGGGCCAGCCCCCCGTCGAGATCGGAATCTACCCGAGTCTCGGTACACCCGGCATGCCGCCACGGGATGGCAGGCGGGGCGATGGCGACCCATATGAGGCGCTGCCGCCACGGCAGCGCCGACCCTGACGGCGCCGCGGCGGTCTCCCCCGTTCCTGAGCCTGCCGGCCTCGCCGAAGGGACCGCCCCCACCTCATGATCCGCCCCTCCCTCTCCCCGCAGGCCCGCGCACGCGGCGTCACGGCGGTGCTCGGGCCGACCAATACCGGCAAGACTCATCTGGCCATCGAGCGCATGCTCGCCCATCCGACCGGCATGATCGGCCTGCCCCTCAGGCTGCTCGCGCGGGAGGTCTACCTGCGGGTCGTCGCCAAGGTGGGGGTCGACAAGGTCGCCCTCGTCACCGGCGAGGAGAAGATCAAGCCGGACCGACCGCGCTACTGGATCTCCACCATCGAGGCGATGCCGCGCGACCTCGACGTCGCCTTCGTGGCGATCGACGAGATCCAACTCGCCGCCGACATGGACCGGGGCCATGTCTTCACCGACCGCCTGCTGCACCAGCGCGGGCGGGAGGAGACCCTGCTCATCGGATCGTCGACGATGCTGCCGCTGGTGCAGTCGTTGATCCCCGGCGTCCACACGACGACGCGACCGCGCCTGTCGCAGCTCACCTTCGCGGGCGAGAAGAAGCTCGGCCGACTGCCCCGCCGCTCGGCCATCGTCGCCTTCTCGGCCGAGGAGGTCTACGCCATCGCGGAGCTGATCCGGCGCCAGCGCGGCGGCGCGGCGGTGGTGCTCGGCGCGCTCTCGCCGCGGACCCGCAACGCGCAGGTGGAGCTCTATCAGTCCGGCGACGTCGACTACCTCATCGCCACCGACGCGGTCGGCATGGGCCTCAACCTCGACGTGGACCACGTCGCGTTCGCTGCGAACTGGAAATACGACGGCACCCGCTTCCGCAAGCTGACCCCGCCCGAGATGGGACAGATCGCCGGCCGCGCCGGGCGCCACCTCTCGGACGGCACCTTCGGCTCGACCGGCCGGTGTGCGCCCTTCGAGCCCGAGATGATCGAGGCGCTGGAGACCCACGACTTCGAGCCCCTGCGCGTCCTGCAATGGCGCAATCCCGACCTCGACTTCTCCTCCCTGAAGGCGCTGCAGGAAAGCCTGGACGAGCACCCGCGCGAGAAAGGTCTCACCCGCGCGCCCATGGGCGAGGACCAGTCGGCCCTCGAGATCCTGATGCGCGAGGACGACATCCGCGACCTCGCCAACAGCCCCGCCAACGTGCGCCGGCTCTGGGACGTCTGCGGCGTCCCGGACTACCGGAAGGTGCATCCGCAGACCCATGCCGACCTCGTCGCCCAGCTGTTCCGCTTCCTCATGCGCGGCATGGCGGGGCGCATCCCCGACGACTGGTTTGCCAAGCACGTCGCCATGATCGACCGCACCGACGGCGACATCGACGCGCTGTCCCAGCGCATCGCGCAGGGGCGGACATGGACCTTCGTGGCGAACCGTCCGGATTGGCTCGTTGATCCAGTGCATTGGCAGGGCGAGACGCGTCGGGTAGAGGACAGGCTGTCTGACGCCCTGCACGAGCGCCTTGCGAGCCGTTTCGTCGATCGACGCACCAGCGTCCTGATGCGGCGCCTGAGAGAGAATACGATGTTGGAAGCTGAGATCACCGCCGGCGGGGACGTCACCGTCGAGGGCCAGCATGTCGGCCATCTGCATGGCTTCCAGTTCGTTCCGGATCCCGGTGCGGAAGGACATGAGGCCAAGACTCTGCGCAGCGCGGCCGAGAAGGCGCTCGGCGGCGAGATCGAGGCCCGCGCCGAGCGGTTCTCGTCGGCCGCGGACGCCTCCCTCGTGCTGAGCCACGACGGCGTCATTCGCTGGACCGGCGATCCGGTGGCCAAGCTGACGCCGGGCGACAAGCTGTTCGAGCCGCATGTCCGCCTGCTCGCCGACGAGCAGCTGACCGGCCCGGCCCGCGACAAAGTCGAAGCCCGGCTCGTCGCCTGGCTCAAGGCCACCGTGGTGCGCCTCCTCGGCCCGCTGATGGAGATCGAGACCGCAGCGGACCTCACCGGTCTCGCCAAGGGCATCGGCTTCCAGGTGGTGGAGTCCCTGGGCGTGCTGGAGCGTGCCAAGGTGATGCAGGAAATGCGCACCCTCGACCAGGACGGACGCGGAGCCTTGCGCCGCCACGGCGTCCGCTTCGGCGCCTACCACATCTTCCTGCCGGCCCTGCTCAAGCCGGCGCCCCGGACCCTGGCGGCCCAGCTCTGGGCCCTGAAGAACGGCGGCCTCGACCAGCGCGGCCTCGACGAGATCGCCCATCTGGCGAGCTCCGGCCGGACTTCGATCAAGGTCGATCCCGAGATCGCCAAGGGCCTGTACCGCGCAGCCGGCTTCCGGGTCTGCGGCGAGCGCGCTGTGCGCGTGGACATCCTCGAGCGCCTCGCCGACCTGATCCGGCCGGCCATCGCCTACCGCCCCGGCACAACGCCGGGCGACGCCCCGATGGGCGCAGCCGACGGCGACGCCTTCGTGGCGACGGTGGGCATGACCTCCCTGGTCGGCTGCTCCGGCGAGGATTTCGCCTCGATCCTCAAATCCCTCGGCTACGCACCCGAGACCCGTCCAGGCCCGGCGATCACCGTGCCGCTGCTCCCGGCGGCGGCGACCCAGCCCATCGTTCCTTCCGCCGCGACCGCCAGCACCGACCCTATCGGCCCCGAGACGGCAGCCGACGAGAATGCTCCGGCCGAGGCCGCGGGCGAGATGGCGCCCGAGAGTGGGACCGACACGCCTCCGGCCGGCGAGAGCGCGGCATCGGCCGAGATTGCCGAGCCCGAGATCGCCCCCGGCTCGACCGAGGATTCCGTTTCCGCCGACGCTCCCGAAGAGGCCGCCGGGGCCAGCCCGGCCCAGGAGATCCCGGCCCAGGAGATCCCGTCTCAGGACAGCCCGCCGCGGGACGATGCGGCCGACGCGTCCGCCGAATCTGCCGAAGACGCTGCGCCACAACCCGTCGCCGACGCCGCGGCTGTCGCCGAGGCGACGGAACATCCGCTGGAGAACGCCGACTTCGCCCAGCCTGAGGACGCCTCCGCGGAGGCTCGGGCCGAGACGGCTGACGGCGAGACGCCGTCCGACGTTTCCGCGGCCGAGATCGCGACCGTCGAAGTCTGGCGGCTTCAGCGTCACCAGCGCCATGCCAACCCGCGTCAGAATCGTCCGCGTGGCCAGAGCCGCGACGGCGGCGCCCCGAACCGCGCCGCGGGCGAAGCGCGCCCCGACCATCGCCGTCCGGGCGGTGGAAGTGGCGAGGGCCGCGACCGTCCGCGCAGTGGCGCGCCTGGGGATCGGCCTGAGGGGGGACGCCGCGGCGGCCCCGGCGAGGGGCGTCCGGATGGGGGGCGGCCGCAGCGCCGCGAGCGCTTCGAGCCGGGCCGCACGCGACCCGAGCGTCGTGACGAACCACGGGCGGCGCCCCGCGACGAGCCGCGTCCGCAGCGGCGCGAGCGGGCTCCGGATCCGGATTCGCCGTTCGCCAAGCTCGCCGCCCTGAAGGCGCAGCTTGAGGCTGGGACCGACCGCAAGCGTTGAGGTGGAATGAAGCCGGGACGTCAGCGGCTCGACAAATGGCTGTGGTTCGCGCGCTTCGCGCGAACCCGATCGCTCGCGGCACGCCTCGTCACCGATGGCTATGTCCGGGTGAATGGAAAGCGGGTCGATGCGTCCGCCAGCGCCGTCGCCCTCGGCGATGTGGTGACGGTCGCCGCGGCGCACGCCACGGTGATCGCCCGGATCCTGGATCTCGGCGAGCGGCGCGGCCCGGCGCCGAAGGCCCAGCAGCTCTATAGGATCGTGGGGAGCGACCTCGAATAGGCCGCCCGCCCGTGTCGCCCGCGCGACACCGGAGACACGGTGGTGCAGGAGGCCCGCCGACGCGCTTGTCAGCCCCTCGGACAGGGTCTAGAGCCAGCGCGACTCCATCTTGCCCATGCGACCCCGCATCACCGCCACCCCGCATTAAGGCATCCGTGCAACGATCTGCGCGAGCGACCATGCATCGGCATCGGGACGCTCCCGGCGATGCCCGGATCAAGGACTGAAGGCCCCATGACCTACGTCGTCACCGACAACTGCATCAAGTGCAAGTACATGGACTGCGTCGAGGTCTGTCCGGTGGACTGCTTCTACGAAGGCGAGAACATGCTCGTCATCCACCCCGACGAGTGCATCGATTGCGGCGTCTGCGAACCGGAATGCCCCGCTGAGGCGATCAAGCCCGACACCGAGCCGAAGCTCGAGACCTGGCTGAAGGTGAACGCGGACTACGCGCGGACCTGGCCGAACATCACACAGAAGAAGGACGCTCCGGCGGACGCCAAGACCTGGGACGGCGTTGCCGGCAAGTTCGAGGCGCATTTCTCGGCCAATCCCGGCACCGGCGACTGATCGCCGCGCGGGGGTTCGGTGCGGTCCGTCATGGACGACGCGCACCTGACGGAGCGTTCACGAAGAGGCTGTGGAGGGCTGGCCCGCGGTCGCCCATCCCATGGCCTGGCGCCGGCAATCCTTTGATTCGTCGGCTGGTTTGTGTTATGACAAATGCCTGCCGTCGTTCGTGCCCGACGTGCTGCCTCCAGCCATCACTTGATGGGTCTCACACTCAGCTGTGGACTGGGGTCGCATGCGATCGATCGCTGAAGGCTCAGGTGCTTTCGGCGAACGCTCTCTCGTTGCGCGATCATCGGCGTGCCCGGGAACCGGCGGCTGTGCGTCACTGATGCAGATCCTTCGGACAAGGGGCTGAAGCCGGGTGACCCACCCCGGATTACAGGGTTCGGCGCGGCGTTCAAGGCCGCGCAATGTTCTGGAGGCGCTTCTCGCATGACCACAGCCAAGAAGACGACGGCAGGCCGCCAAGGCTTCAAGACCGGCGAAGCGGTCGTGTACCCAGCCCATGGTGTCGGTCGCATCACCGCCATCGAGGAGCAAGAGATCGCCGGCTATAAACTTGAGCTGTTCGTTGTGTCCTTCGAGAAGGACAAGATGGTCCTGCGCGTCCCCACCGCCAAGGCCAACAGCGTCGGCATGCGCAAGCTCGCCGAGCCGGATCTCGTGAAGAAAGCCCTGGATCTCCTCACCGGCCGCGCCCGGGTCAAGCGGACCATGTGGTCGCGTCGCGCCCAGGAATACGAGGCCAAGATCAACTCTGGCGACCTCCTCTCGGTCACCGAAGTGGTGCGCGACCTCTATCGCTCCGAGGCTCAGCCCGAGCAGTCCTACAGCGAGCGTCAGCTCTATGAGTCGGCCCTCGACCGGGTCGTGCGCGAGATCTCGTCGGTGAACCGCATCACCGAGACCGAGGCCCTGAAGCTCATCGAGCAGAGCCTTGCCAAGTCCCCGCGCCGCGCCAAGGGCGAGGCCGAGGCGGAAGGCGAAGCCGAGGGCGACGACCTGCAGGAAGAGGCGGCCTGACCACCAGACCCATCATCCCGGACGCGGTCCGGGACACCCCGTTTCCCGAAGCCCGGCGCGCACGCGCCGGGCTTTTTTCATGGTCGAGACGGCGACGCGTCGCACGCTCACGAGACCGTGTGAAGCAAGCCGCCTGCGGAACCATCCCGGCGACCTCGGGTTGTCGCGTTGCCAGGCACAGGTCCTCTGCCCGATTACCATCGGCGACGTCGACTTGTGGTCAGAAGCACACGTTTCATCGAGGCGGAGGCGGGAATGGCGGACATCGCAGGGATACGGCGGCAGTTCATACGCACGGCGATGGAGGCGCCCTTCCTTGCGCGGGATGAGGAACGGGGTCTCGCCGTCCGTTGGAAGGACGAGCGCGACGAGCGAGCCCTGCATGGGCTGATCTCGGCGCACATGCGTCTCGTCATCGCGATCGCCGGGCGCTTTCGGCACTACGGCCTTCCCATGGCCGACCTCGTCCAAGAGGGCCATGTGGGCCTGATGGAGGCGGCGGCTCGCTTCGAGCCCGAGCGCGAAGTTCGCTTCTCCACCTACGCCACGTGGTGGATTCGGGCCTCGATCCAGGACTACATCCTCCGCAACTGGTCCATCGTTCGTGGTGGCACGAGTTCCGCCCAGAAGGCGCTGTTCTTCAATCTGCGTCGCCTGCGCGCCCGCCTGATGCAGTCGACCGAAGAGCATGTCGGCGACGAGATCCACCGACGCATCGCGACGGCCATCGGCGTGTCCCGGGAGGACGTGGCCCTGATGGACGCCCGGCTCTCGGGCCCCGACATGTCCTTGAACGCGCCGGTTGGCGAGGAGAGCGAAGCCTCCTCCGAGCGCATGGACTTCCTCGTCGACGGAGCCGCGCTTCCGGATGAGACGGTCTCCGCGACGGTGGACGGCGAGCGCCGTCTGATCTGGCTGAACGAGGCCCTGACGGTTCTGTCCGAACGCGAGCTGCGCATCCTCAAGGAGCGCCGTCTCGCAGAGGACCAAGCGACCCTCGAGGCCCTTGGTCATCGGCTCGGCATCTCGAAGGAGCGGGTCCGTCAGATCGAGAATCGCGCTCTTGAGAAGTTGCGACGCGCCCTGGCCGAGCGCTTTCCCCAGACCGGTGGCAACGTCTACGCTTGAGACGTTGTCGGCGCTTCGCGAAGCCCCGCGAAACGTGGGCTTTCGCGGGATGCGCGGACCAGCTTAAAGCACTGTCCACGCTCACCATGCGGGCCTGACTGGGGCAATGACCGCAGTTGGATGGATCGGCTCATCGTGAACGATGCGGCGCACGGTGTCGTGGAGGCGGCGACGCCCGCCGCCCGGGATTGGAATGGTGCCGCGCCTTGCCCCGGTGCCGGTACGGCAGTCTGGCGGATCGACCTCACGCTTCGCATGGCCCTTCCTCCCGAACAATCCGCTTGGCTCTCGCAGGAGGAGCACGACCGCGCCGACCGTTTCCTGCGGGCCGAGGATCGTGCGCGCTTCGTCGAAAGCCACGCGGCGCTTCGCTTGATCCTCGCGGGATATGGGGATCGGCGGCCTCAGGACCTGATCTTCGCGCAGGAAGCCGGCGGACGGCCGGTCCTGGCGTCACATCCTCGGGCAGGCCTTCACTTCAACCTGTCGCATTCGGGATCTCTTGCACTGGTGGGCATCTCCACGGCTGCCCCGATCGGTGTCGACGTGGAGGCGATCAGGCCGGTTGGCGACCCTCTCACGATCGCGCGCGCCCATTTCCATCGGAACGAGATCGCGGCCCTGACACAGGTGCCGCAGTCCCGCCAGGGGCCGACGTTCTTTCGGCTCTGGACGCGGAAGGAGGCCGTGGTGAAGGCACTGGGCACCGGCCTGATGGGCGCGCTCGACGGCTTCGACGTCAGCGCCGGTGATCCTTCCGGCCCTGCCATCGCCTGGGAGGATATGGACCCCGTGGGCTCCGGATGGTCGCTCTCCGACCTTGACCTTGGACCGGAGGCGGCCGGTGCCGTCGCTATCCCGCTGCCCGACCAGTCCTGCCACCGATACCACCTCCCGAAGGACTGGGCCGCGCGGGCTTGAGAACGGCCTCGTCCGACAATTTCCCGCAAGGAAGCGCTTGCGGCCCGGAGGAGGGCTCGCTATACGTCCGCTCGCCGGCCCACCAAGCCGGCGTTGTCGGAGTGTAGCGCAGTCTGGTAGCGCACCACGTTCGGGACGTGGGGGTCGCAGGTTCAAATCCTGCCACTCCGACCAGTTTTCCCTAGGGGAACGGTCTTCCCGGCTCAGAGAGCATCGGTCCGGCCACAGGTTCGGCCACAGGTTGGTGCAAGAACCGCTCATTCGGTCCTTTAAAACTCTGCCCGATCGACAGGCCGAACGTGCCCCTGAACCTCCACGCCAACTGCACCGCCCGCCTCGAAGAGGTGCTGACCGCCGGGATGCGGAAGCTCCGCGTCATCTACGGCACCATCCTGGCGTGGCAGACCCTCGACGCCCTCATCCCCCTGAATGACGTCGTCCCGAAACAGGACCGTCTCCCGGTTCCGCTGACGGCCATGATCGACGAGCGGCCAGTCTCGGACTTCGCCGCCGACCGGATCGGCCGGCTCCTGTCCAACCTCGGCACCTTCCAGGACATGGCGATCCCGCTGCCGGAGCAGCTCGTCAGCCTCGCGCCCTTCGCGGATCCGGCGCCGATCGCGCAGCGGATCGTCGGGGAGTTCGCGTCCCTTCCCTGGGACTATGTCTTCAGCCTTCGGCTCCCGCGCTCGATCGGGACGGTGCTGGCGACCCTGATGGACGCGACGGGGCCGATGGACATCGGCGGCGGCATCTCGCTGGTCCGGACGAGCGATGCGCTGCAGGCGCAGTTCCCCCTCCCCTACGCATCCTCCCTGCTCATGACCCTCGGCGCCAAGGGGGCCTGGGAGACGGACGCCGTCTACCTGCAGGTGCCGGGCTCCGGATACGCCGACCGGTACGGCACCACCGGCACGGTGCTTCGGGCGGTCGAGACCCTTCAGACATTCCTCGGCCTCGGCATCGCGCTGCACCTGTTCCGCTACAGCCCGTCCTCGAACTCGACCCCCTTCGGTCCGCCCCGCAGCTCGTACCATGTCCACCGGCAGGTCGACGGGGCGTGGGCCTACGACACCAGCGTCGACATGGAGGCGACGGTCGTCATGGGGTTGGAGGGGTTCGACTGCACCGGCCTCGCCGGCAACCAGAACTACGTGCGGTTCGCCGGGACGGTGCTTCGGACGATGGGGTCGTGCTTCTCCCATCCGCGGGAGGCTGGACGGATCCTGCGGGCGGGGCAGTGGCTGGCGGGCAGCTACGCGAGCCGGAACGAAACCCTGTCGTTCGTCCAGGCCATGGTCGCCATGGAAATCCTGCTCGGGGACAAGAAGACCTCGGACATGGTCGGGATCGGCGAGCTCCTGAGCAACCGCTGCGCCTACCTGATCGGCGAGAGCCAGGCCGACCGGGAGAAGGTCCTCGCCGACTTCCGAGGGCTCTATTCCGTTCGGTCGGAGATCGTGCACAGCGGCAAGACCCGGCTCTCCTATTCCGAGCGCGAGAAATTCCACAGGCTTCTGGGCATCTGCCAGCGCTCGATCGCCGCAGAGATCGACCTCCTGATGAAGAACCGAGCGGGCTAGGCGGCCCGCTTCCGCCCCCTCCCGCCAAGGGCAGCGCGCGCCCCTTCCATGTGGGCTGGCGAGTGGTGGCCATACCGACGTTCGATCATCTCGACCGTCATGCCGACGTACCCGGCAAGCTCCCAGATATCGACGCCGGCCTGCATGCCCCAGGTCACGGCCGTGTGCCGGAGCGAGTGCCGGACGACGTCGTCCCCGAAGCCGAGGTCGTAGCAAAGGTTGGCGAAGCTCCGCTTGGTCGACCCGACCGGCTTGCCCTGCCACTCGACGACGTAGGTCTGTCCGAGGACGTGGCGCCAGCGCCAGAGATGCGCGACGAGGCTGTCCGGCATCCGAACGGTGGGGGCCTTCTTATTCTCCTTCTCCTTGGTGCCGAGCGCCTTGCGGTGGAAGATCGCCACGCGCTTGACCACGGGGACCTGGACACGGCGCTCGTACTCGGCGCCGTCGACCACGACCCGCTCGACCCGGTCCTCGACGGACCGCTCGGTCTTGAGCTCCATCCACGGCTTGCCGACGACCTTCTCGAAGCTGGCGTTGCAGACGGGTCCCGACCGGGTGCCTGTGCGCAGCGCGACGAGGACGAAGCGCGCCAGGTGCTTGCACACGAGACGGCCGACGACACGCTCACCCTTCCGGGGGCCGGAGTGGACGGTCTGCACCTCCCTCTTGCGCCAGGCACCGAGGAGGATCCGGGCGGCCTCTGCGCTGGTCAGCCAGCGGTCCCGCTCCTCGCCCTTGGCCGGCAGGGTCACCCGGACGGTGTCGCGCGTCAGGCCGTCGCCGATCGCTGCGTTGATGGCGGCGCGCAGGTCCTCAAGCTCCCGCCGGGCCCCGCCCTCGGTGACGACCCGGGCCTTCGTCGGCTTGGAGTGGCCGCGCCGCATCGGCTTCCCGTCGCCCTTTCGCGGCTCGCCGTTGCGATCGAGACCAGCCCGTGCGTGCGCCTTCCACGGCGTGCCGACGCGCGAGGTCACGTATTCGGCGCAGGTCGCGCTATCGACCTCGTCGAGGGTCCGGGTCCCCCACCAGTCGAGGAGGGTGGCGATGCGCTGCGCCAGCTCGTGGTGCCGGGCGACGCCGCCCTTCACCTCGCCGGTCGCGGGATCGACCCGCCCCTTCTTCGCGTCCCGGTACCGGTCGAGGACCTCGGCCACGAGGACCTCGTTGGCCGGCCGGTTCTTCCGCGGGCCGCCGGCTTCCTCAGGCGCGATGACGTGGAGGGTCGCGGTATAGTCGTCTAGGGCCTGGAGCGCGCGGCGTTCCTCGTCCTTGCCAGCACCGCAGCCAGTGCTTCGGACCTGCTTGCCGCGGTGGACGATCCACCACCTGCCGTTACGGTCGACGCCGTCGGCATCGACGCGTCCGGGGCGCCACCAGAGGTAGGGGTTGCCGCGTCCGGTCTTGCCGAGGGACTTGGGCTTGGCTGCCCGGGGCTTGCGGGGCTTTGGTTCGGCCCCAGACCGAGGTGGCATCGTTCCCTCCATTCGCGCAGCTGCCGGCGCGTGACTTCGATCAGGCGGCCGCGTCGCCCCACGATCAGTTCCCTGCGGAGGATCGCTCCCCGCAGGTCGGCGGTCGAATAGAGCGGCAGGTGCCCGAGACCCCGAAGCTCGGGGGCCCACATCGCCGTCTCCAGGTTCAAGGGCACGTCGTCGCCGGCGTGCTCCGCGCGTCCGTACGCACCCTCGGACATCGAGTGCACGTCGGCGATCAAGGGGTAGGACAGGGGATCGGTCGAATCGCTCATCCGAAAAGACTCGCCGGAAAACGTGGCCGTGGGAAGCGGTGCGTGGGTTGTCGGTTAACGGCGCCCTGGGCTGACCGCCTGGGCTCCGGCGATCCGGCCAGGGATCGCCTAACCCTCGGACGAACCAGGGCTTGCCGGGGCGGCCGCGATCGGCGAGGCTATTCCGATGAAGACCGCCCTCCTCCGCATATCGAAACGCCTGTTGGCCTGAAGCCAGCCATCCCGTCCGGGCCTCCGGACGCCTGCGTTCCTATGCTGAGAGGGGATCCCCCCGTGACGACCTACTTCACCTCCGACACCCACTTCGGGCATGCTGGCATGCTCAGCGATCGCATGGGCAGGCCCCGTCCTTTCGGCTCCCGGGAGGAGCATGACGAGCACCTCGTGTCCGCCTGGAACAACCGCGTGCGCCCCGGCGACAGGGTCTTCCATGTCGGCGATTTTGCCTATGGCTGCTCGATGAAGCACGCCGAGGCGATCTTCTCACGCCTCGCAGGCCACAAGACGCTCCTCAGGGGCAATCACGAGGCCAGAGGCGAGCGGCTCGGCTGGGAGGGCGGGATCCACGATGTGGTGGCGATCTCGATCCAGGACAGCGGCATGGCGAATGCCGTCCCGGTGTGGCTCTCGCATTACGCGCACGTCACGTGGAGGGACATCCACAGGGGCCGCCTCCATTTCTACGGGCACTCCCACGGGGCCATCCCCCCGACGGCGCGGGCGTGCGATGTCGGCGTGGATTGCTGGCAATTCCGCCCAGTGACCGTGCCTGAGATCCAAGAGCTCCTCGCGGACGTGGCCGCCCGGCAAGCAGGGGACGCCCTTGCGGGCTCGATGGCGCAGGCAGCGTGAGGGTGGGGGTCTCCTCAGGGTTGAGGAGACCCCGCCGATCAAACCGCCTTCCGACGGGCCTTGGGCTCAGCGTTCGTGGGCGGCTCCCTCCCGACGCTGCGCCACCCGGCGTCTGTGACCCGAGCGTACGTGTTTCGCTTCGGGTTGCCCGGGGCGACGAGGCCGTCCTCTACGGCGTGGATCGCCTGCCATCCGCCGAGGGATGACTGCATGCTGCTGTCAGGGTTCAGGCATGCCCGCGTCTCAGGCTCGGCGACGCCGACGGCCAGAAGGAGCCGGCGGCCGTTTGCCGCGCTTAGGCTGCCAACGGCGACATGCATCCTGATCGCGTTGGCAACCATGCGGGGCTCTGTGTGCTCCATTGAGGAGGCGAGCCGCTCCCACCCATCGTCGTTGGCGAGGTCCACGGCGTGATGCCATTGCCCGAGCGTGCCGGGACCTGAGGCCCAGATCGCCCTCAGCCCGGTGACCTCCTCGACCCTGCGGACGAACGGGAGGTCGCCGCACGCGGGGGTGGAGAGGTGGAGCTCCCAGATCCTAGGGGCCGTCGGCGGCTGGAAGGGGCCGCCAACCCGGTGGAGCCTCACCGGAAAGCCGATGGAGCGGGGGGAGTAGGGAGCCCGATTGTCCGGATCCCGAAGCGCGCCGAGGCCGGCGATGTACTCGTTCGCGATCCCGGACGCTACGAGGCGGGCCATCGGATCCTCGGCGGGGGGCCGGGTCCGGTGCCGCGGCGACCGGTTCGGGCTGGACCTTGGCCTCGGCCTCCACCCTCTGGCGCTTGAGGGCCCGCCGCTTCAGCGTGTGCGCGGACGGGCCGGGGAGCGCCTCTCCGAAATGCGACCTCAGGAGCTCGCCTGGCGACATCCCAACCGGGGTCGGGGTCTCCGGCTCGGACGGGGCGTCCAACGCGTCGAGGATGTCCCGAAAGAGGTCGGGCAGCGGCTCTGTGCGGACCTTCACCCTGCCCAGCGTAGGGATGCGGCGCGGCGTTTCGAAGGGTGCCGCGAGGGCTTCGGCGATCCACTCCCGGTGGGCATCGGTGACGGTAGACATCGGGCTCACTCCTGGATGGGGCTGGCTTCGGGGGATCGGGGCGGCTCTGCCTGGAGCCACCCCAGCGCTTCGGCGTCCTCGGCGGGCAGCCGCCGCGCTCGCCGGCGGGGGGCGGGATAAGTCCCGACCATGATGTCTCCCAGTTGGCTCAGCGCCCAAGTCTCGTCGGAGCCGTGAACGGCGATGACCTGGGCGGGCGTCACGACGAGGCACCGGTCCATGAACTCAAGGGGCATGCGCTCAGGCGAGGCGGACACGAGGCGGTCGTGCATGAGGTGGTCTTTCAGCCGCAGCACGAGCGCGAACGGATCCTCCTCTCCAAGCCGACGCACGCGCCAGCCGGCCACGAGCGCAGCCCGGAGCGTGCCCCCTGCCGGTCGGAGGACAGCCTCACGGCCGCGCTTCGTGAGCGGGGCCAGCTGCCAGATCGGGCACGTGACCAACTTCAGGCTATCCACGAATTTCTCAGTCTCGACGCGGAGGCCAGGGTCGTACGTGCCCCCCCTCTCAGGGTGGAACGGCGGGAACCGGGGCATGATGGGGCGTTCAACCCACGGCATCGCGTTCCTCCTTCATAAGACGGGCAGACAAAGCGAGGGCTTGCTCGGATTGATGCGCGAGTAGTTCGGCGCGGTGGATCAGCATGTCGGCCAGGACCCCTGGCACCCAGCCGGGGATCGGCCTCTCGCCGCTCGCCCAGCGGAATGCGAGACGGGGGTCGAGGCTGTCCCTCGGGCCGGCCGGGTGATGCGGCCCGAGGAGCTTCGCGAGTGGCCTCTTCCACTCCGGCCCGAGGAGTAGGCGCGCGGCCTCCTCCAGAACGATCTTGTCCATGCTCACTAGGCGGCCGCTCCAAGGAGGGCGCGCAGGTCGCGCTGCAGATCGCGACGTCCGTGCTCCGATCCGGTGCGGTAGGCCCGAGCGATCGCCCGGTAGCCGCCGGCCGGAAGCCCGCGCGGCACCGTCATCAGGGCGTCGTCGTCGCCGTCCTCGGCGAGCCCGTACTGAAATTCGGAGTGCGGGCGCAGGTGCCAGCTCTCTCCGATGTTCCCGATGGCGGCAATGCTGACCAAGTCCGCGTGGTACTTGTGGGCGTCCTGCAGCCGCTCCCGGGCGTCAAACGCTACGCCGTACTCGACGTGCTCTCCGGCAAGCTGACGCTCGTGGAGCGCGAGCCAGGCAATCGTCTCCTTGTGAGCGGCCTGGGCGGCCCGCTCGATGTCTGAGGCGGCATTGTACCAGGCCTCCTCCGTGACCTCACGCGGCTCGGTGGCGCCCCACATCTCGCGGACGATGACGGCGACTTCCTCGTCCAGCATGCCCCGGTTGAGGGCGGGGATCGCAGTGGCGGTGGGGGTATGTATGTTCACGGCGGGATCCTTCGCGGAGAAGCGGCCTAGGCCTGCTCGGATTTCGGATGGGGATGGAGACCGGGAGTCGGACCCAGCCGAGGGCGGTCAACCGCAGGAAGCGAGGACTTCGATCGAGGCGCCGGCCCGGATCGCGGCGAGGATGCGCACCATCCCGGCGATCTCCCCGGCGCCCTTCAGGATCTCGACAGGCAGGTCGAGATGCCCCGTTAGGATCCACGCCTTGATCTGAGCCTTGTGCTCCGCCGTTGGGATCATCTCCACGATCTCGCCCGTGGCGGGGTTGCGAACGTGGAGCCTATACGTCCACCCCCGCGACTTGCGATGGTGCCTCTCCTCCCCCAGCAGGACCGCGTCGGTCCCGAAGAGCTCCTCCTCCCCGCGGTCGGGCGCGTACCGCCCCGGGAGGTCGCCTGCGCCGGTGATGTCCTCGGGGGCGGGCAGCGGCGTGCCCTCGCGTAGGACCTGCTCCCAACCGCGGCATCGGCTGTCCATCCGGCCGAAGCGGTACGTCGCGCAGGGCTCAACGGCGGGAGGCTCCGACGTAACGGCCGAGGAAACCGGCTGGGACGCGTCAGTTGAGGAGGACGGGGCCGCGCACGCCTGCTGCTGCTGGACCGGCTGCGGGACCATGGCCGGGGCGGCGGGGGTCTCCTCCGCCAGCGACCAGGCCTTCCGCATGGCGGCACCGATGAACTGGCGCACAGGCCTGCCGATGAGCGCGGCGATCCACTTGGCCTGGGACCAGGCAGCGCGCAGGATGGCGCCGCGGTTGTAAGATTTCGTCATGATCGAGGTTTCCCTTCGTGAATGAGCCGGCATGGCCAGCTCATGTCCATCAATATATGGACAAGGTTAGCGAAGTCAAGCTCGGGGTGGGGGGCGGCTGAAAATTCAGCCGGCCTGTCGGTGCGGGGTGTAGGTGTTGGTGTGTGGGATCGTGTCCCGCACGTGGGACAGCGCCCTGTCCCTCAGGGCGACCGCCTCGCGGTAGAGAGGGTGCCGCTCGGACCCAGGCCCGAGCCGGACGGCGAGGCTCGTGTACGCTCGTAGGGCGATCGAGCCGCGGTTCTGCCAGACGCGCAGAGCCTCTGCGTCCGTCGCAGGCTCCTAGCCGTCGAGGAGATGCGGCCCGTCGAGCACGGCGAGGAACCGCCGCGCGTCGATGATCTCCGGCGTCAGGACGTCGACCTCCACCTGCGGAAGTCCTGCGCCGAGGCGTTGATCAGGTGCCCCGGGGACAGCCGAGGCCTCGGGCCGCCCGGCCACACCGGATCCCCCCGCTGCGGGAAAGCTCGCGGAGGGGGCGACCCCCTCGGCGCCCTTGGAGGCCTCGGAGGGCAGCCGCTTCAGAAGGGCGACCGCAACGGGCCCGCCCTCCGCGACGCCGACATGGCCGATCGCGTAGGCGCGCACACGCTCGACTGGCATACTCGTGTGCTCGGCGTAGGCCTCTCCGGGGCGATGGGGCGCGCGGTACCGGGAGAGGCCGCAGGAGAGGGAAACGGCGTCGTCGTGGAGCGCGGAGACGACGATCGTGCCGGTTGCGCGCTCCCGAACGAAGAAGACAACGCCGTCGCGGCAGGCGATGCGGTGGGGGTCGATAGCCATGCTCTGTCTCCTCAGAAGGGGATGTCGTCGGCGGACCGCGGCGCCGGGGCGACGATGCTGCCAGTACCGAGCCGGACGTCCTCGTGCGTGATCCTCCGGACTGGATGGGCGGCCCAGTCCCGCATCGCGTCCTGTAGGCGGGACGTGACCTCGACGTGAGTGCCGGTCGCGTACCAGCCCCGCCGGTGGACCTCGATCTTCGACCCGGCCCGCTCCGCAAGGCGGCGGGCGGTCGAGCGGGACACGTCGAGGATCCGCTCGATCGTGAAGAGATCGCACCACCCAAGAGCCGGCGGCTCGATCTCGAAGGCCTCGCCCGGCAGGAGGGCGTTAACGGCCTGGACGATGCGACGCTTCCGACGCTCGTCCTGCTCCATGTCGAAGCGGATGCCGTTGTGAAGACCCAGGCTGCGTCGCCGTGCAGCCTGATCTAGCTCTCGCCCCTCGTGCTCTCGGATGGCGTCCGCGATGACGTGGGCGATCCGCTTCTCGTGGAGCCCCCGCACCGCCTCGCCGACGAGGAGTGCCTTGGCCGTCCACGCCTCCCCCGTGCCGCCGTCGGCGATGAAGGCTCGGCACCGCAACCCGATGTCGAGGGGGCCGGCGACGACGGCGGCCACGGCGCGCGGCAGGTGCCCGAGCCTCAGCCCGTTCCGCCACCAGACCTCGACGGCGTTCGCGTCGTGCTCGTTCTCCGGCGCCCGTTTGAGGGAGAGGCGGTCGCCGTCCTTCGGCATGACACGCTCTTCCAGAAACCCGTCCCACAGGCCGTACTTGTAGAACTGCAGGCCAGCGAGTTCAGTCAGGCACCAGGGCTCGCCCTCGGCGATGTCCTCGGCCACCTGACCGAGATCGGTGAACCGCACCCCGCGCAGGTCGAGACCGGCCGCGAGGCAAGTCTCGATCGCCGCGCGGTGGATCAGGTCGAGCTCGGCGTCCCCGGCCGCGCTGTCGTCGTCCCCTTCGTAGTCGTAGCCGATGTCGCTCATGCCGCCCTCCTGTGTTCAGGCTGCCAGAGCGAGACGGCCTTGCGGACGGGCACGGTGCAGAGCGCGTAGTGTCCCGGGCACCAGGGCGAGCCGTGCTGGGTCGCATGCCCGCAGCACGTAGCCGGCCCGGCGAGCGGGTCGTCGGCGATGAACCGGCACTGCGCCTCGCCGATCTGCGTCAGGGGGATCCGCAGGGACGTGGGGATCCCGGCGGGGATGGCTGGCCGCGGCGTCTGCTTGGGCGCCGAGGCGGGCTTGGGGACTGCCGTCGCGGCTTTGGCGGCTTTGCGCTCGCGGTCCCGGCGGCGCTGTTCATCAGTGCGGCCGACGCGCGCGGCCCGGGCGGCCCGGGCGGCGGCGAGGCATGCCGTGGAGCGCGGGCCGGAGAAGCTCCGTCCCGCACGGAAGGCGACACCGATGACGGCGCTCTTCGTCACGACGAGGTCGTGCTCGGCGGCCAACCGGTCGGCGATCTGAGACCCGCTGAGCTTCTGCGTGTCACATAGAGTGAGGACAAAATTCTTCGCCTCGGGCGTCCACTTGATCACGAGCGGGCCTCCTCGATGCGGCCGTAGCGCACGATGCGCTGCATCCCGAGGGCGGCGAGGACGGCCGGACCGGGGTCGCGGCGTCCGAGGCGAACGTCGCTGACATACGCCTCGGACACACCGGCCTTGGTCGCCCACGACCTGGCCGACCCGGCTCTCCTGATGGCGCGTTCCAGCGCCCGCAAAGGGGCCTGCGCCCCCGCGCTCCTTGCCATAACGGGTACTCCTGTGAGGAAGCAGACCGCCGATCAGCGTGCCTGCTAAGCGATGATCGGGGTATATCGCACGCCCGGTCAAGCCCTCTTTTCAGGTAATTGGACGGAAATCGCTTGCCACAACGGGGCGCTACTCTTGCCACAACAGCTTGCCACAACAGGCTGTTGTGACGGCTGTTGTGATAGGCGTCGGATTTGTTGGAGCGATGCCCGCTTTTTGATCACGTTGTTCTCTTGTGGGAGGCTTGGCCGGGAGTACATTCAGTCAGTCAGCGTATTTGCTGACGCGGCCACCCACCCCACCGGAACCTCTCCGCTATGGCCACGCCCCCTCTCACCTTCGGCGCCGTCTGGACCCCCGTCGGCGTCCACCGCCGCTACGGCCACGAGCTCTCCCTTTGGATCTGCCCGGACGCCCCGCAGGCCTGGCACGACGCCTACCGCCACGCGCGGGGCGTCATGACCGCGGCCGGGTATTCGTGGACCGACCGGGCCAACGCCACCGGCACGATGCAGCCCTGCTGGTGGGATACCGGCATCGCGTTCGACGAGCCCGCCCTCCGCGCCGAGGTCGATCGCGTGGTCGCCGAGGCGGCCGCTGTCCGTGAGAAGCGCGCCCGTGCGGAGGAGGAGCGCCACCAGCGTGACCTTGCCGACACCGCGCCGCTAGCCGTCCCGGTCCGCGCCGAGCTCATCAGACTTCTCGCAGAGCGTCCGTGGGCGTTGCAGCGGTCTCTAACGGAGGCGCGCGATCTCGCGGCCGAGGAGGCATGGACATCTTACGGCCTCCGGTCAGCCCAGCGCTTCCTGTCGAACGCGGAGGCCAACGCTGCCCGCGCGGAGGAGCACCTCGGAAGGACGCCCCCCGCGGTTTGGTTCGCCCGGGCCGCGGACCCGGCTGTCCAGGCAGCCGCCTTGGCCGCCTGCCGGTTCCTGAGCGAGCTCGATACCGATTGGGCAGCCGTTCAGAACGGAGCTGGCTGGAGCCAGGCCACGTGCTGGACCGGGCATCTCCTCAGCGAGCGCGAGAGCCTGGATCAGGGCGAGACCACGCACGCCTTGGCTCTCCTCCATGGGCATAGGAGGCAGCTCTCCGACGAGGCGAACCTGACGCTGTTCGGTGAGATCCCGACGCGTCGCCGGCGTCGCGAGACGGACGATCAGCCCGCCCTCGCCCTCTGACTTTCTACGTCCCGAGGCATCATCCCATCACCGGCGGGGACGCTCCCCGCCTTCAGGAGGTCCCCATGTTTGCCAGGTTCTTCGCCGCCTTGATCGCCGCCATCCTCGGGATCCTGCGCTTGCCCTTCGAACTCTTCGGCCTGCGCGGCCGCCCCACGGCGGAGAGCGTGGCCACCGCCGCCCTCGACGTCGTGCGCGCCAATCCCGTCGCACCGGCGGCGGAGATCCGCTCCGACACCCACCCGGTCGCTGAGCTCGTCCGCCAGCACGCCCGCGCGCGGCTCTACACGCACCAGCGCCACGACCTTCCAGTCCCCCTGCCGGCGCCCCTCGCGTCGTGGATCGCGGGCCTGTCGCCGACGCAGCTAGGGCACGTCATCGGGTGCCCGAGCGAGCGGCTCCAGCGCCACATCAACGCCGGCCTCGGCGGCTCGAACGCCGAGGGACCCTTCCACCTGCCGGCAATCTCCCCCGAGCCGGTTCGCCATGTCGCGAGCAAGGGCGCCACGGGCGGGACGAACGCCTCGCCCCGCTCGGTCGACTTGACGGAGGCGTTGGCCGAACTCGGGTTCGCGCCCCAATACACCTACGGCGCGCCCCGTCGCTGATCAGCCCGCCCTACCCGCCACCAAGCCCGCCGGTCCTCCGGCAGGTTTTTTCATCGGCGGAAGCCAATGGCCTTGAAGACCTTGGCAAGGTCGCGCTCGGCACTCTCCGCCCGGGCCCGCTCCGCCCCGAGGGCGCCCGCGCACGAGGCGAGCTCAGAGCGGAGACGGACGATCTCGGCGTGCGCAGCTGCAGCGGACTGACGCGTGCGAGCGAGCTCGGCGACGAGGCACTCCACGGACGACACGCCGGCCCGGCGCTGACTGTCGAGCTCGCTGAAGAAGGTGTCGACGGCCATGGTGGTGAGGGCGGCACCCTGGATGACGCGCGATCCGGCTTCGATCGAGAGGTGGGCGAAGTGGGACATCGGGCGTCTCCGGTGCGGGGCGATCTCACGTCCCTATGAGGCACCTGGGCGCGAATCGCTGTCCAGCGGATTTTCGGGTTTCCACAGGCCGTGGTTACCGCACAGTTACGAGAGGTCGTTCGGAGAGGTCGAGGTCTGTCCTCCCGTTACTCCTATCGGGAGAAACGGGGATTGCCGTCACACGATGACGCCGGCTTTCGGGGGAGAGAGCAGGCGCAGGCGCAGCGCGTCCGCGACTTCGTTCCGGTCGTAGACGACGCCTTCCTTGCCGGCCTCCTTGGCCCGCTGCGTCCGCTCCACGAGCTGATGGGCCGTGCGCCGGATGATGTCCGCGGGATCGAGCGTGCCCACCACGGCGCCGTCCACGACGAGGGCGTGGATGGCGTCGCGCAGGGCGTCGACCACGGCCCGGTCGAGGGTCGCCGGATCCGGGCGGCCGACGTCGCGCCAGCGCTGCCGCAAGTCGCGCATGCGGCCGGCCGTCTGGCGGCGTATCCTCCCGATGCGGCGTGCGCCTGTTTCGAGGTAGGAATGGACTGGGGCGTAGGATGTCTCGCGCATGAAGGGAGACTACACCCGGGGCTAGCAAGTTACGTCACATGTGACGGCTCCCTGAACGAGTATTCAGTTTGAAGGGCTACGTGCGCCCGACGTGCGCCTGAAATGGGCCGCCGTGCGCCCGACGGCGGGCCGTGTGTTGGCCGTCGCATTAAGTGGCGCGAGCCTAAACCCATGACGACGACGAGCCGAGTGAAGGTCGACACCACCGCGTTCAAGCGCGCTGGGGTCACGAAGGCCAAGGAGATGCGAGCGGCGCTCGACGACGCCGTGCTCTACCTCGCCGCGTCCGCCCGGAAGCGCCTGGTTGAGGCCGCCTCCACACCATGGCGAAGATGATCTTCGTCGGCACCTTCCGGAGCAGCTGTTCTGGATCGTTGGCCAAGGCGTCGGACCGGCCCGCGACGCCGCGCTGGTAGTCGTCCTCCCGGACGTAGAGGATCTGGCCCGCGACGGAGTTCTCCAGGTACGCCTCCCCGCCCGCGACCGGCTCCGGCGAAGGCGGGTAGCCCGCGAACTTGGCGATCGAGACGCGGCCCCAGTCCTGGTCCGTGTAGCCCACGGTGAGGGAGCCAGTGTCGCTGGCGAGCCCGGCCCCGTCGCAGGCCGCGATCCGGATCGTCGCCTTGGCAAAGCCCCCCCGGCCCCGCCTCGTCCCGGACCGTCAGGGACACGACCTTCCCCTCGGCCCGGCCGCCCGGCAGGTCGAGGTTGTCGGCCTCGATGCGGGCCTTCCACGCCGTCGAGAACCCGTCCGCCACGATGTCCTCGAAGGGCACCGAAAACTCGTACGGATTCCTCCTCTGCGCGAGGGCGAGCATCTTGGTCGCCTTGAGGACGACCGTGAACAGGGCGTTGATCCCGGACGGCAGGTGCCAGAACGTCCGGCCCCCGGCCCCCCCGGTGTAGCTCTGGTTCGCCAGCGCCAGCGCCAGCGCCAGGGTCCAGCGCCCGGCCTGGACGTCGCCGGCGAAGGACGCGCTCACGTGTTCCTTGGCGCAGAGCCAGCAGTTCCAGCCGACGCGCCGGACGTCGGCCGGGACGTAGTGGGTCCGGGGCAGCCAGGGCACGGTCGTCTGGTCGATCGACGGGTCCTCGGTCCGCATGTCCAAGGTCTTGATCGGCGCGTCCGGGTCCGAGCACGTGGCGTTGAGGACGAGGAAGCTGACGGTCTCCTCTCGCTTCTGCTGCGCCACGTAGGCCAGGACGAGCTCGACGTCGTAGTACGTCACGTCGAGGTTGACGGCATATGCATCGGCGGGATCGGGTTTCGGCTCCCCCTCCTTCCGGACGTAGACGTGCTTCCCCTTCGTCCCGTGCACGGAACCGACGCTCTTGGGCTGCGGGCCTTCAGCGAACCGCTTCGGGTCGACCTTCGTCACGACGGACTTCACGACCGTGTAGCCGGAGCCGCCGGCGATCGAGGCGCCTGCCTGCGGGAAGCCGCGCTCGAACTCGTCCGGCGTCAGCGTCGCGACGCGGCCGGACGCGATGACGACGCTGGGGTCGTAGCCGCCGAACAGGGACTTCGGGTCGGACGCGGGCCCCACGTTGAGCTCGGGGAACAGGGGCCGGATCGCAGCCGACAGGTCGAGCATGCCCTGGAGCAGCTGCATCCACGACGCCGTGCACGTGACCTGAACCCCGCGCAGGGCCTGCCCGGCTTCCGAGATGTTGATGCCTCCGCCGGCGTTCCACCCGATCCAATCGTCCGGCCGGAAGGTCCGCATGTGCAGACCTTCGCCGAGGAGCTTAGGCGTCGTGTAGGCCCCGGTCACGCGGTTGAAATGCCCGATGCGCCGGTGACCATCCAGGATCTCCATCGGATCATTATGGCGCCGGGGCGAGACGAAGACGGGGTGGAAACCGATCAGCCGCTTCAGGGCGGCGAGGCCCTGGTCGCGCAGGTCTTTCCAGTTCGAGAGCAGCCCGGCGTCGAAGGTGATCGTGGACTCGCCGTCGCGGGACCCCTGCACGCGGGGCCGGCGCTTCATGCGGGCCACGGGGTAGAGCGTGCCGTCCGGGTGCTCGAAGGAGAATAGCGCCCACTTCCGCCCGCGCAGGGTCGCGCTCGGGTCCGAGGGCCTCACGATGACGGGGATGTGCCTGTAGCCCACTGCGTCCGGTCCGATGTCGGGAAAGAAGACGCCCGGTCCGTGCGAGCCGGCCGGGCGTTCAGTCGTTCCATGCTTGGAGGGTAGGCTCGGGTGCGGCCGTGCGACGGACAACACACCGGCGGGCCCGGGAGGGTGGCGCCGCCATGGGGTCAGAGGACGCTGGCGGTGCCCCAGGGAGCGAAGGACACAAGGGCGAGGGCGATGAAGGAATGCACCCCATGACCCTCAACCACACATGCATCTTTTCAACGCTATTTCTGCAAACATTCAACGGGGTTTCAGCGTTGGAGGCAGTCCATGAAGCGCCTCTGCCTGGGGGAAACGACCCGAGGAGCCGCGAGAATGGGCGTGGACGCGTTTGCAATACTAATGAGCTGTAACCTGCCTTCCTCGCCTTGAGGAGCTGGAAGGGCCTTTGAGCCCGTTTGAGGCTTCTCCGCTCTATCTTCTCAGTATTGCATGCACGATCCTTTCCCTTTGGGCCGCCAAGCCCTTGTTCTTGCTGGGCCGAGTGCTATCGCCCCCCCCGACGCCCCGTTGAAAGTTTGCAGATCGGTCCCGGCTCATGGCCACCGCCTCCATCTCCGACCCCAACCCCGTCCCACCTCGGCGTCGGGCTGCCTTCGTCGCCCGGATCCGGGGTGACCTCGGCTCTGCCTTGCAGTCGCCCGAGACCTTCGTGGGCATCGCCCCTGCCGTGCCCCGTTCCACAGCATGGCTAAGTGACCGGACGCTCTCGTCCCTGTCGGCTCTGACCGCGCGGGACATCGCGCTGTTCGAGACCCTCGTGGCGCGCTACGTTACGAGCGAGGAGACGGTCGACACGATCCGCGCCGCCCGTCTCTGCCCGGTGAAGCATGCCCTGACCGTGCTCTCCGTCGGCGGGCGCACCGCCCAGCCCCGCGAGCTCGTCGATGCCCTGCACCGGCTCTTCGGCCGGGAGCGCACGCCCCTTAAGCGGAGCGCTGCCTTCACCTTCCACCTGCCTGCCTGGATGATCGACCTGCAAAAGCCTGGCACGCGCTATGGCTACCTTGACCTTGCCGTCCTTGCCCGGTTCCGGCGCCGGTCGTCGACCCTGCTATACCGAGACATCGTTGGGCACGTCGCATCCGAGGGCCTGCGCTACGAGCCGGGCGCGAAGCCCACCGTCCTCGCCTATTCCCCCGCCGGTCTCGCCCGTGTGCTCGGCATGGCGGAGCCCGTCCACGTCGGACAGCTCCGTTTGAACTATCTCGCCCCGGCCCTAGCCGAAATCGCGGAGCACGTCCGGTCCTTCGAAGTCGTGTCCGTCACCGAGAAGCATGAGCCTCGCCGCAAGGCCGGAGAGATCGTCATGGACGGGGGTAAGCCCACCGAGGCGCGCGCGATCTCGATGCTTCTCCTCACTGTCCGCCTGCGCCCACCGGAAAGGCTGGAGACGGCGGCCGTGCGGGCGATCGACAAGCCCGACTTCAAATGGCTCGCCGAGCGCGGCGACGGCGCCCCCTACGCGATCCGCCCCGAGACGCTCGTTCGCCTGGGCACGAGCTTGCCGTCTCAGATCGGGAACCGGAAGAAGTCGGGAGCAGCCCGCCCCTTGCTCGCATCCGAGATGCAGGGACGCTACGGGTTGTGGCTGTCTGCGATCCACGAGGCGCTCACGGGCGCGACCCTGACGCCGGCCTTCGAGACGCGGGCGACCCGCGGGCAGCGCCTCCTGGACCTCATCGCGACGGAGGGGGCCGACAAGGCGTTCTGGGCGTTCTCCCACGAGGAGGCGGATGCCCCTGACCTGGGACCGCGACTGCACGAACAATTCCGCCTCCTGCGCGAGGGCGAGGACGCCCGCAAGGCCCGGTTCGCCGCCGAGAAGGGCACGCGCGCAAAGGCGAGCCGGAAGGCCGTGCGGGAACCTCGGGAGGAAGGTACGATCGCTCCCGCCAGAAAAAGGACGCGCATGACCGAATCGCCGACGAAGGCCGCCGAGGTCGCCTCCATTCCTGTCATGGGCCCGCCGTCTGTGGTCGAGCCTCGGGCTGTCGATGGGGCCGGAATGCTTGCGACACCGGAAGCCAAGGAGGAGGCGGGTCGTCTCTACCGCGAGTGGCAGATCGGTTACGACCTTCCGTTCGCCCATGCGGGCGATACGGCCCGACGCATCAAGGCGGCCTTCCCGACGGAGTACCCGACCCTCGCGGCGGCCGATGCTGCCATGAAGGACGTTTACATCCTCAGCCTGGGGCCCCTGGTGAGGGGGTCACGCGAGAACATCCCCGGCTCGACGTGGAGAGAACAGGACGACAACTTCTCCCACTACGTCGCCATCCTGGCACGTGCTTGGCCCCTCTCCGTCATGAACGGCTCGTCGCAGGATCCTGCCGCGAAGATCGCGGGTAACCGATCCGTTTACGAGCGCGACCGTGCCCGTCACCAGGCGATCGTCGATGCTGCCCGGCTGGCTACGGAGCAGAAGCGGAAAGGCGCCGTGGGCATCGAGCGGGCGCCCGGAGGCTTCCGTGGCGACTATAAGCCGAAAAGGAGCCCAAGCTCCTCCGTTCCGCCGGGGTGAGCAAGTGGAGCCCGCGGGCGCACTGGCGCTTGTGGGAGGGCTACTACGACAACGCCATCCCGATTGAGCACGCTTACTAGCTGGCAGTCGCCGTCGGGCTGAAGCGCACCAAGGCCCGGCCGTTTGTCCTGTGACCCGCAGTCGTCTTCTACGTTCCGGGCGACCACGATTTCTGGTGGGATCGGGGCGAGGAGCGCTACACCCTCGGCGACCAGATGTCCCGGGGGCGGGACATTGCCGCGCGGCTCGGCATCCGCCTGCTGATGGACGACGCCGTCTTGATCGGCGACACGCGCTTCGTCGGCAGCATCCTCTGGACCGATTTTCGCTTCGGCTCGTTCAGCCTGAGCCACGCCAGGCGCACCGCGCAAGAACGCTTCGGGATGGCCGACTACCGGCGCATCCGCACCGGCCCGAGCTCGCGCCACCAGATCGAGCCGGGCGAAGTCCTCGGCCTGCACCAACGGACCCGGGCCTTCCTTGAGGCGACCCTCAGCGAGCCCCATCCGGGGCCGACCGTGGTCGTCACTCATCATGCGCCGCTCCCCAACAGTCTGCCCGACCCGCATACGGACCTGCCCTGGTGCTACGCGTCGGACCTGCGCGACCTCATTTACGCCGGGGGTCCCGACCTCTGGGTTCATGGGCACATCTGTGCAACGGCCGATCAAACGGTCGGACCGACCCGGATCGTCTGCAACCCGCGCGGCCACGCCGAGGAGACCTCCGGCTTCGACGGAAGCCTCATCATCTGATGCTGAAGCCCTTGGGCGAACACGTCCCGCACCGACCGCCGGTGGTCGGCGTGAAACGCGTCCACAGTTTCATTTCAGGCTCTTCAGCTTCACCGAATAAGAGATCGAGAGGTCGTCGGCCGACAGTTTGTGCGCGTCGATCGACTTCTGGATCTGTCGGACGGACAGGTCGGCGAAGTCCTGGGCCTCGAACGACTTGAAGAAGCCGCGGCAGGCCTTCACCAGCCGTCGAAGCTCGTTCACCCTGACCCCCTCGACATGGTCGTTGAAGCCCGCCGCGCTCTGGATCTTGCCTGCGGGATGGATGATGAAGCGCGTCGCCGACATGCCCTCGTAGTGCTTCTTGAACCAGGTGCTTGACCGGTTCATCTGGTCGGCCTCGCGCTTGTCGATCTCGGTGCGGGCGACGTCGACCTCGCTCTTGCACTCGATGAGGAGATAGCGCCTGTCGTCGAGGGCCCAGAGATTGTCCGGCCCTTCCTTCCATTCCTTGTCCGGGCGCTCGCCCGCGAACCCGAGCGCGCGGCTCAACTCGTCGAGCGCCTTTTCGAAGTTGTCCGCCTTGGTGCCGAACACGAGCCGCCCGAGGATGTCGCTCACCGTGACATCCATTTCCACGTAGCTGCCGAAGCCTCGGACCCAGTCCGCGATGCGCTCCATCCGGCCCTGGCTCACGATCGTGAGCTTGGAGACCGTGACACCCGTCGGCGGCTTAAGCAGCAGACGGTTCTTACGGTGGGCGGAGACTTGGAGAACCTGGGCGTCCGCACGGCGCGACTGATGCTCGTAGCGGGCCCGTTCCTGGAGGTACCAACCCTTGTCGTCCTCTCCCACCGACCCGTCGTCGAGGAGCGCCTGGATGGTCTCGGATGCACGGGCATAATCCCCGTCCACGTAAGCCTGCTCCGCCGCGAGTTCGGCCGCATAGACGCCAAGCACCTTCGCGTTCGCCCTGCCCGGCGTCACCCCCGCCATCTCCTCGGCATAGAACTGCTTCCAGCCCTCGTCGCGCCGGATGCACTGGCGCACGAGCCCGCCGAAGGCGTCCTCCGGGGACTTGCTCTCGTTCTCGATTTCCTCCCGCGCGAGCTCGGCGATCTCCAGGCCGATTTCGATCTGGGTCGAGACCTGAGGGGAAAGGTGATGCCGCGATGCCTTTTCGCGAAGCAGCCGAACGAGGTCGGCCCCCGTCACCACGATGACCGAGTAGTCCTTCTCGCCCCTGACGCTGCGACCCATGCCCTGCTCGACCGACCGGAGCGTGCGCATCAGCGTCGCCTCGCTCCTCGGACGGCAATGCTCCTCGTGCAGGTCGATCAGGCTCTCCGAATACGGACGGGAATCGAAGACCAGGATCCGGCAGGTCTCGTCCGGCAGGTCGATCCCGTCGTACCGGTTCGCGAGGACGACCGTCTGCTCGAACTCCCGCCGGCGCAAATCGTCGACGATGGTTCCCAGGGAGGTCTTGTCCGCGACCTTGCTCCCGTACCCCGCCCAATCCTTCGTCCTCGCGAAGCTCGGCACGAGAGCCACCACGCCGTAGGGGCGCTTGGCGTCCGGCTCGCCGAAGGCCTTCACCACCCACTCGCGGTCGAGCGTCTCGTTGAACAGCGAGGGCAGGAGGACCATCTTCTCGCCGGACCAGGTCTCCTTGTCATAGGTCAGGGGGCGGGCGATCGTGCCCGGCTTCAGTTGCAGGCCCTTCACCAGGAACGCGTCATCGGTCACCGTAGCCGACATGAAGATGCGATGCTTGGCGTCCCAGTACGACCCGAAGGCGTTCAAGGGCGCGACATAGGGCTCGATCTCGATTGCCGCCCCCGAGACGACGCACTGGCAGTGGCCGAGGATGTCCTTCAGTAAGGGCCAGGCGAACTTGATCGAGCGCCGCTCGGCGTTCGCGGACAGGATGCCGGCGACCTCCCTCTCACGGTCCTGCCAAGCCCAGTACGGCACCGGCAGGATGGCATCGCGCTTTCCGTTCTCGATGTCTGCGAAAGTCCCCACGCCCTGGCGTTCGAGATCGTCGGCGAACAACGTCCTGAGGGTGGCGTAGGCCGGCTCATCGTTCGGGATCCGGATGTGGCAGGCCTCCCGGATCCGGTCGGCGCAGGCGTGCGCGTCGTCCATCAGGACCGTGTCGACGCCGATCGACTGGCGATGCAGGCCGAACTTGGTCATCCCGTTGAAGAGCTTCTGGACCGAGGTCACGAGGATCGCGCCGGAATTGATGAACTCGTCGGGCAGCGCATCTTCGGCCTTGCAGACGCGGATGCCGAACTGCCTCGCTTGCTCGCAGGTCTGGTCGATGAGGAAATGGTCTGGGCAAAGGTACACCACCGGCCCGTGGCCCGCGTTCAGCCTTGACTGCAGCATGAGCAGTCCGACGAGCGTCTTGCCCTGCCCGGTGTGCAGCTTGACGATGATGTCCCGCGTCGCCTGATGGTCCTTGAACCACTCGCCGAGCACGGCCTCCTGGGCCGGCCGGAGGGGACCCTTGTCGTGCGCGCGGTCGAGCCTGTCGTAGATCTCGACGGGGTTCGTCGCCTTGACTGCCCCCTTGCCGCCGAGGCGTTTCTTAAAATCGACCAAGTGGCGTTCCTCCGGCTTGCCCTGTCCGTCCTCGCGATCGACGGTCGAACGCAACCCTGCGGCGGTTGCACATTCGTCGAGGCCGCCCAGTATGTCCGGGCTTGGCCGTTATTAGGTTAACCGAACTCTGACCTGCAACCAGCCACTGTAATCGATCCGGGATCTTATACGGCGGGCGGGACGAAAGCTCCTGCATGTCCGAAGTCGGCAAGGCCCGCGCCGCCCCATTTTCCGTTTCTGGACCCGCAGGCGATCTGGCGGGCCTTTGGTCCATGGCTGACCTTGAGCGTTCCGGGAGCGGTGCTCGACCCCGAACACCGTGTCGGCGATCCGCTCCGGCATGAAGCCCCGACCGAGTGTCCCTTGTTCGTGATGTTCGACGGCGTCATCGGCCTTGATCGGGGCGCCCGGTATCCCGCCATGCCCACGAACCCATTCACGCTTGTCCATACCTGGAAATCGGGATGACCGACCCCTTCAATGGGTCACATATGGCTTTGTGCTGGTGCTTTATGATCCTTATGATGGGTCATATCTCAGGCGCCCCTTTTCTCCCCAACCCTGCATCGGCCTACTTGTTCGATACGTTCAGCCATCAGTGACCCATTATAAGGGTTGTCAAACACCGCAACCATGGCAAAATGATCCATGAAAATGGGTCAATCGATGAGACTGACGATTCAACTTCATCATGGCGGCACCTGGCACGATGCGGCCACGCTGACGCTCGCCGATGCCGACGCGGGGGTGGCCGGTTCCAGCGTCGTGTCCTACGAGGCAAACTATTTCCTGGAGCACGGAGCCATCCCGCTCTCCGAAGGGCAGCCGCTGACCGACGCCCGGGCGGTCTCCGTCATGAGCCCCGTCGACCTTGAGGATCGGTCTTACCCGGGGTGGCCTCCGTTCCTTCTCGACCTCATGCCGCAGGGACACGCCCGCCGTAAGCTGTCCGAGCATCTCGGCATCAACCCAGATGCGCCGAGCTCCGAGGTCCGGTTGCTTCTCAGGGGCGCAGGTGCACCGGTCGGCAACCTTCGCATCAAGGAAGCGGCGGAAGCCGAGGCGGAGAGGTTGCACGACGCCCCGCGGCAGGGGGTCACCAGGGACGATATCCTCGACAAGTCCGAGGTGTTCCTGGAGGTCGCGGATCGCTTCGCGATGGTCGCCTCCGGATCCTCGGGCCTGCAGGGGGAGTGGCCGAAGATCGCGATGACGAGGGCGAGGGACGGCCGCTGGTATCCGGACCCCGTAGTCCCCGACACCCAAGCCGTGGCGCACGTCATCGTCAAGCTTCTCCGGAGCAACGAGGAGAGCGACAGGCTGATCCTGGAGGGCGAGGCCGCCTATGCGGCCGTCGCCAAGGCATTCGGCGTCAGGGTCGGTCTTCCCCTGGTGCACAGGAATGGCGTGCTCGTCATCCCGAGGTTCGACCGGCGAATCGCCCCGGACGGCTTGGTTCGCCGGGGGCAGGAAAGCATCGTCTCCGCCATCGGGGTCTCGGCGTTCGGCCATGTGGAGGCACACGAGACATACCTGGACATGATCCGCGCCGTATCGGCCGACCCTATGGCGGATGTGGCTGAGTACCTGAAGCGCGAGGTGCTCAACCAGGCCATGGGTAACCCCGACAACCACGGCCGCAACACCGCCCTGGCCAAGGACGCATCCGGCCAAGTTCGGCTGACGCCGCTCTTCGACTTCGCGCCCATGCGTCTCGCGCCGGCCGATACGGGGCGGCCGACGAAATGGGCTTGCATGCGGGCCTCGGGACGGGACCACGCTCCTGACTGGACGATCGTCTGCGAGGCGGCGGCCGGGAACGACCTCGACCCCGGTGCGCTGCTGGCAATCCTCAGGGAAGCCGAGGAGCGCGTTAGGGCCTTGCCCCGGACGGCACGCGAGCACGGGGTCCCCGAGGCCGTGGTTTCGAGGGCGATCGGGGATCGCCCCGCCGGGATCGCCGACACCATCGCGGCGATCCCGCCACTTGGCAGAACCCCGAGGTAGCGACGTGGGCGGATTGAGACGGCCGACCTCGGAGGAGATCCGGAAGCGGAGGGCCGAGTTGGCCGAACGCGTCAGGAACGGAACGCTGGCGCTACCCGGTGCGGTTGGGGAGATGCGACATGCGCTCGGCCTCTCCCAGGAGGAGTTCGCTGGCATGGTGCGATTGACCCGGCGGCAACTGGCGGAGATCGAGCGCGGGGAAGCCAACCCGACCGTCGAGACCCTTCGACGCATCGGCAGTGCCTTCGGCCTGGACGTGGGGTTCGTCGCGCGGGCTCCGCAGCCCCGCTTTGTGAGGCGCCGACCCGTCAAACGAAGCTCGACCATGAAGACGGCTTCGGTGCCGCTTGAGGACGATGATCTCACGGGACCGGGCTTCTGAACGATCGGCCGGCGCCTTCGAGAAACCCCTCGGAGACGCCGGATCGATCCCATCCGGTCGTCACGTGTGGGCAGGGCGCGAAGGGCGCGGCGGCCCTGCCTGCCAGGAGGTCGTAATTCCGCGCCGCGGTCCCTCCGAACGCAGGTCACGCCGAACGTTGACGGGCGATCGTCGATGCTGCCCGGCTGGCTACGGAGGAGAAGCGTAAAGGCGCCTTGGGCATCGTGCGTGCGCCAGAAGGCTTCCGTGGCGGCTACAAGCCAAAAAAGCGGACTGACCTGAGCGGTGCGTCACCGCGACACACGGAACCTATACGCCCCAGATGAACCGCACCGGGTTTCCCGGAGGCTATTGGGTTTGATTCAGGCTGCCAAGGTTTGCACCTCTGCCTGGGCATAGTAGCGTGCTTCGGCCTCGGCGGGAGGGATATTCCCGATCGGTTCGAGCAGACGACGGGTGTTGAACCAGTCGACCCATTCGAGGGTGGCGAACTCGACGGCCTCGAACGACCGCCATGGTCCACGCCGATGGATTACCTCGGCTTTGAACAGGCCGTTGATCGTCTCCGCGAGGGCATTATCGTAGGAGTCGCCAACGCTGCCGACGGACGGCTCGACACCAGCCTGGGCGAGCCGCTCGGTGTAGCGCAGCGCAAGGTATTGCGAGTCCCTGTCGCTGTGGTGCACGAGCCCGCCGCCCTGGACGGGACGACGCTCGTGCAGGGCTTGCTCCAAGGCATCCAGCACGAAGGCAGCGTGAGCCGTCCGAGAGACCCGCCAGCCGACGATGCGGCGGGCGAAGACGTCGATCACGAAGGCCACGTAGACGAAGCCGGACCAGGTCGCCACGTAGGTGAAGTCGCTGACCCATAGGGCGTTGGGGCGCGGTGCCTTGAACCGTCGGTTGACCCGGTCGAGCGGGCACTTCGCTGCCGGATCGGGGATCGTCGTCCGGACCGTCTTGCCCCGCACGACACCCTTCAGTCCCATCGCCCGCATCAGCCACGCCACGGTGCACCGAGCCACCACGATCCCTTCCCGGCCGAGCTGCCGCCAGACCTTGCGCACGCCGTAGACGTGGAAGTTCGCCTCGAACACACGCCGAATCTCGACCATCAGCGCCGCGTCACTCCTCGCTCGTGCCGGTAGCTTACCGGGATCGGCTCGCCGCGCGGCATGGGCATGGTACGTCGACGGGGCGATCGGCAGGACCTTGCAGATCGGCTCGACCCCGTAGGCATCGCGGTGCTCGTCGATGAACGCCTTCATCGCTTGAAAGGGCGGTCGAGCTCCGCCATCGCAAAATACGCACTGGCCTTCCGGAGGATCTCGTTGGCCTGTCGCAGCTCGCGGTTCTCGCGCTCCAGTGCCTTGATCTGCTCGCGCTCGTCCGTGCTCGGGCCGCCCCGCTGTCTCGTGTCACGCTCGGACTGCCGGATCCAGTTCCGGAGCGTCTCGCCCGAACAGCCGATCTTGGCCGCGATCGAATTGATCGCCGCCCATTGCGAGGCATGCTCGCCTTGGTGGTCCAGCACCATCCGCACCGCGCGGGCACGGACCTCGGGGGAATAGGGTGGGGTTCGCTTCGTCATGGCTCCATCCTCTCAAGAGTTGGAGCCTCCGGGAAACCCGGTGCGGTTCACAACACTGCGTCCCGGTAATGGAAGCCTGTGCCCGCGGAGGGTCGTCCGGCCCAGGAAATAGCTGAGGCCTTATCGGCCACGATGCCGGACGGTGTATGTTCCGCCCGTTCGCGCCTGCGACGCGCATATGGAAGACAGGAACAACTGCCTGCATCCTCCTCAGGTTTCTCGTTCGGTTCGAACCTCCTCCGCGCTGCCGGCAAGCGCCTGCAAGTCCTAGCCAAGCCCCGTAGGGACGTGGAAAGCCGGTTGCCCCGCGTGCGACAGATCCTCGTGTCTCAGCCGCCCCATAAAGCCAGACTACGAGAATGACTTACGCTACAAAGCGAGCGCGGCTAGTCGTTACGTAAGCATTTAGTTGCTGAGACCTGTAATCTATTCATAGAGTAAGGCAACTTCAATAAGAATTAAAACTACATCGTAGGATCGATCTGCTATTTTCCCCCTTTGTTTTGAAGATGGACAACAAGAGGTTTCATATCAAGACTAATATCCCAATCATTTGCATCAAGCCACCGAGTTTTTATTTCATCCGCTCGGTGCAATAGATGCCTTACTGCATCGTGTGCGATGACGTTTAAGCTTGGAACCAAAACAATCGGCACTGGCCTCTCGCCACTTTGCCACTGAGCAACCTGAGACACCGAAATGCGGCGGCCGGTCTCTTTCGACAAAGCAGCGGCCATTGGAGAGAGCCAGCGCTCTCCAAAAGCTTGCTTCCCAAGGCTCAACACGTGCTCTCGAAGTATGCGCTGTTCATCGTTGAGATTAGATATATTAACTTTAGGTGCTCGTCTAATTTTCGCTTCGACACTACCGGGTAAGGGGCGGTTTGAGCTCATATAAATTGGATCCAATACCTGAAGTTTGGTTCGGGTTTGCTATTTCGCATGCCTAATCTGTGAACGGCTATCACTTCTACACAAATACAATATTATTCACGTGCCTAGATCATTTATATCCAGCAACCTAATTTTCTGCGGCACGTCTATTTAGAATGTTTTGGGTGAGGGTTGTAGCTTATCCAATGTCTTAACCGCATGAAGCTGGCGTGGACAGGCGGACACGTAAGCCTGTGGATAATCTCTCTCGCCCCTATCGCGAGGCGGCAGATGTGCTAAAAACAGTTTTAGCATCGGTTTCAACTTAGCCTCCAAGGGTCCCAATGACCAATAAGATCGAAGATTTCACCTTAGACATGATAGAAAAGGCTCGTGAGAACGAGGTAGCTATGTCTGCTTTGGGTCCTGCTCGACAGGTCGAGTGCATCAATCGCAAGATTCGGCACAACGACGCTGTTTTTGCGATCGTTCCTTCTAATGATGCGCCGCATCGAGGCGCCCTGTATGTCATTACCGGAGCCCCTGTCCTTGCCGGATCGGGGTTTGATTTGAAGGTTGTGGAGACGGATGGCAGCTCAGCAAATGAGAAGCCGGTGGTACTGAAAAGAACACTAAGGTTAACTGCTTTCTTCGTCGCTTCATACATGGATGCGCGCTTCTTAGACATCGCTTTCGGAGACTCGGCCGCTTCCCGACATCACAGGAAGGAACAACAGAATGATGGTGGGAAACAAGCTGTCGAAAACATGCGGCAGGCAGCAACTCCTTATGGACGAGCGTATCTCGCCGCGAATCCTCAGTCTGTTCGTTCTGTATTCCATTCATAGATAAGTTTATATCATCAAGCTCGGGAGTATGTGCCAGTATCTTTCTATCTTGTGTGTTGTTTTAGCGCCCCCCCCAGATATAAAGTTTATGTGGAAGATATGTACAGTGGAATTTTGGTTGTGATGCACTGTATGATGAGATATTCATGATTAAACGTGCGCCTGCACTTCGGCCTATCAAATATATCAAATACAGGGTTGAGCAGCCAGACCTTGAAGACCCTGATCAAATCACTGGTATCCCTCTCCCAAAAGTTTGCATTGAGTCTGGCCGTCTGATCTACGACGTTGATCCCAAACCAGGCGGCAGATTGTCGTATTGGCAGCACGGGGTCGAGCGAGTCGAGCGCCATCCGTTCTTTATCAATTCAAGATTTTCGATCGATTCAAAGCGATTCATACTGAACAAAATTGAAATGGCATGGGATTGTCGAATTCGTGGGGTGACGCCTGAGGGAGGGAGCGCTGGTTTAGTTTTGGTGGTTAGCAGCGATGTCTATTTGCCAACGTTAAAGTGGCGAGGGAGTGAGTGGGCTGGTGCTCAGCAAGTTTCGATCTTAGCTGATAATAAGGGTCACTTTTTTGAGAAAAAGCCATCTTTATTTAAGGCTCTTCGGGAAATGGTTGTAGGCGTTGGTTTTCGCGTCGAACCAGTGCGTGACGACGATGCTGAGGCCCTGCAGTCGCTCATGTTCTAGATGTTGAGCCCTACTTTTGTATCCTATGCGAAATGTCGCCCTCGAACGAGACTCGCGCCGGCTCCAGGGGCATGCCCGCGCACCACTTGGTGCAACAGAACTCGTCAAAATGGTTCGGTGCCTGACAGGCTCATTCGTCATCCAGTTGGCCTCTCGCAATGGCTCTCCTTCCTCAACTGTAAGTTGACCATACGGCCGTAAGTTCGCCTTCTCCTAGTTCCGGGCGTCCTCTCGGGCAAAGCGATCAAGAATTTACTACGACTGCCGAGCCTGCTTTGCTTGTCTCACCAATCGAACGCCTCACAAAGCCGCGGACTGCTTGAGGACGCCTGTTCGCCTGAAGCCACTTGAATCCTCGAAAGCATGGCTCTGCTTAGGACCCCACCGTCTGGCTTCGTTAAGAACCTCCACGCTGTTGAGGACGACCTTGTGTCCATGCCCTGCAGGACGGGCTCGATCGCCCCGCCGCTATGTTCTCGATGCGCGCTCGATGTCGAGCATTCTGCGCGGCTTAGCCATCTGGACAGCGTACGGCATTCCGACGCTCGCAAGCGTCGTCCCCACCGTCGCTCTGTCCCAACCCAAGGCCCGAGGCTGCTATGGCACGCAGGCGCATCAACAGTGACGAGGCAATCGAGATCTTCGAGTACGGGTGGACGAAGATCGAGCCCCGCCTGACGTCGCCGTTTCTAATCGAACTCGACGTGCGCGAGATCTTCGGAGGCCAAGGACGCCGGCAGGGGCAGATGGACATCCCCGAATTTATAGACGGGTGGATGTCCTGGCGGGCCTTGCGGAGCGTGGGCTACAGCGTCCGAGACGCCAGCAAGGCTCTCCAGGCAGCCTGTCATGCGCGCGGTGCTCTTTTGTACGGATGTCTCGGCACGGCCGGCAGGGGAAAAGATCGGCGCTTCTGGATCCCCACGACAGACAGGATCTACGAGGAGCACAACAATGGCCGCCTGATGCTGCCGATCCCGGCAAAGGGCGCGCGGCGCCGGCTCGTGCTTGAACAGCACGCTGAAGCTGCCCGGCCTGTAATCCAGGGTATCCTGCGGGCGATTTGTAAGCACCCCGGCTGCCCCGATCGCATCCCGCCCATGTGGATGCGCTCGGGCTGCATCCCGGAATCCCTGAGGGACCGGACGATCCAGGAGTCGTTCGACATCATCGCCTCGGGGCACGAGCGCATGCCCGTTATCGAGGGGCACATCATGTGGATGGTTCTGCTGCGAGATACCCTTTTGAGCCTTGGCAATCCTGTCTTAGAGGCAGTGCCCCTCGACAACGATGAAGCCATCCTTGTGAGCTTAGCCCCGTAAGTGTGCAGGATTTGTGCCCGGTAGTGGACGCGCTGGGCACCTCAAAGGTTGTTAGTAGGCGATGGATATGTGGCAGCACAGAAGGTGATATATGGTAACTCCCCATCGCTCCGGGGGGGCTGTTCCCACGGTCCGTTACCCGGTTCGACCTTTTGGGTTCGGTCCCTACGAGCCAGCATAGCTCGAAGCAATTTACAAGAAAAACCCCTTGTGGCATCTAAACCATAGTCTCATTCTGGCGCTGCCATCACGAGGTTACGCAATGAAGCTTCGTTATTCTGTCCTTGGGTGTCTCATCGCAATTGGCTTCATGGGTCCCGCCCTTTCCAGCGAGTTTGGAAGGACTGATTTCCGAACGCACGGAGCAGGAAATCAGAAGCAAATGATGCCGGGATTGACTCTGATCCAGCATCATCACCATCACGTTCATCGAAGGTACCTCGGATGTGTTCGGTCCGACGCCGAATGCGACCACATCGCGCACGAGGACAATCACCTCGACCATCACTCGATCCGCCACAGCCATGATTGCGAGCACCATGGTCACGGCCGAGGGCACTTCGCTTGCTACGGTTGGAACGACTGATATCCGCATCGGCCGACCAGCCTTCCCGGGGGCGGAGCAGAGCGCGCCTTCCCGGCGAGGCCAAGACCGCGAAGTTTTATCGAGGCTCGCTATGTCCTCCGGCAGATCCTGCGCCTAAGCAGGCTCCGCCGGACGACCGAGAGTACGGGCCTTAGTAATGGCCACCGCGGTGACCGCCATGGCCACCACCGTGCCCGTAGCCGCCGTGACCACGACGGTGCCCCCCACCGTGGCCGTAGCCATGCCCGCCGCCGTGGCTTCTCCGGTAACCACCGCCGTGGCCGTAGCCATGCCCGCCGCCATGGCCCTCACGGTAGCCGCCGCCATGGCCATACCCTCCGCGGCTGCCACCGTGGCCGCCGTCGTGATGCTGGGCGATAGCAGAACCCGCGCCTAGGATGAGGCTGGCGGCAAGTGCGACGGCCCCGAGGGCCGCCTTGATCCCGGTCGAATTGATCATTGTCGGTATCCTTTGTGACATGGCGGTTTGGTCCCGCCGGTTACGGCCCCCTAGAGGAGGCCGACAGCCTGGGCTCGGCCGGACCGCATCAAGGTCCGACCCCCGGCTATTTCTCGAACCGTGCCTGGATGTTGTGACCGTGCATCTTTGTGGACAGGACCACCTTCGCACCGGCGGCGAGCGGAGCCGGCAGCGTTCCCGAGAGCTTGTTCGGCGCGGCGCCTTTCAGCGCCACCGTCTCGGTCTTGCCGCCCACCTGCACGAAGGCCTTGGCCGTCATGCCCGCGGTGTCCACGGGCTTGCCGTCCTCGCCGATGACGAAGAACGTCAGGTCCTTATCGGTGCTGACCAGCTCAATGGGATGACCGTCCGCGACGGTGGTCAAGCCCCCGTTCGGCCCGGCGGCCTGCGCGGGATGGGAGACGGCCAGGAACGCGGCGAGGACTATGGCGGGAATCGTACGCATCGGAAAAATCCTTTCCTTCGGGTTGAGGGTTCGGGCTCAGAAAGCTTCCACCGGGGTGGTGCGGCGGATGCCTTCGGAGGGAGGAGCTGCGATGGCCTCGGCGCGCAGGCGCTCCAGGGGCTTGTGGCCGAAGGTCAGGAACAGGATCGGCGTAAGGACCGTATCGAGCAGGGTGGCGCTGATCAGGCCGCCGAAGATCGTCACCGCGACCGGGTGCAGGATCTCCTTGCCCGGCGCGTCCGCGCCGATCAGCAGCGGTGCGAGCGCGACCCCGGCTGAAAGTGCGGTCATCAGGACCGGTGTCAGCCGCTCAAGGCTGCCGCGGATGACAAGTTCGGGTCCGAAGGGCAGCCCTTCCTGGATGGCGAGGTTGAGCCAGTGGCTGATCTTTAGGATGCCGTTGCGCGTCGCGATGCCGGTCAGGGTGATGAACCCGATCATCGAGGCGACCGAAAGGGGCTGCCCGGCGATCCAGAGCGCCGCCACGGAGCCGATCAGGGCGAGCGGGATGCTGCCCAGGATGATCAGGGTGAGGACCACCGAGCGGTAGCGGCTGAACAGGAGCGTGAACACCAGCGCCAGCGACAGCAGCGAGAGCAACCCGATGGTGCGGCCGGCCTCGGCCTGGGCCTGGAACGAGCCTTCCAGGCTCGCGACGTAGCCGTTTGGCAGGTTGGCGGCAGCGAGTTGCTCCCTGATGCCGGCCACGACCTTGCCCATGTCGGCGCCCGCCGCGGTGTTGGCCTGCACAACGATCCGGCGCCGCGCGTTCTCGCGCAGGATTTGGTTCGGTCCGTCCGTCTCCCGGATGTCGGCGATCTGCCGCGCCGGAACCCAGCCGGACGGTGTCTCGATGAGAAGGTCGCCAAGGCGCTGGGTGGTTCGCTGCGCATCGGACAGTCGCATGACGACGTCGAAGCGACGATAGCCGTCGACGACCCGAGAGACGACCTGGCCGTTCGAGAGGCGGCTCAGCTGCTCCACCAAGGCCGCGGGCTGCACCCCGTAAAGGGCGGCCCGGGCGTAGTCGACCCGGATCTCCAGCTGCGGGATCAGCACCTGCTTCTCGACCTGCAGGTCGGCGATCCCGGGGATGCCGGCCATGCGCCGGCGCAGGTCCTCGGCAATGGTGCGCAGGGTGTCGAGGTCCTCCCCGAAGACCTTGAGGGCGATCTCGGCCCGAACGCCCGAGAGCATGTGGTCGAGGCGGTGCGAGATCGGCTGGCCCACGTTGACGTTGACAGGCAGCACCGCCAGCCGGCTCCGGATATCGGCGACGAGCTCAGCCTTCGAACGAGCACCCGCCTTCAGGTCGATCTCCAGGTCCGAGGAATGGACGCCCTCGGCATGCTCGTCGAGCTCGGCCCGGCCGGTGCGGCGTCCGATGGAGAGCACGTCGGGGATGTCCAGCAGCATCCGCTCCGCCGCCAGCCCGACCCGGTTGCTTTCGCTGAGCGAGATGCCCGGATTGAAGGTCATGTTGACCGTGAACGAGCCCTCGTTGAACGGGGGCAGGAACGCCCGCGGGAGGAACGTCGCCGCCAGGCCGGCGCAGGCCACTGCCAGGGCGGCCAGAAACATGATCGGGCGACCGTGGCGTAGGGCCGGGCGCAGCATCGCGGCCACGCCCCGCTTGAGCACCCGGATCAGGCCGCTCTCGTGCTCGTCGAGGCGCTTGAGGCCCGGGAGGAGATAGTAGGCCATCACGGGGGTCAGGGTGATCGAGACGACGAGGCTCGCCAGGATCGAGATGATGTAGGCTTGGCCGAGCGGCGCGAAGAGGCGCCCCTCGATGCCCGACAGGGCGAACAGCGGCACGAACACCAGAACGATGACCATGGTCGCGTAGACGATGCCCGAGCGCACCTCCTGGGAGGCCGCGACCACCACGTCGAAGACCGAGCGCGGGTTGCCCTCGGCCCGGTTCTCCCGAAGCCGCCGGAAGATGTTCTCGACGTCGACCACGGCATCGTCGACGAGCTCGCCGATGGCGATGGCGAGGCCGCCCAGGGTCATCGTGTTGATTGACAGCCCGGCGAAGTGGAAGATTACGGCGGTGGCAAGGATCGAGACGGGGATCGCGGTGAGCGATATGGCGGTGGTCCGGACGTTGAGCAGGAAGGCGAACAGCACCACCGCCACCACGACGATAGCCTCCATCAGGACCGTCTCCACGTTGCGGATCGAGGTCTCGATGAAGTTCGCCTGCCGGAAGATCAGCCGGTCGGCCCGTACGCCCTTCGGCAGGGAGGCGGTGATGTCCTTGAGCGCGCTCTCCACCGCGGCGGTGAGCTGCACGGTGTCGACGCCCGGCTGCTTCTCGACCGAGACCACGACGGCGGGCGCGCCCATGTAACCGGCGTCGCCGCGCTTGACCTTGGCCGCGAACGACACCTCGGCGACCTGGCGGAGGAAGACCGGCTTCTTCTCGACCGTCGCCACGACCATGTTGCGTAAATCGTCGAGGTTCATCGTCCGGCTGAGGTTCCGGATGAGGTACTCCCGGGCGTACTGGTCCGTGAAGCCGCCGCCGGTGTTGACGCCGAACTGCGCCAACGCCGTCTCCAGCTGGCCATGGGTGACCCCAAGTGCACGCAGGGCCGTCGGCTGGGGCGCCACCCGGAACTGGCGCACCTCGCCGCCCATGGGGATGACCTGGGCGACGCCGGGGATGGAGAGGATGCGCGGCCGGATCGTGAAGTCCGCGATCTCGCGCAGTTGCATGGCCGACACGGTGTCGCCAGTCACCGCCACCATCACGATCTGCCCCATGATTGAGGAGATCGGGCCCATCATCGGGCTGACCGTGGGGGGCAGCTGCGAGCGGGCCATCGCGAGGCGTTCGGAGACCTGCTGGCGGTTGCGGTAGATCTCCGTGTTCCAATCGAACTCGACGTAGATGACCGACAAGCCGACCCCGGAGACGGAGCGGACACGGGCCACGCCCGGCAGCCCGTTCATCTGCGTCTCCAGCGGGAAGGTGACGAGCTGCTCGACTTCCTGCGGGGCGAGGCCTTCCGCCTCGGTCATGATGGTGACGGTGGGCCGGTTTAGGTCCGGGAAGACGTCGACAGGTAGCCGGACCGCGGTGAACGCTCCGTAGACGACAAGCACGGCGGCGATGGCGAGGACGACGAGGCGGTTCCGCAGGGATTGCGTGACGAGGAAGGTGAACATGGCGCCGGTTCCCTCAGCGGACCTGGTTGAGGAGTTCGGCGCCCTGGGTCACGATGCGCTTGCCTGGGCCAACCCCCGACACGACCAGCACGCGGGCGGCATCGAGGGGCTCGACCTGCACCTCGCGCGGTTCGAAGCGCTCGGGCTGCGTGTGCTCGTAGACGATGTTCTGCCCGTTCGAGCCGCGGACCACGCTGACGCGCGGCAGGGCCAAGCCCTTCTGCTGGGTGTCGGTCGCCGCCAGCACCGTGACGAACTGACCCGTGCGCAGTTCGGCCGGTGCGTTCTGCACGGCGAAGTGCATCGGAACCGCCTGGCTTCGGTCGGCGAGGCCCGCACCCATGTACTTCAGCGTCAGCATCCGGCCGTCGGCGAGGCGGGCCGTGGCGTCCTGGGTGCTCGCGAGTGCGTCGAAGCTCAGCGCCTCGATCCAGAGCCGGGCGGGGTCGACGATGTGGAAGACCATCGCACCCGGGTTCGCCATCTGCCCGGCCACCGCGTTGGCCTCGGCGACGACGCCGGAGACGGGCGCGACCAGGGCCTCGGGCTGCTGGCGGACGCCATCCAGGGCGGCACGACGGTCCATCAGACCCTTCAGCTCGGCCTGCGCGTCGTCCAGCTGGACCTGCGAGACCGAGCCGCCCGGCGCCAGCTTCCGGAAGCGTTCGACGCGGCGTTCCATGATGGTGATCTGCTGGTCCAGCTCCCCCTGGCGCTGTCGCATGTCGGAGACGTCCACCGCCTGGACGGGCGGGGTTACGGTCGCTAGCACCTCACCCTTCTTCACCCGCGTCCCAAGACGCGGAAATGCGTTGGACGGCGGCGGCGAGAGGCGCCCGCCGACGGAGGACTGGACCACTCCGCTTCCGTTGGGGTCGGCGATGATCCGGCCCGGCAACTCCGTGGTGCGGGCCAGCACGTCGGACGCCGTGACGATGGTCCGGACGGTCAGAATGCGTTGGGTCGGCTTAGGCACGAACACCGAGCCATCCGGCATGCGCTGGGCCAAATCCTGGGCGCCCATTGTCGCCATCGGCGTGCCCGCTCCCTTCTGTGAGCCCTCGCCGCCGTGGTCGTGCCCTTCATGGGCGAAGGCGGGCGGCCCGAACAGCAGCGCGGCGGCGAGGACCAGGATTCCGAGGGCGGGAACGAGCCGCCGACCTCGGATCAGCAGCGTCACCGCCACTCCCAGCAGGAAGCCGACGCCGCCGATGATCATCGGGAGCGGGTCGGCCTGTCCGAGGTGCTGCCGGAAGTCATGGGCGACGGCCAGCCCGGTCGCCCATGCCGAGGCCCCTCCGCTGGCCTCGGGCGCGGGCAGGTCGGGAACGTTCAGTGTGACTGGGAAAACGTCGGAGGTTCCGCCCGTCTTGACGGTGAACAGGACGTCGTACTCGCCCGGCTTCTCGCTCCAATGGGCGTCGAGACGGTAGCTGCCGTCGGGCGCCACCGCGACCTCCGTGGTCCCCTCTGGCGTTTCCGCGGTCACGGCCGCGTCCGTCACCGGTTCATTGGTGCCAACCCGGTCGACGAACACCGACACGGTGCCGTTGCGGGCGACGGCGACCAATTCGAGCGTATCCGTCGACGACGTGCCTCTTGGGGCGTTGGCGGCGGGGGCGGACTTGGCCTCGTCGCCATGGTCGTGGCCTTCGTGCGCCCGGGGCGCCACCGACCACAAACCGAACGTAAGGACCGCCGCCGCAAGGGCAGCCGGAAGCCGGGTCTTCATCGCGATGCAAGCCTTCTCGTATGGGACATTCGCCGCATCCGAGTGGGAGGCGGCGTCAGGCGCGTCGGCGCGCGCGTCTCATGCGAAGGATCGAGGAGGCTCGGGTAGCGTCTCCGGGACCACGCTCGGAAGGGCCAGATCCGGTCCCGACGCCACGCACCCGGCTTTTCCCCAGACGCCGCGCGCAGTGTCGGAGGCTTGCGTCACGAAGGCTTGGCAGGAGCCGCAGCCCGAACATGCATCCGTAGCGGCGGCTTGGTCGTCGTGCGCCTTACCGGCCGGCATCTCGGTCGCAGCGTGGTCCGGAACCGCGGCGTATTCCGCGGGAGCGCTTCGCTCGGTTGAGTGGTCGTGCCCGGAGTGCCCGAGGCCCACGACCGGCGCCAAGGCGACGAGAACCATGATCCGGAGGATCATGGTGAGCAGCCGCGAAGGAAGCGAGGTGAAGGCCATGGCTTGAAGTCGATACCACATCTTGGGTTCGGGCGCAGCGTGTCATCGCCTCCTCGGGATCCGGCCGGCATCCGAAGGTTGGCGGTGCCCGCCCCGACGGTTCCATCGGGACGGGCGCTTCACGGTACGAGAGGGGGCACTATCGCACCGCGAAGGTTGTGGGCGGGAACGGATCGGCCGTTCGCCGCAAGGGCACAGCCGATACCGGTGGCCAACAACGCGAACACGACCAGGAGGGGTAACATTCGCATTGGCGCGTCCTCACGGTCGCTCTGGCTTGCCGCCGTTGTTATTTCTTGTCGTGGGAATGACCGTGGGCGTGCCCGTCCTTGTCGGAGTGGACCGGCTTGCCGTCCTTGCCGATCTCGCGGGCCTCGCTCACGCGCGGATCGTCCCGATGGGCGGGCCCTCCTGAGACGCCGCCGGTGTTCGGAACGGCGCGTTCGGGATTGGACGCATTCCCATGTCCGTCCTCGGCGGCAAAGGCGGGAGCCGAGAGGCCTGCCAGCAGGCCAGCGGTGAGAATGGCGACGACGGTACGCTTCATGGTGCTTGTCTCCGGGGTCCGACGGCCGAACGGGCCGCTTCGAGACTTGAGATAGCGACCCCGTTTGTCTGCCGGTCGCCTGGTTCGTGACGAAGTGTGTCAGCGATTGCTGCGCGGTAGGGAGATCTGCACCCGTAGCCCGCCCTCCGCCCGGTTACCCAGAACGATGCGACCTCCCTCCGCCTCGACGATCCGGCGGGCGATGGTGAGGCCGAGCCCCGTGCCGCCGGTATTGCGGTTCCTGGACGCCTCAAGCCGTGTGAACGGCTCGAAGGCTTTCGCAACCTCGTCGGGCGCGATGCCAGGACCGTCGTCCTCGACGGTCAGCAGGAGTTCCCCCACGTCCACCGCGAGCGAGACGCAGGCACGGGTACCGTAACGCACCGCGTTGTCGACGACGTTGTCGAGTGCGCGCCGCAAGGCGACTGGGCGCACGGTCGCGAGGGCGCGACCAGGCCCGGTATAGGAAACGTCGCGTCCGGCATCCGAGGACGCGTCGGCGATGCTCATCAGGATGCTCGCGACGTTGGTGACCTGGCGCGGCTCGGGATCTGCGTCGCCCCGGAGGTACGCCAAGGTCGAATCGACCATGGCCTGCATCTCGTCGAGGTCCGAGCCCATCCCCCGGAATTCCTGTCCCTCAGGCAGTCCGTCGAGGCGCAGGCGAAGCCGAGCGATCGGCGTGCGAAGGTCATGGGAGACGGCCGCCAGGGCCTGGGTCCGTTCCGTCACCAAGCGATGGATGCGCTCCTGCATCGCGTTGAGGGCCCGGGCGATCTCGCGGGTCTCGTCGGGGCCGGCCTCCCGGACGGGGACGACTTTGCCATGTCCGATCTCCCCCGTGGCGCGGGTTAGGTCGCGCAGTGGTCCTGCGATCCGGTGGATCAGGACGACGGCGGCGACGCCGACGAGGATGGCCATCGCCGTCGCGAGATAGGCCCACGATCCAAGCCTGGCGAGGCTCGGTGCATGGGCCGAGTGGAAGGTCAGGAAGCTTCCGTCAACGAGCGCCAGCGCACCAGCGAGATCCTCCTCGTGGATGGCCTCGCCGCCGCCGCCCATGGCCAGGGCGAGCCCGGGTCCGAGGCTCGGCTCCGATGCGACCATCCGGGATCTCAGCGACCACATCGCCGGGTCTCCGGCTTGGTCCTGGCGCAGCGGCGAGGTTTTGGACCAGCCCAGCTCGAAATGTGGGGACGAGAGAGCCTTCGCTTCGGCGTCACGTTCGGACGAAGGACGCCTCAGCACCGCCTCGCGCGCCAGGGTGAGTTGGTTGGCGACCTGGCGCGCGAACGCATCGTCCGCCGCGGCCGCCGCGGACTGGCGGTAGAGCAGCAAGGCCCCGCCGTGGACGGTGAGTATGGCCAGGAGCAGGACGGCGACCGTTCGGGCTTCGAGGCTACGGGCCAGCAGAGCGAGGCGGCTCACGCGCGCTCTACCTTGGAGGCGAGCATGTAGCCGGCACCGCGGATGGTCTTGATGACCGCGGGCAGCCCCTCGGGCGGTTCGAGCTTGCGTCGCAGGCGGCTGACAAGGGTATCGACGCTGCGGTCCGAGGGCGATCCGAGCCGGGCGCGGGAGAGTTCGAGGATCATCTCGCGGCCCAGCACACGTCCCGGGTGCTCCAGGAAGACCAAGAGGAGGTCGTACTCCGCGCCGGACAGGTCGACGGCCGCCCCCTCGGGATCCAGGAGCGATCGGCTGCGCAGGTCGAGCCTCCAGCCAGCGAAGGCGAGGGTCTCCGATGTCGGGGCCGAGGGCGATGTCGCCGCGATTGCCGCGCGGCGAAGCACGGCCCGGACACGGGCCAACAGTTCCGGGCGGCCGAAGGGTTTGGCCACGTAGTCGTCGGCGCCGAGTTCCAGTCCGAGCACCCGGTCGGCCTCCTCGTTTCGGGCGCTGACCATGATCACCGGAACCGTGTTTTTGGCCCGCAACGCCCGGAGCAGGTCGAGGCCGGAGGCGCCCGGAAGCATCACGTCGAGCAGGACAAGGTCGATGCCACCGGCTGGAAGGACGCGCCAGAACTCAATGGCGCTCCTGCAGCCGGTGACGCGATAGCCGGCCTCCCGGAGAAGGCGGGTCACGAGCATGCGCAGGCCGTCATCGTCCTCGACGAGCACGATGTGGCCGGTATCACCGCCAAGCGGGCTTTCGCCGGGTTGGAGAACCATCGATTCCTCAGGTCAGCCCATGGTCTGGTCGAGCAGGAGCAGGAGCAGGAAGCCCGCGAAGAACATCGCCGTGACCCAGGGGCGATCCTCGACCTCATGTGCCTCGACCAGGAGTTCCTCGGTGACAAGGTAGAGCAGTGCGATCAGCCCGAAGGCGAGGAAGCCGGCCTGGACAGTGGCCGACAGGGTGGCGACGGGGCCACCGAGCAAGGCCCCCAGCGGAAGCAGGACCACCATGCCCGCGGTCAAGCCGACCACCTTGCCCTTCGAGGAGCCGGAGGCGCCGAGCTCGTTGGCGACAGTCAGGCCGAGGAAGAGCACCTCGATGGTCAACGCCACCGTAAGGAGGAGGCCCGCCTTGGCTCCCGCCGCGAAGGCGATGCCGAGGACGAGGCCGTCCACCAGGATGTCGATGGCCATGACGGACATCAACCCGACGGGCCCCTTCGCGCGTCTGCCCAGGCTCTTGACGAGCAGCATGGCGGCGACGCCCAGGGCCCCGCCGGCCAGGGTCGCCCATGGCGCGCCGGCGTGCTTGAGGTCCGGCAGGATCTCGCCGGCGGCGGCCGCGAAGACGACGCCCGCCGCGAAGTGCTGGATGGCGCTGACCAGGACGGGGCCGGGCCGGAAGTTGACCGCGACGGCGGCGCCGACGATGGCCGCCGCAGCCGGGATCAGGGTGTAGGTCCATGCCTGCATGGCCGGCCTAGACGACCGCGTCGGAGGCGAGCGCGCAGGCGGTGTCCGTGCTGGTCTCGACCTGGAGCGTGGTGTGCCCGATCCCGAATTCGTCCTTCATTTCACTGGCGGCCTGCATCAGGAACCCGTCGCCGGGATGTCCCGCGGGGATGACGAGGTGGGAGGTCAGCGCGGTCTCTGTGGTGCTCATCGGCCAGATATGAAGGTCGTGCAGGGCGACGACGCCGGGCAGGGACAGGAGATGGCGGCGCACCGCTTCGGGGTCGATGCCCGGCGGCACCGCGGCGAGGGACATGACGAGGCTGTCTTTCAGGAGCCCCCAGGTGCTCCAGACGATGACGGCCACGATGCACAGGCTCACCACCGGGTCGATCCATGTCCACCCCGTATAAAGGATCACCAAGCCGGCGATGACCACGCCGGCGGAGACGGCGGCGTCCGCGGCCATGTGAAGGAAGGCGCCCTTGATGTTGATGTCTCCCTTTGCACCGGAGGCGAATAGCCAGGCGGTGATGCCGTTCACGGCGATGCCGATGGTCGCAACGACCATCACAGTCGTTCCGGCGACCGGCACGGGCTGCCCGAAGCGCTGGACCGCCTCCCAGGCGATGGCCCCGGCCGCGACGAGCAGGAAGACGCCGTTGAACAACGCCGCCAGGATCGACGAGCCCTTCATCCCGTAAGTGTAGCGGGAGGTCGGCGCACGCTTGGCCAGGACCGTGGCGGCCCAGGCGACCAGAAGGCCGAGCACGTCGGACAGGTTGTGTCCCGCATCGGCGAGTAGGGCTACGGAGTTGGCAAGGACGCCATAGGTCGCCTCGATGGCGACGAAGCCGACGTTGAGGGCGATGCCGATGGCGAAGGCTCGTCCGAAGCTTGCCGGGGCGTGCGCATGGCCGGGGCCATGCCGGTGTCCCGCATGGGAATGCCCGCCCTGGTGCCCGTCGCCGTGGTCATGTCCGTCGTGGTCGTGCTCGCTTGCCATGTGGTCGGATCCGGTACGGGGGTTCGGTTGTATGTCGGCCGTCGGGAAAAAAACCTCCGGCCCACGTCGCGGGAGAGGTCGGCTCGTGCGTCCGCCAAGTCAGGTCATGAGGTCACCCGTCCAAGGCCTGCGTCCGCTCGGCGGGACGAAATTGGAAAGGTTCGGCAACCACGGAACGTCTTCCTTATCGACCGGCGATGCCGTAAATCCTCTAGTGGCTGGAGGAGCAAGCGGAAAATATGAAACCCCTGCCGATTGGCGCCCTTTCCGAACTGGCCGGCGTGAAGATCCCGACCATCCGCTATTATGAGGGCATCGGGTTGCTTCCGGTCGCGGAACGCACGGGCACCAACCGCCGGACCTACGACGATGCGACTGTGCGACGTCTCAGGTTCATCCGTCATGCGAGGGAGTTGGGCTTCGAGGTGGACGCCATACGGACGCTCCTCGATCTGGCGGACCAGCCGGACCGCCCCTGCGGCGATGCCGATGTCATCGCCCGGCGGCACCTCGCCGACATCGATAACCGCCTATCCCGCCTGACCGCCCTCCGCACCGAGGTGCAGGCCATGGTCGACCAATGCGCGAGAGGCAGCATCGCCCAATGCCGGGTCATCGAGGTCCTCGCCGACCACGAGGAATGCCTTCACGAGGCTCACTGAGCACGCAAACGGATTGGGGTGGGCATCTGCCTTGAACAAGCCGGGGACGCTTGACGCCGCCCGGAGGCGTGTCGGACTGTCCCGCTCGGAAGCTTCGCCCAGGACACGCGGCCGGAGTAGCGCTCCCGGGCAATGACCAAGCAAGTGACGCTAGATCCCGCCGGCGAACGGCTTCACGGCCTGCTGGGCTACGTCGAGCAGGTTGTCAGGCTCGACGAACGGGCGACCATGCGACTCGGCGAGCATCGTCTCCCGACCGGCCAGGCTTTCACCCTCCATCAGCATGAGCTCCACGCCTTGCCGGGCGTCAGGCACGACCTCGTCGACGAGGAGGGTCCGATCTGGCTGGCGGTCGAGCGGCTGCGGCGGAGCGGGCCGCCGGCACCGCCCGAGACGGCCGCGGAATGGCTTGAACTGGCTCCCGATCCGGAGAGACGGCCGCAGCTTCGCCCGTTCCTGATCCGGACGGTCCCGGCCGGCGAGAAGGATGCCCTCGTCTCCGATGGGTTGGCACGAGCCGAGGATTGCGCCGAGGCACTCGCCCAACCCGACAAGGACGTCCGCCTCTGGGACGTGCGGCTCCGGCTCGAAGACAGGGATGACCTGAGGACGGCCGCGGAGGCCTGGATCACCGAGCGGTGGTTACCCTGGTCGCTGGCGGAGGGGCCCGTCCGTCGCTCCCTTGCCTTGTACCAACGCCTGTTCGAGGTGGCGCAGCTGTCCGAACTCGGCGGCGGGGAGCGCCCGTTCGAGCTCGTCTGGGGCATCGGCCTCGCGCGCTGGCGAAAGGACGCGCAGGAGATCGACCTGCCCCTGGTGGAACGCCTGGTCGAGATCGAGGTCGACGATGCCGGCGGCGCCGAGATCCGGGTTCGTCCCCGTGCCGCCGCGGCCGCCGTGAACCTCCGGGCCTACGAGGAGCTGGGCGTCGAGGGCGTGACGCTGGCCCACGACGCGGCCCGGCGCGCCATCGCCATCCTCGATCCGGACGAAGGCATCTCGCCCTACCGGCGCGACAGCTTCGAGCCGATCCTCCGGTCCTGCCAAGCCAGGCTGGACGTCGAGGGTGGATACCTGCCCGACCGTCTGACGCTCGCACCCGGCGAACCCGTTCCGGCTGCAGGGGAGAACCTGTCGGTGTCCGACCGCTGGGTGCTTTTCGCCCGCCGCAGGTCGGACAGCTTCCTGCTCGCGGACATCGAGAACCTGAAGCGCTCCGTCGAACGTGCTGCGCAGGAGCACGGTCTGCCGGGTCCGGCGCGGACGCTGGTCATGGGGCCGGCCGACGAGCCGTCGCGGGACTTCTGGAGACCCTTGAGCGACCGGGTAGGCGGGACGGCCGAGCGCGCGCCCGAGCCGGAAGGCGCATCCGAGGCAGGCGACCTCTTCTTCCCCAAGCCGTTCAACGACGAGCAGATGGAAATCGTGCGGCGGCTCGAAGCCACCGACGGAATCGTGGTTCAGGGCCCGCCCGGAACGGGCAAGACCCACACCATCTCGAACATCATCTGCCACTACATGGCGACCGGTCGGCGCATCCTGGTCGTCTCCCATGGGGAGCCGGCCCTGGCCGTTCTACGGGACCAACTACCCGACGGGGTCCGCGACCTGGCGATCAGCATTACCGCGACCGAGCGCGAGGGCTTTCGGCAACTAGAAACTGCGGTTCGCCTCCTGCAGTCGGTGGTCGAGAGCATCAAGCCGTCGGAGCAGGCACGGCTGATCCGTGACCTGGAAGCGTCGGTCGTGGGGCTCCGGGGCCGGCTGGAAGCTGTCGACGCCGAGATCGAGCGGTTCGCACTCCGCCAACTCTCCCCCGCCTTTGGTGACGAGCGTCCCGCCGAGCTCGCGCGGCGGGTTGCGCACTCGGCCACGCGGCATGGCTGGTTCGAGGACCGTCCGGGCGACGCCTCCTCCGAGGCGACACCGCGGGACGAAGACGTCGCCGCCCTGCGCACGGCCCGCCTCGCCTTGGGAACCCGCCTCGAACACATCGACTGCGTCCTTCCCTCCGTCCACGACCTGCCGGACGGCGATGTCCTCGCGAGGCTCCACGACGATCTGGTCCGGTCCGTCCACCTTGCCGAGGCTGCGGCGAGCGAACCCTCGATCCGAGTGCGGATCGCGTCCCTGCAGGACGTGGCCCGAGCGCTTGAGGCAGCTTTCGAGCTGGGGGCCCTGCGCCGCGCCAAGCACCTCTCCGATGGCGCTCCCTGGCTGCAGCCGTTGGCTGAGGATATGCTGTTCGCGACCGGCGAGAACCGCCTCGTCGACCTTGTCAGGCGCTTCGCCGAGGATGCCCGACCTGTCGCTCGCGAGCGGGAGCGGTACCTCGGCCTTCCCGTTGAGCTTCCCGAGGGCTTTGGCCCCGCATCCCAAGAGGTCGCCGGCATCGTCCGCCGCCTCGCTGCCGACGAACCGGTGTTCGGCTTCTTCGCATTCCGCGAGAGGTCGCTGCGTCCCACCGTCGACGCCATCCGGGTGCAGGGGCACCCTCCGGCCGGACCCGGGGAATGGGCACATGTTCGTGACCATCTGGCTTGGCGGGATGCGGTCGCATCGCTCGCGATCCGCTGGCGGGCGTTGGCGGAGGAGATCGGCGCTCCCTCCGTCGCCACGGCTCGCGAGCTCGACCAGCTCGTTGCCACGCTCGATGCCGTTCTGTTTGAGGCGGAACGCGCGACGAAGGTTCTCAGCGCTACGTTCGCCGCCCTTGTTCCGGGTGGCGGGTCCGTCCGCGACCTTTGGCTGGATCGCCGTCGGCTCGATCTCGTCGAGGCAGCCTTTCGAAATGCCGCGGCCGCGGCGCAACTCTCGGCCTCCCGGAGCGAGATCGGCCGGCTTCAGACCCTTTTCCCGGAGACGGCAGGAAAGATCGGTCAGCTCGCCCGCAACTTCCTGTCGGAGGCAGTCGGGCGTCAGGGGGTGGAAGGGGAGCAGGTCTCGCATCTTTGGTCGGCCCTGCGTCGCCAGATCGAGGACCTGGGGCAGAGCCGAGCCCACTTCGATGTCGTTCGAGAGGTCACCGAAGCCGTCCACGCGTGCGGCGCGCCGATCTGGGCTTCGCGCCTTCGACGGGAACCGGCCAAGGACCTGGCCGACCCGCTGCTGCCGAAGGAGTGGCGCGAGGCCTGGGAATGGGGCGCGATGGCCGCCTACCTGGGGCGGATCGATGACCGGGACAGGCTGAGGTCGCTTGCGGACGAACGCGTCCGGCTGGATGCCGAGGTGCGGAAAACCTTTGAAGGGCTCGTCCGCGAGCGCACCTTCTACGAGCTCGGTCGCTCGATGACCGGTACGGTGCGTGCGGCCTTGATGATGTTCGCCACGGCCCTGCGCAAGACGGGCAAGGGCACCGGCAAGGGCGCCGTGCGCCACCGACGTGACGCCCGCCTGGCCATGGCGCAATGCTACGCCGCCATTCCATGCTGGATCATGCCGGCTTGGCGCGTCGCCGAGCAGCTGCCCGGCGAGGTCGGTTCCTTCGACCTCGTGATCATGGACGAGGCCTCGCAGTCGGACATCCGCGAGCTTCCGGCCCTGCTCCGCGGCAGGAAGATCCTCGTGGTCGGCGACGACAAGCAGGTGAGCCCGAGCGCGGCGTTCATCGAGAACGCGAAGATCGACCGGCTCGAACACGGCTTCCTCAAGGGCCAGCCCTTCCGAACCCTCCTCCTGCCGGGAGCCTCGCTCTACGACCTCGCCAAGGTGATGTTCCCGGACAAGCTGGTCATGCTGCGGGAGCACTTCCGCTGCGTCGAACCCATTATCCGGTTCTCGATGCAGTTCTATCCCGAACCCCTGGTCCCCCTTCGCGTGCCCACCGCGCACGAGCGGCTCGACCCTCCCCTCGTCGACATCTACGTGCCGGACGGACGCCGCAAGGGCGACAAGCAGAACCCCCGCGAGGCCGAGGTGATCGTCGACGAGATCCGCAAGCTCGTCGACGACCCGAGCCTTGCGCGCGTGGAGGCCCTGGACCGCTGGCGAACCATCGGCGTCGTGTCCCTGATCGGGGCGAAGCAGGCCGCCCTCATCAACCGCATGCTCCTGGACGAACTCGGCGAGGAACTCGTGAGGCGACACCGCATCGCCTGCGGAGACAGCGCCACCTTCCAGGGTAACGAGCGCGACGTGGTCTTCCTGTCGATGATCGCCGATCCGGACAGCAAGCAGGCCCAGACCGCCACCCAGTTCGAGCAACGCTTCAACGTGGCACTGTCCCGGGCCCGGGACAGGCTGGTCCTGGTGCGCTCCGTCCGGGAGGACGAGCTCAAGCCCGACGACCTCAAGGCGCGCGTGATCCGGCACTTCCGCGAGCCCATGGCCGGCGCCGAGGCCCGCTCGGGAGACCTGGAGGCACACTGCGATTCCGATTTCGAGCGCGACGTTCTTCGGCGTCTCGTCGAGCGCGGATACCGCGTGACCCCGCAGGTGGGCGCGCTCGGGTACCGGATCGATCTCGTCGTGGAGGGCGTGAACGGGCGTCGTCTCGCGGTCGAATGCGACGGCGACAGGTACCATGGGCCGGAGCGCTGGGCGGACGACATGCGCCGCCAGCGCATTCTGGAACGGGTCGGTTGGCGCTTCTGGCGTTGCTGGTCGTCGAGCTTCACCCTCGACCCGGATGGATGCATGCTGGACCTGTTCGAGACGCTCGAACGGTCCGGCATCGAGCCAGGAGGAGCTGCAGAGAGCCAGCCATCCTATACCGCGCACCGGACGGCTCCGACGTCGCGGGAGCGAGCGGAAGGACGGCCGGAGGCCGGTGCTTCACAGGACCTCCTCGAACCACGCGCCGAATGCGACCCGCTGGAGCGCGCCGGAACCCCGAAAAGCGTACCTTCGAAAGAAGGGATACGTGCCGGCGACCGGGTCGTGGTGCGCTACCTCGATGACAATAGGACGGCGACCTTCACGCTTGGGCATGGATCCCACGACGAGGTGAACGGACAGCTTCCCATCAGCTCACCCCTGGGGTCGAAGCTTCTCGGGGTATCGGAGGAGGACGAGATCGAGTTCGACGCGGGCGGGCGCATCCGTCGCGTACTGGTATTAAGAACTGAGCGGCCGCGTGCAGCCCTTTGATCGAGCGTGTCGTCGCTCGGTTGGTTGAGCGGCTTTGCGAACTACCTCGTGTCCGGAAATCCTTGCGGCCTGCTGGAACGTGCGCTTAAAGGCACATGTTGATGCGGTGGAGCCGTTGGCACCCCATATCACCGTTGCAGACGGCCGGCGGAGGTGTACCATTCACCCGCTGGTAACCGCATCCATTCCAGCGTGAGGCCGAACCCCTTTGATGGCCAGTCCCGTCGACATGACCGAGTATCGCACAATGGCGGAAAACGCCCTTCGTGCCAGTCGGGCAACCGGCAGTCGCCGGGTCGTGAGCAATCGCGGGCCCGAGCATGCGCGCGCCGTGACCGACGTGCTCGTTACCAGCGCGGAGCGACATCTCGCGTTCCTGTGCGGGTACTTCTCGTCGGATATCTTCGATGCCTCGAAGACCCGCGAGTTCCTCGACGGTCCCGGCGCCCAGATGTCGGTCCTGCTGGACCACATGCCGGATGCTGCCCATCGTTCCGCGCTGTCCGAACTCGGCGCATACATGGTCGGCGACGACCCAAAGCTGAGGGTCCGTCGTCTCGAACATCCGGCCACGGTGCATTTCGGCATCGCCGACGAACGCGACGTTCGGATCGAGACCGACACCCAGTCCCGAAAGGCCACGGTCGTCTTCGGCGACCCCGTCGTCGCGCGTTCCGCAACCCGCAAGTTCAAGTCGCTCTGGGATGCCGCGGTACCGGTCACCGCCCAGGAACTCGGCGCCTCCGCGACCCGCTAGGCGAACGGTCCCGCCCCATGCGTGCGTTCGGATTGCTCGCCCTCGGCGTCCTGGTCGGGCTTGCTGTCTATCACGTGCTCGGGGTGACCGGGGTCTCCGCTATGGTGGAGCACTTCCACCCGAAGTTCGACACCCCAGACCTGAGGCGCCTTGCGGCCGATGAGAACCGCAAGGCGCTTGAGGTCATTTTCGGCACCATCATCACCCTCGGGGGCATCACCCTCACCTGCACCGTGGGGTATCTCTCCCTACCACAGGAACGCTTTAGCGAGGCCGCGCAACGACTGGCACAGCAGGCATTCGGGGAGATGTACCAGAACCGGGAGGAATCCTCCGAGCAGTTGAAGCGGGCGCAAGCCGCCATTGAGAAGAACGAAAAATCCCGTCCCTCACTCATCGCCCTCTACACGCTGATTAGCATCCACTCCATTGCGCCCTGGACCTTTCGGCCCTGCCACAAGCAGCTGCAGGCCCTAGGGAACGGTCTGCGGAACGTCTGGCGGGGAACCCGCATCGCGGTGTTCGTACGCGCAGGCGACGTTTCCTGCGTCGCCTGGCTCGCGGGGCTCACTGCCCTGACTGTGCTGTTCGCCGCCCTTTTCATGGTCCGGCTTGTAGCCCTCGATGCCGTCGTGGACGGGCCCTGGCCGATGATCACCGACCTCGCCCAGCTCGGCGCCCTCTTCACGCTCGTCGCACTCGTCCTCGTCATGGGCATCGCCATCGCTCGGGCGGTCACGGCCCAGTCGGTCAGGCGTGCCATCGAGGAAGCCCGTGAGCAGGAGGAAGGCCGTTTGGCGGACGAGGCCACCCGCCTGATCGATCAGACCGGCGAGGTCCTCGGCGCCTAGCTCTGGACCGGGGCCTGTGCTGGATGCCGTCCGCGAAGCTTGCCCCTTCACGCCCCTCCACGATGACGCACCGCTTCCGGAAGGATGTACCGCCACGGCGTCTTCTAAAGCCGCACCGCCCGCAGCCGCAGGGCGTTCCCGATGACGCTGACCGAGGAGAGCGCCATCGCCGCGGCCGCGATGACCGGGGACAACAGGATGCCAAGAAACGGATAGAGCACCCCGGCCGCCACCGGCACGCCCGCGGCATTGTAGATGAAGGCGAAGAACAGGTTCTGGCGGATGTTGCCCATCACCGCCCGCGACAGGCGCCGTGCCCGCACGATGCCCATGAGGTCGCCCTTGAGCAGCGTCAGCCCAGCGCTTTCGATGGCCACGTCGGTCCCCGTTCCCATGGCGATGCCGACGTCGGCCGCGGCGAGCGCCGGGGCGTCGTTGACGCCGTCGCCCGCCATGGCGACCACCTGCCCCGCCGACTTGTGCCTCTCGACCACGGCGGCCTTCTGGTCGGGCAGCACCTCCGCCTCGACCTCCTCGATGCCGAGCCGACGCGCCACCGCCTCGGCGGTGGTCCGGTTGTCGCCCGTGAGCATGACGACACGGATGCCTTCGACCCGGAGCGCGGCCAGTGCCTCTGCCGTCGTCGCCTTGACCGGGTCGGCGATGGCGAGGACGCCGCCCACGCGTCCGTCGACGCCGACGAAGATGGCCGTCGCCCCGTCCCGCCTCAGGTCATCGGCCTGGACCGCGTAGGCGGAGACGTCCACGCCCTGCTCGCGCAGGAAGCTCGCGTTGCCGAGCGCCACACGCCGTCCCTCGACGGTGCCGAGCGCGCCCTTGCCCGTCGGGCTGTCGAAGCCGGTGACCGGGGCGAAGGCCAGCCCCCGCTTCTCGGCGGCCGCCACGACCGCGACCGCCAAGGGGTGTTCGCTCGCGCGCTCCACGCTTGCCGAAAGCCGCAGGACCTCCGCCTCGTCGAAGCCCGCCGCGGGCACGATCCGGGTGACCGTGGGCTTGCCCTCCGTCAAGGTACCGGTTTTGTCGACCACGAGGGTCGTGACCCGCTCCATCCGCTCCAGCGCCTCGGCGTTCTTCACGAGCACCCCGGCCCCGGCGCCCCTGCCGACGCCGACCATGATGGACATCGGGGTGGCGAGCCCGAGCGCGCAGGGGCAGGCGATGATGAGAACGGCCACGGCGGCCAGGAGGGCGAAGGTGAAGCGCGGCTCGGGGCCGAACGCCATCCAGGCGACGAAGGCCAGCAGCGCCACGCCGATGACGGCGGGCACGAACCAGCCCGCCACCCGGTCCGCGAGGCGCTGGATGGGGGCCCGGCTGCGCTGCGCCTCGGCCACCATCTGGACGATGCGGGCCAGCATGGTGTCCCGACCAACCTTGGTCGCCTCGATGACGAGCGAGCCGGACTGGTTGAGGCTGCCGCCGATGACCGTGGCGCCGGCCTCCTTCGTGACCGGCATCGATTCCCCGGTCACGAGGCTCTCGTCGACCGAGCTTCGACCTTCGCTCACGGTTCCGTCGACCGGCACCTTCTCGCCCGGGCGCACCCGCAGGCGGTCGCCGACGCGGATGTCCTCCAGGCGAACCTCGTCGTCGGTGCCGTCCGGATGAAGGCGCCGGGCGGTCTTCGGCGCCAGGTCGAGGAGCGCCCTGAGGGCCCCGCTGGTGCTCTCGCGCGCCCGCAGTTCCAGGACCTGGCCGAGAAGCACCAGCACGGTGATGACGGCCGCCGCCTCGAAGTAGGCCGGCACCGCCCCGCCGTGACCGCGCAGCGCCTCGGGGAACAAGCCGGGAGCGACGGTGGCGACGACGCTGTAGGCCCAGGCCACCCCGGTCCCGAGGGCGACGAGGGTGAACATGTTGAGGTTGCGCGAGCGCACGGAGTGAAGGGCCCGCACGAAAAAGGGCCAGCCGGCCCAGAGCACGACCGGCGTCGCGAGCGCGAACTGTATCCAGTTCGAGGCCTGCTGGCCGAGCCGCTCGGTCAGGCCGAAAAGATGGCCGCCCATCTCCAGCACGAAGACCGGAAGCGTCAGGACGAGCCCGACCCGGAACCGGCGCGTCATGTCGACGAGCTCCTCGCTCGGGCCAGCGTCCGCGCCGACCATGGCCGGCTCCAACCCCATGCCGCAGATCGGGCAGGCGCCGGGGCCGACCTGGCGCACCTCCGGATGCATCGGGCAGGTGTAGATCGTGCCTTCGGGCACGGGATCGGACTTCGCGGCGGCTTGGGCCGGGTCGATGTACCGGACCGGATCGGCCTCGAACTTCGTTCCGCAGCCTGTCGAGCAGAAGTAGTACGGGTGCCCGGCATGCTCGGCCCGATGCTTCGCCCTGTGAGGGTCGACCGTCATCCCACAGACGGGATCCTTGACCGTCCCGGCGCCGGCGGGCGGCTCGACCTGATGGCCATGCGCGTGGTCATGCCCGGCATGGGCACCGTGGGGGTCTGCATGGTCGTTCGCTGCGGTGCCGTGGATCATGATCGTGTTCCCGTTCGTCGATGTTGCCTATCGGTGTGCGCCTTCCCATCATGGGAAGGTCAACCATGGGGATCGTCATGAACATCGGGCAGGCGGCGGACGCATCGGGGGTCTCAGCCAAGATGATCCGCCATTACGAGAGCATCGGCTTGGTGCCCCAGGCCGACCGCCGGGACAGCGGCTACCGCGACTACGACCCGGAGGACGTGCACCGGCTCAGCTTCGTCCGCCGGGCTCGGGACCTCGGCTTCCCGTTGGAACGCATCCGGGTCCTTCTGGGATTGTGGGGCGATCCCACACGCAGCAGCGCCGAGGTGAAGGCCCTCGCTTTGACCCACATCGAGGAACTCGAAGAGAAGGCCCGCCACCTTCAGGAAATGGCGGACGTCCTTCGTGGTCTGGCCGACGCCTGCGACGGGGACGGACGACCCCACTGCCCGATCATCGAGGGACTGGAGGCCGGATCCGTGCCGGCCTCCAGCCCCTCGGGTGAACGGCTTATTTCGCGTTCTTCTTCAACCAGCCTTCCATCTCGCCGATCTCCTTCTCCTGGTCGTCGATGATCTTCTGGGCCATCGCCTTGGTCTCGGGGTCCTTGGCGTGCTTCAGGGCCACCTTGGCCATGGCCACCGCGCCCTTGTGGTGCGGGATCATGTGGGTGCGGAAATCCACGTCCGGGTTGCCGGTGTAGGGCACGTGCATGTCGTGCATCATCGCCATGTCGGCGGCCTTGAAGTCCTTGGTCGAGGCCGGGTCCTTCGGGTCCGGCTTCATGTCGTTTATCATCTTCATCATGTCTTCGTCATGCGACGCCTTCGGGTCGCCGGGCATCTCGTGCCCGCCGTGGGAATGGGTCGACTGGGCGAGGCTCGGCCCAGCCGTTCCGAGGCCGAGCAGCGCGGCCAGTGCAATCGTGCCGATGGTCTTCATGGTCGTTTCCATTCCTACGTGACGTAACTTGGTGGTGGGGCAGTGGGAGCCCTGCGCCCTGGACGGACGCATGAGGGTTCCCGGTCCGGGCGGCCGATCAGCGGTTCCGGGACGGCTTGGAGGCCGATCCATCGGGATGGGCGTGGTCCATGCGTTCACCCGACCCCGTCGAACCCGTCTCGCCGGGGCGCGCGTCGTGGGCCGGCCCACCCGAGGTGCCACCACGGTTCGGCGTCGGCTGGGTCTGCTGCTCGGCGTTGGCATTGCCCTGGTCGTCGGCGAGGGCCGGGGTTGCCGCCGAGAGGGCGATCAGCAGGGCGGCGGCGGTCATGGTCTTCATGGCTTCGGTCTCCTTGGTTCGTCGTGTTGGACAGGCCGGCAAAGCGTTTTCCGGCCGGTGGCTCGAACAGGAGGGACAGCCTTCGGCGGTCCTCCTGCATCCCTGCACGGGATCGGTCGGTCCCCTCCGGCCCGCGTCCGGGGCCGGAGGGCCGCTGGTCAGTTGAACTTGCCGCTCGTCGTCGCGCCGTCCGGGGCGGTGAGCTGGACGGCGCCCTTCGGGCTCTCACCGAGCGCCACGGACGCCTTGCCCGAGAGGCGGTTGCCGTCGGCCGGTTCGAGGGGCACCCGAGCCGGCTTGCCGCCGACGACGAGGATGGCGGTGCCCTTGAAGCCGGTCGCCGGAACCGGTTTCTGGCTGCCGTCCGTGACGAACACGTCGACGCTTTCGCCCTTGGCAACGAGCTCGACGTGGTACTTGCCGGCATCCGTCACCCGGCCGCCGTGCTGGCCGGACACCTCGTGCGCGTGGACCGGCAGGGCGAGCAGCACGCCCGCCATCAGGGCCATTCTCCAGGGAATCATCGGGTTTCTCCTTTTTGGGTGGGGGCTCAGAACGCCTCGACCGGACGCGGCTTGGCGCCGTCCGGACGCGGTGCATCGGGTGTCTCGGACTGCACGGCGCGCAAGCGCTCCAGCGGGGCCTTGCCGAACCGCAGGAACAGGACGGGCGTCAGGACCGTGTCGAGCAGGGTCGCGCTGATCAGGCCGCCGAAGATGGTCACCGCGACCGGGTGCAGGATCTCCTTGCCCGGGTTCGCGGCGTCGTAGAGCAGCGGCACCAGGGCGACGCCCGCCGACAGGGCGGTCATCAGCACCGGCGTCAGGCGCTCCAGGCTGCCGCGCACCACGAGGTCGCGCCCGAACGGCATGCCCTCGTGCAGCGACAGGTTCAGGTAGTGGCTGATCTTCAGGATGCCGTTGCGGGCGCTGATGCCGGTCAGCGTGATGAACCCGATCATCGACGCCACCGAGAGCGGCTGGCCCACCAGCCACAGCGCGATCACGCTGCCGATGAGGGCGAGCGGCACGTTGCCCATGATGATCAGCGCCAGCACGGCCGAGCGGTAGCGGCTGTAGAGGATGGCGAAGACCAGGGCGAGGGAAAGGGTCGAAAGGGCCGCGATGGTCCGGCTCGCCTCCTCCTGCGCCTGGAAGGTCCCCTCCAGGCTGGCGAAGAAGCCCGGCGGGAGCTTGGCTTCCGCCACCTCCTTGCGGATGGCCGCCACGATGGTGGCCATGTCGCTTTGCCCGTTGGTGTTGGCCTGGACGACGAGACGGCGCCGGCTGTTCTCGCGCAGGATCTGGTTGGGGCCGTCCGTCTCGCGGATGTCGGCGACCTGGCGCGCCGGCACCCAGCCGGACGGCGTCTCGATCAGGAGGTCCTTGAGCCCCTGGGTCGTGCGCTGGCGCTCGGGCAGGCGCAAGAGCACGTCGAAGCGCTTGTAGCCATCGGCCACCGTCGAAACGACGCGCCCGTTGGACAGCCGGCTGAGCTGCTCGACTACGGCCGAGGGCTGGACCCCGTAGAGGGCGGCCCGGGTGTAATCGACCCGGATCTCCAGCTGCGGGATGCGGACCTGCTTCTCCACCTGCAGGTCGGCCAGGCCGGGGATTTTTGCCATGCGGTCGCGCAGGTCGTTGGCCACGCTGCGCAGGGCGTCGAGATCCTCGCCGAAGATCTTCAGGGCAAGCTCGGCCCGGACGCCGGACAGCATGTGGTCGAGGCGGTGCGAGATCGGCTGGCCGACGTTCACCGAGAGCGGCAGCCGGGACAGGCGCTGCCGGATGTCCGCCACGACCGCGTCCTTCGGCCGGCCGCCGCCCTTGAGCTCGACCTCGATCTCGGAGGAGTGGACGCCCTCAGCATGCTCGTCGAGCTCGGCCCGGCCGGTGCGGCGACCCACCGAGGCGACCTCCGGAATGTCCAGGAGCAGCTTCTCGGCGATGAGGCCGACGCGGTTGCTCTCGGAGAGCGAAATCCCCGGGTTGAACGTCGTGTTGACGGTGAACGAGCCCTCGTTGAAGGGCGGGAGGAAGGCGCGCGGCAGGTTCCAGGCGGCGATCCCGGCCGCCACGACGGACAGCGCCACCGTGGCGACGAGCAGGCGCTGGTGCCGGAAGGCGACGCCGAGCAACCGGGCGTTACCCCGCTTGAGCCAGCGCAGCAGGGCGCTGTCGTGCTCGGCCAGGCTCTTGAGGCCGGGCAGCAGGTAGTAGGCCAGCACCGGCGTCAGGGTCACGGACACCAGCAGGCTCGCCAGGATGGAGATGATGTAGGCCTGGCCCAGGGGCGCGAAGAGGCGGCCCTCGATGCCCGACAGGGCGAACAGGGGCACGAACACGAGGACGATGATCATCGTTGCGTAGACGATGCCGGAGCGCACCTCCGAGGAGGCGGCAACCACCACCTCGAAGGTCGAGCGCGGCGAGCCGGCCGCCCGGTTCTCGCCGAGCCTTCGAAAGATGTTCTCGACGTCGACCACCGCGTCGTCGACGAGCTCGCCGATGGCGATGGCGAGCCCGCCCAGGGTCATGGTGTTGATCGACAGGCCGGCGAGGTGGAAGGCCACCGCGGTCGCCAGGATCGAGACCGGGATGGCGGTCAGCGAGATGGCCGTGGTGCGCACGTTCAGGAGGAACGCGAAGAGCACGATGGCCACAACCACGATGGCCTCGACGAGCACGCGCTCGACGTTGGCGATGGAGGTCTCGATGAAGTTCGCCTGCCGGAACAGGATCTGGTCGGCCTTGATCCCGTTCGGCAGGGTCGCGGTGACCTCCTTCAGCGCCGCCTCGATCTCGCGGGTGAGCTTGACCGTGTCGACGTCGGGCTGCTTCTCGACGGAGACGATGACGCCGGGCTTGCCCATGTAGCCGCCGTCGCCGCGCTTCACCCTCGGGGCGAAGGAGACTTCCGCCACCTGGCGCAGGTAGACCGGCGCGTCCGCGACGTTGGCGACGACGACGCTGCGCAGGTCGTCGAGGCTCATGGTCCGGCCGATGTTCCGGATGAGGTACTCGCGGGCGTACTGGTCGGTGAAGCCGCCGCCGGCATTGGTGCCGAACTGGGTCAGGGACGCCTCAAGCTGGGCGTTGGTGACGCCGAGCGCCCGCATGGCCGCCACGTTCGGGCTTACCCGGAACTGGCGCACCTCGCCGCCGATGGGAATGACCTGGGCGACGCCCGGGATGGTGAGCAGGCGAGGCCGCAGGATGAAGTCGGCGGCCTCGCGCACCTCCATCGGGGTCGCGTTGTCTCCGGTCACCGCGACCAGCAGGATCTGCCCCATGATGGAGGAGATCGGCCCCATCTGGGGCGTGACGTTCGGCGGGAGCTGGTCGCGGACCAGGGTCAGACGCTCGGCGATCTGCTGCCGATTCCGGTAGATGTCGGTGCCCCAGTCGAACTCGACGTAGACGATGGAGAGCCCGACGCCGGAGACCGAGCGCACCCGGCTGACCCCGGGCAGGCCGTTCATCCGGGTCTCGATGGGATAGGTGACGAGCTGCTCCACCTCGGGCGGCGCGAGCCCCTCGGCCTCGGTCATGATGGTGACCGTCGGCTTGTTGAGGTCGGGAAACACGTCCACCGGCAGCTTGGTGGCGGTGAAGGCGCCGTACAGGATCAGGACGGCGGCGACCGCGAGGACGAGCAGGCGGTTGCGCAGTGACTGCGTGACGAGGAAATTGAACATGGGCGTGCCTCCTCAGCGGACCTGATCGAGGAGCTCGGCGCCCTCGGTGACGACGCGCTTGCCCGCGCCTACCCCCTCGGCGACGAGCACGTTGGTCCCGTCGAGGGGCTCGACCCGGACCTGGCGGGCCTCGAAGCGCTCGGCGGCGACGTGCTCGTAGACGATGGCCTGCCCGTTGCCGGAGCGGACCACCGCCGCACGCGGCAGGGCGAGGCCGGACTGCTCGGCGTCCGTGCCGGCGAGCACCGTGAGGAACTGCCCGACCCGCAGGCCGGCGGTGTTGCCCTTGATCGCGAACTGGACCGGGATGGCCTGGTTGCGGTCGGCGAGGCCGGCGCCCTGGTAGACGAGGGATAGGGTGCGCCCGTCGGCGAAGCGGGCCGTGGCGTTCCCAGCCGGCGTGAGGGCGTCGAAGCTCAGGGCCTCGACCCAGAGACGGGTCGGGTCGACGATCTGGAACACCATGGCGCCGGCCGCCGCCATCTGGCCCGCCACCGCGGAGGCCTGCGCGATAACGCCGTCGACGGGCGCGACCAGGGCTTCCGGCTGCTGTCGTGCCTTGTCGAGGGCCGTGCGGCGGTCCTGCAGGCCCTTCAGCTCGGAGAGGGCGTCGTCGAGCTGTGTCTGGGCGACGGCGCCGGTGGTCGCGAGCTTGCGATAGCGCTCCACGCGGCGCTCGACGACGTCGATCTGCTGGTCGAGCTCGCCCTGGCGCTGGCGCATGTCCGAGACGTCGATGGCCTGGACCGGGGGCGTCACGTAGGCCAGCACGTCGCCCTTCCTCACCGTCGTCCCGAGGCGCGGGAACAGGCCTGAGGACGGCGGCGAGAGCCGGCCGCCGACCGAGGATTGCACGACGCCGCTGGCGTTCGGGTCCGGGATCACGCGTCCCGGCAGTTCGACCGTCCGGTGGAACGTCGCCTGCTCCGTCATGGTGGTGCGCAGGACCAGGAGGCGCTGGGTCGGCTTGGGCACGAACACGGAGCCGTCAGGCAGGCGCTGGGCAAGGTCGGACGACGGCTGCGCGGGGTCGAGCAGGGCCGCGCCTTGAACCGGGTCGCCCTTGGACGGGGTGCCGTGGTCCTCGTCGCCATGGGCGAAGGCCACGGTCCCGAGCGCCAGGGTCACGAAGACCGCCATGACGGCCACGGCGGGAAGGCTGCGCCGGCCCCGCATGAGCACGGTAAGCAGCATGCCGAGGAGGAAGGCGGCCGCCGCGGTCAGCATCAGGACGGGGTCCTTGGCCGCGAGGCGGGCCTTCAGGTCGGCGACGGCGGCGGACGCCTTGGCCATGGCGGTGCCGCCCGGCGCTGCGGCCGGGGCGGCGACGGGCGCCTGGGTCTGCGGGATGGACAGCGGGACGGTGAGGACGTCGACCGCCTCCCCGGCGGTGACGGTCACCAGGAGGTCGTGCGATCCCGCCTGCGCGAGCCAGGGCGCGGGAAGCACGTAGGCCGCCTCGGCGGTCTCGGTGGCGGTCCTCTGCCCCTCGGGCGTCTCCACCTCCAGGACTGCGCCGCGGACGGGTTCGTTGGTCCGGAAGCGGTCGAGGTAGAACGTGACCTTCCCGTCCCGTGGGATGGCGGTCAGCTCGAACGCGTCCGACGCGGCCTCGCCGCGCGGGGCGATGGACTTCGAGACGGGCGGGGGCGGTGCGCCGTGGTCGTGCCCCTCATGGGCACGTGCGGGACCCGCCAGCGAAGCGACGGCCAGCCACGCCGCGCCAAGGGCGGCGGCAATACGAAAAGACATGGAAGAGGCATCCTCGCGTTCGAACACCGGACGCACATCCGCGGCTTGCGGACGGAATCCGACCGTTGCGCGCCCTTGGCGCGCCGTTCGTTACGCGAGGGTTCGTGGGGGCCTGGGCAGGGCCTCGGGGCCGAGGCCGGAGCGGCCGTCGATGTCGTGCGTGACCAGAACGACATGCCCGAAGGCGAGCGTCGGCATTGTCATCGGAGCCGAGAGGATGCCAGGAACGCAGCAGGACATCGTCCCGCAGCATGCGCCCTTGCAGGGACCGGGGCAGCAACCCCGACCCGCGTCCTCGGACTGGAGGACGGCGACCCGGGCGGGAACCGCGGCCTTGAGCAGCACGGGCGTTGCATCGACGGCAGCCGCCGACCGACCGACGTCGCGCGGTGCGGGGGCCGCCAGCGGCGCGACGGACGCCTTGGGCGCCCGCGTCATGGCGGCATGGTCATGGCCACCGTGATGATGGCCTTCGTGAGCCTGGACGGCAGACGGCGCGACGTAGGCGATGATCATCACGATCATCGCCGCCATCAGGCGCACGAGTTGCCGGTCGGGTCTCATCGGGATTGCTTACACCGTTTCGATGGGCCGAGGAATACTCGCCCCGGGACACAAATGGCCGAGCGCCGATATTGTTTCCGCTTGCCGGTCGGTCAAGCCGCGGCGGTCAGCGGTTCGACGCCATAGCCCGCGGAACTGACCGCGTCGGTGAACCGCGCCGCATCCGAGGACGACGCGATGGAGACGATGCCTTCGCCCAGGTCGATGTCGACGGTGGCATTCGGATCGACGCCCAGGACCGCGCGCGTAACGGACTTGGCGCAGCCGCCGCAGTTCATTCGAGTGACCTTGAGCCGGATCATGACGGTTCTCCTCTTAGAAGTGACGTCACGGCGATATGGGGCTTCCCATGATGGGAAGGTCAAGAGCTTCTTGTCCGGCGGCAGACGGATACCTCGGAGCGGCTTGTCTTGGCGTGATCTCAAGCTTGGTGCAGGCCCCCGCCCGGCCTATCCCTTGCTCTCAACGTAAGGGGCTGACCATGGGCGTCAATTTCCGTCCACGTGCAGGCCATGAACCGATATGACCTTGACGACCCGGCATGCTCCGATCCGTCCATGCCTGTAAGCCCCGACCATGCGTGGAAGCTCGTCCTTCGGGGCCAATAGCCATCTCCGGCTGACGACCGCCCCTTTTCGCCGTGCCGAGGCGTGCGTATCCGGCGCACGTCGACCAGTCCGGACCAATGACGATCCTAGACCTCGCCAGCGAAAGGACCAACGAGGCGCCTTCGCGTCCGCTGAACCCCGAACAATACACGCGATTATCTCGTGCGCTTCTCATCTTTGGCTAAGCGATACGTCTGAAACACCAAAATAATCTCGGATCGGTTTCCGAACGAAATGCGTTGCTGGCCATACAATGTTTCTAGGAGCACCACGATGAAGCGCAACCTTCTCGCTTACGCCGCCGCCACGACCCTGGCCCTGGCGCCGGTCGGGGCCCTCGCCCAGCACATCGACGTCGGCCCGGGCGGCGTCGGCGTCCATGGCGACAGTCATGGCGAGCGCCACGGCGACCGTCACCATGACGACCACCATGAGGTCGTCCGCGAGCATCACCACCACGACGACCATCACGATGACAACCATGGCAGCGAGCGCCGAACCACGGTCATCGAGCGCCACTGAGCGGTTCGCCGCTCCCAGGTCCGGCAAGATGAACGCGGGTTTCAGACCCCGTTCAAGTCGCCGGACCCATGCTCACGGCATCAATCCTTGAGGAAAGAGCCATGCGAGTCCGCATCCCAGCCCTTCTCGCCGCGACCCTGATCCTCGTCCCTGCCGCCGCATCGGCGCAGTATTACGGGGGCGACTTCGAGAGGCGCGGTCGCGACGTCCATGTCGACCGCTACCATCACGGCGACCACGACGACATCGTCGTGCATCGTCATCGCCGCCACTACGAGGAGCGGCCGGTCTACTACGAGCGTCGCCACCACCATCATCACCATCACGACTATTGAGGCTTGCCTCCCGTCGGGGGCCATCCGGCATGTACGAGTGGCCCGGAATCGTTCATAAGGCAGCCATGAGCGCGGGATCCCCAATTAGGGCCTACGAGGCAATGCGCGGTTGGTGGGCGATCGCCGTCCGCGCGCTCTCGCTCGTGCTCGCCCTGGCGCTTGTCGCTCCCGGAACCATCCATTCCGCAGAGGTCCATCGCTTCGCCGGTGCCGAAGTGTCGATGTCGGCTTATTCCGACGCGGCTCCGGCAAGCCATGCTGATGGCTGCCTGACCTGTCACGCAAACTGCGGATGCCACCAAGCCATCAATCCCGAGGGACCGGCTTTGGCGCTGAGCGCCATGACCAAGCGGCCGACCTACGCCCTCGTGGACGCGACTATGGTTTCGGTCTCGCCGGACCGCCTTCCGAGGCCTCCCCGCGCCTGAGATGGCGTCGTCACGTCCGTGGCGCGCGTCCTCCGACCATCCCAGCGGATGATCGGCCCCCACAGAGCGTGAACAGTACGGAGCACCGAAGCCCAGAGAACGGGCCTTCGTGTTCCAGGCAAACGGCCTCCTTCCATGCGTGCACTTCTGTCCGTGGCCTTCCTGGCCATAGGCATCGCCATCGGCGGTGCCTTCCCGCGTGTGTCCGAAATCGTGCAGGGCGCCCTCGCGACCGCCGGTCTTTCAACGGCCCCGAAGCCTCCACCGACGAACGCCGCCGTATCGAGGCCGGCGTCCGGGAAGGGCGACGAGGGACACGGCGAGCCGGATCACGAGCATGCTTCCAACGAGCGCCCGGATTCGGCGGGCGAGCCGGCGCATGGAGAGGCCGCACATCGGCATTCGGATAACGAGGCCAAGCCCAAGCCGAAGGCCCCCGGCCACGCGCATGCCGAGGGCGAGGCGCACGGCGAGGAGGGCGAGGGCAAGATCAAGATGACGGCCGAACAGGCCGCGGAGCAGGACATCAAGCTGGCTCGCGTCGACGCCGGCATACTCTCGCGCCATCTCCTCGTTCCCGGTTCCATCGTCCAGGATGCCGACCGGATCGCCCGCGTGCCCGCCCGGGTTGCCGGGACGGTGGCGGAAATGCGCAAGCGTCTCGGCGAGGACGTAGCCAAGGGCGAGGTCGTAGCGGTCCTCGATAGCCGCGAGGTTGCAGAGGCCAAGAGCGAGTTCCTGACGGCGACCGTCAAGGCGGACCTGGAGAAGACCAACTTCGACCGCCAGCAAGCGCTCTGGGACAAGCGAATCTCGGCGGAATCGGCCTTTCTCAACGCGAAGGCGGCCTATTCGGAAGCGACCCTTCGCGTCGACCTCGCCCGCCAGAAGCTTTCGGCCCTGGGGCTGAACGCGGCCGAGGTCGCAGTCTCGGCCAAGAAGGACGAGACAACCCCGAACCTGTCGACCCTTCGACGATACGAGCTCAGGTCCCCCCTCGCCGGACGGGTCGTCGAGCGAAAGGTCGACGTCGGCACGAAGGTCGGCAGCGAGGGCGACCCCGCGGACGTCTACACCGTGGCCGACCTGTCCTCCGTGTGGATCGAGCTCTCGGTCCCGACAACCGAGCTGGCGAAGGTGCGAGAGGGCGCCCGGGTGGCCATCGTCGCGGGGGACGACCGCCCTCGCGCAGAGGGCAAGGTCGTCTTCGTGAGCCCGATCCTCAACCCGGAGACGCGCTCGGCCCGTGTCATCGTCTCTTTGCCCAACAAGGACATGGCCTGGCGGCCGGGGACCTTCGTGACGACGGAAGTCGAGATCGCCCAGGATCCCGTCAAGGTCCGACTGCCGAAATCCGCAATCCAGACCATCGGCGGCGAGAAGGTGGTGTTCGTGCGGACCCCGGCGGGGTTCGAGAGAAGGGACGTGACCATCGGCAAGGCCGACGACCAGGCCTACGAGATCCTTTCGGGTCTGAACCCAGGCGACGAGGTCGCGGTGGCCAACTCCTTCGTCCTGAAGGCCGAGCTCGGCAAGGCCGAAGCCGACCACGACCACTGAAGGCGGGCGCGGACATGATCTCGAAGATCCTCGACTTCTCGGTCCACCAGCGCTGGCTCGTGGTGCTCCTGTCGCTTCTCGCCGCCGGCTTCGGCGTCTTCTCGCTGACCAAGCTCCCCATCGACGCGGTGCCCGACATCACCAACAACCAGGTGCAGATTAACACCACGGCGCCGTCGCTCTCGCCGGTCGATATCGAGAAGCAGGTGACCTATCCGGTCGAGACCGCCCTCGCCGGGATCAAGGGCCTGGAATACACCCGCTCGCTCTCGCGGAACGGGTTCTCCCAGGTCACCGCGGTCTTTTCCGAGAAGTTAGACATCTACTTCGCCCGGCAGCAGGTGGCGGAGCGCATCAACGAGGCGAAGTCGACCCTGCCGCCCGGGGCAGAGCCCCACATGGGCCCGATCTCGACCGGCCTGGGCGAGATCTACATGTGGTCCATCCACTACGCCAAGCCCGAGGAGCGCAAGGTCTCCCCGGACGGCAAGGGCGGGTGGCAGTCGGACGGAAGCTACCTGACCCCCGAGGGCCAGCGGCTCACGACCGAGCTGGAGCGCACGGCCTACCTGCGCACCGTTCAGGACTGGATCATCCGCCCCCAGGTGAAGACCGTGCCGGGGGTCGCCGGCGTCGACAGCATCGGCGGCTTCGACAAGCAGTACCACGTCCAGCCCGACCCGATGAAGCTCACCGCCCTCGACCTGTCCTTCGCCGACATCGCCCGGGCGCTGGAGGCCAACAACGCCAACCAAGGCGCACGTTACCTTGAGGACAACGGCGAGGGCTACGTAGTGCGCGCCGCCGGCCGCCTTGAGACCATGGAGGACATCGGCTCCGTCGTAGTGACGACGCGCGGCGGCGTGCCGGTCCGCATCTCCGACATCGCAGAGGTTCGGATCGGGCGCGACCTGCGCACCGGCTCCGGCAGCGAGGACGGGCGCGAGGTGGTGATCGGCACCGCCCTGATGCTCATCGGCGAGAACAGCCGGACCGTGGCGGCCGGCGTCGACGCTCGCATGACCGAGGTCCGGCGCACGCTACCGCCCGGCATCCAGGTCCAGACCGTGCTCAACCGTACGGTCCTCGTCGAGGCCACCATCAGGACCGTCGCGAAGAACCTAGCCGAGGGCGCGGCCCTCGTCGTCGTCATCCTGTTCCTGTTGCTGGGCAACATCCGCGCGGCCATCGTCGCTGCCCTCGTCATCCCGGTGGCGATGCTGATGACCATGACCGGCATGGTCCAGGGCCGCATCAGCGCCAACCTGATGAGCCTCGGCGCCCTCGACTTCGGCTTAATCGTCGACGGGGCCGTCATCATCACCGAGAACGCCCTGCGCCACCTGGCGGAGCGGCAGGGGGAGCTCGGGCGCAAGCTCGAACTGGAGGAGCGCCTCGTCACGGTGAGGGCCTCGGCCGAGGAGATGATCAAGCCCTCCCTCTACGGGCAAGCTATCATCATCCTCGTCTACGTGCCGCTCCTCACCTTCACTGGTGTCGAGGGCAAGATGTTCGAGCCGATGGCACTCACCGTCATCATCGCCCTTCTCTCGGCCTTCGTCCTGTCGCTGACCTTCGTGCCGGCGATGATCGCCATCGTCATCACCGGCAAGGTGACGGAGAAGGACAACGTCCTCATCCGCGGGATCAAAGCCGCCTACCGTCCGGTCCTCGGTGCCGCCCTGCGGGTCCCGATGACTTTCGTCGCGGTTGCCCTGGTGCTGCTCGTCGGGGCCGGGTTCCTGTTCACCAAGCTCGGGCAGGAGTTCATCCCGCAGCTCGACGAGAAGAGCATCGCGCTGAACGCCCAGCGCATCCCGTCGACCTCGCTCACCCAGTCGCAGGCGATGCAGCTGAAGGTCGAGCAGGCCGTTAGTCGGTTCCCCCAGGTCGCCTACGTCTTCTCGAAGACCGGCACCGCCGAGGTCGCCTCGGACCCCATGCCACCGAGCTCGTCCGACACCTTCGTCATTCTGAAACCGCAGGAGGAATGGCCCGACCCCGACCTGTCCAAGGCGGACTTGCAGGAGCAGATCGAGAAGGCCCTGGGGTCGCTTGCCGGCAATGTCTACGAGTTCTCCCAGCCCATCCAGCTTCGCTTCAACGAGCTCCTGGCCGGCACCCGCGGCGACCTTGCCGTAAAGGTGTTCGGTGAGGAGTTCGAGCCGATGCTCAAGACCGCCAACCAAGTCGCCGCGATCCTGCGCGGGACGGAGGGGGCCGACGACGTCAAGGTCGAGCAGACGGCCGGCCTGCCGTTCCTGGAGATCAAGATCAACAAGACCGAGGCCGCGCGCCTCGGCCTGAGCACGTCCGCAATCCAAGACGTCATCGGGGCGGCCATCGGCGGCCGCGAGGCCGGCATGGTGTTCGAGGGGGATCGCCGCTTCCCCATCGTCGTGCGGCTGAACGACAAGGTTCGCGAGGACCGCGAGGCCCTGGAGAACATCCCTGTTCCGTTGCCCCCGGGCGCCAATGGGCGGGCCTCCTCCGTGCTCCTGAAGCAGGTGGCGAGCTTCTCTGTCACCGAGGGCCCGAACCAGATCTCGCGGGAAAATGGTCGGCGCCGCGTCGTGGTCACCGCCAACGTCCGGGGCCGCGACATCGGCTCGCTCGTCGCCGAGGCGCAGGCCAAGGTCGCGTCCGGGGTGCAGCTTCCGGCCGGCTACTACGTGACCTGGGGCGGACAATTCGAGAACCTGGCCTCGGCCCGCCAGCGACTGATGGTGGTCGTGCCGGTCTGCTTCTTCCTGATCTTCCTGCTTCTGTTCTCGGCCCTGAACTCGGCCAAGGACGCCTTACTCGTGTTCAGCGCGGTGCCGCTGGCGCTCACCGGCGGCATCGCCGCCCTGTGGCTGCGGGGAATGCCGTTCTCCGTGCCCGCGGCGGTGGGTTTCATCGCCCTGTCGGGGGTGGCGGTCCTCAACGGCTTGGTGATGCTGACGTACATCAAGCAGCTCATCGCGGAGGGGAAGCCCCGGCGCGAGGCGATCCTCGAAGGCGCGATGACCCGGCTCCGACCGGTGGCGATGACCGCCTTGGTGGCGTCCCTCGGGTTCGTACCGATGGCGTTGGCGACCGAGACGGGGGCCGAGGTCCAACGGCCGCTCGCCACCGTGGTGATCGGAGGCCTCATCAGCGCGACCCTGCTGACGTTGGTCGTCCTGCCGGCCCTGTACGCACGCTTTGCCGGAGCGGTCCTGCCGTCGGGGGGCGCCCGGCCGGTTGGTGCCGGCCAAGCGAGGCACCAGGTCGAGGTCGCGGCGGAGTGAGGCAGCCCCCACCGGACGGAGCCCTGCCATGAACGTCGCCGCGCTGCTCCTCGCCTGCTTCCTTGGAATGGGCGGAACCTCCGCGGCGAGCGACCAAAGCTGCGTGATCCCCGGCCGTTTTCCCTTGCGAAGCGGCTTCATGCCGTCCCCGACGGTCTCCGTGCCCGAACCCTGCGGCTATTCCCTAGGGCACGCCGGTCCTTGCCAGGTCGGACAGCCGGGCACCATGGCGATGGATACCCCCGAGCCGGCCAAGCCGGAAGAAGCGCCGTTCGGGCTCTCGTGGGGGCCGCTGACGGAGGTACCAAAACCCTCGATGGTGGACCGGGAAGGCAACATCACCGCCCTGATCTACTTCCATGACCGTCCCCCCTCGGCCGGACGGGACACCGACCGGGTCGTCCTGGAGGTCTGCAAGGACGAGGGCCTGCAGCAAGTCATCTGGCTCAGCCGCCCCTTCTCCGACGTGGAACTCCCGGCCCGTTACGCCGCCATCCTCCAGGAAGGCGTTCAACGCCATGGAACGCCGCGGGAGGGTGACGCTCCGGGAACCGTCGCATGGCCTGCGGCTCGGACTTTCCTGGCGGTCCGGACATCGGCTTCGGGGGACCGGCGCCTCTTGATGGTTTCCCAGGGCGGGCGCTACGCGGGATGCTCGGCCACCCACGAGGCCATGACCGGCCATCCGGCCGGCGTGCACGCTTCCAGGCTCCTCGATCCCGATGGTAACGGACGATGATGGCGATGCCGGCTGTGCTTTCGGGCGTCTTCGTGATCCTGGCGCAGGCGCCGGCCACGAAGATCGTGGGCATCGGCGCATCCACCTGCGCGCGCTTCATCCATGACATCGGGGAAGCGCCGGAGAGGGAGCGGGATTACCTCGCCTGGGCCCAGGGGTTCATGAGCGGGGCGCTGATACGGGCACCCGAAGGCATCGACGAGGGCCTCGACTTGGCGCCGGCCTCGATGCCACTGAGCGCGCAGGCGAACTTCCTCCGGGCGTTTTGCCGGAAAAGTCCCTCCCTCGACTACATGGACGCCGTGCATGCCCTTTACCGGCACCTGAGGACGCAACAGACCCTCTAGCAAGGCTCCGGAATCGACACGGTGGGGAGACAACAGGGGGCGGGGCGGTACGGCCGCCCTCGAAGTGCCAGGTAGGTCCCCGGACTTAGGAATGCCCAATGGCCGGCAAGAAGGCTGCGCGAAATGAGAATGTTTGGGGGCGAGGCAATCCACGGCGTCGGCGGCGGGTGCGGCCGCACGTTCGCAAGGCGGCTTTACGCTCCTTCGCCTGGGTGCTGCTCCTCGTTCCTGGCGTTTGGATCCTGCTCTATCTCCTTGGCTCCATGACGTGAGCGCCGCTGGACCGATGGGCGATCACCCCCATCGGGCTGACGCCGGCTCGGCCGTCTCCATCCGCCGGTGCCCCGATTTGGTCGGTCCCCCGCTCAGGCCAGGTCGCCGTGAGGCGACAAGGCCTCGATGATGCGGCAGTCTGCGACCGAGCCGCATTTGCACTGACCGATGACGTCGCTCAGCTCACGGGCGAGCCTGGTGAGGTCCGAGAGTTTCCGCTCGACCTCCGCCAAGTGCGCACGCGCGATCGTGTCGACTTCGGCGCAGGACCGGCCGCGTTCGTCGGCCAAAGCCAGAAGCTCGCGGATCTGGTCCACGGTGAAGCCGAGGTCCCGGCCACGCCGTATGAAGCTCAGACGACGCAGGTGCTCCGGGCCGTACAGGCGATAGTTGCCCGCCGACCGCGCGGGTTTCGGCAGGAGCTTCACCTTCTCGTACCACCGGACCGTCTCGACACGGGTGTTCGTCGCCGCCGCCAAGTCGCCGATGGTCATGGAGGATGCGTTCGCCACGGTCTTGACCCTGTAGTTGCTACAGGGTGCACATAGGGGGTCCCACCGCCCGGCGCGACGCCCGGGCCGACGGAGCATGCCATGCCGGGGACAGGAACCATGGGGAAGATCCCCGCAGCCGCCGCACTGCGCTACCGCGTGAAGGGCATGGATTGCCCGAGTTGCGCGGCCAAGATCGAGACGGCGGTGACCCGCCTCCCCGGCGTCGGCGACGTGCGCGTGAACTACACGGCCCAGGTCCTCGACCTCGTGCTTGATGAGGGCGCGACGCCCCGGGCTGCGCTTGAGGAGCGGATCGCCGGCCTCGGCTACGGCGTCGCCTCCCTGCCCACGGCAGCCGACCTCGCCCATGCCCATTCGTCCGGGACCGATATCCTTTCGGTCGAGGACGAGAAGGCGGAGCCCCCCGCCTGGCGCAGCCGCAAGGGGCTCCTAGCCATTGCCATCGCAGCCTTGTTCGCCGTGGGCTTCCTACTGGATCAAGCCCAGCCTGCGCTGGTCGGCGAGTACGCCTACTGGCCCGGGGCGCTCCTTGGGCTTGCCTTCTACGGACGCCGGGCCATCGCTGCGGCGCGCAATGGCTCGCCCTTCTCCATCGAGATGCTGATGTCGGTTGCGACGGTCGGCGCGCTCGCCATCCATGCCGCCGAGGAAGCCGCGGTCGTGGTCCTGCTGTTTACGGTCGGCGAGATGCTCGAAGGCTTCGCGGCAGGCCGATCCCGGGCCGGCATCAAGGCGCTCGTAGGCCTCGTGCCGAAGACGGCGCGCCTGATCGAGGAGGACGGTATCGTGCGCGAGGTGCCGGCTGCCGCCCTTCGGATCGGGCAGACCGTGCTGGTCCGCCCCGGCGACCGCGTGCCCGCCGACGGTGAGATCACGGACGGGTCGTCGAGCCTCGACGAGTCCCCCATCACGGGGGAATCCGTCCCCCGGCCAAAGGAAATCGGGGACGCGGTCTACGCTGGCAGCGTGAACGCGGACGGCGCCCTGCAGGTCAGGGTGACCCGGATGCCCTCCGACAACACCGTCGCCCGCATCCTGCATATGGTGGAGGAGGCGCAGGCGTCGAAGTCGCCGACCGCGCGCTTCATCGACCGCTTCAGCGCCGTCTACACCCCGGTGGCGTTCGCCTTCGCCGCGCTGGCCGCGCTTGGGCCGCCCCTCCTGCTCGGTGCCGACTGGAGCACCTGGATCTATCGTGGATTGGCTCTGCTCCTCATCGCCTGCCCCTGCGCACTCGTCCTCTCGACTCCCGCCGCCATCGCCTCCGGGCTGGCCGCCGGGGCTCGTCGCGGACTTCTGGTGAAGGGTGGCGCCGCCCTTGAGACCATCGGGCGGGTTCGAACCGTCGCCTTCGACAAGACCGGGACGCTCACGGTCGGTCGGCCGCTCGTCACGGACGTGTTGCCGTTCGCCACGGGCATGACGGACCGGGCCCTTCTCGGGCTGGCAGCGGCGGTGGAGGCGGGGTCAAGCCACCCCATCGCCCGAGCTCTTATCGAACGCGCGGGGGTGGACGGCATCCCGTTACGGCCGGTGCGTGACGCCAGGGCGGTGCCCGGTAAGGCCGTCCAGGCCACCGTAGCAGGACGGCTCGTCGTGGTGGCTTCCCCCCGCCACGCGGCGACGCTGGCCCCCCTCGGAGACGAGGCCGAGCGGACCGTGGCGGCGCTGGAGGAAGCAGGCAAGACCGCGGTCATCGTGGTCCGGGACGGCGAGGCCCTCGGCGCCATAGCGGTCCGGGACGAGCCCAGACAGGATGCGACCGCCGCCATCGCGTCCTTGCGCAGGCTCGGCGTCGAGTGCGTGATGCTGACGGGCGACAACCGCCGTACCGGCGAGGCCATCGCAAGGGGCCTCGGGCTCACCGCCCGGGCCGATCTTCTACCTGCGGACAAGCTCGCCGAGGTTAATGCCCTGAAGGAATTGGGGATTGTGGCAATGGTCGGCGACGGCATCAACGACGCCCCCGCGCTTGCCGCAGCCAACGTCGGCATAGCCATGGGCGGCGGTACCGATGCCGCGCTGGAGACTGCCGATGCCGCCGTTCTCAACGACCGGGTGTCCGACGTCGCCGCCCTCGTGGCGCTGTCCCGGGCCACGCTCGGCAACATCCATCAGAACGTGGCCATCTCACTCGGACTGAAGGCGGTGTTCCTCGTGACCACGCTCGCCGGCATCACCGGGCTGTGGCCGGCCATCCTGGCGGATACCGGTGCGACCGTCCTGGTGACGGCCAACGCGCTCCGCCTTCTGAGGGCATGATGACCACCCCATCCGAGGGACTGGCCCGCCGGGTCGCGACGGTGGGCGCCATCCTGGTGGCCGCCGCGGCCATCGACCTCGCCGCGAAGGCGGCGGCCGAGAGTTGGCTGGCCGAGGGTGGGGTCCAGGGCTTCCTGCCCTTCGTCGACCTGAGCCTGTCGTTCAACCACGGCATCAGCTTCAGCCTGTTCCCGGCACGCGATCCGTCTTCCCTGACCCTTCTTCTTGGCATCCAGGGCACGCTTACCTGCCTCATCGCCGGCTGTGCCGTGGCAGCGGGAAGCGGGCTCGAACGCCTCGGGCTCGCCTCGATGGCAGGCGGCGCCGCGGGCAATCTCATCGACCGGTTCATGGATGGGACCGTGACCGACTACCTCGACCTGCACATGGGCGGCATGCGCTGGTTCACCTTCAACCTGGCGGATGCCTGGATCTCCCTGGGCGTCGTCCTGCTGCTCATCGACGGCTTCCGAACGCGCCGGCGGCATCCCGATGCCGGGGAATTGACCTCATGATAGCCCCGATCCCGCCGAACCGTGGCCACGGCAACCCGTCATGCCCCTCCCGGGCCCAGGCTCGGACACAGATACCGTCGAGGCCGACATGCTGAAGAAGATCACGCTCGGGTTGGCTCTCCTGTCGGCGCTGTCCGCCTGCCAGGACGGACGGTACGCTGGCTCGACCCGCCACCTCGCGCCCATCCCGCCTGAGACCCTGGCCTTGATGTCCACCAAGGGTGTGTCTTCCGCCGACCCGATCCTGATGCGGGCCTACAAGAAGGAGTCCGAGATCGAGCTTTGGAAGCGCGGAGCGGACGGCAGGTACGCCTTGCTGAAGACGTATCCGATGTGCCGGTGGTCGGGTCAGCTCGGGCCCAAGACCCGGGAGGGCGACCGACAGGCCCCCGAGGGCTTCTACGCGATCACGCCGGAGTCCATGAACGCGAATTCCAGCCTCTACCTGTCGTTCAACCTCGGCTACCCGAACGCGTACGACCGCTCCCTGGGGCGCACGGGGACGCACCTGATGGTCCATGGCTCGTGCTCGTCCCAGGGCTGCTTCGCGATGACGGACGAGGCGATCTCGGAGCTTTACGCCGTCGTCCGCGAGGCGTTCGCGGGCGGGCAGCGAGCCGTCCAGTTCCAGTCCTACCCGTTCCGCATGACCCCGGAGAACCTCGCCCGGCACCGGCAGGACCCGAACATGGCCTTCTGGAGGAACCTCAAGGAAGGGTCGGACCGGTTCGAGGTCACGGGGGCGGAACCGGCCGTCGACGTGGCGGGCGGACGCTACGCGTTCGATGCGGGCGTTGACGCCCCCGCCGCCGACGCGGTCGCCCGGAAGCAGGCGGACGACGAGCGGCAGGTCGCCGCCCTCGTGGCGAGCGGAACGTCGGCGGTCCGGCTGGTGTACGAGGACGGCGGTCAGCACCGGGCGTTCCGCGAGACCATGATGGCTGCCGGCAACGGACTAGGCGAGGTAAGCCGACCCGAAGCCCTGGCATCAGGCCCGCGAGAGGTGGACATGCCAGCGCAGGGGCCGGTCGCGCTCGTCGGAAGGCGGGAGCCGGTACGGAGCACGGCAGCGCCCAAGCCGCCGGGGACTAGCATTCTCGTGGCTGAGCGTCGGCGCCTGCTTGAGACCTTCGCCGCGGCGGGGGACGGGCGGAGGTGATGGGCCTGTCGGCCATCAGCGCCCCCATGACCGAGGCGGCCTGACCGATGCCCCGCGCACTCAGGCGGCGGCGACCTCGTCCGCCCATCCCAAACGTGCCTTCAGGTCGTTCAGGTGGCTGAATGCGAGGACGCGTCGGTGTTGCAGCATGCCGACCACGATGCCCGGATGAAGCCCGACCTCGTCGGCGAAGGTCACGACCTCCTGCTTCGTCCGTGGGCATGTGGTGGCGAAGGCATCGATCCGCTCGCGCCCGACCAGCATCTCCTCGGCCCAGGCATCCGCCTCGGCCTCGACGTCGTTGTCCTCGCCGTTCTTGTCGTCGACGAAATTCATTCCGCGATGCAGGCTGATGTGCGCCGCCTCGTGGAAGAAGGTCCACCAGAAATGGTCGTTGCTCTTCATGCGCAGCGACATCTGGATCATGGGACGGTCGTCGTTCAGCCACCGCGCCGATCCGAAGACGCAGGTCTTGCTTAGGGGCTTCTGGAACACTAGGGCGACGCCGGACGCATGGCAGATTTCGAGCATGCGCGGCTCGAAGGTCTCAGGCATTTCCACGGTCAGCGAACGGATCTCTGCGCATCCCTGCTTGAACCGCCCCGGATCGTAGGCCGGCAGGCTGAGCCGGCGCGCCTTCTCCTCGCCCAGCATCAGCCAGCACAGCATGTGGTGGGGCGAGGTGGTGCCGGTCCTCGCCTTGCGGTGGTGCACGGCCAGGGAACCGAGCTTCGCCTCGTAGGCGTGCGGTCCCCCGATCCCGAGGAGGCCCAGCAGACCGTCCATGATCCTGCCGGGGTCGTTGGTCTGGGGAAGGCGACCACAGGCCTTCAGTTCCCTGATAGGGAACCCCTTGAGCCATTCGGCCTCCCGCACGGCCGCCTCCTGCTCCCGCTGCCGAGCCTGGAACAGGTCCCAGTTCGCCTGGAGGCCGGTCCAGATGTAGGCCTTGAGGCCGAGCACGTGCTCCAGCTTCAGTGCGGTCTCGGGCGTGACCGGGTTGGAGCCGTTGATGATCGTGCTGACTAGCTTGGGCGTCATGTCGGCGATGCGGGCGAACTCGGCCTGGGACCAGCCGCGCTCCTGGATGTACTCTTCGAGGTGTTCGCCGGGATGGGTCGCCCATTGCGGCGTCCAGGCTTCCTGCGTCGTCATCCCCTTGGTCTCCGCCGTTCAGTTGCCATGGTAGTCGACGATTTCGATGATCTCGACCGCCGTGACCTGACCCGTGTCGAGCCCGCCGTCAGGCAGGCAGGGCACCGGGTCGTGGTCGGGCACGAAGACGATACGCCAGTTGTCCTTGATCGTGACCGAGAGTTGGCCGTCCCGGTTACCGCCGAGTTGATGCCGGCGGACGGGTGGCTCCGTCGGAACGTCCGAGAGGCAGGCCGCCTGCCCCAACACGTCCAGCCGCTTCCGTATCGGTTTCGCCCTGTCCCCGTAGGCCTTCGCCATCTCCTTCGGGTCCGACAGCGCCTTCCCCAGGCGCCTAGACCGGAAACGGATCTGCATCGCACCAATCCGTTACCCGCAAGGTAATGCTCCGCACTACGTTACCCAATAGGTAACACGGTCGCAGACGCATGGCCACTCCGTTCGAACCCGGGATCCGCCTCGCGGACGAACAACGCCGACATCGCGGTAAGTCAGGGACAAGCCTTCCTTATCCATGACCATCGGGAGACTGCGCATCCGCGGAACCCTCCTCGAAGCGAAGCCGTTCCTCGTCGCTCCCGATGGGCCGTTCGCCGGTCCGGCCCGGGGCCAAGACGATCCAGCAACAACCAACGAGGAAGCTCCCATGAGGAAGTCCCTGTTCGCCGTCGCCGCCCTGGCCGCGCTCGGTGCCATCGGCATCGCCGCACCTGCCTCCGCCGCTCCCGGTATGGTCGGCGCCGTCGATGCCCCGACCAGCATCGTCGATGTTCGCATGCACGACAGCCACGGCCACCGCGGCCATGGCATGCGCCATCACCACCATCGTGGGCACGGCATGCGCCATCACCACCATCGCCGTGGCCACATGATGCGCCACGGTCACGGCCATCGCCACCACCGCATGTGATCGTCCAGGGGCCCTTCGGGGCCCCTTTCCGTCGCCATTACCGTTGGCTCAGGACCGGGGGCGGGATTAAGGAGACCTCGCCGGGCGTTCGTTCCTCATTGAGGAGGAAAGCCCATGACGCGCACCTTTTCCTTGATCGCTCTGTCGATCCTCGCCGTCCTGACGTTCGGCACCGCCGCTTCCGCCGCTCCGGTGACACCGAGCGGGGTCATCGCGATGCAGGATGGCCCTGGCCTGATGCGTCACGTTCAGCATCACCATCACCATCGCCGGCATCACCATCACCACGGCGGGGGCTACTACGGCAGAGGTCACCATCACGGCTGGGGACACCATCATCACTTCCGGCCACATCACCACCATGGCTGGGGCCACCACCATCATCATCATCGGCGGCATCACCACCATTTCTAGGATCGCGCGCCACGCATGAGGGGCGCCCACCCTTTAGGGTGGCGCGGTCGTAATGCCCAGCGCGAGCCTAGCCGCCTCCGTCCGCTGGTATCCGTCGCGGCGCGCCCGCCCGAGGGGGTCGGCGTGCGCGCGTCGGATCCATCCGCGCCGGACGAGGACCTCCAGCGAGCGTGCGTCGAGGCGAGTGCCCTCGATCCATCCCTCATCCGGGACCTTGAGAAGCTGCGTGCGGTGCCTCTCGGTGAGGCGCCACGGCGCGGCGGCGATACCCAAGGCCGGAGACAGCGGATAAGGGTCGTCATCCAGGAGCGGATGACCCAATGCCTGCAGGATGGCGTCGAGGCCGTCCGTCAGTGCTGCAGGACCGGGCTGCAGGATCAGGGGCGACTTGATCTCCACGATGCGTCCGTTCACGACGGCGGGGATGGCCGACCAGCCCGACCGCCCGGCGATGCGCGAGGGCACAACCTTCTTCCCGCACCAAGATGCCAGGATGACCTCGGGAGCGGCTTCCAGCACCGCCTCCGGCGCCACGATACGGTCCTTAGCGGCCGGCTGCCGGGCGAGGTTCGGGAAGACATCGTTGCCGCCAGCGATGTCTATCAGGTCAGAAACCCACCCGATGCCCGAAATGAGGGGCTCGTCCCATTCCTCGAAGTACACGCGCAATCGCGCCTGTCCCCGGGCCTGGGCAGCCACCCGCGCGAGCCGGTTCTCGTAGCCGAGCGCCAGCGCCTCCGCCTTGTCTCGGGCATCGACCAAGGCGCCGACGGTGCGGATCATGGCAAGGATACCGGCGACGTCCCGATGATTGAACGCATGCACGGCAATGCCTGCCCGTATGAGGTCTGAGACGATACCGGCTTGAAGATCCGAAAAGGTCAGCACCAAGTCGGGCGCGAGTGCCAAGATCTTCGGAATGTCCGCACTGGTGAAAGCGGAGACCCGCGGCTTCTCGCGGCGGACCTGTGGAGGACGGACCGCATAGCCGGAGACGCCGACGATGCGGTCCTGCTCCCCGAGCAAATACAGGGTCTCGACTGTTTCCTCGGTCAGGCAGACGATGCGTTCGGGCGGGAAGCGGCGCATGGGCCTCCATAGCATGAGGTGCATCGGGCGCGCCCTGGCCTCACGCTTACCCTCCCCTCCCGGAGGTCACGGCTTCGTCTCAGATAATTGCGCCGCCTCGATAGCGCGCAAAGGTGCTCCGCCCGGTCGGCCCGAATAGGACGACGTCGTAGGTGTCCGGCTCCATGCCTTCGACCTCCATCCCGGGGGAACCCGTCGGCATGCCAGGGACAGCCAGTCCGGTGCCCTTGGGCTTCTCGGCCAGCAGCCGCTTGATCGCCCCGGCCGGGACATGCCCCTCCACGACGTAGCCGCCAACCTGGGCGGTATGGCAGGCTGAAAGGTCACGCGGCACCCCGAGGCGGACCTTAAGCGGGTTCACCGCTCCTTCGGTGACGGTCACCGGGAAACCGCTTTCCCGCAGGTGGGCGACCCACCTCTCGCAGCAGCCGCAGGTTGGGTCCTTGGTCACGGACAGGGTCGGCAGGTCCTGTGCCAGAGCGCGGTGCCCGGGGACGACCAAAGCCGCTAGTCCCAGGATCGCGGCACGCCGGGTCGTCATGATCGTCTCGTTCATGGTCGGTCTCCCGTTCTCACTCTGCCGCTAAGGGCAATTCGGCGACTTCAACGGATTCGGTCGGCATCTCGGGTTCGGGCAGGCTCCATCCCTTCACGAGACCGTAGACCGCCGGGATGACGACCAGGGTCAGCATGGTCGACGAGACCATGCCGCCGATCATGGGAACCGCGATCCGCTGCATAACCTCGGAGCCAGAGCCGGTGCTCCACAGGATGGGCAGTAGCCCGGCCATGATGGCGACAACCGTCATCATCTTCGGACGCACCCGCTCGACCGCGCCCACCATGATCGCCCGCCGCAGGCCCTCGCGGGTGAAGGCCCTGCCAGCGCGACCGCATTCAGCCCGCGCCTCGATCAACGCATGATCGAGGTAGACCAGCATGATCACGCCGGTCTCGGCCGCGACGCCGGCGAGCGCGATGAAGCCGACGGCCACCGCCACCGACACATTGAAGCCCATCCACCACATCAGCCAGACCCCGCCGACGAGAGCGAAGGGCAGCGACAGCATGACGATGAACGTCTCGGTGAGCCGCCGGAAGTTCAGGTAAAGGAGCAGAAACACGATCAGCAGCGTCAGCGGGACCACGACCTTCAGCCGGGCCGTCGCCCGGTCGAGGTACTCGACCTGCCCGCTCCACTGCACGAGTGTGCCCTGCGGCAGACTGACCTCGTTGGTCACCGCCGCCCTGGCTTCGGCGACGTAGCCCCCGAGATCGCGACCGGCGACGTCGACGTAGATGAAGACCGCGAGCCGGCCGTTCTCCGTCCGGATCTGGGTCGGACCACGGTTCAACTGCACCTTGGCCACCTCGCCGAGCGGCACCGTACCCCCGCCTGCGATGGGCACCTGGACCTCGGAGCCGATGGATCGTGGGTCGGAGCGAAAGGCGCGTGGGTAGCGCACGTTGACGGTGTAGCGCTCGCGGCCCTCGACCGTGTTGGTGACACTCTCGCCGCCGAGCGCCATGGCGATGACGTCCTGCACGTCCCCGACCGTCAGCCCGTACCGACCCAGCACCTCGCGGTCGGGGGTGATGTCGAGGAAGTAGCCGCCCTGGACGCGCTCGGCATAGGCGCTCGACGTGCCCGGCACCGCCTTCACCACCGCCTCGACCTGGCGGGCGACCTTCTCCATCTCGGTGAGGTCGGTCCCCATCACCTTGATCCCGACAGGGGTGCGGATGCCGGTCGAGAGCATGTCGATCCGCGCGCGGATCGGTTGGGTCCAAGCGTTCGAGACCCCGGGAAACTGGAGTGCAGCGTCCATCTCGGCCTTCAGGCTCGCCGTCGTGACCCCGGGGCGCCACTCCGCCTTCGGCTTCAGGTTGACGATGGTCTCGAACATCTCGCTCGGCGCCGGATCGGTCGCGGTGTTGGCGCGACCGGCCTTGCCGTAGACCGATGCCACCTCGGGGAAGGACTTGATGATCCTGTCCTGGGTCGCCAGCAGGTCCCCCGCCTTAGTCACCGAGATGCCCGGCAGGGTCGTCGGCATGTACATCAGCGTGCCCTCGTCGAGGTCGGGCATGAACTCCGAGCCGAGCCGGCTCGCCGGCCATGCCGTCGCCGCCAGGACGACCATGGCCAGCAGGACCGTCAACACGCGCGCCCGGAGCACGCCGGCGATAAGGGGCCGATAGACCCAGATGAGGAGCCTGTTCACCGGGTTGCGGTGCTCTGGGATGATCCGGCCGCGGACGAACAGGACCATCAGCGCCGGGACGAGGGTCAGTGACAGCACCGCCGCCGCCGCCATGGCGAATGTCTTGGTGAAGGCCAACGGCCCGAAGAGGCGCCCCTCCTGGCTCTCCAGGGTGAAGATCGGCAGGAAGCTCACGGTGATGATGAGAAGCGAGAAGAACAGCGAGGGGCCGACCTCGCTCGCTGCCTCGATGAGGATCTCGACCCGGGACTTTCCGGGGTCAGCCCGCTCCAAGTGCTTGTGGGCGTTCTCGATCATGACGATGGCGGCGTCGATCATTGCGCCCACCGCAATGGCGATGCCGCCGAGGCTCATGATGTTGGCCCCGAGCCCGAGGGCCTTCATGCCCGCGAACGCCATCAGGATGCCGACCGGCAGCATCAGGATCGCGACCAGCGCGCTGCGGACGTGGAGCAGGAACACGACGCAGACGAGGGCGACGATGACGCTCTCCTCGATCAGGGTACCCTTGAGGGTCTCGATGGCCGCCTCGATCAGGTGCGAGCGGTCGTAGACCGGCAGGATCTCCGTGCCCTTGGGCAGGCTGGCGGCGACTTCGGAAAGGCGCACCTTCACGTTCTCGATGACGTTCAGGGCGTTCGCCCCGAACCGCTGCAGGACGATCCCGCCGGCGACCTCGCCGTCGCCGTTCATCTCGGTGATGCCGCGGCGCTCGTCGGGACCGAGCTCGACCCGAGCCACCTCCTTCACCCGCAGCGGGGTGCCCGCCTCGGTCTTCAGGACGATGCTCTCGATGTCGGCGACGCTCTTGAGATACCCGCGGCCACGGACGACGAACTCGAACTCGGAGAGCTCGACGGTGCGGCCGCCGACGTCGGCATTGCTCGACCGGATCGCGTCCCGGAGCTTGGACAGGGTGATGCCCTGCGCACGGAGCCGGTTGGGATCGACCACGACGTTGTACTGTTTCACGAAGCCGCCGACGCCCGCGACCTCCGCCACGCCCTCGGCACGCGACGCCCCGAAGCGCACGACCCAGTCCTGGAGCGAGCGGAGCTCGGCCAGCGTCCGTTCCTTAGCCACCACGACGTACTGGTAGACCCAGCCGACGCCGGTGGCGTCGGGGCCCAGGGTCGGGGTTACTCCCGCCGGCAGGCGCTTGGCCACGGTGTTGAGATATTCGAGCACTCGGCTGCGAGCCCAGTACGGGTCGGTGCCGTCCTCGAAGATGACATAGACGAACGAGACCCCGAAGAACGAGAACCCGCGAACGACCTTGGATCGCGGCACCGTCAGCATGGCAGTCGAGAGGACGTACGTGATTTGGTCTTCCACGACCTGGGGAGCTTGGCCCGGGTACTCAGTGTAGACGATGGTCTGCACGTCCGAGAGGTCCGGGATCGCGTCGAGCGGCAGGGTCTTCAGGGCGTAGAGCCCGGCTCCGACCGCGAAGATGGTCCCGATCAGGACTAGCACCAGATTCCGCGCCGACCAGGCGATCAGGCGGGCGATCATGGCGCCTTCCCCTCGGCGGCGGCTTGCGGCCCGGGATCGGGCTTCGGCTCGGAAAGACCTTGGAGGGCCGCCTTCAGGTTGCTCTCGGCGTCGATGAGGAAGTTGGCCGAGGTCACCACGCGGTCGCCCGCGGCGATGCCGGCGCGGATCTCGACGTAGCCGTCGCCGCGGACGCCGAGCCTGACCGGTCGCGGTTCGAAGCGACCCTCTCCCTTGTCTAGCAGGACGACCTGCCTGATGCCGGTATCGATGACGGCGTCATCGGGCACCGCGACCACCGGCTTGTCACTGCCCGTGGCGATGGCGACGTCGGCGAACATGCCCGGGCGCAGGTCGCCGTTCGGGTTGGGCAACTCGATGCGCAGGCGGGCGGTCCGGGTCCCCATGGCGAGGTGCGGGTAGATCCGGGTCACCGCGCCGGTGAAGACGCGATCAGGAAACGTCCGGGCGCGCACGGTCGCCGTCTGGCCCTCCGCCACGGCCGCCAGGTCGCGTTCGGTCACGTCGGCCAAGACCCAGACCCGGGAATGGTCGACGAGCTTGAACAGGGTGTCGCCGGACTTGGCGCGCATCCCGTCCGAGACGTTGCGCTCGACCACGACGCCGTCGCGGGGCGCCGACCACGTGATGGTCGAGGGCACTTTTCGGGATCGCTCGATCTCGTCGATGACCTCGGGCGGGATGCCGAGGTTCTCAAGACGCCGGCGGGCGCCCTCGTAGCCGATGCCGGTTAGGTACTGCGCGGCGGCCGCGTTCATCTCCGGCGAGAACAGGCGCAGGAGGGGCTGGCCCTTGTGCACGTGGTCGCCGGTGGTGACGGCCTCGACCTTCTCGATGAAGGCGTCGGTACGCATCGCGATGACCGAGATCCGGCGCTCGTCCTCCTCGATGGCGCCAGGTGCGCGCACCGGCATCGACAGGACGCGTCGCTCGACGACCGCCGTCCGGACCCCGGTGCGCTGGAGCTTGCCGGGCGAGATTTTCACGGTGCCGTCGTCGGTGTCCTCGCCCTCGTAGACGGGGAGGTAATCCATTCCCATCGAGTCCTTCTTCGGAATCGGCGAGGTGTCCGGAAGACCCATCGGGTTGCGGTAGAAGCGCACCTTGCGGGCACTCGTCTCCGGCATCGTGGCCTGAGCCATGGCCATGTCGCCGTGCCCGGCGTCGGGCATTGCCTCCGTCTCGTCGGGTTCGTCGAAGCGCACCTCCTCGCTCGCGTGGACGGCGCGATAGTCTCGACCGTCCGCCGTGCGCTTGGGCTCGGAGGCGTAGTCCGGCTTTCCGTCCGGGTCCTGGTAGTAGACGACCGGTCCCGTCGCCTTGGCCGGGACCCGAGCGGGCACCGAAGAGGGCTGCCGGGTTCCCGGCAGCCAATGGGCGAACCCGGTCCGCGCCTGCTGGACGAGCGCCGGCACGGGGCTGCCCTCATGCCCCGCGCCATACCCCAAAACCCCCGCCGCGAGCGCGGAGAGGGTCCCGGCCGCCCAAGCCGACCGGCTCACTTGGTGGCCTTGAACACCAGCCTGTTCTCGACGGTGCCGGTCTCGCCTTGGACCTTGGCCCCGAGCGAGAGGCGCCAGCCGCCGGCCATCGTCAGCTTCGCCTTGAACCGGTAAAGGCCCGGCTCCGGCGAGGGCAGTTGCTCGATCTTGGAGGTCATCTCCTCCATGCTGTCGGGCGCCATGTCGATGCGCTTGGCGAAGATGACGGCGTTCGGCACGGGCTTGGACGTGCGCTTGTCGACGAGGCGGACGTCGAGGATGGCCTCGCCCTGCTTGGCTTCGTCCTTCACCAGCTGGAATTCGTAGTCCTTGGTGTCGGCCCGGGCCGCGGCGGTGAGGACGAGGCCGAGCAGCGCAGCCGTGAGGGCGCGCGAAAACGATGTCTTGGACACGGTCGATGATCTCCTGAAAACGATGGGACCCGGGCCTTCAGGCGCGCGGGATCGGCCGGCGCAGGCGCCGGCGGCATCGGGTTCAGGCTTGGGGAGGCTCGGTGGGCGGCCCTTGCGACAGGCTGTCGAAGGAGGCAGTGACGCCCCAGGTCGGCCCCTCGACGCCGGCGACGCGGCCCGGAAGTCCGACGGCGACCGGCAGCCCGGTGGCGACCTTCGCCAGGCAGAGCGCCATCAGGGGGCAACCCTTCGAGCAGTCGGGCATGCCCGGCCGCTCCTTGGGACAGCACGGCATCTCGTCCATGGCCATCCCGGCCATGTCGTCCATGGCCTCGTCGGGCATCGCCATGGCGTGACCTTGAACGGCCGTCGGCGCGCGCATGCCCGCGGCGGCCGCGGATGCGGTCACCGGCGCAAGGGCGAGGCTGAGGACCGCCAGGAGCGGGAGCAGCCTGCGAAGGGCGAGCCAGAAGGTCACCTTTGGACGATGCCACATCGTAGACCGGCGAGGAAGGGACTGGAGTACGGGACGCGCAGGACGTCTCGCGCTCGGACCTCCGAAGCCATGCACCCGACGGCTTCGGACACGCTAAATCGAGGGTCGGATCGTTCAGCACGGCACCCTGCCCGGACTTGGACCAAGCGGGTAAGCTTCGTGTCCGGTCCGCAGCTCAGGAGGACCCCGAGCAGCAGGATGCGGACCCGCCGTTCTCGCGCGCTTCCTGGATGGGCGGACAGGGCACGTCGCCGAAGGAGCAGAAGACGCAGCAGTCGCCCGCCTTCGGGCGCAGAAGCGTGCCGCAGCTGGTGCACTCGTAGAAGAATTGGCAGGCGTCGGTCGGCATCGTCTCCGTCGCTCGATGACCGCAGTGCGGGCAGGTCAGGGTGGACCGAAGCTGCATCGTCGGCCTCACCGCATCGCCTTGAGCACGACAGGCTCAAGGTATGGTTCCCACGCGAGCGCCAAACCGACCAGCGCCGTCCCAAGCCCGAGAAGGCCAGGGGTATGCCATGACGGCCCCGTGCGAGCACATGGTTCGGCCATGTCGCATGCCGTCGCCCGGTGACGGAAGAACAGCGCCCAACCCATGAGGAGGGCCAGGGCGGCCCCGCCGAGCAGGATCGGCCGGATGCTCGCCAACATGGCCAACCCTCCGAACACCGCCCCTGTCGCGCCGAGACCGGCAAGCGCCACCGGGAGGGCGCAGCAGGACGAAGCCGCCAGGGCACCCAGCCCGGCGACCGTGCCCAGCCCTGCGAACCAGTTTCCCGAGGAAACCGGCAGGCCGTCCCGCGGACCTGAGGCGGGTCGTGCGGAAGGCGTCATGGATGGTGTGTCGATCATCATCGTGCCACCCTGCATCCCGTAGCCACTACGGGATCAAGCGAAAAATGGCGAAGGGTTCGCGAGGTCTCTCCATTGGCCAGATCGCGGCGGCGGCCGGGATCAACCTGGAGACCGTCCGCTACTACGAGCGCATCGGGCTCATGCCGCCGCCCGCCCGCACGGAAGGCGGTCACAGGGCCTACGATCCTGCTCATGTCCGGCGCCTGGCGTTCATCCGTCAGGCCCGCGCATTGGGCTTCGGGATCGAGGACATCCGAACCCTGCTGGCGTTGGCCGCGCCCGGGCACCGGTCCTGTGGCGAGGTCCGGGACGTCGCCGCCGCCCACCTTTCCGAGGTCCGCGCCAAGCTCGCTCGTCTCGCGCGGCTTGAGCGCATCCTGAGCGACACCGTGGAGCGGTGCAGCGGCGCCCCGACGCCGGCCTGCCCGGTTCTCGACATGCTCGATGCACCGATGTGAAAGCCGGCCCCTCCGACACACAGCAGTGGAACGGGACCGCCGGTCGTCCTTGCCTTGGTCCCAAGAGGCCGGAAGCGGGTGGCGATGCGGGGTCACGCAGCCGCTCGTCCGTGGAACGACCGTCGACCTAGGCGGCGACCGGCGAGGATGCCGGGGCATCGAACCTGGGCATGAGGCGGACGTAGATGAGTTCCGCGAGGAGTTCGACCAGCGTCTGTGTGACGATGACGGCGGGCAGGAGTGGCACGGCACCCGGAACCGCAAACGCCAGTGGCAGAACCACAAGGGAGTTGCGGGTGGCCGCGCTGAAGGCGAGGGTGCGGACGGTGGGCGCATCAAGGCGGAATGCGCGCCCGACCGTCCAACCCAGAAGCGGTGCCGCCACGGCGAAGGCGACGTAGATCGGGACCACCCGGATGGCATCGTCGAGCGCGGGCCCGAGTTGGGGCAGGACGGACGCGATCACCACGAACAGGACGAGGGCCGTTGCGGGTACCGGCAGGAGTCCGAGGCCTGTGGACACCCGTTGCCCGGCTAGGCTGCGTCCGGCCCAATGCTGAACCGACGCGGCAAGCCCGAGAGGGACGGCGATCAGCCAGACGAACGCGTGCACGAATGGACCGACCTGGACGAACCTGGCGGCGTCCTCGCCGAGGAAGATGTTCAGGTAGACGGGCAGAAGGAGCATCTGCGCGATCAGGAGCGCCGGGGTGGACGCCAGCAGCACCTTGGCGTCCGCGTGACCGAGGTGTGCGAAGGTCACGACGTAGTCGATGCACGGCGTGAGCAGGACCATGAGCACCCCTAGCCGCAGCATGGGATCGGCAGGCACGAACCGGATCAGGCCGGCCACCAGGATCGGCAGCACGACGAAGTTCGCGACCAGGAGCGCCGCCAGGAAACGGACTCGCGTGAAGGCTTGCCCAAGTTCAGGCAGGGGCACCTGGAGGAAGGTGACGAAGAGCATTAGCGCCAGGGCTGGGTTGATGCCGACCTCCAGGGCCGTCGTTCCGGGCAGCGTCAGGGCGGTAAGAGCGGCGACGCCGATGGCCACGAAGTAGATCGCGATCTGGTGGCCTTCGAGGGTGTCGCGCAGGTTTGTCATGCTTCCTCGCAGACTATCTTGGGGGCTTGCTCGACCCGCTGGGGCCGGCCGGTGCATTTGGCGAACAGGTCGATGGCGCGGTCGCAGACCTCGCAATGCCCCTCGCAGCAATCGCGCATGAGGAAGGCGACAAGGTCGGACAGGGCCGGAAAGATCGCGCTGTAGATGATGGAGCGCCCCTCGCGGCGGCTCTCCACAAGACCGGCGTTCTCAAGGTGGCCGAGGTGGAACGAGATGCGCGGCGCGGAGGCCCCGGCGATCGCCTGAGTGATGGCGCCGGCCGCCATGCCCTTCGCCCCGGCCGTGACCAGGAGGCGGATGATGCGCAGGCGTGTCTCCTGCGCGATGGCTGCGAAGCCATCGAGCGCTTGCTTTTCTTTCACGACACTTAAACCGTTATGGAATCGTTTAAGCGTCAGTAGGCTCGGGATCCGTCGAAGGCAAGGATCGAATTGGGGACCGCGGCGGACGTCCGCGGCGGCCGTCGCTTTTCTATCCTCCGGGCCGAACACGCCAGAGGGACAGGGCAAGCGCGACGTTCGCAACGGCGAGCACGCTGAGCAGGGCGTAGGTGGCGTTCGCGCCCGCGTGGGTGAGGACAACGGCTCCGACGGAGGGCGCAAGCGCCTGCGCTACCAACCCTGGACGGGCGAGACGGCCGACGAGCGGGGCGTAGCGCTCGGGACCGAACAGGGCCATGGGCACCGTTCCCCGGGCGATCGAATAGATCCCGTTGCCAGCCCCGTAGAGGACCAGCGCCAGCCCGACCAAGGGTAGGCCGGCCGCCAGCATCGCGACCCCGATGGCTACCAGGATCATCGCCGCGGAGAGGGTCAAGAGAGGGTGATGCCGGCCCTTGCCAGCCATCTCGACGATGCGCGCCCCGACCTGTGCCGGCCCGATCAGGGCGCCGTAGGCGACGGCCGAGGTGAGTGCCACGCCACGGGCCTGGAGCAGGGTGATGAGGTGCACCGAGACCAACGCCATGACCGTGCCCCCAAGGGTCAGCACCCCCGCCATGAGGAGGAAGGCACGACGCTCTCGTCCCTCAAGCCGGATGGCAGGGATCACGCCTTCCGATCGCGAAACAATACGTACGGGCTGCTGGGGGATCACGAGAAGGACGAGGGGCAACGTGACCGCGAGATGAAGCCCGGCATAGGCGAGGCAGGTCCCGCGCCAGCCCACCTGCTCGATCAGGAAGGCGGAGAGTGGCCAGCATACCGTACTGGCGAAGCCGCCCCAGAGTGTCAGCGTCGTGATGGCGCTCCGTGCCTCGGAGCCGTAGAGGCGCCCGAGGGTGGCGAAGGCCGGATCGTAGAGTCCGGTGCCCATGCCCAGACCGATGAGAAGCCATCCCGCCAGGTAGGTCGGAAGGTTCGGAGCCAGGCCGAGGATGGCGAGGCCCGCGGCGAGGACCAGGGCCGCAAAGGCCAGGACGGGCCGGCCTCCATGCTCCCCGATGAAGGCTCCCACGCGCGGCGAGACCAAACCCGCGACGAGGAGGCCCAGGGACAGGCCACCGATGACCCACGCCAAGGGCCATCCCGTATCCTCCGACATCGGGGCGGCGAGCACCGACAGCAGGTAGAACGAGGAGCCCCAGGTCAGGATCTGGACGACCCCCAGGGCCGAGATCACGGGCCAGCGGCGCGTCGGAGCCATCGGTCCGCTACCCAGCCCCGAGCACGGGGAGCCAGAGCGCCAGGGCGGCGAGGGTGACGAGCAGCACCGGCGGCGTGATGACCAGACCCACCCGCATGTACTGGCCCCAGGTGATGTGCTGGCCTTTGGTGTCGAGGACGTGCAGCCAGAGCAGGGTCGCCAGGCTGCCGATTGGGGTGAACTTCGGGCCGAGATCGCAGCCGATGACGTTGGCGTAGACCATGAGCTCGCGCATCAGGGGCGAGAGATCCGGAGCCTGCTGGATGGAGAGCGCACCCACGAGCACGCTCGGCATGTTGTTCATGACCGAGGACAAGATGGCGGCGGCGAACCCGGTGCCGATGGTGGCAACGAACGCACCATGGCCCGAGAGCCAGACGAGCCCCTGCGCCAAGTAGTCGGTCAGGCCGACGTTCTTCAGGCCGTAGACCACGAGGTACATGCCGAGGCTGAACAGGACGATCTGCCAGGGGGCCCCCGTCAGGACCTTGCGGATGGGAATGACGCGGCTGCGGTTGGCCAGCGCCAGCAAGACCAGTGCTCCGGCGCAAGTGACCACCGAGACCGGCACGCCGAACGGTGCCGTCACGAAGTAGGCGACCAGCAGCAGCCCGAGGAGCGGGAAAGCCGCCCTGAAGACCAGCGGGTCTTTGATCGCGTGGCGGGGCGCTTCGAGCTCGGCCACGGGGTACGTGGCCGGAAGGTCGCGCCGGTAGAACAGCCACAGCACCACCAAGGTCGCGGTCAGCGAGACGAGGTTCACCGGCACCATCACCGCCGCGTATCGGCTGAAGGAGATGTCGAAGAAGTTCGCTGAGACGATGTTGACGAGGTTCGAGATGACCAGCGGCAGGCTGGTCGAGTCCGCCACGAACCCACAGGCGACGATGAAGGCCAGCGCCGCCGCCGGCTTGAAGTTCAGCCGGAGCAGGATGGCGAGCACGATGGGGGTGAGCAGGAGGGCCGCCCCGTCATTGGCGAACACCGCCGCGATGGCCGCGCCGAGCAGGATCACCAGCGGGAATAGCAAACGTCCCCGGCCGCCGCCCCAGCGGGCGATGTGTAGCGCCGCCCAATGAAAGAAGCCGGCCTCGTCGAGGAGCAGCGAGATGATGATGAGGGCGACGAAGGTGAAGGTGGCGTCCCAGACGATGTGCCAGACCACAGGGATGTCACCGGGGCTGATGACCCCTGTGGCGAGCGCCACGGCGGCCCCGATGAGGGCGCTCCACCCGATCCCGAACCCCTTGGGCTGCCAGATGACGAAGACGAGGGTGACCACGAAGATGGCAAGCGCAAGCATCGAGACCGTTTCTTGTTCTTGGAGGCTTGGAACGGCTCAGGCGGTGGCGACGCGGCGCCCGTGCGCGTCGACGACGCGCTCGCCGTCCTCCTTGACGAACTCGCCCTGCTGGGCCGGCAGGAGGTCGAGGACCTTCTCCGAGGGCCGGCACAGGGCGACGCCCTTCGGGCTCACCACCAGGGGGCGGTTCAGCAGGATCGGGTGCTCGGCGATGGCATCCAGTAGTTGGTCGTTCGTAAGTGTCGCGTCGTCCAGGGCGAGTTCGACAAAGGGTGTCCCCTTCTCGCGCAGGAGGTCACGGATCGAGACGCCGGCACGCTCGGCGAGCTGGCGAACCAGGATCCGGTTCGGCGGCGTCTTGAGGTACTCGACGACATGAGGCTCGATGCCGGCTCCGCGGATCATCGCCAGGGTGTTGCGGGACGTGCCGCAATCTGGGTTGTAGTAGATGACGACGTCCATCACGCGACCTCCGGGCGGGGTGAGGTGGCGCCAGCCTGCTGGCCGATCTCGCGCACCTGGGCGGACAGGGCGACCTGATCAAGGCTGGCAATGGGCAACGCGACGAAGGCGGCGATCCGGTTCTTAAGGTAGCGCTGTGCGGTGACGAAGGCCGTCTTGCGCTCCAGGTCGGTGCCCTCGACCGAGGCGGGGTCCTCGATGCCCCAGTGGGCTGTCACCGGCTGGCCGGGCCAGTACGGGCAGGCCTCGCCGGCGGCGTTGTCACAGACCGTGAAGACGAAATCCATGACCGGCGCGTCGGGGCGGGCGAACTCGTCCCACGACTTCGAGCGCAGCCCCTCGGTCGTGTACTCCGTCTCGCTAAGAACCTGAACGGCGAGCGGGTTCACATCTGCCTTGGGCTGGCTGCCGGCGGAGAAGGCCCGGAAGCGTCCCTGGCCCTCCTTGTTCAGCATGGCCTCCGCCAGGATCGAGCGAGCGGAGTTGCCGGTGCAGAGAAACAGGACGTTGTAGACGCGGTCAGGCATGGGTGGTGTCTCCGGTGGGCAGGCAGCAGGCGGCGAGCGCGGCCACGGCGGGGGCGCAGACCTCGGGGCGGCCCTGACAGCAATCGCGCATTAGGAACTGGATGAGCTCGGACAGGTCCGGGTAGGCGGCGCTGTAAATGATCGAGCGTCCCTCGCGCCGCGAGGTGACCAGCCCTGCATGGTTGAGCTCCTTTAGGTGGAACGACAGGTTAGTGCCCGAGACGCCGACCGCCTCGGCCAGTATGCCGGCCGCCATGCCTTCGAGACCGGCGGTCACGAGTTGGCGCACGATGCGCAGGCGGTGCTCCTGGCCCAGGGCCGCGAAGGCGGCCACGGCTTGCCGTTCGTCCATCATGATGTCAATATCTCAACCATCGTTGAAACGTAGAGGATTGAAGCGTCTTGGACAAGCCCCCACAGCCTTTCGCCGACGGATTGCCCAACCTCAGCGAGGGACACTTCGTGGTCCCAACGGCGACCGACCTGCAGGTGCAGACACCGTTCACACACGCCCCACGCTTCCTGATCCTGTACGGCTCGCTCCGGGAGCGGTCGTTCAGCCGCTTCTTGGCCTACGAGACCGCGCGCTTGCTGGAGGCGATGGGCGGCGAGGTGCGGATCTACGACGCGCACGGCCTGCCGCTGCCTGATGACGCGACCGTCGACCACCCCAAGGTCCAGGAGCTTCGCGATCTCTCGATCTGGTCGGAGGGCCATGTCTGGGTTAGTCCCGAGCGTCACGGCAACATGACCGGCGTGATGAAGAGCCAGATCGACTGGCTACCCCTGTCGGAGGGGTCGGTGCGCCCGACGCAGGGTCGGACCCTCGCGGTGATGCAGGTCTCGGGCGGCTCGCAATCGTTCAACGCGGTCAACGCCCTGCGCATCCTCGGGCGCTGGATGCGGATGATTACCATCCCCAACCAATCCTCGATGCCCATGGCCTACAAGGAGTTCGACGACGCCGGCCGGATGAAGCCCGGGCCGCTCTACGACCGGGTGGTCGACGTCTGCGAGGAGTTGATGAAGTTCACGCTGCTGACCCGCGAGCGGTCAGCCTACCTCGTCGACCGGTATTCAGAGCGCAAGGAACGAAAGCCCGAGCGCCTGAAGGATGTGGCGGTGGACATTGGGTTCGTGAAGCGCGCGCCGTGACGACGCGCGTGCCTTATCGATCCGGTTAAGCGTCGGTCTTGGTGTCAAGCCCATTTGCGTCGAAGGCTGTGTCTAGGTCGCGCCAAGACAACCGTAAGTGGGTTGGATAGCTAGCCGGTTCGACAGGCGCTGCCCCGTTGGATTCCTCACTCAACCTGCGGGACAACGACCGCCAGAAGTCTTAGATCTACGTCTGGCCCAGCACCGTGAAGAAGCGGCCGTTCCGTCCTCAGGTGGCGCAGAAGTACATGCACGTGCGCCTCGCCCCGATCCGGCGGTAGAACGGCACGGTCGAGCAGACCCCGCAGCCGCTGGTCACTCCCCTGGGGCTCGACAGGATCCTCGTCGACTTCCCCATGTGGGCAGCCGAGCAGGCCCGGAAGGCCGAGGGGCGGCACGAGCCGGACCTCTTCGACGCGGGCGAACCCCAGGATCAGGGCTGAAATTTCAGCCGCCAAAGGGTCCGCACATTGTGCGGGCCCTTTATCCTCCCAATGGCTTACCCCCTCTCGGGGAAGCATCCGGGCCGTAGGTATCATTTAGATGCACGCCGTCCGGGATCGCTAGGGCAGACTTTTCTTGCCCATGTTCGAGGGAGCCATCCGCGAGGGTGGCGCCCTCCTTCGTTTCAGATCTCCACCACGAGGTTGCCGTCGAACCGGGGGTTCTCCCTCTCGTCAGCCCACGTGCCGTCCCGCCGCCGGAACGAGGTGTCGTGCCCCCGGGGGTTGGCCAGGATCCGGGTCCGGCCGACGACGTAGCCCCGGCTGACATGGACGTGTCCATGGATCCAGAGATCGGGCGCGCCGGTCCCCTCCAGGATGGCCGACAGGTCGCTGGCATAGGCCGCGTCGATCGTCTCGCGGACCTCGCCGTGAAGGAGGCTGCCCGAGTGTGGGGCATGATGCGTCACGACGATCCTTGAGCCGTCCCACGGGGCTGACAGGGCTTCCTCAATGCGGGCGCGGTGCCGGGTGTGGAGCGCGGCCGCATCCTGCGGACGAAACGCGGCCGGGGTGCCGCGTGCGTCGCGGGTCTGGATCCGGCGATGATCCCTCATGCCGTCGCGCCGGTCCCCGCATGTGGCCATCGCCGCTGCGCGCGTTCCCTCGCCGCCGATGCGGTAGTCCGTCCACAGCGTCGCCCCGATCACCTGCAGACGCCCGACGTTCAGGACCTGGCCGAGGTCGAGGAGGCGGATCCCGGCTTCGATCGCGTTCCCACGAGCCCGCTCGATCTCGTCCGGCAGGCGGCATCCCCATAGATCATGGTTGCCCGGTACGTAGACGACGGCGTCGGCATGCGGAACGATGTGCTCTGCGAGCCAGGGCAGCGCCCTCCGGCAAAGCCCATTCGCGACGTCGCCGGCGACGATGGCGATGTCGACGCGCGGCCCCGGCGGCGGGACCCATGGGGCCGCATCCACGTGGAGGTCGGACAGGATCCAGACGCTCGTCATCACTCTCCCCCGACCACCTATGCGGCTCCGTCCGCCTCGAACCACACCCGCGCCGCCTTCGTGATGACCCGGTCCCCCACCCTGAAACCACACGTCTCGATGCGGTACCTGATCCGGACCGCGTCCCCGGTGCGGGACACCTCGCAGACCGAGCCGACCGCCCAAGCATGGACGTCCCGGCATCCCGTCCGCAGGCACCGCAATCGGCCCGCCTCCGACGCCCGGAACGCCACGCCCGAGAGGGCGATCGCCGGTACGTGGGCAACGACCCGGCCGGCCTCGCGGACGCTCCAGAGCCGGCGTGCGCGGTGCCAGTAGACGTCACTCATCTGTGGGCAAGCGCCCCTCGGCGTGGCGCGTGCAGAGGCATCGGAGCCAGCCGCCCTGGCGGATCCGGCCCGGGGCGCCGCAGTCTTCGCAGATGTGAGCCGACAGGTGCTCGACCGCGTCGATGACATCGTCGACGGCCGCGGATGTGTCGCCCTCGACGTACCAGCGCGCCGAGCCATACTTTTCCTTGGCGTCGCTCGTTCGGAAGTCTGACGGGATCCCGGCGTCCTTGACCGCCTGCGCGCCCGCTTCCCATAGCCAGGACCAGCCCGGCCCCGTAGCCGGCCCCGTCGGTCCGAAGACACGCCGGTACCGACGCGCTAGGCGCTCGCTCCAGTCCTTGGCGCACCTGGGCGCCCCGTCCGCCCAGCGGAAGGCGGTGGCCAGCGAGAGGATGTTGAGGAGGAGCGGGCCTGCCGGCGGCCCGATCCAGACGCCGCCGCCTGGAATCGTATCCCGCCTGCGCTCGCGGTGAAGGAGCGGGCCGTCCCATCGGACACGGGGCCCGTGGACGGTCGGCTCGATCGCCCTGACCGTGACGCTGTCGGCGCCGCAGTGATCTCGCAGCGCGCGCCCGGCGATCGTGAGGAATTCAGACGCGATCATCGCTCGTTCCTTCCTCAGTTCGGCCGCCGGCGAGCTTCGAGCTCCCGGCTTGCGACCACCGCCTCGACCATCCTCCTCAGCGGTCTCATGCTCCCCCCGACCCAGGGGATCATCCCCATCTCCTCGCCGTCGAGGTCAGGACACCAGGCGGTATCCAGCCCCCGGTCCCGCCGGATCTCCGCGAGGATCCCGGCCGCCACGACCGGAAGGTCCTCCGCCCGGGGGGCCGGCCATGTCAGGACTTGGCACCGGTCGAGCAGCGCCGTGGAGACGCCCCGGAGGGAGTTCGCCGTCAGGACGTAGGAGACTGCGCTGAGGTCCAGTGCCGTCTCGAAAGCCGGGTCGTGGATCGCCCGGGCGGTGGATCCCCGTTCGAGGAAGGGGAGGATCGTCTCGTCGAGCCTGCCCCACCGCCGGTCGTTGCCCGCCTTCTCGACCTCGTCGATGACGATGCCGTGGCTCGCCTTCCCATGGCGAAGGCAGCCCTGCGCTGGCGTCGACGGGCGCCACGACCCCCACTGACGAGATGTGCCCGCCCAGGCACCTCCGTCCATGGTCCCAGCAGCCCCAAAGACGGTGACGTCCAGCCCGGCCGTCTCGATCACCGCACGGGCGAAGGCCGTCTTCCCGCAGCCGGGAGGGCTGACGAGGATGCGCGGCCGCAGCGCGGCGTAGGGCGAGCCGACGAAGTCGCTGGCGAACACGTCGACGACTTCGTCGGCCCACGGGAACAGGCCCCGCAGCCGAGCGGCGAAGGCGGCCGGGTCCGGCGCCGGGGTGAGGGGCATGCCCTTCCCGGCCCAAGGCTCCGCGATCGCGCGCGGGGAGTCCCCCCGGTCCGAGACGGACTTCGAGGGCTGGGGCAGGTGGTCCATCGTCGGGAAGACCACGAGCGTCCGGCCGGGCGCCTCCTCCGCCTTGGCCTTCGCCTGCCCCAGGATGAGGTCGAGGTCCGCAAGGTCGGACGGCGGCGGCGCGATCATCCCGACGCCGCCCCTGAGGATGTCGTGCTCGTCCTCCACCATGCGGTCTGCCGTCTCGAAGGCCGTCATCGCCGCCAGCCAGAGGCCAGCCCGGACGTCGAAGGCCTCCAGGAACTGGTAGAGGGGTCCCTGCGCGAGCTCGGCGTTATCCCCGCGACCGTGCTCGGCCTCCTCTGCCCGGAACAGCGCGTGCCTAAGGTAGAGGAACGCCCTGTCGAGGCGCCCGGTCTGCACAGCGAGGTGTGCGGACGCGAGCGCCTGCGAGGCGATCCGGGCCGCCGACACGCGGCATCCGAGCTCCGCAAGGTGGAACGGGAGGACGTCGGCCGCAGCCTGGAGCTCGGGGCACGCCCCGCGGGGCAGGTCCCGGCGCAGCGCCTCCTTGTAGAGGATGCGCTCAAGCCTCGTGGTCGTCACGACGTTCGCGGCGACGATCGCCCGCTCGATGGCGCGGGCGCACGGCCGGCTGAGGCGATGGCGGAGCAGCGGCCTGAGAACGGAGCGGAGGTCGGTGACGACGCACCACGACTGCATCTCCCCGCCGGCGAGGCGCTGCACCCGGGGGAGCGGCACCTTCGTCTTGCGCGCTCCGGCGAGCTTCGAGGGGTCGAGCATGGCGGCGCGCACGGACGCAGCCGCGGCGGCGGAGAGCTTCTCGGACATTGGGGGGGCTCACAGGATCGAACGGAGGGCGCGCGCGAAGGGGCGCTGAGCTGGGCTCAGGCGGTGCGAGCTATCCGTTTCAAGATCGAGCGAGCGTTCACGGCGGGGATCCCAGGAGGTGAGAGGCCACCCTGCCCTGGCCAGACCGGGCGGGCAACCGGCTTCCGATGGGCGTTCCGAACAGGGTGTGGACAGCCCTAGTGAGGTCGCTCTAATCCGTTCCATCTGCGGCCTCGGAGCCGGAAGCCGAATGGTCCAGGACGCCGCGAAGTATGCGCTGCAGCCCGCATTGGCAGAGAGCAACTTGGTTGTCGGCGAGCACTTTTCGGCTTGGTGCGAGGAGCGGGCCTACAGCCCGATCATCGAGCTCGCGTGCATGCCGGACGCGGTCTCGACGATGTTGGCGAAGGCCGGCGTGGCGTTGTGGGAGGCGGCGCAGGCGGAGGCCGCGGCCGTCCTGGAAGGCGAGCGGCGGCGGATGGCGGAGGCCGTCGCGACCGAACGGGAGCTCCGGAACGAGGCGCTCGGCATGGTGGATGCGCGCGAGGCCGTGATCGAGGGGCTTCGTGCCGAGATCGCACGGCATGCGGCCGAGCTCGACGCGTCGCGGAGGAAGGTGGCCACGGTGCGCGCGCGGGAGTTCTGGCTGCGGGTGGTTCAGGAGGTCTGGGAGATCCTGCCGGAGCAGGGCTCGCTGCACGTCAACGAGATCACGATGCGGATCGGTGCCGACCTGGTGCAGGAGGCCGAGAGGCACAGGCAGGTCTGGGACGTCGCGACGGTCAGGGGGGGCATCGACGAGCGGAGGTATAAGCGGCGCATGTTCGTGAGCGAAGGCGGCGGGCGCTACCGCAGGCGCAGGCCGGAGGATGCGGTCTGAGCCGGGCAGGTCGAAGGCCGGAGATTTACTACAGCACGCCCGATCCTAGCTTGCCGCCGCCTCCCGGGCGGATGCGGAGGTATGCTCCGCCGTGTGGGGGCGATCAGTCCCGTCGATGCCACGGGAGAGCTCCTCGGCGAGGACGACGGCATCGTCGGACAGTCGCCGGACCTGCTCCAGGAGCAGCCCGAACACCTCGACGCCCTCGCGGTCGAGCCGATCCTCGCCGCAGCATTCGAGCGCATGGCAGGCGGTTGCCAGGTCCACGAAGCCCATCATCCCCGTCGCCGAGGAGAGCGAGTGGGCGCGATGGCGCAACCAGGACCGGGCGTCGAACATGGCTGCGTCGCCCTGGAAGCTCGTGCGGAGCTCCGCGATGAGCAGGTGCAGGACCTCGTGAAGGCGGTTCGGCTTGAGGTACCGGCCGATCTGCTCGTAGATCGAGCGGTCGAACGAGGCGGGCACCCGACGTTCGACGGGAACGCCCGATGCCGAGGTGCCGGCGCCGAGCCAGCGTTCGATGGTGGCGAAGAGCGCCTCCCGTTCGAAGGGCTTTCCGACGTGGTCGTCCATGCCGGCCTCGCGGAAGGCGCGGACCTGCTCGGGCAGCACGTTCGCCGTCATCGCGATTACGGGGATCGTCGCCGTCGGGAGCTTGGAATGCCGGATCGCACGCGTCGCCGACATCCCGTCCATCCCGGGCATCTGCACGTCCATGAGGACGAGGTCGAAGCCGCCGGCCGCGACCGCCGCGACCGCCGTCGCGCCTTCGCCCGCGACCTCGACGTCATGTCCCGCACCGGTCAGGACGGCCTTGGCCAGCTCCAGGTTGATGGGGGAGTCGTCGACGAGGAGCAGGCGCCCCTTCCGTCGGGCGACCGATGCCGCGGGAACCGTCGCCTGTCCGTCGGGCGCGTCCGCCAACGGAAGCGTGACGCTGAACCAGAAGCTCGATCCGCGCCCGGTGTCGGAGCCGACGCCGATCTCGCCGCCCATGAGCTCGACGAGGCTCCTGCTGATGGCGAGGCCGAGCCCCGTGCCGCCGTAGTCCCGGCCGATGGAGCCGTCGACCTGGCTGAAGCGCTGGAACAGGCGCTTGCGCTTCTCCTCCGGGATGCCGATGCCCGTGTCGGTCACCCGCAGGCGGAGCACCCGCTCCGCCGGCCCCGCCGGTTCCGAACTCACGTCGAGGGTGACGGAGCCGGCCTTGGTGAACTTCACGGCATTGTTGAGCAGGTTCAGCAGCACCTGCCGCAGGCGGCCCTCGTCGCCCAGAACCCAACCGGGCAGGTCCGGGCCGAGGCTCGTCCGGAGTTGCAGGCCCTTGGTCTCGGCCTGTGCCCGGACGATGGACGTGCAGGCATCCAGGAGGCTCGACAGCGCGAAGGGCCTCGGAGCGAGCTCGACCGCGCCGGCCTCGACCTTGGAGAAGTCGAGGATGTCGTTGACGATGGCGAGGAGCGCCGCGCCGGACGCGCGCACGAGGTCGGCGTGCCGGTGCAGGTCTGGGGCGAGCCGGTCCGATGCCAGCATCAGGTCGGTGAAGCCGATGATGGCGTTGAGGGGCGTACGGATCTCGTGGCTCATCGAGGCGAGGAAGTCGGTTTTGGCCTGGTTGGCCCTCTCGGCATCGGAGCGCGCGGCCTCCGCCTGCGCCTTGGCTTCGCCCAGCGCGATCTCCGCGAGCTTGCGCGGCGTCACGTCCAGCGTCAGGCCGAGGACCTTCGACGTCCTGCCGTCGGCGTCGGTCTCGACGCGACCCATGGCCGAGATCCAGCGCAGGCCACCGTTGGGGAGCGGGATGCGGAACTCGGTCGTGTAGCTCCCGCCGGTCTCGACGGCCGCGCCGAGGTCGGCGAGGACGTGCCCGACGTCGGCCGGGTGCGCCAGCGGGCGCCAGCCGCGCTCCACGTCGATCTCGGTCTCCGCGTCCGGCAGGCCGTGCTGGCGGGCGCATTCGGCGGAGAGACGGACGAGGCCGGTCGCGACGTCGTAGCTCCAGGTGCCGGCGTTGGCCGCCTTCATCTCGGCCTCGTGGCGGCGCCGCTCGGACAGGTCCATCGCGATGCCCAGGTAGCCGAGGTCCGGGCCGTCGGCCGTCCTCAGCAGGCTGACGTTGAGGAGCACGGGATGTCGCTCCCCGGCCTTGGTGACGTAGGTCCACTCCGCCGTCTCCGGCATGCCTCGCCGGGCACGGGCGACGAAGACCTCGAAGCCGGGCTCCACCCGCTCCCCGAGGGCGGCGGACAGTTCGGCCGCGCGATCAGCGACCTCGCGCGGGTCGTGGAACAGTCCGGGCGTCGCGGTTCCGACGAGTTCGCCGGCCGCATAGCCGAGCATCCGTTCCGCCGCCGGGTTGAACAGGCTGATCGTCCCGTCCAGATCGGTCGCGATGACCGCGTATCCGGCATGCCGGAGGATCGCGTCCTGCCAGGCCGAGGCGGCCCGGAGTTGCGAGGTCCGTTCCGCGACCTGGCGTTCCAGGGACGCGTTGAGCGTGCGGATCTCCTCCTCCGCGGCGAGTTGGGCGCCGATGTCCCGGATGACGGTGGCGACGCCGACGGTCTCCCCGCGCGGGGAACGGATCGGCGAGACCGTGACGAGGACGGGTACGGCATTGCCGTCGCGATGGAGCCGCAACGTGGACAGCGGGGCGACCGGCTTCCCGAGACGCACGCGATCCAGGGTTTCGCGCTCCTCCGCCCGCAGGTGCGGCGGCACGACGAGGTCACGTGCGTTGCGTCCGATGGCCTCGGGGGCCGTGAAGCCGAAGAGGCGCTCGGCCGCCGGGTTCCAGTCCGTGACGGTCCCGTCGAGCGTCTTGCCGACGATGGCGTCCTCCGCGTTCTCGACGATGGCCGCCAGGCGGCTCCTCTCGACCCCGGCGAGAACCTCGCGCCGACGTCCGGTCAACCGGAGATGGGCGATGCCGGCGAACATCAGCATGGCGACCAGGACGGTGCCGCCGGCGGTGGCCGGTGAGGTCAGGTTCAGCCCGGATACGAACGGGGGCAGCGCCCGGACCTCCAGGTCCCAGGATCGCCCGAACACCGCGACGGTCCTGCGCCGGACCAGGGCCGGGTCGACCGAGGCGAGCGCGTCGCCCGTGCCGTAGAACCGGGTAAGCGCCTCGGGCGTCGCGTCCGAGATCGCCAGGTCCAGCTCGACGAGGTTCAGGTCCAGGCCGGCGAGTACCTCGTCGATGACGAGGGGCGCATAGGCCCATCCGATCGTCCGGGCCCGTCGTTCGGCGACCGTCGCCCCCCTCGGGTCCATCCGGGCGATCGGGAGGTAGAGCAGGAGACCTCGCTCGCGCAAGCCGCTGGCCTGCACCAGGGTGATGGGCGCGGTCAGCGTGGCCTGGCCGGTCTCCATCGCGGCGAGCGCCGCGCCCCTGCGATGGTCCTCGGAGGCGACGTCGAGGCCGATGGCGGGACGGTTGGGCTCCACGGGCTCCAGGTACTGGATCACGTAGCGCTCGCCGGGGTGCGGGGTGATCTGGCGGAGGGCGAAGTCCGGTGCGCCGTCGCGGCGCGCGGCTTCCAGGAACGCGGCCTCCCGTGCGGGATCGACGCGGCGGATGAAGCCGAAGCCGCGGGTCCCGGGGAACTCGCGGTCGATGTCGCGGGTCAGGCTGTAGTCCCTGAAGCGGCCCCGTGTGATCCCGTCCTCGCCGGCGGCCACGATGGCTCCCCGCGCGCCGCGGAGCCCGTATTCGTACTTCGCCATGCGTTCGGAGATCACCGATGCCACCCGGAGCACGGCCACGTCCAGCCGCTCCGCGGTGACCCTGGCGTTGCTCGCCTCCTTCCAGGCCGCGGTCGCGCAAGCCAGGACGAGGCCCAGGACGACCAGCGCAACCAAGGCGACGCCCGGTGCCGGGCTCGCGGTCCGCATGCCGGGATGCCAGGTGGAACCCGGCGCGTCCGTGTCGTCTGCCTGCGGCGTCGCGGACCCGGTCATCAACTTCATCCCCCGAAGGCCCGGCTCCCGCCGGACGCGTTCCGATATCCGTCCGGTCGCGCCTTGTCCCCTACGCGTTACGGGCACGGAAGTCCTCGCGATATCCCGCGCACCCTCAGGCGCGTTGCCAGGACAGGGACCTCAGGCCCTTCCGGCCGAAACGCGGGTCGCCGGTGACCTCGCGTCCGACCCACGGCGGCAGGTCGAGTTCCTGCGCCTCGTCGCGCAGCTCGACCTCGGCGAGGACGAGACCGGCGAGACGCCCCTCGTACACGTCCACCTCCCAGGTCACGCCGCCATGGGGAACGAGGTGGCGGACCTTGACGACCGGTTCGCCCGCGAGCCCGGAGCCGAGAAGCACCTCGGCCTGCGCCGACGGGATCTCGTACTCGAACTCCGAGCGCCGCATGCCTTCCCGCGGTCCCTTCACCGTGAGCCACGCGCGCTCGCCGGCCCGGCGCACGCGTACCTTGATGCCGTGGAGTTCGCCGAGGATCCCGTCGGTGAGTTGGCGCCAGCCGGTCGCGGCCTCCATCCAGCCGTCGTCGGTCACGACGAACCTGCGCTCGATCTCGGCATGCAGCGACCAGGTCTCCGCCATCATCCGGGCGGCCGATGCGCCCATCGCGATCCGGAGCATGCCGACGAGGCCGCCCACCGGGTAGGGCTTCGGCAGGAAGCGGGACCCGGGCACCATCGATTGCACCCTGAGGGCCCGCGCCGACATGTAGAGGACGGGCAGGTACGGGCGCTGCGCCCGCGCCTCGACCGCCAGGAAGAGGCCGTCGATGGAGCCGGGCATGTGCACGTCGGTGACGAGGGCGTCCGCCCGTTCTCCAAGGGCGAGGTACTCCAGGGCCGACAACCCGTCCCCGTGCGGCATCGCCAGGTAGCCCGCCCTGGCGAGTTCCGCGACCACGAGGCTGCGGGCGACCGGGTCGTCCTCGGCCACGACGACGACGGCGGGTCTGGCACGCTGGCTCATGGAAGGCGTCTCCGGCTCGGCACGCCGCGGCCCGGGGAAATCCCGGATCCGTGATGCGTATTCGATGCTACGAAGTCCTCGCCGCATGGCCATTAGTCCGGTCGAGCTGGTATCATGCCGCGAATAGGCCATCCGGACTATCGTCGCGGCTCCGGGCCGCCCGCATCCCAACCGGACAGCGTACGGGGGAACCGATGTCATCTCCCGGGCAAGCCGTCATCGCCGACGACGACCCTTTCTTCCGGATCGCGCTGGCGGCCGTCCTGACGACGCGGCTCGGCTTCGAGGCGGTGCATGAGACCGGCTCGCTCGACGAGGCGCTGGAAGCCCTTGCCGAAAGGCCGATGGTGCGGTTCGCCCTGTTCGACCTGGCGATGCCGGGCATGGCGGGTGCCGAAAGCCTCTCCGCGGTCCGGGAATGCCATCCGGAGGTCCTGACCGTCGTCGTGTCGGGCTCGACGCGTCGCGAGGACGTCTTCATGGCCTTGCGGGCCGGCGTCCACGGCTTCGTCCCGAAGGGGCCGACCGTCGAGGCCTTGGCCGAAGCGCTTCGCATGGTGCTCGACGGGTTCGTCTACGTGCCCTCCTTCGTCACGCATGTGGGCACCGGGGAGGGAGGGGCGTTCCCCGGCGACCCCGCCCGGATCGCGGGGCGCCCCGACGCCATGGCGAACCTGACCCCGCGCCAGCGCCAGGTCCTCGACCTCATCGTGTCGGGCCGATCGAACAAGGAGATCGCGCGCACGCTCGTCCTCGGGGAAGGTACGGTGAAGATCCACGTGGCAACCTTGCTCCGGGTTCTGGGCGTGCCGAACCGCTCCGCGGCCGCCGCCTGGGGCGGCGCCAACCTCGGTCGTCCGAGGGCGTCCCGGATCGCTCGCTAGGCCGTGCGGCCTATCGGGCCGCCCATCCGGACGAGGTGACGGCGCGGGTCCGTCCGTGGACGATGGCGGTCATCGATGCGAACGAACCGAAGCGCCATGGTCCACATCCCGATCCCACATTCCCCGGTCGCCGCCGGCCTCGGTCCCTACCCCGGGCCCGACGCTCCGGCCCTGCCGCCGGGCCTGGTGCCCACGGATGGGCCGATCGCCTCGCCGGTGGTACCGGACGCGTCCTCCGGACCGGGGTGGGAAGAGGCCGGTTCCAGCGAGCGGCAAAAGGCCGTCCGGGCGGGCCTCCACCCACCTTGCGATGCGCGGTGACCCATGCCCGGACACAATCACGGACATGCCGCAGCGGATGGCCCGCTCGTCTTCGATCCGACGATCCATGGACAGGTCACGGCCCTCCTGGGGGGCGACCGAACCCGTTCGCTGCTCCTGATGCTGCGATCCCTCGTCATGATGCTGGCCGGGCTGGGGGATGCCTCGCTCCTATCGCCGGCGGGACTGGCATCGATCCACCGCCTGAAGTCGGAGGCCGGCCTCATGGGCTTCGTCCGCTTGTCGGAAGCCTGCGCCGCGTTCGATGAACCGGGCCAAGGGACGTCGCCCCATGGTCGGGGCATCGCCGAGCTGCGCTCCGCCATCGCCGCGACGTTGCTGGTCACCGGTGAATTGATGGGATCCGTCGAGGATTGATCCAGGTGGGGAAACGCACGGATGCGCCCCGACGCGGGCGAAACCCCGACGCGGGATCCTCCCGTCCGGAAGCCACGCCGCCTTTCGCCCGGCCCATATCGCGACCGCCTTCGTTGGTCCATAACCGGTCCGGCGTGGAACATGCGTCCCATGACGGCGGCGCCGACGCCTCCGAAACCTGAACGGGCGCCAGGTAACCCCGAAGGCTTGCGGAGGATGCCGGGTTCCTTGCGACGCTACCATCGCCGCCTTCTCATCGGGCTCGCCCTTGCGATGGGTTCCCAGGCCGTTTCCGGTCAGGACCTCATCGGTGACGCGGCGCGGATCGCGCGTGAAACGCCGTTCCTGCGCAACCTGCGTGGCGCGGGCGGCGATCCGCAAACCTCGGTCGCCCAGCCCGACACCTCCGCCAAGCCCTCGGCCAACCTGACGACGTCGATCCAGGACCAACTCGGATCCTATGGTGACCCCTATGGGATGCGCAGCTTCCTCCAGGGGAAGGGCATCTCCTACAGCCTGACCTTCATCGGCGAGAGCTTCGGAAACGTCACCGGCGGCTCGCGCCGCGGCGGCATCTACGAGGGGCGACTGGACTTCCAGTTCGACGCCGACCTCGACAGGCTTCTGGGCTGGCAGGGCGCGAGCTTCCACGCGAACCTGTTCCAGATCCACGGCACGGGCCTGTCGCGCTACTACGTCAACAACTTCATCACCGTCAGCGCCATCGAGGCCCTGCCGTCCTCGCGCCTGTACGAGCTCTGGTTCGAGCAGAAGCTGTTCGACGACCAGCTCAGCCTGCGCATCGGCCAGCTTGCCAGCGACACGGAGTTCGCGGTGAGCCAGACCGGCACGCTGTTCGTCAACTCGACCTTCGGATGGCCCAACATCATGGCGGTCATCCTGCCGAGCGGCGGCCCGATCTACCCGCTGGCGACGCCGGGCGTCCGGGCCAAGTACGTGCCGAACAAGAACCTCTCCCTGCAGGCGGGCGTCTACAACGGCGATCCCTCCGGCGCGGCACGGGAAGACAACGACCCGGACCCGCAGCGCCGCAACCGCACGGGCACGAACTTCCGGACGAACGACCCTGCCCTGGTGATCGCCGAGGCGGCCTACGCCTACGGCCTTGAGGCGGACGACAACCTTGAGCCCGGCACAGTCACGCTCGGCGGCTGGTATCATTTCGGCCGCTTCGACGGCCTGCGCGACGACCGTGAAGGCCGGCCCCTGGCCGATCCCGCCAGCTCCGGCATCGCCCGGCGATTCCGTGGCAACAACGGCATCTACGGGATGATCGACCAGACGATCTACCGTGAGCCCGACGACCCGAACGACGGCGCCAGCGTGTTCGTGCGCGTGTCGTCCTCGCCGACGGACCGCAACCTGCTCGACGTCTACTTCGATGCCGGCATCGGCTACAAAGGCCTGTTCCCGGGGCGCTCCGACGACACCATCGGCGTCGCCTTCGCTCTCAGCAAGATCTCGGACGGAGCGCGCGGCCTCGACACCGATGCCATTCTCCTAGGCGGAGTCCCCGGACCGCGGCGCAGCAGCGAGGCGGTGCTGGAGGCGACCTACCAGGCGGTGCTCGGACCCGGCGTGACGCTGCAGCCGGACTTCCAGTATGTGTTCCGGCCGAACGGTGGGGTGGCCAACCCACGCGACCCGACCGGAGCCCGGATCGGGAACGCGGCCGTCTTCGGTCTGCGCGCCACCATCCGCTACTGAGGCCGGCGCCGGACACGGATGGCGCGCATGCCCCCGGAGGCCTTCGGCGAGACCCGCCTTAGTCGTCTCCCTGGGACGCGACGTCGACAAGGCCCGAACGTGCGGTGGCCGGACCATGGAAGGCGATGGCCGGCCGCCCTTCCGCCCGGCAGCCCTATGGCCGATCCGCGGTGCCGAACCCCATCACAGCCAGCCGTTCTTACGAAACCGCCAGTACAGGACGGCGCAGGCGGTGAAGATGCCGCCGAGCACGACGAAGTAGCCGTAGCGCCACTTCAGTTCGGGCATGACCTCGAAGTTCATGCCGTAGATGCCGGCGATGGCCGTCGGGACCGCCAGGATGGCCGCCCAGGCCGCGAGCCGCCGGGTGATGACCGTCTGCTGGGCCTGTCCCAGCATCAGGCTCGCCTCGAATGCGAAGGCGAGCACCTCGCGCATCGCGTCGATCTCTTCCTGAACGCCCCGCAGGTGGTCGGAGACGTCCCGGAACAGGGGCTGCATCTCCTCGTCGATGGCGACCATGTCGCCGTGTTCGAGCTTGCGGCAGACCTCCACCAGCGGGACCACGGCGGAACGCAGGCGCAGCAGGTCGCGTCGGAGCAGGTAGAGGCGCTCCACCTCGGCCGGGAGGAGCTCGCGCTTGAGGACGCGGTCCTCGATGGCCTCCACCTCGGCCATGACCGTCTCCATGACCGGCCGGTAGTTGTCGACGATGAAGTCGAGCACCGCATGGAGGATGTAGTCCTCCCCGTGGGCGAGCTGCCTGGGGCAGGACTCCGTCTTCTCCCTCACGGACGCGTACGAAGCCGAGGCGCCGTGGCGGACGGTGACGATGTAGCCTCGTCCGACGAAGATCTGGGTCTCTCCGAGCGCGATGCGTCCCTCAACGAGCTGGGCGGTCCGCACCACCACGAAAAGGCCGTCGCCGTATCGCTCGACCTTGGGACGCTGGTGGGCGTGCCTGGCATCCTCGATGGCGAGCCGATGCAGCCCGAACTGGGCCTGCACCTGTTCGAGGAGCTCCATCGAGGGTTGGTAGAGGCCGATCCAGACGACGTGATCGGGCCGGCGCGACCATTCCCCGGCCTCGTCGATCCGGATGTCCGCGATCCGGCGTCCGCCGGCGTAGACCCCGGAGGCCACGACGCCCGGGACCTCTCCACCGCCGGTGGCGGCCGGCGGACCCTCGGGAATGAGATGCCCGACGGATGTCGACGGCGATCGGGCGGTGCCCGTCCCGTCCAAGGTCGTCGCACCAAGGCTCATGCCGCGTTTCCTTCGTGATGGGCCCGCGATGGCCCGCCTCGTTCGGTCGTGTCCATTCCCGCCGCCCCGAGTTCCCTCTTCGCGAGAAGCCAAAACAGCATGTCGAGCCCTTCGGGCCTGTGGGTGAGGTCCCAAGGCTCGTAGGCCCGCTCGCGTTTCCGCTCGAAGCGAACCTCGTTCGTAATCGTCATCGCTCCCCTCCGTCTCGACCTTCCGTTGAAAATCCATCGAGGGGGGCGGTCGCCCCCTCCGGCCCTCGTCGTCCGAGCCGCCTCGCGATGGTCGATCGCGCCGCATCCACCGCCAGGGTCGCGCCCGCAAGCGTCCGCGGCTCCGTCGTCCGCCTCATCGCATGCCGGGCGATGCTGGCGGCCAAGTCGTCCGTCTCGGCCGCCATGGCCTCAAGCTTCGCCGGCCCGGTCTCACCGCGGGCGCTGGAGCGGATTTCCAGCAATCGTAGGGTCGCGACCTCGATGCGCTCACGCCGGATGCGTCCCACCCGCTGGCGGAGCCACGCCGCCACCGAGCCGAGGCCGCCGCCGAAGATCGCCACGAGGTAGATCCAGCTCTCGTAACGCTCGATGAAGCTCTCCTGCTCACGCTCGTAATAGTCGATGGCGCCCGGGTGGATGGGCAGCCGCGCGCTGGTGGCGCCGACGGTCGTGTCGTACGCCGGGTGCAGGACGTCGTTGGCGGCGGGGGTCGTTTCCGCGAGCAGGGTACGCATCTCGAAGAGGTGCTGGGTGGCTTCGGCGGCGACGGTCCGGGACAGGGTCGAGCGGGCCATCAGGCGATAGGACGATCCCACCGTCACGATGTCATCGGCCGGCATGCGCGGGTCGCCGTCGAAGAGGCCGGCCGGGACGGTGACCGACTGGAGCAGTGGCATCCTCGCAAGGGCGGCAGGGACATTGGAGATCCCGAACAGCGCCGCCTCGTGGTCGGGATCCGCGTCGCGGACGAGATCGACGATGCGCTGGGCGGCCGCCGAGGTCGGGGTTGTCAGAAGGATCACGGCGTCGATACGCCCGGCGGCGAAGGCCGTCGCAAGCTCGGCTTCCTCCACCGGCACCAGGGAGACCGCCTTCGCCGATGCGTCCCCCTCCGGACCGCCGTCCCGAAGTTCCAGTCCATGCCGCTCCACGAGCCCCCGCACCAGGGCATGGTCCGCCTTGCGGGGTGCCAACACGGCAAGCCTCTTTCCGGCGAGGGCTGCGAAATCCGCGATGCCGACCCGTCGGGGCGCGGCCACCAGGGTGGCCTGCTCGCGTAGGACCGCCAGCGTGAGCCCGTTTCGCGGCATCGACACGTCCGGCCGGACCACAGCGAGGTCGGCCTTGCCGTCCCGCAGCGCCTCGGCACTTTCGCGGACCCCGCCGAAAGGAACGAGCTTCAGCCGGATGGATGCCTTGCTCCTCGACAGCGCCTCGGCGTAGGCGCGCATCAGCGCCGGCTCGGTGCCGCCGTTGGGGGCGACCGCGACGACGAGCGTGGTCGGGTGCGTCAGGTAGGCATAGGCGAGGCCGGCGACGGCCAATGCCAGGATCGGCGCGCAGAACCACGCCACGCGCCAGGCCGGCGAACGCTTTCCGCTCAAGTGCACATCCCCCCACGCGGCCTTCTGCCTTCCAGGCAAAGGTGGGCCGCCGCAGGCCCCGATGCGAGTGAGTTTGGCGCCCCATCCGCGTTTCGACGAAAATCCTGATGGGACACTTATGCCGAAGCCCGGGGCTCCCGCTCGAACCGTTATGCGCCTGGGTCCAGCTTAAGGAGGCGGTCCACCGATGGATCGCGCGAACCCCAGTCGTTCCATGCCCGTCACCATCCCGGTCGCCACCATCGTCTCCGAGGCGGTCCAATCCCAATCGATGCGGTTCATCGTCGGCCAGGACCCCCAGGGTCGCTGGGTCGCCATGGAGGTCCATGGCCTGGGCGGGGGCCTGTTCCGCACCCGGCATGATGCGCTCCACTACGCGGTCGACCTCACTGGCCATCGACCGGACGCCGTCGTCATCGCGACGGACCGCATCGAGCTTAGGATCTAGGATGGGTTACGCGGCCCGACGATTGCGGGCACGCCATGCCCGCCGCCTCGTCGCACGGTTCGTCATGACGGGGTACGCCTTCATCCTTTGGGTTGTCACCGGTTGGGGGCTGGGCCTCTCCGCCTCCGCCACCGTTGCGACGCTCTGCATTGGATTGCCGGTGATGGCGCTGATCCACCGTTTCGTTGCGCAGGAGCACGGCCGCCACCGGAGGGATGGTCAGATGCGACGGCATCCGATCCGGCAGCGGCACCACCAGGGCGTGACGCTCGCCCGCAGCCGGGCGCCATGACGTTGACACGGGACAAGATCGAGCGGATCGCCGAAAGCGCCGCGTCGGCCCATCGCTCAGGCGGTGAGAGCCTCGACGTAGGCCTCCACCGTCTGGCCGGAATGGACGAGGCCGAGGACTTCCGGGAGGCGACGTTGCGCATCCTGGCGGACGGCCACGTCGGCTACGCGCTGTGCGCCACCAGCCCGGTGACCGCCAAGCCCCTGGGATGCACGGAACGGGTGATCACCCCCCTGCGTCGCGGAGCGCTTCTGGACGACGGCTCAGCCTTCCTCCTCCCGCGGGGGATCATCGGGGTCGGGGCCAGATACTGCTTCGTCCTCGCGCACCCCCTGGGAGAGGTATTGGAAGGTCCGACCGGAGAGCACGAGGCGGCCGATGCCTGCCTCGCGTGCCATCTCGAACTGCATATCGTCGGACGTCGCGTCCCCCACGGCATCCCACTGAACGCGTTGACGGCCACGGCCGACCTTGGGCTCGAAGCCGTCCATGTGCTCGGGCCCTGGGTGCGGGATGGACGTCCCGTCGACCTCGCCTCGGCAGAGGTCCGTATCGACCTCGATGGCCATGCCGTCACCCGGGGCCGGGGGTCGGATACGCTCGGCGCACCCATCGGCGCCGTGGCCTGGACGGCACAGTGGCTGGCCGGCCGCGAGCGCCGCCTGGAAGCCGGCGAGGTCGTCACGACGGGGAGTTGCGCCGGCCTCGTGCGGATCGTCCCGGGCCAGAACGTCCGCGCATCCTTCGGGGATCTCGGGACGGTTTCCCTCGATCTCGTCTGACCGGCCGGTCGCTTCTAAACCAGGCTTGACCGTGGACGCGGGGCACCGGATGCCGGCGAGATGACACTTATCGCCTATGTCGGCGCAGCCGTCGCCGAGATTGCCGGATGCTTCGCCTTCTGGGCTTGGCTACGCCTCGAACGCTCGCCGTGGTGGCTGGCGCCTGGAAAGGCTTCGCTTGACCTTTTCGCCTACCTGCCGACCCTCGTCGAGAGCGCGGGACGCGCATACGCAGCCTACGGCGGCGTCTACATCGTCTCGTCGATCCTGTGGCCATGGCTGGCCGAGGGACATCGGCCCGACCGATGGGACGTCGGCGGCGCCGCGATCTGTCTTATTGGTGCCGCGGTCATCCTGCTGGGACCACGCGGAACCTGAGTGTTACGAAGCAAGGGCCCGCTCGAAGCAATTTGATTGTTGGCACCACCCCATCAACACGGCGGAAATCGACCCAACTACGCCGTAAGAGCAAGCCAACGTATCTCTTGAAAGCAGACGTTGCAGTCGATCTCGCCGTGCGAGGGCATGATCTCGGATCTCCGCCTTTCAGAGTGGTGACGCCGCCGCATCATTCCTCTGACTGCTCCTGGGTGACGGCCGTATGCCGTGGTTGAGGACGAGTCGGCGGTCACGCTGACGTCACCAATCTTTTTCGTGTGTCAGTGGAATAGACGCGCCCGTTCGGCATCTCTCCCGATGCGGTCATGGTCGACCGCCGGAGACCTCACTCATGCACACCATGCTGATCCGCGCTGCCTTTGCGGCCTTCGCCTTCTCCGCCGTCGCCGCCCAGGCCGCTGCGCCTGCGATGACGGCCGAGACTGCCAAGGGGCCGGCGCTCGTCGATTCCAAGAGCATGACCCTCTACACCTTCGACAAGGACATGGGCGGCAAGTCGATGTGCAACGGCCCCTGCGCCGCCAACTGGCCGGCACTGATGGCCGCCTCCGGCTCGGCTGCTAGTGGCGACTGGACGATGGTGACGCGGGACGACGGGACGATGCAGTGGGCCTACAAGGGCAAGCCGCTCTACACCTTCGCCAAGGATACGAAGCCCGGCGACATCACCGGCGACGGATTCCTCAACGACGCGTGGCACATCGCCAAGCCCTGATCGGTAAAGCCTCGTGGACGAGATCGCCGCCCTCATCGAACCGCAGATCCCAGCGTTGCGGCGCTACGCAGTCGCACTGTTGCGGGACCGCGAAGCGGCGGATGACCTCGTCCAGGACACCCTGGAGCGGGCGTTGTCCGGCTGGTCCGGACGTCGCCGCGACGGCGACCTGCGAGCCTGGCTGTTCACGATCGAGCGCAACCTGTTCCTCGGCACTGTTCGACGCCGGGGCCGGCGCGGCATCGATGTCGGCGCTGAGGCTTTGGAGCAGGTGCCCGATCCGGGTGCCGACCCCGAGGCCGTTATGGGGGCACGCGACGTGCTCACCGGACTCGACGCCCTGCCCGAGGAGCAGCGCTCAGTGCTACTGCTCGTCGCGGTCGAGGATCTGTCTTATGCGGAAGCGGCGCAGGTGCTCGGAGTACCGCTGGGCACGGTGATGTCGCGGTTAAGCCGAGCCCGGGAGCGGATGCGAAGTTTTCTGGAAACGGGCCGAACCGGCTTGTTGAGGAGGGTGAAATGAGCGGGGATCCGCGCCCGGTCGGCGAGGACGACCTGCACGGCCTGATCGACGGTCATCTTGAACCGGAGCGGCAGGCGCTGGTCGAGGCATGGCTCAGGGGAAACCCCGCGCGGGCGGCCGAGGTCTCGGCGGATCGCGCCCTGCGCGAGCGCTTGCGTACCCGCCTCGCGCCGATTGCCGAGGAGGCGATCCCGGCGCGGCTCCGGGTGGCCAACATCCGCTCGCGACATAGCCCAATAACCGGGCGCTGGCTTCCGGTCGCGGCTGCGGCCGTGTTCTGCCTCGCGGTCGGCGGTGCCGCCGGCTGGTTCGGCCATGCCGCGCGGCAGGTACCCACGGTCACGCTTGCGCGAACCGAGCCGGCGACCGACGACGCAGTGGCGGCCTTCCGCACCTACGTGGTCGAGGCGGTGCATCCGGTGGAGGTGCGCGCCGACGAGAAGCCGCACCTTGTTACGTGGCTCTCGAAGCGCCTCGGCCGGGCGGTGACCACCCCCGACCTCACGGCCTACGGCTTCCGCCTGATGGGCGGGCGGTTGTTGCCCGCTGGGTCCGAATCCGCAGCGATGCTGATGTACGACGACGACCACGGCACCCGGCTGACGCTCTACAGCCGCGTGGGCGATGCGGATGGCCGCACAGTGTTCCGCTTCGCCCGCGAGGGCGACGTCGCCGCTTTCTCCTGGGTCGATGGCGGCATGTCCTACGTCGTCACCGGTCGGACCGACGAGGCCCGGCTGCTCACCGTCGCGCAGGCGGTTGATGCGCAGGTCCGCGGCCTCGCGCCGGATCGGCAGCAGCCATGACCCTCGACCAGCTCCGCATCTTCGTGGCGGTGGCCGAGCGGCAGCACGTGACGCGGGCCGCCGAGGCACTGAACCTCGTTCAGTCGGCGGTCAGCGCGGCGATCGCCAATATCGAGGGGCGTCACGCCACCAAGTTGTTCCACCGGGTCGGCCGCGGGATCGAGCTGACCGAGGCGGGGCGCACGTTCCTTGTCGAGGCCCGTGCCGTGCTCGCCCGGGCGGAGGCCGCCGAACTGGTGCTCGCAGACCTCAGCGGCATGCGACGAGGGACGTTGGCGCTTTACGCCAGCCAGACCATCGCCAGCGACTGGCTGCCGCGCCATCTCGTTGCCTTCCGCCGGGCCTACCCCGAGATCGCTATCCGGCTGGCGGTGGGCAACACCACCGACGCCGCCGACGCGGTGCGCGCGGGGCAGGCCGAACTCGGCTTCGTTGAGGGAGCGCTGGACGACCCGACGCTCGCGAGCACGACCATCGCGCGAGACCAGCTTGTCCTCGTAGTCGCTCCTGGCCATCCCTTCGCCGGGGCTACTGCCCTCGAACCCAAGGAGCTCGCAACGGCCAATTGGGTGCTGCGCGAGGCGGGATCGGGAACCCGCTCGGCTTTCGAGGCGGCGCTGACGGACGCCGGCCTCGCTGCGGCTCAACTCCAAGTCACACTCGAATTGCCCTCGAACGAGGCGGTCCGCGCCGCCGTCGAGGCCGGGGGCGGGGCCGCCGTGCTGTCCGAGACCGTGGTCGCCGCAGCGCTTCGAGCCGGGACCCTGGTACGGGCGGCGTTCGCCCTGCCGAGCCGTCCTTTCCGGGTGCTGCGCCACAAGGAGCGCTACTGCAGCCGGGCCGCCGACGCGCTTCTCGACCTGATCGCGACGGCGAACATCAAATGAGTGAGCCCGCGAAACCCGTGCCCCCCGACGATCCCCGGGTGAGGCTCGCCGAGGACCGGACGGTGCTGGCAGCCGAGCGTACGTTCGTGGCGTGGCTTCGCACCGGGCTCGCCTTCCTCGGCGTCGGCCTGGCTGCGCAGCGCTTCCTGCGGGAGGTGCTGGCGGTTTGGCCGCTGAAGGTGCTGTCGCTCACGCTGATCGCCTGTGCGCTCGCCTCGTTCGCCGGCGCCGCATGGCGGGATCGGGCGATTCGAGCGCGTCTTGCCCATACCGAGATCCCGATGATGCCGCGCATCCTCACCGTCGGGATCGCGGCCCTGCTGATCGCGATCTCGGGCCTTGCGGCCACCGCCCTACTCTGGGCGTGAGGTCAGGCCACCGTGACCCGTACCCGGTGCCAGGCGGCGCTGAGGTAACCCTTGTAGTTCCAGGTGTCGTCCGGCGCCGCAGGCTGGGTCTGGCCGGCTGAGTCCCAGGCCCGCACCGCGAGTTCGTGTTCGCCCGCGGTCAGCTCGCAGTCGATCTCCCAGAACGTCCAGGCGTAGGGTGCGTCCGCATCGCGGTCGATCCGGGCCTGTGCCCAGCTGCGACCGCCATCCGTCGAGACGTCGACGCGGGCGACCGCGCGGTCGCTGGCGATGGCGTAGCCGCGGATCGCGTGCCGGCCGGCCTTCAACGCTGCGCCGCGGGCGGGCTCGCAGATCGCGCTGTTGAGCGGCATCGCCTCGATGGTGATGCCGTGGGTGGGGTCGGCGGTCTCGGCGGTCACGTCGGGCGGAAACAGCTTGTAGTCGTCGGCCTGCATCGGATTGTCGGAGGGCCGGTCCTGCACCGTGATGCGGGCGAGCCACTTCGGGCTGCGGATACCGGCAAATCCCGGCACCACCACGCGCAGGGGGTGGCCATGCTCGGGGGAGAGATGCTCGCCGTTCATTGCGAAGGCGACCAACGTATCGGGGGCCAGCGCCTTGGCGAGCGGGATCGAGGCGCCGAAACGCGTGTCCGTGTCCGCGATCCGGTCGTGGCTCTCGAAGGCCACGTGGCGCGTATCGCCCGCATCGATGCCGGCCGCGCGCAGCACGTCGGCGAGGCGCACCCCAGTCCATTTCGCGTTGCCGATGGCGCCGGGCGCCCACGGGTCGCCGGAGACCGGGGCCACCGCTAGCATGTCGGCCCGGCGGTTGCCGGCGCATTGCATTACCGCCGTGACGGTGACGGGCGCGAACCGCGTCTTCAGATCGGCAATGGACAGTTCGAGCGGCGTCGCAACCATCCCGTCGACGGTCAGGCGGTAGCTGTCGGCGTCGAGATCCGGGATATTCCCGTGGCTGCGGACGTAGAAGTCGGCCTGCTCGGTGAGGAAGGCGGCGCGTAGGCGATCGAGCGGTGGCTCGGCGTTGTAGGGCGCCTTTCCGTGGACGATGAGGCGGTCCTTGCGCTGGAACAGGCCGAGCATGGGGTCTTTGTCCTGCGTTCGTGACGTGTCGACGACGAGAACGCGCCGGGAGCCGAGAAGGCACCCGACGCGCGACGCCTCAGGGCTTCATGGTCGAGATGACCGCGTTCTTCGCCCGGTCCACCACGGCGACGCTAAGGTCGCGGTTGAGGACGTAGGCGTGGGCGTTGTCGGCCGAGAACGCGATCGCCTGGCGCGGCTCGTTCAGGCCGGTCACCGTGGCGACGACCTTGAGGGTGCCGGTATCGATCACCGAGAGCGAGTTGTCCTTGAGGTTGCCCGAATAGACGAAGTGCCCGTCCGGGGTCAGCGCGGCGCCGTAGGGGTCCTTGCCCACTGCCACCTCGGAGGTGACCTTACGGGCGGCGACATCGACCACGCCGATGGTGTTGCGGCCGCTGTTGGCTGCAAACAGCGTCTTTCCGTCCTTGGTGATCGAGATGGCGCGCAGCTTGTCGAACCCGGCGATCTCGCCGGTGATCTTGTTGGTGGCGGTATCGACCAACGTGATCTTGTCGCCGAGGAAGTTCGTCACGAACACGGTCTTGCCGTCCGGCGACAGCTTCACGCCCTGGCGCGGCTGCGCGAAGCCGGGGATCACAGCCTCGGCGAGCATGGTCCTGGTGTCGAACACGGTCAGCGTGCTTGCGGCCTCGTTATTGACGTAGAGCTTGCCCCCGTCGGCCGAGAGCACCGTACCGAACGAGCCGGGGCCCGCGGCGAGAACGCCGGCCTCCTTGCCGGTGGCGGTCTCGTAGACCGTGATCCGGCCGGTGCCGCTGTCGGAGACGTAGAAACGGGCGCCGTCCGGCGCGAACACGATGTTTCGCGGCGTGACGAAGCCGTCGAGGCGGCGCAGCACCGTGCCCTTGGCGACGTCGTAGACGACGACGGCGCTCTCCTCGCTGTTCGACACAGCGGCGACGGTCCCGGCGGCGTTCAGCGCCAGTGCGTTGTTCTTGATCGCGCCGTCGAAGCCGGCGGCGAACCCGGGCTGGGCCTGCGCTAGGAGCAAGGCGGCTCCGGCGAGGAGGGTGCGGAGGCTGGTGCGGATATGGGTCATGAAGCGGGTCTCTCGGGCATGCGCGCTCGTTCGGCGGCCGGGGCCTACCGTGAGGGCTGGTTCGAAATCGGAAATCCGTGGTCTAAGGCCGGGCCGGCCGTGCATCGCCCTGGGGAGACGCCGGAAGGCGCGGTCTATTCCCCGAGGCCGGCGAAAAAAGCGCGGCGGCCTCGGGATTCGGGGGTTCAGGGTGCCGGCTTCAACGCCGTCAGGTAGTCGACGATGGTCTGCACGTCGGCCTGATCAACGGGCGCATTGTAGACGTGGACCATCTTGTTCACGGTCTCGGTCCACTGCGCCTTCGTGAGCTTGGGTTGGGTTAGCACCATCCCGGCCGAGTGGCAGGCGAGGCAGTTGTTGTTGACCGCCTCGGCCCCCTGTCCGTCGGGGAAGGTCCGGTCGGAGGTCGGCATCGCGATGGATTGTGAGGTGAAGCGCATCGGCTCGGGGGCCGGGGCGGCAAGCGCCACCAGAGGAGACAAGGCGAGCGCGGCGATCAGGGCCGCCGGATGGATCGGGTTCATGGCTGGTCTCCTCAAGCGGCCTGGAAGGATACGGCCTCGATGCCGTTCTGCATGAAGCCGGCCCCGTTCCAGATCCGGTCCATGCCCTGCGCGACGCCGTTGGTGTTGGTGCAGCGGACCCTGACCGTGTGGGTGCCGGCGGCCAGCGCCGGCAGGCTGCCGTCGAAGCGGCGGAAGCTGTAGGGGCCCTCGTCCGCGCCGAGTTGCGCCGGAAACCACGTCGCCCCGCCGTCTCTGGAGAACTCGACCGCCTTTACCCCGCAATCGCCGCCGAAAGCGATGCCGCGGATGGCCACCGGCGTTCCGGCTGCCACCTTGGCGTCGTCCTGCAAATTGGTGATGAACGAGCGCGGCACCATCCTGTTGATCGGCACCGTCTTGAAGCCGGTCTGGCCTGGTTTGATGTTGGCGCCCGGCACGTCCGGAATGCGGTAGGCGGTCTTCATCCAGTATTGCTCGTCGGGCTTGTCCAGCACCTCGATGTCGGACAGCATCTTGACCCAGTAGGTCGAGTACCAGCCCGGCACCACGAGGCGGAGCGGGAAACCGTTTAGCAACGGGAGCTGCTCGCCGTTCATCGCGTAGGCGATCATCACCTCACCATTGTTGGCGTGGTCGAGATCGAGGGACTTCTTGAAGTCCGGCGCGTCGTCGACGACCGGCTCGTCGAGGCCGTTGAAGCGCACCTGCACGGCACCGGCCTTCACCCCGGCCTTTTCGAGCACGTCCTTGAGGCGCACCCCGGTCCAGCGGGCGTTGCCCATCGAGCCGTTGGCCCATTGCGCCCCGGGCACCCGCGGCTCGAACAGCCCGCGTGAATTGCCCGAGCACTGGTTCACCGCGGCGATCTCGAAGCGCGGCAGGCCGGCGATGGCGTCGAGCGAGAGCGAGAGTTCCTTATCGACGTGGCCGTGGACCTTGAGCCGGAAGGTGCCGGCATCGACTTCGGTCGGGATCGAGGCCCAGTGCCAGCGCACGTAGAAGCGGTCGTTGGGCGTGAACACGCCCTCGTCGAACACCGAGAACGGCGTCTCCAGCAGCGGCGGATGGGTGCGCTGGAGGATCATCTCGCCTTTGCCCGGAAAGGCGGTGGTCAGCGCCCGCTCGTCCGGGCCGCCGGGCAGCGGAAGCTTCACCGAGCCCGCGGCCCAGGCCGGCATGGCGGCGGCGAGGCTGCCGACCCCTAGGCCACCCAGGACGAGGCGGCGGTTCAACGGTTCGTGCAGATGGCGCATGATGTCTCCCTGGAATCGTTTGTTGGGCCGCGTCGGCCGGTCGCTAGATCTCGGTGTCGCCGTCGGCGGACGGCATTGGCGTCGGTCGAGACGGTTCGGTCTCGCCGCCGGAAACTCGGGTCATCGATCCAAGGCATCCCGGCAAAGAGGCGTCTTCTCCGTGAAGGAGATGCTACGGCGAGACGATTATTCCATCCAATGATCGTTCGAGATCTCAACGATCTCCGATTGCGATCATCCGAAGATCTCCGATCTCCGATCAATGGCGGGCGGCCGGATCAGATGATCGTCAGCCAAGCGGTGCCGACGGCGGCGACAGTCAGGGCGACCGTCCAGAATAGGACCCAGCGCATATGACCGCTGGTCTCGCCCTGCTAGGCCTCGTCGGTGGTCTCGATGGTGGGTCGGGTCATGACGGATCTCCCTGCCATTCGGGTGGTCGAAGGCTTCACGCGCCGCCGGACGGATGCCCGGCGGCCAAGGGGGCGCTGTCAGCGTCCGATCAGTTCCCGCGCCGGGCCGCCGGTCTCCTGGCCTCGGCCACGGGCGTAGGCCGGGAGTGCCGGGTTCTTGGCGTTGGCGCCATCGGCGTCGCCGTAGATCGGTGCGGATGGGCTGGTGATGAAGCGGACCTGCGGAGCGCGGAGGCCCTGGGCCTGCGAGAGGCCCGTCATGCCGACAAGCGCGGAGGCGGCGAGGGCGACGGCGGCGATCGTACGGGTCATGGTCGATATCCTTCTGGTGGGGTCGTCACGCCGGTTCGTGATGACAAGAAGGTAGCGGCCGGAAACCATTCGTACTAATGGTTTGATTAGCTAGTTTTAATCGATTGTTTTGATGATTAAGCGCCGCTTGCGAGTTGCTGTCTATCGCGGCGGCGCGCGATGCGGGGTCGTGCTAGAGCCGGTGCGTTGACCCTCCGAAGCCCAAGAGCGCCCCGTGTCCGAATCCAGTCTGCTGGCGATCAGCACAGGCCTAAAGCCGCTCTCGCGCCTCCAGCATCCGCGGGACGTGGTCCGACAATTCACGCCGAACTGGTTCACCGTGGTGATGGGCACTGGCGTGGTCGCCTTGACCCTCGACCGTCTGCCAGCGACGCATGCCCTGCTGGCCCCTGTGCCGCTCGGGCTCTGGCTCGCCTCCGTCGTGCTCTTCGCCACCTTCTGCTTGGTCTACGGCGCGCGCTGGATCTTCTACTTCGACGGCGCCCGACGGATCTTCGGACACTCGACGGTGTCGATGTTCTTCGGGGCGATCCCGATGGCACTGGCGACGCTTCTGAACGGGCTGCTGATATTCGGTCCGCCCTATCTCGGCGCAGAGACCGTCCGAATCGCACTGCCGCTGTGGTGGTTCGACGTGGCGCTCGCTCTGATCTGTGCTGTCGCGATCCCCTACCTGATGTTCACCCGTCAGGAGCACCGCATCGACCAGATGACGGCCGTATGGCTGCTGCCAGTGGTGACAGCCGAGGTCGTCGCCGTCTCCGGTGGCCTGCTCGCTCCAGCCTTGAGCGGCGAGAGCCAACAACTCGCCGTCATCGTCACGAGCTTCGTACTCTGGGGCGTCTCGGTCCCGCTGGCGCTGAGCATCCTGGCGATCCTGGTGCTGCGCATGGCGCTGCACAACTTGCCACCGCGTGAGATGGCCGCATCGAGCTGGCTCTCCCTCGGTCCGCTCGGAACCGGGGCGCTCGGCCTGCTCGTGCTGGGGCAGGCCGGTGGCCCGATCCTCGCGGCAGGCGGTTTTGCCGGCGCGCCCGAGATCCTCAGGATCACGGGCCTGATCGGCGCGCTGATCCTCTGGGGCTACGGCGCCTGGTGGTTTCTGCTCTCGCTCGCCGTCACCGTGCGCTACCTACGCGCCGGCGTTCCGTTCAACCTCGGCTGGTGGGGCTACATCTTCCCGCTCGGCGTCTATGCCCTGGCCACCCTGCGGATCGGCGAAGTGACGGCACTCAGCGGGTTCGCCTGGCTCGGAGCGGGCCTCGTCGGCCTGCTGACCCTACTCTGGCTGATCGTGTCCGTGCGCACGTTGCGCGGGGCCTATCGCGGGGAGCTCTTCGTCTCGCCCTGCCTCGCCGGGGCCTGACCGGGCCTCGGGCGCATCCGATCGGTTCAAGCGAGGCCCAGCACGCGGATCAGACCGAGGCTGACGGCGCCGAGTGCGACGAGCGAGGCGACCACCGCCAGGGTCACCCGTGCTCCGGCCTTAGCGACGCTGCGCACATCGACCCCGAGACCGAGCGCCGCCATCGAAACCACGGTCATCACGTTGGCAGTCTCCGACATCGGCGCGAGCGCGACCTGCGGGACCAGCCCGGCCGAGCGAAGGCCCGCGAGCGCCAGGAAGGCGAGGATGAACCACGGCACCAGGCGGTGGATCGCGAGGCCGGCGCGAGCAGGGCGGTCGCCGGCGGTGACGCCGGGGGCGGCCTCGTCGGTCTCCTCGCGCAGCCGGCTTGCGCCGAGCGAGAGCATCAGGACGACCGGGCCTAGCATCAGCACCCGGACGAGCTTCACCAGGGTTCCGACCTGGACGCTGAGCGCCGCGACCGGCGCGGTGGCGGCGAGGACCTGCGGAACAGCGTAGACGGTGAGGCCGGCGAGCACGCCGTACTGCATCGGCGACAGACCGAGCAGCGGCACCAGCAGCGGCAGGCCGAGCACCACCAGCACGCCCAGCACCGCGGTGAAGGCGATGGAGGCGGCGACGTCCTCGCCATCGGCGCCGATCACCGGTGCCGTGGCCGCGATCGCCGAGTTGCCGCAGATCGAGTTCCCGCAGGCCACGAGGATCGCCATGCGCGGATGCAGCCCGAGCGCTCGGCCGATGCCGTAACTCGACAGGATCGCCACGACGACGACGCCCGCGATGCCGAAGAGCAGGCCCGGTCCGGCGGCGAGGATCGTCGCGAGGCTGAGCGACGCGCCGAGCAGTACGACCGCGATCTCCAGCACGGTCTTGGCCCCGAAAGCGATGCCGGGAAAGAAACGCTGCGACGGGGTCCAGGCGGTGCGGATCGCGCTCCCGAGCAGGATCGCCAGCACCAAGGCTTCGAGCCAAGCGCGACCGAACAGGTGCGTCTCGACGGCTTCGAAGCCGATCGCTGCGGCGGTGACCGCCACACAGAGGCCCAGTCCCGGAAGGATGGCTCTCGTGCCGGCTAAGGCACGCGTCGAACGAGAGTGGGAGAAAAGTCTGGGCGCGGACATGGATGGCTCCGATGTGATGCCGGAGGATCCCAGGTCCCGTTCATTCACTCCAACGGAATGATTAGATGTTTCCCATCACTGAAATAGATGGAATGATGACCCCTTCAGAGTTTGCGGAGACCCATTTTGTGGGGCCGACAGGCGGATTCACCCGTCGATCCAACGGGCCTTGATCGCCGTGTCCGCAGCAAGCTCATAGATCCTGACGGAGCCCGTCGCGAGTTCGAGGTGCTCGACCTCCGCGGGGCTCAGGTCTTCAAGCGCCATGACAAGCGCCCGCAGGCAATTGCCGTGGGCAACGACGAGCACGTCTCCGCCCATGACCGCCGGCTGGATGGTTCGGAGGTAGCATGGCACGATGCGGGCGACGGTATCGCGAAGGCTCTCACCGTTCGGCGGCGCCTCGGCGTAGGAGCGGCGCCAGGTCTCGATCCGCTCCGCCCCCCAGCGCGCATCGGCGGCGATCTTGTCGAGCCCGCTGAGGTCGCCGTAGTCTCGCTCGTCGAGCGCGGCGAAGCGTTGGGGGACCAATCCGGGTTGCCCGAGCGCATCGAGAATAAGCCGGCCGCTCACGACGGCCCGCGTCAGCGTCGAGGTGAAGGCTGCGGAAAAGCGCCAGCTGCGCTCGGCCAAACGCCGCCCGGCTGCCTCGGCTTCCATCCGGCCCTGCTCGGTCAAGGGCGAGTCCAGCAATCCCGTGAACAGGCCGGATCGGTTGGCTACGCTCTGGCCATGCCGGACCAGCACGAGATGTCGCGTGACCGGGGCTTTGCAATCGTGAATCACGCTGTCTCCCGAGGCAGAGCGCTTTCGTGCCGGTCGCATCGCCTCTGATGATGTCGGCATCCCACTTCAACGAACTTCGACCCTGCGATGGGTTGGACCGTCCATCCGGAGTCGGCAGGTCATCTTAGGTCCGCTTAAGAACGTCTTGCGACCGAAAGCAGCCAAGCTGCTTCCCACCCATCCTGGACGGTCAGGGTGCACAGCATCCAGTGTCGTTGGATCGACAGCCTGTAGGCCGTCACGGTGACGTCCGGCTGCCCCTCATAGTCGCGAACAGCGCCCCGGCATCGCGGGCTCCCCGCATCGCCGCCACCGTCTTGGAATCCCGCATCCGGCGGGCGACGCAGGCCAGAGCGTTGGGTTGCGAGCCCTGCGCATCGGTCGGAAGCAGCAGAAGGAAGACGAGGTCCACCGGCCGTTCGTCGATGGCGTCGAAGTCCACCGCATCGCGCATGCGTACCAGGCATCCGAACGGGTGCCTGACGCTCTCCAGCCGGGCGTGCGGCAGCGCAATGCCGTCCCCGACCCCGGTCGAACCGAGGCCCTCGCGCTTCTCCAGCGCCGTCCGCAGCGACGCGGCATCGAGACCGAGCGCCTGGGCGGCCCGGCGCGCCAGGTCGTCCAGGAGCGCGGCCTTGCTCGCCGCACGGACCCCGACGGAGACTTGGTCGGGCGATAGGATCTCGTCGATGGTCATTCGGGTCGGCTCGGTCGCGGGACTGCGGTATGGGTCGAGGGGCTCGCTCAAGCGCCCGGGTCCGGAAGGATCTCGAAGGGTTCGCCTTCATGCACGGCTAAACCCGCCATCAAGCCCGGGCCTCGTCCTCGGGGGCACGTAGGCGATAGCCGACGCCGGTCTCGGTCAGGAGGATGCGCGGGCGCTCGGGGTCTTCTTCCAGCTTGAGGCGAAGCTGGCGCATGTAGACGCGCAGGTATTGCGGGTCGGACGAGGTCGACACCGCGCTCATGAGCTGGGCGTGTGTCAGCGCCTTGCCGGCATGCTGGATCAGCACGCGCAGGAAGTCGTACTCGCGTGGGGTCAGCTTCACCTCGGTGCCGCGGACCCGGACGAGGCGGCGCACCAGGTCGACGCTGAGGCCGTCGACCTCGAACAGGGCTCGCTCGCCCTGGACCGCGAGTTGGTGGCGCAGGGCCGCGCGGATACGGGCCAGGAGCTCACCCATACCGAAGGGCTTGGTGACGTAGTCGTCGGCCCCGAGGTCGAGCGCCTCGACCTTGCCAGCCTCGTCGTCGCGGCTCGACAGGACCACCACCGGCAGGTCGCGAAAATCCATGCGGATGAGGCGCAACAGGTCGTGCCCGCGCATGTCCGGCAGCCCGAGGTCGAGGATGGTCAGGTCGACCGTCTCGCGGGACAGGACATCGAGGGCGGTGCGGGCGTCCGGCGCCTCGAAGATCTCGTAACCCTGGGTGGCCAAGCCCATGCGCAGGAGCTTCCTGATCGGCGGCTCGTCGTCGATGACGAGGATGTTCATGGTCATGCGGCGATATCCGCTTCGCCGCGTCCCGGAACCGGGACGGGCAGGATGATGGTGAAGACGGCGCCGAGGCGGTCGTGGCGGTTGCCGGCGGTCAGGGTGCCGCCCATGGCCTCGATGAAGCCGCGGGCGATGGCGAGGCCGAGGCCCGTCCCGGCCCGGACACTGTCGGACTTGCGGACCCGGTAGAACTTGTCGAACACGCGCTCCACGTCGGCCACCGGCACGCCGTCGCCCTCGTCGAGGATCTGGAGGCGGACCTGTCCGGGCTCGACCGCGCCCCTGACGGTGACGGTCGAGCCCTCGGGAGCGTACTTGGCGGCGTTGTCGAGGAGGTTGACCAGGACCTGTTCGAACAGGACGGGATCGAGGCGCAGGGCCGGCAGGGTGGCCGGAAGATCGAGCACGACCTGATGGCCGGCGAGGATGGAGCCTAAGCGGCGCAGGGCGGTGTCGACGGTCTCGCCGACGTCCTGCGGGGTCAGGCTCGCCGCGACCGCTCCCGCCTCCAGCCGGGTCATGTCGAGGAGGTTGACGATGAAGCGGTTGAGCCGCTCCGATTCCGCGATGATGGTGGCGAGCAGCTCGGCCTTGGCGTCGCGGGGCAGCGCCTCGTCGAGGTCGCGCAGGGTGGTGGCCGCACCCAGCACCGAGGACAGCGGGGTGCGCAGGTCGTGGCTGATCGAGGTGAGCAGGGCCTGGCGCAGGCGGTCGGTCTCGGCGGCGCGCTCGGCCCGGTCGAGATCCTCCACCAGCCGGACCCGCTCGACGGCGAGCGCCGCCATGTCGGCGAGCGCGTCGAACAGGCGGCGGTCCTCGGGCGAGAGGATGGGACCCGTGCCGTCGGCGTCGAGGCCGATCACGCCGACGATGCCGCGCCCCGTCCGCATCGGCAGGAACAGCCGCTTGGCGCCGGGCAGGGTGTCGGCGCCCCTGCCGGCGGGTCGCTCGTTGTCGAAGGCCCACTTGGCCGCGCCGAGGTCGGCCGCGTCGAGGGTGTCCTCGGGTGGGAAGCCGGCCCGGACGGAGACCGCTCCCTGATCGGGGAGAAGGACGACAACCCGGACCCGAAGCATGGCGGCGACCTGGGCGGAGGTCGCCCAGAGTACGTCGTCGAGGGTGCCGCAGCCGGAGAGCTTGCGGCTGAAGCCGTAGAGGCGTTCCGTGGCCCGGGCCCGGCCATGCGAGACCACCGCCTCGCGGCGGGACCGCGACGCGAGGTTCGAGACCGCCACGGCGACCACCGTGAACAGCAGGAACGCGGCGACGTTGGTCGGGTCGGCGATGGTGAGGGTGTAGACCGGCGGCAGGAAGAAGAAGTTGTAGGAGAGCGAGGCGATGACGACGACGGCCAGCGACGGTCCCAGGCCGAACCGTACGGCGACGGCGACGATGGCGGTGAGAAGGATGAGATCGGCGTTCTCGACGCCGAGATACGGTTCGACCAAGAGGGCGAGCCCGAGGGCCACGGCGGTGGCGAGGACACCGACGACGTAGGGCACTGGTGCGAAGGGCGGCTTGGCCGGAGCCGTGGCGACCGTCTTCGGGGGGACCGGATCGGCCTTCGCCGCTTCGCCGGTGATGACGTGGATGCTGATGTTGCCCGAGTGCCGGACGATGTCGTGCACCACCGAGCCGTTGAGGAGCTCGAACAGCTTCGACCGGTCGGCCTTGCCGAGGATGATGTGGTTGACGTTGGTCGAACGGGCGTAGGCAAGGATGTCGTCGGCGACGCGTCGACCGCCCGGAAGCGTGACGGCATCGCCGCCGAGGCGGTCGGCGAGGCGGAGGGTGTCGGCGATGCGGTCGCGGGCGGCCTCGTCGAGTGACAGGCTGCGGGGACCCTCGACCGTGATGGCGGTCCAGGGCGCGTGCAGCCGGTCGGCGAGCCGCTTGGCATGGCGCACGAGGCCGGCGGAGCGGGGATCCTCGCTGACGCATACCAGGACGCGCTCGCCGGCGCCCCACGGGCCCGCGATGGCGTTGGCCCGCATGTGGCTCAGGAGCTCGTCGTCGACCCGGTCGGCGGTGCGGCGTAACGCGAGTTCGCGCAGGGCCGTCAGGTTGCCCCGCGAAAAGTAGTGCTTGAGCGCGCGCTCGGCGTTGCCCTTCACGTAGACCTTGCCGTCGCGCAGGCGCTGGATCAGGTCGTCCGGGTTGAGGTCCACCACCTCGATGTCGTCCGCCCGGTCGAGGACGCCGTCGGGCACGGTCTCGCGCACCCGGATGCGGGTGATCTGCGCGACGACATCATTCAGACTCTCGACGTGCTGGATGTTGAGGGTGGTGTAGACGTCGATGCCGGCGTCCAGCAGTTCCTCGACGTCCTGGTAGCGCTTGGGGTGGCGCGAGCCCGGCGCGTTGGTGTGGGCGAGCTCGTCCACGAGCGCCAGGGCGGGCCTTCGGGCCAGCAATCCGTCGAGGTCCATCTCGTCGAGCGCCGTGCCGTGGTACGCGACCGAGCGCCGGCCGAGCACCTCGAACCCCTCGACGAGCGCCAGGGTCTCGGCGCGCCCGTGGGTCTCGACCACACCGACGACCACGTCGGTGCCGGCCTTCAGCCTCGCCCGGCCGACGGTGAGCATCTCGTATGTCTTGCCAACCCCCGGGGCCGCCCCGAGGAAGATCTTGAGGCGACCCCGTCCGCCTTCCTCCCGACGCGCGGCCTGCAGCAGGGCGTCGGGCGAGGGACGGTCGGGTTCGCGCAGGGGCGTCGGCATGGGGCGGCCTGTCATGAGGCTGGCTTACTTCGAGTCTGAACCGTCCAAGGCGAGGTTCAGGGCGAGCACGTTCACGCGGGGCTCTCCGAGGATACCGAGGAAGCGACCCTGGACCTGGGCCCCCACCAGGGAGCGCACCCGATCCTCGGGCAGATTGCGCGCTTTGGCGACCCGGGGAACCTGGAACAGGGCTGCCTCGGGCGAGATGTCGGGATCGAGGCCCGAGCCGCTCGCCGTCACGAGGTCGACCGGCACGGTGGCACTAGGGTTCTCGGCCTTCAGGGCGTCGAGGTCGCCTTTGACCCGCTCGGCCAGGGCCGCGCTCGTCGGCCCGAGGTTGGAGCCAGATGAGTTCGCTGCGTTGTAGGGCGACGGCACGGTCTTGGTGGCGTCGGCCGGATCGGCGGCGCTCGTGGCCGAGGGACGACCGTGGAAGTATCCGTCTTGCGTGAAGGACTGCCCGATCAGGCTGGAGCCGACGACTTTGCCGTCGCGCTCGATCAGGCTGCCGGCGGCCTTGGCCGGGAAGATCGCCCCCGCGATGCCGGTCATCGCGAGGGGGTAGGCGAGGCCCGTCATCGCCGTCAGGGCGATCAGAAGGACGAAGGCGGGGCGAAGCTGGTTCAACATGGCGATGCTCCAAGAGGTGATCGGCGGGGACGGCTCAGACGAGGTGCAGGGCGGTGACCGCGAGGTCGATCGCCTTGATGCCGACGAAGGGCACGAGGATGCCGCCGAGCCCGTAGATCAGGAGGTTCCGGCGCAGCAGCGCCCCGGCGCCGACCGCCCGGTAGGACACGCCCTTCAGCGCCAGCGGGATCAGGACGACGATGATGAGGGCGTTGAAGATGATGGCCGAGAGGATCGCGCTCTCGGGCGAGGCGAGGCCCATGACGTTGAGGGCCTGGAGCTGCGGGTAGAGCACCAGGAACATGGCCGGGATGATGGCGAAATACTTGGCCACGTCGTTGGCGATGGAGAAGGTGGTCAGTGCCCCGCGGGTCATCAGGAGCTGCTTGCCGATGCCGACGATCTCGATGAGCTTTGTCGGGTCGCTGTCGAGGTCGACCATGTTGCCGGCCTCGCGGGCCGCCACCGTGCCGGTGTTCATCGCGACACCGACATCGGCCTGGGCCAGCGCCGGGGCGTCGTTGGTGCCGTCGCCGCACATGGCGACGAGCTTGCCCTGGGACTGCTCCTTGCGGATCAGCGCGAGCTTGTCCTCCGGGGTGGCCTGGGCGAGGAAGTCGTCGACGCCGGCCTCCGCCGCGATGGCGGCGGCGGTCATGGGGTTGTCGCCGGTGATCATCACCGTACGGATGCCCATCTGGCGCAGCTCCGCGAAGCGCTCGCGTATGCCGCCCTTCACGATGTCCTTGAGGTAGACGACGCCGAGAAGCCGGCCGTCCCGCGTCACGGCGAGCGGGGTGCCGCCCGCCTTGGCCACGTCCTCGGCAATGGACTGGATCTCGCGCACGGCCTCGTCGGCGACGCCGGGGCTGTAGGCCAGGGCCGCGCTCGATCCGCGTGTGGCCATCGGCTGCTGGCTCACCGACGCGATGATGGAATCGACGGCGCCCTTGCGGATGGAGGAACCGTCGAGGTCGACGCCGCTCATCCGGGTCTGGGCGGTGAACGGCACGAAGGTGGCGTTGAGGCTTCCCATGTCGCGGGCGCGGATGCCGTACTTCTCCTTGGCCAGCACCACGATGGAGCGACCCTCCGGGGTCTCGTCGGCCAGCGATGCCAACTGGGCGGCGTCGGCGAGGTCCTGCTCGGATACGCCGCGGACGGGACGGAACTCGATGGCCTGCCGGTTGCCCAGCGTGATCGTGCCGGTCTTATCCAGCAGCAGGGTATCGACGTCGCCAGCCGCCTCGACGGCGCGCCCCGACATGGCAAGGACGTTGAAGCGCACAAGGCGGTCCATGCCGGCGATGCCGATGGCGGACAGGAGCGCCCCGATGGTGGTGGGGATCAGGGTGACGAACAGTGCGACGAGCACGATGAGCGGGATCGATCCGCCGGCATAGGAGGCGAAGCTCGGGATCGAGGCGACGGCGAAGACGAAGATGATGGTCAGGCCCGCGAGCAGGATGTTGAGCGCGATCTCGTTCGGGGTCTTCTGTCGCGAGGCACCCTCCACCAGGGCGATCATCCGGTCGACGAAGGTCGAGCCGGCGGCGGCGGTGATCCGCACCCGGATCTCGTCGGAGAGCACCTGGGTGCCACCGGTGACCGCCGAGCGGTCGCCGCCGGATTCCCGGATCACCGGTGCTGATTCACCCGTGATTGCGGCCTCGTTGACCGAGGCGACGCCGAGGATCACCTCGCCGTCCGACGGGATGATGTCGCCGGCCTCGACCAGCACCACGTCGCCGACCTTGAGGTCGTTGCCGGGGATGGTCTCGAACTCCCGGCCGGCGCCCTTCAGGCGCTTGGCCATGGTCTCGGTGCGGGTGCGCCGGAGGCTGTCGGCCTGGGCCTTGCCGCGTCCCTCGGCGATGGCCTCGGCGAAGTTGGCGAACAGCACGGTGAACCACAGCCAGAGGATGATCTGGCCGGAGAAGGCGAGGTTCGCCCCGCCGGTCGCTACGTCACGGATGAACAGGACGGTGGTCAGCGCGGCCACGACCTCGACCACGAACATGACCGGGTTCTTGATCATCTTGCGTGGGTCGAGCTTGGTCAGGGCGCCGATGAGCGCCGGACCGACGAGAGCGGCGCTGAACAGGCTGGTGGAATTTGGGCGGGCCATTGCGGGTGTCCGATTGGAAGACGTCTTCAGGGTCGGCGCGGTCCCGCGCCGTGGAGCGGGGTTCAAGGTGCGAGCGCATCGCCGACGAGGGCGACCCCGGCCATCAGGCCGAGGGCGCCGAGCATGGCCAGGCCGAGCATGGCGAGGATGACGTCCGAAAGCCGAATGTCCTTTCGGTTGCGCTCGATCCGGCTCCAGGGCTGGGACCGCGGCCTGTGACGGGCCAGGGCGCGCCGCATCGCGGCGCGGTTGCGGGATGGCAGCATGGCGAGTTGCATCTCAGCCTCCCGCCGCGAAGGTCTGACCAAGGCCGCCGGCGAGGTGCTCGACGATCGGCCCGAGGGCCAGGGTGGGGAAGAACGTCAGTCCGCCGACGATGAGGATCACGCCGACGAGGAGCCCGACGAACAGGCCGCCGTGGGTCGGGAACGTCCCCGCGGAGGCCGGAACCGTCTTCTTGGCCGCCAACGACCCCGCGATGGCGAGCGCCGGGACGATCACGAAGAACCGCCCGAAGAGCATGCCGATACCCAGCGTCGTGTTGTAGAAAGCCGTGTTCGCCGTGAGCCCGCCGAAGGCTGAGCCGTTGTTGGCCGCCGCCGAGGTGAAGGCGTAGAGGATCTCCGAGAAGCCGTGCGGGCCGGCGTTGGCGGGCCCGGCGAGGCCGGCGGCGACCACGGTGGCCAGCGCGGTGAAGCCGAGCATTATCAGCGGCAGGCATAGGATGGCGAGCATCGCCATCTTGACCTCGCGGCCCTCGATCTTCTTGCCGAGATACTCGGGGGTCCGGCCGACCATCAGCCCGGCCACGAAGATCGTCACGATGACGAAGACCAGGATGCCGTAGAGGCCGGCGCCGACGCCGCCGACGATGATCTCGCCGAGCTGCATGTTGATCATCGGGATCATGCCGCCGAGCGCCGTGAAGCTGTCGTGCATGGCATTGACCGCGCCGCAGGACGCCGCCGTGGTCACCGCCGCGAACAGGGCGGACGCGACGATGCCGAAGCGGACCTCCTTGCCCTCCATGTTTCCCCCGGTGAGGCTGAAGGAATTGAGGACGGGACTGCCTGCGCTCTCAGCCCAATAGACCACCGCGGTTCCGGCGAGGAACAGCACGCCCATGGCGGACAGGATGGCCCAGCCCTGGCGCTCGTCGCCGACCATGCGGCCGAAGACGTTGGTCATCGCCGCGCCGATGGCGAAGATCGAGACCATCTGGACGAAGTTCGACAGCGTGGTCGGGTTCTCGAACGGGTGCGCGGCGTTGACGTTGAAGAAGCCACCGCCGTTGGTGCCGAGCATCTTGATCGCGACCTGGCTCGCCACCGGGCCGACCGCCAGGGTCTGCTTGGCGCCTTCCAGGGTCGTCGCCTCGACGGCACCGCCGAGCGTCTGCGGAATGCCCTGCCAGACGTAGAACAGGGTCAGCACCATGCAGAGCGGCAGCAGCACGTAGAGGGTGGTCCGGGTCAGATCGACCCAGAACGAGCCCACGGTCTTGGCCGAGGCCCGGGAGAAGCCGCGCACGAGGGCGACGGCGAGCGCGATGCCGGTGGCCGCCGACAGGAAGTTCTGGTGGGTCAGCCCCAGCATCTGGGTGAGGTACGACATCGTCGTCTCGCCGCCGTAGGACTGCCAGTTGGTGTTGGTGACGAAGCTCGTCGACGTGTTGAAGGCGAGGTCGGGCGCGACCGCCGACTGCCCGTCCGGATTGAACGGCAGCACCGCCTGGAAGCGCAGAAGCCCGTACAGGGCGAGGAAGCCGAGGACGTGGAAGGTCAGCATGGTCAGGGCGTAGGCCAGCCAGTGCTGCTCCTGCGAGGCGTTGATGCCGGCGACGCGGTAGAGCCCACGCTCGACGGGCGCGAGGACGGGAGACAGGAGGGTTCGCTCACCCGTGAACACGCGGGTCATGTAGCCGCCGAGGGGGCGTGCGAGCGCGACGACGACCGCGCAGAACAGCGCGATCTGGAACCAGCCGTTGAGGGTCATGGGAGGTGTTCCTTCAGAACCGCTCGGGGCGGACGAGGGCGTAGGTTAGGTAGCCGAGCAGCCCGAGGGTCACGAGGGCGCCGAGGGTGAGGTCGAGGGTCATGGCAGGTCCCTCAGAGGCGTTCGCAAAGGGCGGCGTAGCCGGCGGCCAGGCCGAAGAAGGCGAGCCCCACGGCGATGAAGGTCAGATCGAGCATGGTGCGTCCGTTTCGGTTCGGCGGACCGGTGCCATGACCGGTCGCGCTCATGACCTTGATGTGGCCCGGAACCGCATTAGGGTTCGAGAGGGACGAGAGGGCGATCTTATAAGGATCTCATCAGGATCGCCGGGACCATGACCCGCCGCGTCGCCTTCCTCGGTATTCCCGGCGGAAACAGCCGACGTCGGCTCATTCCGAAATCAGGGTCGATCGGCGCAATGCCTGGCGAAGCTCCGGGCAGCCGACGGGGCACTCGGCTTGCACGGATCTCGGACAGGCCGCCCTCCATACGGAGCGGTCAGCCTGGACGACGCCGTCGTTGCCGAGGTGGAAGCCGTGGAAGCGCACGCCGCAGGTACGGCACTGCGAGCGGATGTTGCGAAGTCGGTCCCGCGTCGGTTGCCGGTCGAAGGAATGGCGTTCGTCACGTGGCGCCTCTTGCCGGGACGGCAGCGGCTCCGTCGGGGCTTGGCGTCGTACGAAGACGTTCATGGAGATGGTTCGACCCTGCGCCGCGGATAAGGCAGGCGAACATCCTCGAACCCGCATAAGGGATCGAGATGGACCGATGGACATTCGCATAAGGATTTCGGTTCGACCGCCAGGGCGACGGCGCTTGCGCGGGCGACGAACAATCCTGGAGGCTTGGCCGTTATAGCCGGGCCGCGGTGATGACCGGTGGCCAAGCCAAGGGACACGACCCATGCCCACCAGCGTCACGACCCCCGTCCCATCGCCGAGGCCATCGGAGGCCGGGACTGGACATGCGCCGGGAGCCGGCTTTTGGACCCTCACCCTCGGTTCCGTCGGGGTGGTCTACGGCGACATCGGCACCAGCCCGCTCTACGCTCTGAAGGAGTCGCTCCATGCGGCCACCGGTGGCGCAGGGCACCATGCGCTGACCCGCGAGATCATCCTGGGCGTGATCTCGCTGATCCTGTGGGCGCTGATCCTCATCGTGACCGTCAAGTACGTGCTGATCGTCCTGCGGGCGGACAACGACGGCGAGGGCGGCACGCTGTCCCTCGTCGCCCTGGCGCAACGCGCACTTGGCCACCAGGGCGGGGCCGTCATCCTGATCGGCATGGCCGGCGCAGCCTTGTTCTACGGCGACGCCATCATCACCCCGGCCATCTCCGTCCTGTCCGCGGTCGAGGGCCTGAAGCTCGTCACGCCGACCTTCGAACCCTTCGTGCTGCCACTCAGCCTGGCCATCCTGATCGGCGTCTTCGTCGTCCAGAGCCATGGGACCGCCCGGGTTGCCACGTTCTTTGGCCCCATCACGGCCCTTTGGTTCCTTGCCATGGCGGTTGGCGGCTTGATCCATCTCGCCGGCGAACCCGGCATCCTCCATGCCTTCAATCCGGCGTACGGCGTGAGCTTCCTCCTAGGCCACGGAAGCGCGAGCCTGCTGGTCCTCGGCGCCGTGTTCCTCGCCGTCACCGGCGCAGAGGCGCTGTACGCGGACATGGGCCATTTCGGCGGAGGGCCGATCCGGACGGCATGGTTCGGCCTCGTCTTTCCGGCCCTCGCCCTCAACTACCTCGGACAGGGCGCCATGCTGCTCGCCCACCCGGAGAACATGGAGAACCCATTCTTCCTGCTCTACCCATCCTGGGCCCTGGTCCCGATGGTGCTGCTGGCCACGATGGCCACCGTCATCGCGAGCCAGGCGGTCATCACGGGGGCGTTCTCCATCACCCAGCAGGCGATGCAGCTGGGGCTGCTGCCGCGCATGCGGGTCCTGCGTACCTCCGAGACTGAGAGGGGCCAGATCTACATCCCGCAGGTGAATTGGTGGCTGCTCGTGGCGGTCGTCTTCCTGGTGGTGCTGTTCAAGTCCTCCACCGCACTGGCTGCGGCCTACGGGATCGCGGTCACCGGCAACATGGTCATCACGACGGCGCTGGTCTTCGTCGTGGCGTGGAAGGCGTGGAAGTGGTCGCCGGCGGTCGCGGCCTTGGTCCTGGCGCCGTTCCTGCTCATCGAGGGCGTGTTCCTGACGGGCAACGCCCTCAAGCTCCTCGACGGGGGCTGGCTTCCCCTGCTGGTGGGTGCTGTGCTCGTGACGATGATGTGGACGTGGCGCACCGGCTCCCTCTTCATCACCAGGGAGATCCACCGCGACCGTCTCCCCCTCTCCGACTTCATCGGGACGGCCACGAACGGGACGATCCAGCGCGTGCCTGGAACGGCCGTCTTCCTGACCGGCACGCTCGGCGACACGCCCGGCGCCCTGCTGCACAACGTAAGGCACAACCGCGTACTTCACGCGGAGAACATCATCGTGACGGTCGTGACGGAGGATACGCCGCGCATCGTCGGCGGGGAGCGCGTCCGGGTCGAGCAGTTGTCTGAGACCGTCAGCCGGGCCAGCGTCCGGTTCGGGTTCATGGAACTCCCCGACCTTCCGGCGGCGTTGGCGCAGGCCGGCCTGGACAGGGGCGAGCTATCCTACTTCCTGACCCGGCGCGTCCTGGTGGCGTCGTCGGAGACCGGGATGCCGGTCTGGCAGGACCGGATCTACATCGCGATGGCACAGGCGGCCACGGACGCGTCGCGCTATTTCCGCATCCCGGTCGACCGCGCCGTGGAGATCGGGTCCCAGATCAGAATCTGACGACGGTCGACGACGAGGTTCGCCCGTCGTTGGTGAACCCATGCCATAGGCGCTGCGGGCACGCCCGCGAAAGGTCGTCGCCCCGTCCCACGTCCTGCGGCGCCGTCCGTCGCATCAACATCCGGCAGGCATAGGCCTTCGCCCGGTATGCGGACCTGCGGGTGTGCGCGGCTGGATCCTGACCGGTTTCGGGCCACTCCCGGTGCAGGTCGAAAAAGGCCCGGAGGCGCAACGCGGTCTCATCCATTGGCCCGTCCACGCTCGAGGAGCGAGGCGACTTCGGCATGGGTGGTGGGTCCGGCCGCAGCCGGAAGCGCGCGGGGGTTCCGCCCGTATCCTACCGCTTCCCCTGCCTTGTTCGCCTGCCCTTCATGATCGTGACAACCACCAACCTGAATGCTCGGTCCGCCTTTTCTAATTCCGGCAGCGGGAAACGATTGCCGCGCGGATGCGGGCGTCGGACGAGGCCCTGGCCCGGCCCGGCCCGGCCCGGTCCGGCTCGGCTCGGCGTGGCGGAGGCGGAGATGGGACGGCTGCGCGGGCGGCTGGACCTGCCGGATGGCCGACCGCCCGCATCGTGACGCGCGGACCCGGAATGGCCGACCCTCGGCCGGGGGCCCTCCTAGAGAGGGAGGGGACAGGGGGTATAGGGAGCCGCCTCGTCGCCGAGGAAGACCCTCGCGATCTCGCGGCCCGACGCCTCGACGAGGGATCGGGCCATGGCCGGAAGCTCCGCGGTGGCCCGGCGATGATCGTCCAGGGCGATCGCGTTCGAGCTCTCGGGCGCATCGATCCGCATGACCCGGTCCTTGCCGACGAGGAGGCCGGCCTGGCCGAGGGCGTTGTGGGACTGCGCCCGCATCGCCGCGAGGATGACCCCCTTCCACTGGAAGAGGCCGCCCCGCGCCTTCGCCTGGTCGACCGTGAACGCCGTCTCGCCGCAGCCGAGGCTGAGGATCTCGATCTGGCCTCGCCCGACATCGTAGCACGCGAGCGCGTCGACGAGCGCGTTCATGACCGGGTTATTGGCCCAAAGACCGCCGTCGACCATCACGTAGCCGTTGTTCGGAAGCGCCTCGAAGTAGGTTGGGGCGGCGGCGGTCGAGAGGCCGACCTTCACCATGCGTTCGAAGCGGTCCTTCCGGTAATCCGGATGATGCGGCGTCTTGAAGATCCATGGCTCCCCATGCCGACCTTCGAACGAGGGGATGCAAAGTCTCGTCCGTGCATCGCCGAAGGGGGCGTCGCCGAAGATCCGGAGCAGCTCCTCCTCCAGCGGCGCGCGGTCGTATGCGTAGCGATGGGTTCGCCGCAGCGATCGCACGATGCGGCCGACCCGGGTGGGTGGCGGGAAGATGTTCGATCCACGTTCGACGTAGATGTCGCGCACGTCGCCGGCCGTCCGGCCATGGGCGAGGCCAAGGGCGATGATGCCGCCGGTGCTCGTTCCGGCGATCATGTCGAAATGGCCGGCGATCGACCTGCCGCCGAGGAAGCGGTGTTCGAGTTCGGCCAGGACCGAGGCCGGAAGGATGCCGCAGATCCCCCCGCCATCGATCGAGAGGATGCGGAAGGGCCTGTCGGCGGGCCATGGTTGGCGGATCCGGCGGCCTTGGTGGGTGTCGTCGGAACGCCGGGGCGGAACGTAAGTCATGTCAGTTCCCTGCCCGTGCGAGTTGGAGGTGACGTCCGCCGCCGGTCCATTCGCCGGTCGCTCTCCATCCCTCGTAGCAAACCAGCCAATCCACGGACCAACGCAACGTCGTCTCGGCGATCAGGTCGAAGGGCGTCCACTGGGAGGTCTCGAAGTCGAACAGGCACAGGCTCGGATTGTCCCGGGCGTCCCAATAGACGTGGGGCAGTTTTCCCTCGGGGTCGCCGTTCCGACGCCTGAGTTCCGGCGAGACGACACGCACCCTCGGCTGCTGGCGCAGGAGAGCGAACCTCTCGACGATGAGGGGAACCCTGTAGAGGACCTCGATCTCGTAGCGCGCCATGAGGGGTCGCATCGGCCCGCTCCAAGTCGCGGACCGATCGTCGATCCGGTGCATGCGGAAGGAGGGCCAGAGCCGCAGCATAGCGGCGGCCTGGTCGGCGATGCTCGGGAAGCCTTTCACCGCCGGAGGTCCCCCATGAAGGTATGGGCGCGCGCCGCGGCCGGCATCGAAGCGGAAGCCGCCCCGGCTCCGATGATGCGGGGTGCGCTCGGCACGTAGAGGGCGCCGCGGGGCGTGTAGGCCTGCGCGGAGTGGCGGATGCCGCTGCCGAGCCGCAGGTTGAACGCCTTCATCGATCGGGAGACGACGGAGTCCCCGAATTGAAGGCGCAGCCAATCCTGCGCATCCTCCAGGGAGGCCCCCCGGCGGATGGCTTCCAGACCGTCGGCGAGCCTGGTGAGATGTGCGGCGTATCCGTCCTGCTGCCCGAGGTTCTCGGGCCAGCGATCGGTGAACCGGTCGTCGGCATAGACGGGGTTCACGACCGAGACCTTCTCCCGCCTGGCCGAGGCGGCGTGGATCATCCGCGCGATCGTGCGGCACAGCCGGATCACTATGTCGGAAAGCGGTGTGCCGGGGCTCGCCGAATGGCCGGCGATGCAGCTCAGCATCACCGACGGCGGGATGCGGCCCTCGAAGCCCGCGTAGATTACGTTGCGATGCCTCTTGAGCAACTGGAGCGCGACGGTGGTCACGCTTTTGACGATCAGCGGCACTTGGCCTGGGACCTCGTCGAACTGGGCGTCGGCACGGATCTCGATGCCGGCGGCCTCGTAGATCCGCCGGTTGACGGCATCGGCGAAGCGACGTTCGACGGGCGTGAGCTGGTTGTACCAGCCGCCGAACCCGTAGGCGTTCATCGGCACGTGCCGCCCTTCGTGCGAGGGCCTGTCGGGACTGCTATGGAAAATGTGGCTTTCCCGTTCCGCCCCATGCGGCAGGAGCGAGGATGGGGTGACGTCGACGTGCATGCCGTCGGCGAAGAAGACCGTGACGCACCGGGTCTGACGCTCGACCGGTTTGGAGGTCGGGTAGTCGCGCAGGGCCGCGTGGACGAGGTCGAGGACCGCCCCGGGGGGAGCCTCGTGGTGGACGTCGAGTTCCGCGACGTAGTCGAGGTCGTACTCCTCGTCCGTCCCTCGCGTGGAGATGGTGGCGTCGATGGCCATCGACCCCTGCGGATAGAAGCGCCGGACCCGGTCCTTCAGGGAGCTCCCGTCGCGTTCCATGTGCTTGCAGACCGATTCGCCGCGTCCGCACGCCTTTTCGTGCAATCCCGGCGGAAGCTGCACGCGCACGGCGATATCGATGAGGAGGGCATCGAGCGGTTCCGCAAGGGGATCGGTCTCGAAGTTCGGCGTCATGCGGTTCATGTCGTTCTTTCGGTACGAGGGGCCAGGCCCGCCGCTATCGGGGCGCGCCGCTCCGACGACCGCATCTCGCTATGCCGAATCGCCGATATGCTGATCAGCGTAGTTCGGGTCTGAGGAAGGAGTCAACAGCCCCGTTCGAACGAACGGGGTCAGCCGAAAAGCGTCGGGACCCTGGGCGTGGAACTGATGTAGTTCAGCTTCAGGAGGCGCACGCGTGCCGCGTCCCTTGAGACCTGGAAACGAGCCCGCAGCGCCTCGATCATCGCATCGGATACGCCCTCGCCGACCTGGTACGGCGCCAGGGCGTCCTGGGCGGCGAGGATGGGTGCGAGCAGGCCCCGGATCGCGCCGACGGGCATGAGGTAGCTGCCCGAGGCGTAGCAGGCCTGCCATTCGAGCCAGTCGCCTTTCGGCGCATCGAGCATCGTATCGCGCTTGCAGACCAGGCGATGCTCGCGGGCATGTTCGAACATGTCGCCGGGAGTGAAGGCCGCCTGGAAAAGCCCGTCGTGGAGACGGACATGCCCAAGCTCGTGCGCCAGCGTCGTCCTGTACCGGTTCTCGCGGCGGGTATCGGTCGACAGGGGCTTGGAGATCTCGATGTCGGGGATCGCGCCGCTCTTGAAGCGGGTCACCCCCTCGACGTCGTGTCCGTCCGGCGTGAGGTCGGCGTAGACGTCCAACACGTCGACATGCTGCTCGATGAGCACGGTCAGGTCATCGGTCGAGATCGGGTACTCGACCTTGCCCCTGTGGCGCATGAGGAAACCGGCCACGAGCGTCTCGCATTCGCGATCGATCTCCTCCTGCCTGAAGTGCGGCCGCCTGCGGAACCGCCTCGTCTCGTCCGGCACCATCATCACCATGGCCGCTCCCCTACCCGCCGCTTTTCCTGAACGCGCTGATGATCTGGGTGGCCGTCTCGGGACTGACGCCCGCATCGCGCGCATACTTCGGCAGGGTTCCGGCCAGATAGAAAAGGTACTCCGGCGAGACGTCCAGCGCGGTCGCGAACTGGGTGATGATGTGGTCGGAAGTGGGATTGCGGCGATCCCGCTCGATGTCGTTCAGGTATTGCGCGGAAATGGGCTTGCCGTCCTCCTCCCGCGCGATGCGGGCCGCAAGGTCCTTCTGGCTTATGCCCTTCGCCTTGCGTTGGCTGACGATGTAAGACCCGAAGGTCGCCGGGGTCATGGATGATGCCTTGCCGTTCACGAATACGCTGATTAGCATACCCCCGTTGGAAAGCTTCAGCCAGCGCGCTCGACGTGCGGGTTGGCGCTTAGGTTAAGCGTACCGGTACGTCCCGGGTCGTCGCCCGCTTCGTGTGTCTTCTTTGACACGATGGAGCGGCGCCGAGCCTGCCTGCGTGCGGGGTGGGTCCGTATCACGGGACACGCGCACGGCTCCCTCCGGGTGACGTAGACCGTTCCAGGGTCCGTCCATAGGTTGCCCCCTATTTCCGTCGCCGCAAGCGTGGCCGCTTGTGCGGAACCCGGCCAATGTGTTCTGCTTTTGTTCCGAAGGATTCGCGGAGCGCGGGCATGCAGGTCTACGACGTCGTTATCGGCTTCCCCATGCCGGTCCCCCTCCTGGCGACGCCCGTGCGGGCCGGCTTCCCCAGCCCGGCCGACGATTTCATCGAGGAGGAGATCGACCTCCAGCGCCTGCTGATCGTGAGCCGGCCGGCGACCTTCCTGGTGCGCGTGGCCGGAGACAGCATGCTGCTGGCCCGCCTGCACGACGGGGATCTCGCCGTCGTCGACCGCTCGCTGACCCCGCGCAACGGCGACGTCGTCGTGGTCGACATCGACGGCGAGCGCTCCTTCAAGGTCTGGAAGCGCCAGGGCCCCCGGGTGACCCTGCATTTCGCCAACCCGCGCTTCCCGGAGTTCCGGCTCTCGCCCGACGCCGTCATCGAGGTCTGGGGCGTGGTCTCCAGCTCGGTGAGCCCGAGGCGCCGCTCGGAATGAGCGCCCGGGCCTACGCCCTCTCGGACGGCAACAGCTTCTACTGCTCGTGCGAGCGGGTCTTCGATGCGCGCCTGGCGAAGCTGCCGGTGATCGTGCTGTCGAACAACGACGGCTGCGCCATCGCCCGGACCAACGAGGCCAAGGCGCTCGGCATCGGCATGGGCGAGCCGTGGTTCAAGATCCGCCACATGTGCCGGCAGAAGGGCGTGCGGGTCTACTCCTCGAACTACGCCCTCTACGGCGACATGTCCGCCCGGGTGAACGCCGTCTACCAGGGGTTCTCCCCCCGCATCGAAATCTACTCCATCGACGAGAGTTTTTTGGACATCTCGGATGTGCGCCCTGCCGAGCGGGCGATCCTCTGCCGAGACATGCGCGAGACCGTCAGGGCCTGGACGGGGATCCCCACCTGCGTCGGGATCGGCTCCACGAAGACCCTCGCGAAGCTCGCCAACCACATCGCGAAAAAAAATCCCGCGCTGGGGGGCGTGTGCGACCTGACCGATCCCGAGCAGTACGACCATTGGATCATCCGGGTGCCGGTGGCCGACATCTGGGGGGTGGGCCCGGCGAACGCCCGGCGCCTGGAGGCGCTGGGATGCGACAGCGCCGCGGACGTGCGCGACCTCGACCCGCGCGCCGCCCGCATGGCCATGACTGTCGTGGGCGAGCGCCTTGTGCACGAGCTGCGCGGGACGGCCTGCCTCGACCTGGAGACGTTGGCGGCGACCCGGAAGGGCTGCGCGGTCACCCGGTCCTTCTCGGAACGGGTCGAGGACCGGGCCACCATGGAGCAGGCCGTGGCGACGCATGCGTCCAGGCTCGGCGAGAAGCTCCGGCGCGAAGGGTTGGCGACCAACCACGTCACGGTCTTCTTTCACACCTCGGAGCACGACCGGGGCCGGCCACAGCGCTCGGTCTCGACCGTCGTCACGTTGCCGGAAGCGACCAACGACTCGCTCGCGCTCGTGAAGGCCGCGACCCACGGCGTCCGGAAGACGTGGCGGGACGGGTACCGCTATTCCAAGGCCGGGGTCGTGACGACCGACTTGGCGCCTCTCGTCTCGTCGCAGCGAGCCATGCCCGGCCTAGGACAGATCGACCGCGAGATGGGCGCGGCTCTTATGGAGGCGCTCGACGCCTGCAATCGCCGCTTCGGACGGGGAGCGGTCGTACCAGGCACGGCAGGGTTTGCGCCCAAGCGGGACTGGTCGACAAAGTTCGAGATGCGCTCCCCCCGGTACACGACCCGGCTCGAAGAGCTTCCGGTTGTGGCGGCGGCCTGAGCCGCCCGCATCGCCGTCGAGGCGTCCGCGTCAATGCTCTCATATCCGCTGCAAAGCCTGATTTGACAGGGAACTGCCATCAAATGCCTTCAGCGCTGTCAGATACCCCCGTCCCACTGACAACCTTTGGGTAGCCCAGCAACAGTAGGCCGGAGGGGCTCTCCCATTTGAAACCGGATTAAGACAGAAACGGCGATCCGTCTTAATCTGGTTTCACATGGCGGCATGCCGATCGCACCGGGTCCGCCACCGGCCGTCCCGCCGCATGGTGCCCGGCGCCCCGCAGGCCTCGCAGGTCCGAAGCGCCGCCTCCCTAACCGGTTCCTTGATCCCGTCCATGGCGTCGAACTCCGCATGGACCCAGGCACCGACCGGGTAGAACTTGGCGTCGAGCCCGCCGAACTTCTCCCGGACGAGGGGGACGACGACGCTCATGCCGGCGAGCCGATCGAACAGGGCTTCCAGGATCGGCTGCCAGCCCACGCCGACGGTGACCTCGGCGTCCCGGGCGAGCACCGGGTACCGGGCCTTCAGGTCCTCGACGTTGACCCGCCGCATCAGGATCTCGGCCTCGATCGCGGCGGCCTCCGCCTCCCAGAAGGCCGCCTCCGCCGCGGGCGCGTCCGGATCCCCGGCGGCGGCCAGGTCCCGTGCCCGGCGGCCGAGGCTCCAGACCTCGACGGCGGCGCGGTCCTCGGGGGACAGCCGCGCGAGGCGCTCCTCTCGGGACGGGCGGGCTTCGGTCGTATCAGCCATCTCGGCGCTCCCCCTGCGATCCTGTCCTCCACTAGGGACGCAACCGCGGCGGCCGCCGTGTCAGCCTCCGCCCCGTGCGGGACGACCTGGTGGGCAAGGGCCCTCCCCGTCACCGGGTCGGCCACGATGACGGTCGACCGCTCGGTCCCCACGAGCACGCGCACGGTGAGCTCGACGAGGCGCCCGGATCCGGGGCCGTCCTCGATGGGGTAGAGGTCGGCAACGCGTTCACCGGGGCGGCCGGGACGATCAGGCATGCACCGAACCTCGCGCCGTCGGAGCCCAAGGGCAAGCCCGGGCGGGTGCGGAGGGGCCTTGGCACTGTCACGGCGGCGGTCCACAAACGTTCTCGGGCCACATGTCGGCCACAGGTTTGGTCCCGACGGCCACGGATTGCGGCGCATGAACGTGAATGAACGAATGCGAAACCAGTCGCGGTGTAGAGGGGAAACCGAAACCCCCGCGGGGACGGACACCGAACGTACCCACGTTCGGGACGTGGGGGTCGCAGGTTCAAATCCTGCCACTCCGACCAGTATCATCAAGACCCTGTCTTTCCCGAGATCATCGAACATCAGAAGCTGTCCGGCTTCTCGCGCGGATCATCCTGATGGAAGCGCCTCGCGACGTCACGATCTCGGCCGATCGACGTCCCTCTTCGCCTGAAAATTCGGCCCGCGCGTTCGCGTGACAGGCAAGCCCCTGTCCGCTCGGACTGTCCGTCTGGAGTGAGGCGATCGCACGTTGGGGGTACGTCGGTGTCGTCCGCCGGAATTCAGCTCCGCGCATACGGACGATTCAGATCTTCCCCCGCATCCTGTGCGGCGGCCCTCGGCATTCCCGACGGCGCCCAGGCAAGCAGTGGTCGGGCGAAGGGTGATCGGGCAAGCGTGACGGACTTATCGGACAGATCCGTCGCGCAGCCGACGGTCGATGGAGTCGCCGACCGCTTCGGACCCCGTGCGCATGGCATCGCGGCCTGGCCCTTCGGACCACCCCGTCCCGCTCTGGTCGTTCCGCCCTTGACGAATCGTGCCTGGCCTCGCCTGCGTGTCGTCACGCTGGTCCATGGCTCGTGCGACGGGCCGCTCGCCGCCACCCGGGCGTCCGTGGAGGCTCAGGGCTATCCGAACCTCCGCCACGACCTCATCCCGTTGGCAGAGGGCGCGGTGCAGTTGCCCGTCATCGTCGCGGACGAGGGGTGGGACGCTCTTCTGGTCCTTCGTCCGGGGGATCTTCTGGCCCCGGATGCGCTCGCGGCCCTCGGCCTGCAATTCCTTCTCAGTGGCGCCGATGTCGTCGTCGGCCTGCGAGTCGTCTTCGATACGGGACTACTCGGTCTCGACGCACCGGCGGCGCCGCCGGGGACGCTCGTCGATCCCGCGCCGCCGGACGGGCCGCTCGCTCCCTTCACCGGCGGCGAGGTTCTGCTCAAGCGCTCCTGCGTGCAGGCTGCCGGCGGCCTCGACCCCGAGGCCGCGCATCCGGTAGCCGCCCTCTGGCCCCGCCTCGTCCGACAGGGCGCCGCACTTGCACGCGTGGGCCGACCGGTGCTTCTGCACTATGCGCCGGGCAGCGTTGCGCCCGCGATGGCCTCCGGCCTCTCGGTGGCCAGCCTGACCGACCAGGGTCAGCTCGGCGGCGCCGGGATCGCCCACCGGCGCCTGTGCGATGCGCTTGCCCTTGCCGGCCACGCCGTCAGCGATCACTGCCTCGGGGCAGAATCGCCGCCGGCCGCGGCCGAGTGGGTCGAGCGGTTTCCGCAGACGGAGCATGCCCTGTCGCAGGGCGGCTACGATGTTGTCCTGGCGGGCAACCTTCATGGCGCGACCCGCCGCACCACGATCCTGGGGCGGCTCGCCCGCACCGTTCCGGTCGCCGCCGTTCTACACGATCTCTTCCCCGTCACCGGGCGTTGCGCCTCCCCGTCCGGCTGCCCGATCATCGCCGAGGGATGCGACGCCCGCTGCCCCTCGCCCAACGCCTATCCGCAGTTACTGCCGCAGCGGATCGCCGGCGTTTATGCGGAAAAGCAGGCGATCCTCGCCGGACCCGAGGGACCCTTCCTGCTCGCGGCCTCCGACTGGTCGGAATCCGCGGCGCGCGCGCTGGCGCCGAAGGGGACACGCGTCGACCGCATCGACCTGGCTTTTCCGACGGGGGTGTTCCGGCCCGGATCGCGGGAAGCCCTGCGGCGCGAACTCGGCTTGCCGTCCGGTGACGTCCTCGTGATGTTCGCCGCCGTGATCGCGGACGCGCCCAGCAAGGGGACCACCGAGCTGACCGCGATCCTGCGCCGGGTCGCCCGGCCGGGGCTCCGTTTCGTCGCGGTCGGGCGGCTCGACGATCCGGATTCCCTGGGAATCCCGGACTTGATCGCGGCGGGTCCCATCGGCGACGAGGCGACGCTGGCAGCCTGGTACGGTGCCTGTGATCTCGCCATCACGGCGAGCCGCCAGGAAACGTTCGGCCAAACCCCCGTCGAAGCCGGGCTGTGCGGAACTCCGACCGTCGCCTATCGCACGACCGGTCTCGCCACCGCCGTCCTGGACGGGGTCTCGGGCCGCCTCGTGCCACCGGACGGGGGCGCCCTCGAGGACGCACTCCGAGCGCTGATCGCCGATGCTTCCGAGCGCAGACGCCTGGGAGCCCTGGGGCGGATCGCCCTCGAGAGCCGCAACAGCCACGCCGCGTGTGCGATGCGCCTGAACGACGTGTTCGTCGCGCGCGGGATCCTGCCGGCCTCGGCCGGGGCCGGACGTCTCCGCTTCGCGCCGGAGATGCTGTCGACCTTCGCGATGGCGTTGGACCGGGCGCCCGGACGTACGAGCCTGATCCCCGGCGACACGCCGCCGGGAGTCCGCTTGGCCCGGCGGGCCAAGCACGCTCTCGTGGGACGCGACATGCCGCCGTGGCTGCGCCGGCTCCTCTACGCGGTCGCGACGCTTCGGAGAACGTTCCGGCCCGCTACCGGCGGAGAGGCGCGATGACCGTGCCGTCCGACCCGCGCCGCCTCTATCTCGATCACACCCATCTGCGCGGGCACGTCACCGGGATCGAGCGCGTCGCCCTCGACCTGTTCACGTCCGACACGCTCCATCCGCACCCTGTCACCAAGGTCCGGGCGCGCGGGATCGCCGGCATGATCGCGGCCCAGCATCTCGGCCTGCCCCTACGGGCCCTGCGCGATCCCTCGGGCCTGTTCCTCTTTCCGGGGTTCCCCCCGGGGCCGCTCTCGGTCCTGCGCCGTCGCCAATGCATCACGTATGTGCACGACACCTTTCTGCTGACGCGCCCAAACGACCTCAGCTGGAAGAGCCGCCTCTACATGGCGCCGAGCTTCGCCTTCGCGCTGCGCTTCGGGCGCACCTTCCTCGTCAACTCCCGCACCACCGGAGAGGCGGTAAGGACCTTGTGCGCCCGCGAGGCCCTGGTGGCCCTACTGCGGCCTGCCGTGCGCGATGTATTCGGACTCACCGACCTGCCCGCAGGCCCGCCGCCCGCCCCCGGCATGCCGCTTCGTCTGCTCTGCATCGGGACCATCGAGCCGCGCAAGGACTACCCGTCCGCGCTCGCGATCGTCGCAGCCCTGAATGCGGGCGGGGTCGCGGCGGAACTCCATGTGGTCGGCCGGGTCGGCTGGGGACACCATGCGTTCCTCGCCGCGCCGCCGCCGTTCCTTACCCTGCACGGCTATCTCGACGACGGGGCCCTGCGCGGCCTCGTCGCCCGGTGTCATCTCCTGCTCTCGACTTCGAAGGCCGAGGGGCTCGGGCTGCCGCTCCTGGAGGCTCAGCACGGCGGGCTTCCGGTCGTCTCACCGCACGGACCGGTCTTCTCCGAAGTCCTGGCCGGCTCCGGTTTGCAGATCGAACCCTCCGATCCGGCGGGTGCCGCGGCCGCGATCCTCGCTTGGATCGAGAATCCCGCATTCGCAGCGGTCCCGGCGGCCGCCCGGGCCAACGTGGCACGCTGGAATCGCTTGGCCGCCGGGGACGCGGCGTGTTTCTCGACATTTCTAAAGGTCGGCCCATCCGCCTACGAGGTCGCGGAAGATCGGCTCGTACAGCCACCCAATCATGACCCAGCATGACGTCGGGCGCAGTTGTGCACAGGCAACTGACGAAGGTCCGGCGGACTACGTAGATCGCAACCTGTCATCAAGCCTGTTCTTGCCAATATCATCTCGATTCCCGGCTTGGACGAGAACATCGTGGGGTGCGGCCATCGCGACGCACAGCGCAGCAGCTCCCTTGGCATAGGTTCTGCGCATACGACGCTGTTGAGGACGTTTCGGTGGGCGCCTGTTCCGTTTCGAAACAGACCGGCGACGAAACTGGAACAGAGTTGTTCGAGGCGGAAGACAAGAACCGCGCGAGCGGCGACCAGGTCGGGAGACGAGACAGATGTTCGACTTCGGAAGCCCGGTCCGTGGCGAGCCGGTGATCCTCGAGACCAGAGTACCGAGTGGGCTCGACAGCGGCCTGATCCTGCGTCGCCTGTGGCGCGGCACCGGCGTGATCCTGCTCGGCGGGCTCGCGGCCGTCATCCTCGCCGTGGTGCTGCTGAACGCCGTGACACCGACTTACACTGCCGTGACGCAGATCCTGGTCGATCCGGCCGATCTTCCGGTGATCCAGAACGACTTGAGCAACCGGCAGCCCCAGGCGGATAGCGGCGTCTCGATCGCCGAGAGCCAGACGCGGGTGATGCAGTCCGACAACGTCCTGCGGCGGGTCATCGACCGCCTCGATCTGACGCGGGACGAGGAGTTCGTTCCCGCAGCCTCGACAAATCCTCTGGTGCTGAGCCTCACGGCGCTCCTCGGCATGGAGCCGCCGCCGGCGAGCCGCGAGCCGGTCAATCTCGCCCTCGACAACCTGCGCCTCAAGCTCGGCGTGCGTCGGGCCGAACGGACATTCGTCATCGACGTCTACGTCCAGACCCGGGACCCGGAGAAGTCGGCCCGGATCGCCAATGCCATCGCGGACGCGTATTTCGCGGAGGATGCGGCAGCGCGCACCGATGCGGCGCGCCGTGCCTCCGAGGCCCTGTCGGGCCGTTTGACGACGCTGCGCCAATCGGTCGAGGAGGCCGAGCGCAGGGTCCTGCAATATCGGGTGACGAACAAGCTGGTGACGTCGAGCGGGCGCCTCCTGAGCGACCAGCAGCTTAGCGACCTCAACCAACAGCTCGTCACCGCGACCCTGAAAATGGCCGAGGCCAAGGCCCGCCTCGATCAGGCGCGGCACATGCGCACCGGCGAAGCCGGGACCGCCCTGCCGGAGATGCTGCAATCCCTCGAGATGCAGAACCTGCGGCAGCAATACGCGACGCTCTCGCGCAACACCGCAGAACTCGCCCAGCGCCTCGGCGACCGCCACCCGGCCATGGCCGACCAGTATGCGCAGCAGCGCGATCTCCAACGCCTGATCCAGCGCGAGAAGGAGCGCATCATCGACACCTCGCAAAAGGACTACGACCGGGCCGTGGCGAGCGAGTCCGCCGTACGCCGGAGCCTGGAGCGGGCCAAGACCGAGACGGCGGGCAACGATCGCGCCAATGTCGGCCTGCGCGAACTCGAGCGCGAGCTCGATGCCCGGCGGTCGATCTACGAGGCATTCCTGCGCCGCTCACGGGAGACCAACGAACAGGAGCGCGTGAACAGCTCCAACGTGCGGGTCATTTCGACGGCGACGCCGCCGCGGAGCCGAGCCTGGCCACCCTCCCCCAAGCTGGTGCTGCCGCTCGCCCTGCTACTGGGCATGGGTCTCGGCGCCGCCGCCGCTCTCTGGCTCGGGGCCCGTCGCGACCGACGCGTGATGACCCGTCCGCCTCGGACGAGCGGGTCGACCGGGGCCCGCAGCTTCCGAGCTGTCGATGCCTGAACGCAGCGCCGTCCGCCACGGCTCCCACGATCGATCCCCTCAAACCTCCCCCGCGCCAGCCTCCCCCGAGGCGCGATGGATCAGCCCCGGGTTCCCGTCGCTCATCCTCGGGGTGCGCACGGGACAGGTCCCAAAGGCGATGACATGAGCGTTCGCTTATTCGACATCACGTTCACGCCCGGATCGGCCTCCGACATCCTCGCGACCTCGGCCCGCCAGCCGGCGACTCGGCCGCGCATGATCGTCACCGCGAACCTCGATCACATCGTTACGCTGTCGGAGAACGCGGCGTTCCGGAAAGCGTATGAGGGCGCCGTCGCTCACACCCTCGACGGCATGCCCCTCGTCTGGCTCGCCCGGCTCCGCGGGGGCCGATCGGCACAGCGGGTCACGGGCCACGACCTGATCGCGGCCGCCTTCGCTGCGCCATGGCCTGCCGGCCAGCAGATCTTCCTCGTCTGCTCGACGGAGGCCGTCGGGCTCCACCTCACCGAGCGCCTGGTGGCGGAGGGGATCCCGCGCGCGTCGATCGCCTTCACGGTGCCGCCCTTCGGATTCGAGAACGATGAGACCTATGGGGCGCAACTCTGTGCGGCCGTGCGGGCGCACGGGACGACCCTCCTGGTCTTCGGCGTCGGTGCGCCACGCTCGGAAATCTGGGTCGACCGCCAAGGAAATGCCCTCGGCGGTCCCGTGGTCCTGGCCGTCGGTGAAGCGCTGAACGTCGCGGCCGGGCTGGTGCCCCGCGCGCCCGCCCTGATGCAGCGCTTCGGGCTCGAGTGGTTCTTCCGGTTCTGGCACGCGCCGCACCGGCTGTTCCGCCGCTACTTCGTCCGCTCCTGGGGGCTGATCGGAATTGCCCTGCGCCGATCGCTGCTCATGACATCCCGCCGGCGTCCCCATGCTGCCCGGCCGCGTCCGACCCCCAACGCGCGGCGCGCGCCCGATACGCCCTGAAGCGTCGAGGAGGTATCAGGCCGCGGCGAACAGGTGCGGATGCCGCAGGCGTAGGGTCAGGATCAATGCCAGGGTCTTGATGTCGGTGACCTCGCCGCGATCCGTCATGGCCGCAAGTTCGCTCAGGGCCATCTCGCGAATGGTGATGTCCTCATGCTCCCCGGCAAGGCCGCCGCCGGGACCGACCCGGTCGGGCGCCTCGTACGGGGCCAGGAACAGGTCCATCTGCTCGGTCGAGATTCCCGGCATGCTCCAGCCGCAGGTCACCGGTTCGAGGGCACCGAGACGCAGGCCGGTCTCCTCGTAGGCCTCGCGCCGTGCGCCTTCCTCGGGTTCCGACTCGTCGAGGAGGCCGGCCGGGACCTCCAGCACGGAGGTGACCCCAGCCGCATAGAAGGCCGGGGTCCGGAACTGCTCGACCAGCAGGGCGACCCGCCGGGTCGGGTCGTAGGGCAGTACCGCTGTCGCCCGTCCGTGATCCTCGATCTCGCGCGCAAGGCGTGTGCCGTCGTCCATCGTCACCTCGGCGACGAGAAACCGGCTCCAGCCGTCGTGCACGATTCGGGTGCCGCGGATAATCGGCGCCATTCTGCTCTCCCCCGTCGGATCGCCGAGGCTGCGGCGACCGGATGGGAGGGCCCTAACAGGGCGTTGGCGCATCAATGAGGCGTGAGGCGCGTGTTTTCGGCAACAATCTCGGGGATTGTGCGGCTTCTGCGGATCGTAAACGTCATCCGATCCGCGTCCCGCGCCTGCGCGAGGAGGGTGTCGCCCTCCTCCCTGACTAGGTGCGGAATGTCGATCACCGCCATCGGATCGGTGCACGTCACCACCAGGACGGCGCCGGACGGCATCCGGCGCAGGGCTTTCCGGGTCCGCAGGGCCGGCAGGGGGCACTTCAAGCCGGTGAGGTCGAGATGCTCGGTCTCGCTGCCTCCGTCCGTCATCGGCAACGCATCCCAGCCCGCAGCTTTCCCGCTCACCGCTGCTCTACCCCTTGAAGGAATGAAAAATCCCGCCGACGGCTTTGACCGTCGGCGGGATCATGGACGTCCGATCCGGGCGCTAAGCGCACCCGGACGGCGAGACGTCAGTAACCGTAGCCGTAGGCCGGATAGCCGTAGCCATAACCGTAAGACGGGGCGGCATAGTAGCCATAGGCGGGCGCGCCGTAGCCATAGCCGTAGCCCGTTCCGACGTAGCCGCGATCGTAGTAGCCGTAGCGCGGGGCCTGACTGGCGGCGATGGCGCCACCGATGATGCCGAGGGCCGCACCGGCCGCGAGCGCGCCGCCGACTCCGGGCCCGCGACGGTAGCCACCGTGATAGCCCCGGCCATAGCCACGATAGCGCACGGTTTCGATGGCCGTGCCGCCACCGACCTGGGCGGCGCTGAGCATCGGCATCGGAGCGGCCTGAGCGGCGGTGAAGGAACCGGCCGAAAGACCGATGGCAGTGGTGCCCGCGAGGGCGAAGGACAAGATGCGCGACATGCGAACGTTCTCCGTCACAGGAAGAGATAGTCCTTGAAACGGCAACATTGGCGATCCGTTCCAGATTCGCGACAGTCAAGCCAGGATGGCGGGTGTTTTCGAGCACCTTCGCCTTTTGCCGGCGGATGTGCCCGGCTGTGACGGCGCGAGTCGTTCAGAAGACGCATTCGGTGAAAGCAGGCTCCACGGAGCGCTGCCAGCGGCCCTCGTAATCGGCGAGGCGCTCCTCGGCGAGGGAGCGTCCGGCGGCGACGATGGCCTCCAGCGGCTGCAGGAAATGGGTCTCGTCCCGCCCCTGAGCGTCGCGTCGCGCCCGGGCGGCAAGCCCGGCGCGGGCGATCGTCAGTGCCTCGGCCGCCACCGCCCCGAGGGATCGACCCGCGATGCGGGCGGCCAGACCGAGGCGGGGAACGGTGGCGCGCAGCCCCTCCCGGTCGCAGGCGTTCCAGTTCTTGGCGATGTCCCAGGCCGCCGTAAGCGAGGCTTCGTCGTAGAGCAACCCGACCCAGAAAGCAGCCTGCGCAGCAATCATCGACGGACCGCCCACATCGGATCCGCGCATCTCGATGAAGCGCTTGAGCCGGACCTCCGGGAAGGCGGTCGAAGCGTGGTTGGCCCAATCCGACACCGTCGCGCGCTCCCCCGGCAGCGTCGCGAGCCGGCCGGCCATCAGGTCGCGGAACGAGGCACCGGAGACGTCGTGGTAGGTCTCGCCGCGCTTCACGAAGTACATCGGCATGTCGAGCAGCCAGTCGACGTAGGACTCGTAGCCGAAGCCGGGCTCGAAGGCCCGCGGCAGCATGCCGGTGCGGTCGCCATCGGTGTCGCGCCAGATCTCGGACCGGCGCGACAGGAAGCCGTTGGGACGCCCATCCGTGAAGGGCGAATTGGCGAAGAGGGCGGTCGCCACCGGCTGCAGCGCCAGGGCGACGCGCATCTTGGCCACCATGTCGGCCTCGGAGGCGAAATCGAGGTTCACCTGCACGGTGGCGGTACGCAGCATCATGTCCAGGCCGAGGCTGCCGACCTTGGGCATGTACGCCGCCATGATCTTGTAGCGGCTCTTCGGCATCACGGGGGTTTCCTCCCGCGTCCATTTCGGACTCATGCCGAGATCGAGGAAGCCGATGCCGAGACCGTCTGCAACCCGGGTCGTCGCCTCGAGATGCGTCCGCAACTCCGTGACCGTCGCGTGCACGTCGGCCAGCGGTGCACCGGAGAGCTCGAACTGTCCGCCGGGCTCCAAGGAGATGGCGCCGCCCTCGGCACCGGCTAGACCGATCAGGTGGCCGGCATCCTCGATCGCCTCCCAGCCGGTCTCGCGGCCGAGCCCCTCCAGCAGCGCCCGGATGCCCTTCTCACCCGCATACGGGACCGGGCGGTGTCCGTCGCGGTAGAAGGGCACCTTCTCGTGTTCGGTGCCGATCGCGAAGCGCGCGCGCGGCTTCTCGCCCTCCGCAAACCAGGCGATGAGTTCGTCCCGCGTGGTCAGGGGCGTCGTATCGGACGTGTCGCGCGCCATGCGCTGCCTCTTCAGGAAGGTCGTTCAAAGGAGAGGCGCGCCGGACCGCAGCGGCGTGGCCCCTTACATCGGGTCAACGCGCCTCATAGGCCACGGGACCCGCGCGAACAACGCGGGCAAGCGACGCCTCAGCGAGCGTCGCCGAGCACTGCCTGAACCAGGGCCAGCACCGTCACCGCCGCCGTGTCGGCCCGCAGGATGCGCGGACCAAGGGAGAGGGCTACCGTGTTCGGACGTTCCAGAATCAGGGCGCGCTCGTCCGGTGAAAACCCGCCCTCGGGTCCGACCAGCACCGCGAGAGGCGGGGCGGCCGCGGGATCGGCGGCCTGCCGGAGGGCCAGGATCGGATCCGAAACCGGGGCGTCCTCATCGCAGAACACGAGCAGGCGCAAGGGGTTGAGGTCTGCGAGCGCCGCCGGGAGCTTGGCCGCCTCCTGGATCTCCGGCAGTTCGAGGATGCCGCATTGCTCGGCGGCCTCGATGGCGTTCGCGCGCAGGCGATCGACATTCAGCCGCTCGCTCTGGGTATAGCGGGTGTAGACAGGGCGAAGGGTGCCGGCCCCCATCTCCACCGCCTTCTGGGCCAGATAGTCGAGCCGGGCCGACTTCAACGGTGCAAACAGGTAGTGAAGGTCCGCGCGTGGCGGCTGCTGGCGTGTGCGCTCTCGCACGATCAGGTCCGCGCTCTTGCGCCCGGTCGGGGCGATCTCTGCGCGCCATTCGCCGTCGCGCCCGTTGAACAGGAGAACTGGATCGGAGGGCCCGCGCCGCAGGACGTTGAGGAGGTAGTTCGCCTGCGCTCGGTTGAGGGGCAGCGTCGCTCCGACGGAGAGGTCGGCCTCGACGAAGAGGCGTGGGGCGGTGAAGTCGTAAGCGGCCATGCCCGGCGTGGTCGCGTGGGGTGGGTCGGCTGTCAACGGCGCGGTCCCGAACCGCAGCGGCTGATGCAAACCCGCAACACGCGGCAACATTGCGCCGTAAATCCACGTTCGAATGCGACCCGGCGTTTGCGGCTCGAAAGACGCCACATTCCTATGCCGAAACGAAACCAAGACCGAAAGGCGCGAACTCTTGTGCGCTTCCGGGCACGCATCAGGCCATTCCGCATCCGGTCGCCGGGCTCACCCCCATCGGATCGCGGATGGGGGGAGAAAGGATCTCAAGGCATGTCGTTCAAGACCATCGCGACGCTGGCCGTCGCCCTCGCCGGCACGGCGCTCTTCAGCGAACAGGCCTTCGCGCAGTCCGCCGAGTGCGGCGAGATCCAGCAGACCCTCCAGGCCCGCAAGGACCTGATCGGCAAGGCGAACGCCGCGTCGAACTCGAAGAAGAAGATGACGCCGGCCGAGGCCTGCACCCTGTTCGGCAAGCTCCAGGCCAACGGCACCGCCGGCCTGAAGTGGATCACCGCCAACAAGGAGTGGTGCTCGATCCCGGATTCCTTCGCGGAGGGCTTCAAGGCCGACCACCTCAAGGTGTCGGGCATCAAGACCAAGGTCTGCACCGTCGCGGCCCAGGCCTCCAAGATGGAAGCCCAGGCCCGCGCGCAGGCCCAGAACGGCGGCGGCGGTGGCCTCCTCGGCGGCCCCGGACTCACGGGCAGCCTGAAGATGCCGCAGGGCGCCCTCTGATCCGGTGCTGAAACCTTTCCGGACGAGTCGGCCCGACGCGCCCGTGCGTCCATGGACGGCGTGAGCTCCCCGAACGCGGACCGCCGCGTCGCCGATGCGGTGGCGGGACATTGGGTTGACCGGATCGCGCCGCGCTGGTCCCGGCCCTACCTGCGCCTCGCCCGTATCGACCGGCCGATCGGCTGGTGGCTCCTGCTTCTGCCCTGCTGGTGGTCGGCCTCCCTCGCGGCCATCCGGTCCGGTGCCGCTTTCCCTGACCCGATCCATCTGGCCCTGTTCTTCGTCGGGGCCGTCGCCATGCGGGGTGCGGGCTCGACCTACAACGACATCGCCGATCGGGACCTCGACGCCCAGGTGGAGCGCACCCGCTCGCGCCCCCTGCCCTCGGGCCAGGTCCGGGCGCGCCAAGCCGCCGTCTTCCTCGTGCTGCAGGCCCTGATGGGCCTCGCGGTACTGCTCCAGTTCAACGGTCCTGCGATCGGCGTCGGCATCGCCTCGCTGGTCCCGGTGGCGATCTATCCCTTCATGAAGCGCGTCATGCCGGTGCCGCAGGCGGTCCTCGGCCTCGCCTTCGCGTGGGGCGCGCTGATGGGCTGGGTCGCGGTGTTCGCACGCCTCGATGTGCCGGCCCTGCTGCTCTACGCGGGCACCATCGCCTGGGTGATCGGATACGACACGATCTACGCCGTACAGGATATCGAGGACGACGAGATCGCGGGCATCCGCTCCTCGGCCCGCTTCTTCGGGCGCCGGATGCGGGGGGCGATCGGTCTGTGCTACGGCACCAGCGTCGGCTTCGTCGCGCTCGCTGCGGTCCTGGCGGGCGCAGGCCCCGTGGGCCTGCTCGGCGTCGCCCTGTTCGGCGCCCATCTCGGGCGACAGGTTCTGCGCCTCGACACGCGCGACGGGCGCGGTGCCCTGACGCTCTTCCGCTCCAATCGGGAAGCGGGTCTGATCCTGTTTCTCGGCCTCGCGGCGGATGCCGCCGTGACGCACATCCTCTGAGTCTCGCTCGGGATCCGGCGACCCGGCTCAGCAGCGGGCGCCGGAGATGATCTCGTTCTCGCCGCGATGGATCAGGGGACGAACCGGCAGTGCGCCAGTCTTGCGGCGGACGAGGAAGCGCGGGCGGCGGCCGTTGAGGAGGCCGTGACGGCGGCGGGTCCGGGTCCGGCCCAGGGCCACCGGGCCGAGCTGGTTCGAGACGCTGGCGAGTTCGCCGTCCTCCTTGACGATCATCCGTGGCAGGCCCGACTTGGCGGCGACGTCACGCCAATGTGCCACGACCTCGTCCTCGCAGAACGGTCCGAGGCGGGTGACGACCCGGCCGGTGGCGTCGACGAGGAGGAGGTCGAAGCGGTCCTCGCCGCAAGCATCCGAATCATCCTCGGCGTAGGCGAGGGCCACGCCGGTGGGCCGCCCCGGGCCCAGGCGGTCGATCACCGGGAGACGCGACAGCGTCAGAACGGGGGCAGCGCCGACGAAGGTGGCATCCGCCGACATGTCGTTCATGTTCGCGAAAGTGTTCATGGCTCGTACACCCTGTTGGCGCCGGCAACCTCTATGGGCCACCCGTCTATGATAAGCAGATTTACGTCTAACCTCCTCAGGCCAGCTTAAGAGTGAGCGTTAAGCGAGTATGGACAAGGGTGAAGCACGTGGAATGCTCAACGCTTCCTTGCTTCGATCTAAGAGATTTGTCCGTATCGACATCTGCGTCGCTCTCCTTGTGACAACCCGCCCGGCACCCTACAACGAAGGAAGCACCGCCCTCCATGCATCCGTGCCGGGGCGACGGGCTCTTCAACAAGCGCCCAGCCTGACCTCCTGAACCGTATGGAGACGCATGTCCGATCCGATCCCCCCGGAAGCCGCACACGCCCTCGTTCCTGCCCTGCGCGAGACGATCCGCGAAGCGGCCGCCCTCGCGTTGCCGTTCTACAAGGCAGGCGGACAGACGGGGGCGCGGGTCTGGTCGAAGGCGGGCGGCTCGCCGGTGACGGAAGCCGACGTGGCGGTGGACACCTTCCTGAAGGTTCGCCTCAGCGCGATGCTGCCCCGAGCAGCCTGGCTCTCGGAGGAGACCAGCGACAATCCGGTGCGGCTCGATGCCGGCCTCGTCTGGATCGTCGATCCCATCGATGGGACCCGCGCCTTCATGTCCGGGCATCCCGATTGGTCGATCGCCGTGGCGTTGCTGTCGGCTGGGCAACCCGTCCTCGGCTTCGTCCACGCGCCCGTGACCGACACCTTCTATGAAGCCATCGCGGGAGCGGGAGCCACCCGCAACGGACAGACCATCACCGTCTCCGGCCAGTGCGCCGTCGAAGGGGCTCGCGTCACCGGTCCGAAGCCGATGATGGACCGCCTGGCCCGGGGCGCCGGGACGAACGGGCAACAGGCCGAGCTCGTCTCCGTCGAGCGGGTTCCGTCCCTGGCCTTGCGCGTCGCGCGGGTTGCCGAGGGCTCCATCGATGTGGGATTGGTCTCGCCCCATGCGCGGGACTGGGATCTCGCGGGCGCCGACCTGATCCTGCGCGAGGCGGGCGGCACTGTCAGCGATCTTCAAGGCCGTCCCACGACCTACAACCGTCCGGACCCGGTGCACGGAGAACTCGTGGCCGTATCCCAGACCTTGCGAAACGATGTCGTGGCGGCGCTGACACCCCGCTGAAAACGCCGGCGGAGGCGGCGCCCGGGTGTCTTAAAACAGGAAAGCCCAGCACCTGGGCGCTGGGCTCGATCGTAACGTCGGCTCGATGACGAGGCGCGTGGTCCGCCCCGACAGGATCAGGGCGGCCTCGGATCAGTGATGCTCGCGGAGAGCGACCGCCTCTGGGGCCATGCCGAACCGCTCGGCCAGATGCCAGCGCAGTTCGCGGGGCGAATGGTAGTTGTAGGAGGTGTCGATCAGATGGCTGAGGTCGACGGTCTTTGCCTCATGAGCCATGGTCTGCTTCAGGTGACCCACCTTGAAGGTCGCCGCATCGGTGACGGGCGAACGGACGCCGCGGCGTCGGGTATATTCAAACAACATATTTTTCTTGTGTACTTTCAATAACGTGCAGGTTTTGCGTGCCGTGTCTCGGACGCATCGGGCCGGTTGAGCCGCGCGCGTCGTTGGTGTTGCGGGATATGCCGGATGCTAAACCCCTTCTCCCCAGAAGGGTGTCGGTCACCGGCGGCGGAGGCTTCGTGGGAAGCCCTTCAGGGTGACGCCAGCCCGGGGGCTGGCGCCGGGAGCATCAGGCCGCCTGGAGGTTACCAGCCGAGTCCTTGCCGCTGCGCTTGTCGGTCTGAATCTCGTAGGAGATCTTCTGACCCTCGATGAGGTTGCGCATGCCAGCGCGCTCGACTGCGGAGATGTGCACAAACACATCCTTGCCGCCGTCGTCAGGCTGAATGAAGCCGTAGCCCTTGGTCTCGTTGAACCACTTTACAGTGCCGGTATTCACGAAATAGATCCTCGTATCGTTCGTCGATCAACAGCCTGCGTCTGCTCGACACAAGCGGCAGATCCTCTTCGGTAGGCCTGACGGAATCAGCAGGACGTGAGACGCTTGCGGTACAAGATCCCAGCTCACCGATACCCGCTATCTCTCATGTAGTCCGATCATGCGGCGGCAACAAGGCGTTCTACCCGACGGAAACGACCCCGGTTCGGAGCGCCCCTAACGGCGTCCCCTGTGTTATTTGCGCGGCCCAGCGCATATAAGAGTTCCTGAGCAAGCGGTTAGGCGATTCATGGCGGGCATCTCGGTTTCCCTCGAAGGGGCGAACATCCAGCTTTCATTTCAGAAGGACGATCAGGCCACGGCCGTCGTGATGGATGCCCGGGCGGCTCGCGCCCTGGTGCGGGCGGTGGGCCAGCTTCTCACCGCCATCGACGAACCCGACGACAGCGATCTGCCCGAGGACATGTCCGACGAGGAGATTGCGATGCTCGACGTCACGTCGTCGGCGATCGAGATCGGTACGGACGAAAAAGGCCAGGCCGTCGTGGCCCTCCAGGCTGGCGCCCTGCCCCCGTTTCAGCTTCGCCTAACGGATGAAGAGGCCCGTCACGTGGCGACGAGCCTCTCCGAAATCCTAAGTGCACCGCGCGACGTGCGCGCGTCGCACGGGGACCACTGACCCCCCCCTACATCCGGACGCCGGGATCGGTCGGACCGCCCGGCAGGTAGTCCGGCTCCGAGCCCGGGCCGGCCGGCTCGTCGATCCCCGGATCGTTGACCGGATACGGCGTGCGCGGCCCCGTCGGTCCGATATCGGGCTGCTCGTCCGGCGGGGGCGGCGTCGGCAGATCGCCCGGAATTCCACCCGGCAGCGGCTCGGGAATCGGCAGGCCGGGATTGGCCATCTCGTGATTGGCCATGCGAAGCCTCCTGTCTGTCTAAGGTATGTGCGGACCAACACGGCCGAGCGCGGCCAGGTTCCCGCGCCCGAAGGGCCCGTCCGTTACCCGTGCGGAACCCGCATCTCATGTGACCTGTTCAGTGCCATATCTTTCGCATTCTGGAGACAATCCATGTCTGACATCAGGCAGGCCAAGGTCTTAATCCTCGCTACCGATGGCTTCGAGGAGACCGAGCTCACCGTCCCGCAGAGCAGGCTCAAGGAGGTCGGCGCCACCGTGCACGTCGCGGCGCCGCAGTCCCGCACGGCGAAGGAATCCATTCGCGGGTGGGACAAGACCGATTGGGGCAAGAACGTCGCGGTCGACAAGGATCTCGAGTCCGTGTCACCGCAGGACTACGATGCCCTCGTCCTCCCGGGCGGCCAGATCAACCCAGACAAGCTGCGCCTAGAGCCGAAGGCCCTCGCGGTGATCCGCAGCTTCCTGGATTCCGGCAAGCTGGTCGCTGCCATCTGCCACGCGCCCTGGCTGCTGATCGAGGTCGGCGCCGCGAAGGGACGCCGGATGACCTCGTTCGAATCGATCCGGACGGATGTGGTGAATGCGGGCGCGGACTGGACGGACGAGCCCGTCGTGTCGGACCGGGGCCTGATCACGAGCCGCAACCCTGACGACCTCGACGCCTTCTGCGCCAAGATCATCGCGGAGATCCAGGACGGCAATCACGCCAGCCGCGCCGCCGCCTGACCGATCCACGATCCCGTCGTCAACGGTCGCACGCCCCGGATTCGGGCGTGCGGTCCGTGGCATGGCCGGCTGACGGGCAGTCGGGACTTTGGTCCTAGCGCTTGACGGCCGTCTTCTGCACCTTCGCCTTCTCGGGCGCCGCACCGGCGAAGAGTTCGGAAAGGTGGCGCTGGTCGAGGGTCTTGGCAAAATCCGCAGCCGGCTCCGCCAGGATGGCAGGCTCTGCGTGCCGCGGCGTGATCGATCCGGTGATGATCGGGTCGGGAAGCTCCGCCTGAGCGCGGAGCGGAAGGGTCGGCTCGCGCTGCAGGCGCAAGGTCCAGTGAGCGGCGGTGGAGAGCGCAGCGACCGCGAGGATCGCCTTGATGCCGCCCGTCAGGAGGCGTCTCATAGTGGTCTGGCCCGAAACTACGCAGTGGCACACGACCGGTTCCCCGGCCGATCCCTACACTTGCCGAGGATCCTTAACGACCGGGACCGGGATGCAGCCGAAGACCGTCCCGGGATGAGACGGGGCCGATGAGGTGGGCCTTGCGCCAAGGCTGCGGTTCCTGTTCCCCGCGTCCCTGACACGCCTGTCGCCACCCGGCCCACTAGGCCTCACAGGAACCATGCAGAGAACTGGTCCGCACCGCCCCGTCACGACAAGCCCCGCTGCCATGCCAAGCCCGAGAGGGTTCGCGAAACCATCGAGCGCCTCGGCAGCAGGGACCGCCGATGTAGGCGGCGCCGATGAAGCCGGCAACCGGCTTCCCCCGCGTCATGACGGCTGCGACGATCCGCACGCCGCCGCGAAGGCTCGCAGGCGGGCGCTGTCACCCGCCTCGTCCGCGCCGGACAGACGCGCATAGAGGTCGGCCGCGCCGGCGAAGACCTGGCGCCCGGCGGCATCGTCACCGAGGAAATCGGCGATCTCGTGCATCTCGGCGACCCAGCGCTGGGCTTTGGGAAGCATGTCGGGAAGGCCGCGGGCGAAGCGCGCGAGGAGAGCCGGCTCGGTTTCGGCGAGCTCCGCCCGCAGGGCTTCGCCGGCGCCCGCCCGTTCGGCCCCCAGCACCATGAGGGCGGCCAGAGCGGTGAGGCCCTTGTTGATGCCCGCATAGGCCATCTTCAGGCCCGAGGCCGCGCCGATACCACCGGTATTCACCCTGAGGTCGACACCGAGGTCGCGAAGAGGTCGCGCGGATTCGGCGGCATCGCCCGACACGTGGAGGCGCGGACCGGGGGTGCCGGGTATCGGCGGCAGGCCGATGATCGCACCGTCGAGGAAGGCCGCCCCGGTCGGCGCGACGATCCCGGCGATGCGTCGGACCGTCACGACGTTCACCGCGTTGCAATCGACGTAGACGGGCTTGTGCGCCGCCGCCGCGAGGATCGGCGCCAGAGTGATGGCGAGGGCCTCGGCATCGGCCGGCGGGACGATGGAGAGCAGCAGGTCGGCCCGCATCAGGCCGGGCAAGTCGGTGTCGGTCATGCCGGCGGCGAGCGCCCGCGCCCGGGTCCCCGGGCTGCGTCCGTCGAGGACGGTCAGGACTTCGGCGCCGTTCCCGGTGAGGCGCGCTGCGAGTGCGCTCCCCATCGCGCCGGCGGCCAGGATGGCGATCGTCGTCATGGGCACGGACCTCCGGAAACAAGAACGACCGCGCCGCGGCTCTCGGCCGGGGCGCGGTCGTTCCAGGGACGCAAGATCCGGGCGAGGCCCGCGGGCCGCGCCGGACGCCGCCTTCAGCTCAGGGAGCCGCAGAAGCGCTGGATCCGGGTGCAGGCCTCTTCGAGGGCCGCGTTGGAGGTGGCGTAGGAGATGCGCAGGTTAGGGCCGAGGCCGAAGGCCGAGCCGTGGACCGCCGCGACGCCCTCCGCCTGGAGCAGCTCCACCACGAAGTCCTCGTCGGTCGCGATGGTCTTGCCCGCCGGGGTCTTGCGCCCGATGGTCTCGGCGCAGGACGGATAGACGTAGAACGCGCCCTCGGGCGTCGGGCACTTGAGGCCCTTGGTTTGGTTCAGCATCGACACCACGAGGTCGCGGCGGGTGTGGAAGGCCTTGCGGAACTCGGCGAGGTGGGCCTGCGTCCCCTCGAGGGCCGCCACCGCGGCCCATTGCGAGATCGTCGAGGCGCCGGAGGTCTGCTGGCCCTGGACGAAGTCCATCGCCTTGATCAGGTGCTCGGGGCCGGCGGCGTAGCCGATGCGCCAGCCGGTCATGGCGTAGGCCTTGGAGACGCCGTTCATCGTCAGCGTGCGCTCGTAGAGGCCCGGCTCGATCTGGGCCGGGGTGACGAATTCGAAGTCGCCGTAGGTCAGGTGCTCGTACATGTCGTCGGTGAGCACCCAGACCTGCGGGTGGCGCATCAGCACGTCGGTGATCTTCTTCAGCTCGTCGCGGGCATAGGCCGCGCCGGAGGGGTTCGAGGGCGAGTTGAGGATGATCCACTTGGTCTTGGGGGTGATCACCCGCTCCAGCTCCTCGGGCTGCAGCTTGAAGTCATGGGCCATGTCGGTCTCGGCGAAGACCGGGGTGCCGCCACACAGCACCACCATCTCCGGGTAGGAGACCCAGTACGGACGCGGGATCACCACCTCGTCGCCGGGGTTCAGGGTGGCGAGGAGGGCGTTGTAGATGACGTGCTTGCCGCCGGTGCCGACGATGGTCTGGGACGGCTTGTAGTCGAGCCCGTTCTCGCGCTTGAACTTCTTGGCGATGGCCTCGCGCAGGGACACGATGCCGGAGACGGGCGGGTACTTGGTCTCGCCGCGCCGGATCGCCTCGATGGCCGCATCCTTGATGTGCTGGGGGGTGTCGAAATCCGGCTCTCCGACGGAGAGGCTGATCACGTCCATGCCCTGCGCTTTCAGCTCGCGCGCCTTCTGCGTCATCGCGATGGTCGCGGACGGCTTCACGCGGGACAAGGCGTCGGCCAGAAAGCCCATGGGTGGTCACTCCCGTCTGTTTTCGAAGGTCGGATCGAGCGGCGCGGACCCTAGTCGCGCCGTCGCGCACGGGCAAGGGAGATGGGCAAGGGAGATGGGCGAGGGAGATGACCCTCGCCGCATCGATCCCCCCTTGCAAACGGCACCGGCGCGCAGCGAACGCAAACCGCCGCGGCTCCGGGAGGAGCCGCGGCGGTGAGGCCGTCGGGGGTGGTCCCGCGGGCCCGGCGCTGCCGGGCCGGGTCCGGACCCGTCAGATTCCGCCGAAGACCCAGCGCAGCTTCGACAGGAAGCCGCCGCCGGAGCGCGTCTCGCGCACCTCCGCGGGCTCGTCCTTGACCGGGGTCGCCGCCGCATCGGCCTGGATCAGGCCGAGGGCCGCCGTGTCGGTGGTCTCGCGGTCGATCAGGATGAAGCCGCCGGTGTCGCGGTTGGCCGTGTAGGCGTCCACCGCCACCGCCCGGTCGAGGGTCAGGGTCACGTCGGCGATGTCGTTGGCGGTCAGGCGCGCGGCCGGCTCGGGGTTGCCGGTCTCGGGATCGATCCGGGTCCGGATCGTGGTGACGACGGCGTTCACCGTCACGGTCCCGATCTTGGCGAGCAAGGTGGCGCCGGGCAGCAGCTCGGTCTCGGCCGCCCAGAACAGGCGGGCGTCGAGGCTGTCCGTCACCCGCATCGGGGCGTCCGCGGTGACGATCACCGAGCCGCGCGAGGCGTCGATCTCGTCGGCGAGCACCAGGGTCACCGACTGGCCCTCCACCGCATGCGGCAGGTCGCCGTCGGCGGTGACGATGCGGGCGATGGTCGAGGTCCGGCCCGAGGGCTCGACGATGACGGCGTCGCCCGGGGCGACGCGGCCGCTGGCGATCAGGCCGGCGAAGCCCCGGAAATCCGAGTTCGGCCGGTTCACCCACTGCACCGCCATGCGGAACGGGGCGGCCTGCTCCTCGACGCGGACCGGGACCTCTTCGAGGTACTGGAGCAGCGGGGTGCCGGTGTACCAGGGTGCGGCGGCGCCCGGCAGCACGACGTTGTCGCCGTTCTTGGCCGAGAGCGGGATCGCCCGGATCTCGCTGAAGCCGAGGGGGCCTGCGAAGGCGTTGAAGGCCGACAGGAGCTCCTCGAACCGGGTCTGCGACCAGCCGACGAGGTCCATCTTGTTCACGGCCAGCGCCACGCGCTTGATCCCCAGCAGGGAGACCAGAAGCGCGTGCCGCCGGGTCTGCCGGGTGAGACCCTGGCGGGCATCCACCAGGATCACGGCCACGTCCGCCGTGGAGGCGCCGGTGGCCATGTTGCGGGTGTACTGCTCGTGGCCGGGGGTGTCCGCCACGATGAAGGAACGCTTGTCGGTGGAGAAGAAGCGGTAGGCGACGTCGATGGTGATGCCCTGCTCGCGCTCGGCCTGGAGGCCGTCCACGAGGAGCGCCAGGTCGATCTCCGCGCCCTGCGTGCCGTGTTTGCGCGAGTCGCGCTGCAGGGCTGTCACCTGGTCGTCGAAGATCTGCTTGGTGTCGTGCAGCAGGCGGCCGATCAGGGTCGACTTGCCGTCGTCGACGGAGCCGCAGGTGATGAAGCGCAGGACTTCCTTGTTCTGGTGGGCGGACAGGAACGCGTCGTAGCCGAAGGCTTCGGGTGACTGGTGGATCGTCATCTTAGAAATAGCCCTCCTGCTTCTTCCGCTCCATGGCGCCCGCGCCGTCCTTGTCGATGACCCGGCCCTGGCGCTCCGAGGTGCGGGCGGCCAGGGTCTCGCCGATGATCTCCGGCAGGGTCGCGGCGCCGCTCTCGACGGCACCGGTTAGGGGATAGTCGCCCAGCGTCCGGAAACGGACCGACACCTCCTGGGGCGTCTCGCCGGGGTTCAGCGGCAGCCGGTCGTCGTCGACCATGATGAGCTGGCCCTCGCGCTCCACCACCGGGCGGGGCTTGGCGAAGTAGAGCGGCACGATCGGGATCTGCTCCTGCTCGATGTAGAGCCAGACGTCGAGCTCGGTCCAATTCGAGAGCGGGAACACGCGCAGCGACTCACCGCGCTTCTTGCGCATGTTGTAGAGGTGCCAGGGCTCGGCGCGCTGGCGCTTCGGGTCCCAGCGGTGCTGCGCCGTGCGCAGGGAAACGATGCGCTCCTTGGCGCGCGAGGCCTCCTCGTCGCGCCGCGCGCCGCCGAAGGCCGCGTCGAACTTGTGCTTGTCCAGGGCCTGGCGCAGGGCCTGGGTCTTCATCACGTCGGTGTGCACCTCCGAGCCGTGGCTCACCGGACCGATGCCGCGGGCGAGACCGTCCTGGTTGGTGTGCACGATGAGGTCGAGGCCGAGTTCCTTCGCGCGCTGGTCGCGGAAGGCGATCATCTCCTTGAACTTCCAGGTGGTGTCGATGTGCATCAGCGGGAACGGCAGGCGCCCCGGCGCGAAGGCCTTCAGCGCCAGGTGCAGCAGCACCGAGGAATCCTTGCCGATGGAATAGAGCATCACCGGGTTCTCGGTCTCGGCGACCGTCTCCCGCATGATGTGGATGCTCTCGGCCTCCAGGCGCTGAAGGTGGGTGAGCCGGGCGGACCGGCTCGCCCCTTGGGCGGTGGCCGCGTGGGTGGTGAGGGGGGCGGCGCTCATCGGGCCATCTCCAGGGCGTTCGAGGTTCGGGTCGTTTCGAAGGCGGCCGCTTCGTGGCCGGGCGCGACATTCCGTTCGGGCGATCGCTCGTCGGGTGGCTGCTCTTCGGGGGCGTGGACGTGCAAGCCGCATTCCTTCTTGGACGCCTGTTCCCACCACCAGCGGCCGGCGCGCTCGTCCTCGCCGACGCGGATCGCCCGGGTGCAGGGTGCGCAGCCGATGGAGGGGAAGCCGCGATCGTGCAGCACGTTGTAGGGCACGTAATTGTCCGCGACGAAGCGCTCGACGTCGGCGCGGGACCAGTCGGCCAGGGGGTTGATCTTCAGGAGGCCCCGCCCCTCGTCGGCCTCGGCCAGGGGCGTGTCGGCCCGGTTGGCCGACTGCCCGGCCCGCAGGCCCGTGAGCCAGCCGGCAGCGCCCGCGAGGGCTCGGCCCAGGGGCTCGACCTTGCGGAAGCCGCAGCAGGCCTGCCGGGCGGCGACCGAGTGGCGGAACCCGTTGATGCCGGACTCGGCCACGAAGCGCTCCTCGGCCTCGCGCTCGGGCGCATAGGCGCGGATGCGGATGCCGTAGGCCGATTCGGTCTCGGTCCAGGTGTCGTAGGTCTCGGGGTAGAGCCGCCCGGTGTCGAGGGTGACGATCTCGGTCCGGCCCTTGTGCATCGCGACCGCGTGCGTGAGCGCCTGGTCCTCGATGCCGAGGCTGGTGGTGAACACGATCCGGCCCGGCACCGTCGCCTCGATCAAGGCGATCCGGGCCTTCAGGTCGCGGCCCGCCATCGCGGACGCGAGGTCCCGCGCCGCGTGTTCCAGTTGAGAGCTCATGAGAGACTTCGCGATGTACCGTGGTGGAGGTGGCTTGGTGGCGAATGTGGCGATGTGACTTGTCTGGCACCTGAAATGTTCGCTATAACGAACGCTGTCAAGGCATGGCGGCCATCGATACCGGGCAACTCCCCGGTGTCGCGCCCCCATTGCCGAAACGGGCCGCAGGGGCATTCTGTTGCTCGACGAAGGAAATTCCTTCTCATTATGCGGCCACGATGTGCCGACCAGCACGTCGCCGCGTCTCACGAACCCGCGAGGCCAGCTTGGATTCGATCGACCTGAAGATCCTGGCGCTGCTGCAGCAGGACGCCACCCTGTCCATCGCCACCATCGGCGAGAAGGTCGGCCTGTCGCAGACGCCCTGCTGGAAGCGCATCCAGCGGCTGGAGGCGGACGGCGTCATCGATCGGCGCGTCGCCGTGCTCGATCCGGTGAAGCTCGGCCTGGGCCTCACCGTCTTCGTCTCCATCGAGACGGCGGATCACTCGCGCGAATGGCTGGAACGCTTCGCCGAGACCGTCTCGGCCATGCCGGAGGTGCTCGAGTTCTATCGCATGGCCGGCGACGTGGATTACATGCTCCGCGTCGTCGTCGCCGATATGCGCGCCTACGATACGTTCTATAAGCACCTCATCGCGACTCTGCCCCTCAAGAACGTGACCTCCCGGTTCGCGATGGAAAAGGTCAAGTCCACCACCGCCCTGCCCCTTCCGGCCCCGCCCGCCAACGGACGCTTCACGCCGACGCTGTCGGTGGTGGCCGGGGAATAAAATTCTCTTTCGCCCTGCACACGCAGGCAGCTCCTTCTACCGTGACGTCGTTCTGTAAAACGGACAACCCCGTTGACAGCCGGCCTCTCAGGACGACATGGCTTCCCACATGGCACGACACGCGATCATTCCCCGCACGGCTCCCTTCGGCGACACCGAACGCGCGAGCCTCGACGCCGTCCTCGGCGCCGCCTCCCCGATTCAGCGGGCCTGGCTCGCGGGCTTCCTCGCCGGCCTCGACGCCAGCGGTGCGCCGCAGGCCGCCACCGTCCCGGCCGCGCCGCCCAAGGCCGCCGAGCCGCTGACCATCCTGTTCGCGAGCGAGTCGGGCAACTCCGAGAAGCTCGCCGGCGACATGGCCAAGCTCGCCCGCAAGAACGGCTTCAAGCCGAAGGTCCTCGACTTCGCCGATCTCGACATCGCCAGCCTCGCCAAGGAGAAGCGCATCGTCGCCATCGCGGCGACCTGGGGCGAAGGCGAGCCGCCGGCCCGGTCCGTGCGCGCCTACAACGAACTGATGGCCGACGGTGCGCCGCGCCTCGACGGCGTGTCCTTCGGCGTGCTGTCCCTCGGCGACACCTCCTACGCGGAGTTCTGCGCCATCGGGAAGGCGCTCGATGCCCGCTTCGAGGCCCTGGGGGGCACCCGGGCCCATGACCGCGCCGACCTCGACCTCGATTTCGAGACGCCGGCCGCCGCCTGGATCAAGGATACCCTCAAGGCACTGGCGCCGCCCCCGAGCGCCGACAACGTCGTGGCGGTGGACTTCGCCGCGCGCGCTGCCGGCGACGAGGACGAGGAGGCCGAGCCGAGCCGCGAGCCCCGGGTCGTGGAGGTCATCGACCACGTCAACCTGAACTCGTCGCGCTCCGACAAGGAGACGATCCACCTCGCCCTTGAATTCGAGGACGGCGCGCCCGCCTACGAGCCCGGCGATTCCCTGGAGATCTATCCGGAGAACGACCCGGCCCTGGTGGACGAGATCCTGGCGGCCACCGGCCTGTCCGGCGACGCGGCCCTGCGCCAGGCCCTGCTGGCCGAGCGCGACATCACCACCCTGTCGGCCACCACCGTCGAGCGCTTCGTCAAGGCGACGGGCCATGCCGAGGCGCAGAAACTCATCGACAGCGGCGAGGCCAAGGCCTGGATCGAGGGGCGCCACCTCATCGACCTCATCCAGAGCTTCCCGGCCCCCGTCACGGCCGAGCACCTGACCACCATCACCCGGCCCCTGCCGCCGCGGGCCTATTCCATCGCGTCCTCCCGCAAGGAGGTGGGCGACGAGGTCCACCTCGTGATCGCGGCCGTGCGCTACGAGACCCACGGCCGGGCGCGCAGCGGCGTCGCCTCGACCCACGTGGCCGACCGGATCCGCAACGGCGCCAAGCTGCGGGTGAAGCTGAAGCCCAACCGGCACTTCCGCTTGCCGCAGGACCCGGCCACCGACATCATCATGGTCGGCCCCGGCACCGGTGTCGCGCCGTTCCGCGCCTTCGTGCAGGAGCGCCGCGCCGTCGAAGCGCCCGGCCGCTCGTGGCTGTTCTTCGGCGACCGGCACTTCACCCACGACTTCCTGTACCAGCTCGAGTGGCAGGAGGCCCTGGAGGACGGGTCGCTGTCGCAGATCGACGTGGCCTTCTCGCGCGACCAGCCCGAGAAGGTCTACGTGCAGGACCGGATCGCCCAGCACGCCAAGGAGGTCGTCGCTTGGCTCGACGGCGGCGCCAGCTTCTACGTCTGCGGCGATGCCACCCGGATGGCCAAGGACGTGCGCAACGCCGTGGTGAAGGCCTTCCAGGACGTGAAGGCCCTCAGCCCCGCCGAGGCCGAGGCCGCCGTCGCCGCCCTGGAGCGCGCCCACCGCTACCAGCAGGACGTCTACTGAGACCCCTCCCTCCCCCTTGTGGGGAGGGACCAAGGGTGGGGGTGGTGCAGGATCGAGCGCTCGCGGTGCCTCCTGCACCACCCCCACCTCCAGCTCCTCCCCACAGGGGGGAGGAGAGTTCCCGAACCGGATGCCCGCCATGGCCGACAAGACCACCACCCGCACCTACGAGACCCCGCCCACCGACCGCCCGATCTCGGAAGCGGAAGCGGCGCGCGCCGCGGGCCTGGCCGCCAACGAACACATCAAGATCGCCAGCGGCTACCTGCGCGGCACCCTGGCGGACGGCCTCCTCAAGCACGCCACCGGCGCCATCTCCGAGGATGACGGTCAGCTCGTGAAGTTCCACGGGATGTACCTGCAGGACGACCGCGACATCCGGGCCGAGCGCACCAAGAAGAAGCTCGAGAAGGCCTACAGCTTCATGATCCGCCTGCGCATCGCCGGCGGCGTCGTCACCCCGAAGCAGTGGCTGGCGCTGGACGAGATCGCCACGACCTATGCGGGCGGGGCGCTCCGGGCGACCACGCGCCAGACCTTCCAGTACCACGGCGTCATCAAGTCGAACCTGAAGCGCACGATGGCGGCCATCGACGCGACGCTCCTCGACACCATCGCGGCCTGCGGCGACGTCAACCGCAACGTGATGGCGGCGACCAACCCGGCCCAGACCGGCGCCCACAAGGCCGCCTACCAGCTCGCCAAGGACATCTCGGACTCGCTCCTGCCCAAGACCAGCGCCTGGCGCGAGATCTGGCTCGACGGCGAGCGCGTGGTCGGCGGCGAGGACGCGGCGGAGATCGAGCCGATCTACGGCAAGACCTACCTGCCCCGGAAGTTCAAGACCGTGGTCGCCGTGCCGCCCTCCAACGAGGTCGACATCTTCGCCCACGATCTCGGCTTCATCGCCATCCTCGACGAGAAGGGCGGGGTGACGGGCTGGAACGTCACGGTGGGCGGCGGCATGGGCATGACCCACGGCGAGACCGACACCTTTCCGCGCACCGCCGACGTGATGTGCTTCGTGGCGCCGGAGGATGCCCTGAAGGTGGCGGAAGCCGTGATGACGGTGCAGCGCGACTGGGGCAACCGCAAAGTCCGCAAGAACGCCCGCCTGAAGTACACCATCGAGCGCTACGGGCTCGCCGCGTTCCGGGCCGAGGTGGAGACGCGCGTCGGCAAGCCGCTCGCCGACCCGAAGCCCTTCGCCTTCACGGCCAACGGCGACCGCTACGGCTGGACCGAGGGCGACGACGGGCGCCACCACCTCACGCTCTACGTCGCCTCGGGCCGGATCAAGGACTACGAGAACGGCCCGCAGCTGCTCACCGGCCTGCGCCGGATCGCCGAGATCCACGAAGGCGACTTCCGCCTCACCGGCAACCAGAACGTCATCATCGCCAACGTGCCGTCCGAGAAGCGGGCGGAGATCGAAGCCCTGGTGGACCAGTACGGCATGCTGAAGGGCGCCAGCGCCCTGCGCCGCAACTCCATGGCCTGCGTCGCCCTGCCGACCTGCGGCCTGGCCCTGGCCGAGAGCGAGCGCTACCTGCCGAGCCTGATGGACGAGCTGGAGGCGAGCCTCGCCTCCCACGGCCTGCAGGACGACGAGATCACCATCCGGATGACCGGCTGCCCCAACGGCTGCGCCCGGCCGTTCATCGCGGAGATCGGCCTCGTCGGCCGCGGGCCCGAGCGCTACCACCTCTATCTCGGGGCGGCCTTCGACGGCTCGCGCCTCGGTAAGCTCTACGCCGAGGACGTCACCGCCTCCGAGATCAAGACCCTCCTCGACCCGCTCTTCGCCACCTATGCCCGGAACAAGGAGGCCGGCGAACGGTTCGGCGATTACCTGATCCGCGACGGCTACGTGACCCGGACGACCAACGGCCCGGATTTCCACGACAGCACGGGCGCGCTGAAGAGCGCCGCCTGATCCCGGAGCGCCCGGGCTCCGTGACGCCGGGAGGCCATCCCCCCGCGGCCACGGACCCGGTGGCAATCTCCGCAAGACCAGGATAGCTGCGGCGCACCATCGGACAGTGCAGCGCGGGGACGCCCAAAGCTAACGGTCAAGCTCGAACTTCGTTAACCGGGAGCGCAACCGTTCCCGTGCCGGCCCGTTGTCTGGTGAGACAGCCGGGGAGGCCCTCATGGCCAAGCATGAGATCTTGAATTTCTTCGAACATCGGCGCGACGGCGCCTGGGTCTGCGTGAAGCCCTTCACGTTGACGACCAAGAGCAGCAGCGTCGACATCCGCCAGGGGATGCGCTTCGACTACGGCAAGCGGATCGGCGGCGTCGATCTGGCCGAGTACCTGGAACAGCTGGGCTCGCAGTTCGGATCCTGATCCGTTCCGATCCGGTTCCAGCCCGAAACTGTCCGGCGTCGCGCGGTGCCGGGCCGCGTCATGCGTCGGCAGGCCATCGGCGAGGGACGGTAGGGCGCGGCGTATTTTTGACGCCAGCGTGGCAACAGCCTAGTTAAAAGCCATGACCCGTACAGCGGCCCTCGTCCGCGACATCCCCGACGAAGCGGCCCCCACCACGCGCTGCCGCATTCTCGCGACGGCGGAAGAGGCGTTCCGGCTCGTCGGGTACCAGAAGACCACCGTCGCCGACATCGCCAAGACGCTGCGGATGAGCCCGGCCAACGTGTACCGCTTCTTCGAGTCGAAGAAGGCGATCCACGAGGCCGTCATCAAGCGCCTGATGGACGACACGGAGCAGCGGGTGGCCCAGGCCGCCGCCGCGCCGGACCGGACCGCCGCCGCGCGGATCGCCGGGGTCGTCACGGTCATGCACCAGGCCTGCGTCGAGCGTTGCGAAGCGAACCCGCGCCTCCACGAGATGGTGGAAGCGGCCATCACCGAGAGCTGGGACGTCTGCCGCGCCCATGTGGACCAGATCGGCTCGGTCCTGCGCGAACTCGTCCAGGCGGGGGTGGCGGCCGGCGAGTTCGACGTCGCCGATCCGTCGACCGCGGCGGCCTGCATCCATACCGCCGTCATCCGCTACTGCCATCCCGCCCTGGTCAGCCATTACCCGGACGCGGGTGCCCCGCCCCTCGAAGCGATGATCGCCTTCCTGCTGGGAAGCCTGCGCGCCAGGAGCTGAACCCCTATCGCATCTCCGCGACGATGCCCTGCGCCACCGCGCGGGGGTCCGCCGCCTGGGTGATGGGACGCCCCACCACGACGTGATCGATCCCGATCCGGCGCGCCTCGCCGGGCGTCATGACGCGCTTCTGGTCGCCCGCCTCGGCGCCCGCCGGCCGGATGCCGGGGGTGACGATGGCGCGGTCCGCCCCGATCCGGGCGCGCACCGCCGGGGCCTCGGCGGCGCTGCAGACGATGCCGTCGATCCCGGCCTCCGCCGCCTGGCCGGCGCGCCGGGCCACGAGGTCCGCCACCGGCAGGGCATAGCCCGCCTCGACCGCATCGGCATCGTCGTAGGAGGTCAGCACCGTGACGGCGAGGATCCGGGGGCCGTTCGCACCCCGGCCCCGGATCGCCGCCCGCATGGTCTGCGGATAGGCGTGGACGGTGAGGAAGGTGGCGCCGAGGTCGGTGAGGGCCCGGACCCCCTCCTCCACGGTGTTGCCGATGTCATGGAGCTTGAGGTCGAGGAAGACCTTGTGGCCGGCGGCGGCCAGGCGCGGCACCAGGGCGAGCCCGCCCGCATAGGCCAAGCGGTAGCCGATCTTGTAGAAGGTCGCCGCATCGCCGATCCGGTCGACCAGACGCTCGGCCTCGTCCACGGTGCCCACGTCGAGGGCGACGATCAGGCGGTCGCGCGGGTCCAGCAATGCGGTCATGGGGCTCTCCGGTTCCGCCGCGAGCGATCCCGCGCAGGGCCGCTCCTGTCAACGGGCAATCCCGCCGGGGGGAACGCCGTCAACGGGGCGCCATCGCCCGCGCCACCTCGGCCTTCAGGACCGGCAGCAGCTCGGCCTCGTACCAGGGATTGGCCTTGAGCCAGCCGCTGTTGCGCCAGGAGGGATGGGGCAGCGGCAGAACCCGCGGCGTGCCGGGGCTCGCCAGGATCTCGCGCCAGCGCCGGACCGTGTCGGTGAGCCCGGCCTTGGCGCGGCCGAGATGCCAAGCCTGCGCGTATTGCCCGATCACCAGGATGAGTTCGAGGTTCGGCAGGCCGGCGAACAGCTCGTCCCGCCAGCGCTCGGCGCATTCCCGGCGCGGGGGTTTGTCACCCCCCTTCGCGTCGTAGCCGGGAAAGCAGGCCCCCATGGGTACGATGGCAAGGCGGCGCGCGTCGTAGAAGGCCGCCTCGTCGAGGCCGAGCCAGTCCCGCAGGCGGGTGCCCGAGGGATCCATGAAGGGGATGCCGCTCTTGTCGGCCCGGTTGCCGGGCGCCTGGCTCGCGACGCAGAGCCGGGCCGAGGCCAGGCCCTGGACGATGGGGCGCGGCTCCTGCGGCAGGGGCGCGCCGTAGCGCGGCGCATCCCGGCAGATCCGGCAGGCGCGCAGGCGCGCCACGGTGGCGTCGAAGGGCGTCTCGATGGGCTTGATCTCGGAGAGCATGATGCCCTCCGAGATAGGCGGCGCCGGAGCCGCGGGCGAGGGCCCGTGTCGTCGCGCCGGCTCAGGCCCCCTTCAGGCCGCTGAGGTCGAGGGGCAGCGAGCGCAGGCGCTGGCCGGTGGCGGCGAAGATCGCGTTCGAGATCGCCGGGGCGATGACGGGCACGCCGGGCTCGCCGATGCCGGTGGGCGCGGCGGTGGAGGGCACGATGTGGACCTCGACCACCGGCATCTCGCTCATCCGGGTCGGCTCGTAGGCGTCGAAGTTCTTCTCCTGCACCACGCCGTCCTTGAGCGTGATCTTGTTGCGCAGGACCGAGGACAGGGCGAAGCCCACGGCGCCCTCGACCTGGGCGCGGATCACATCCGGGTTGACCGCGATGCCGACATCCACCGCCGCCACGATGCGGTTCACCTTCACCTTGGCGTCCTCGGCCGTCACGTCCGCCACCATGGCCACGTAGGAGCCGAAGGATTCGTGCGCCGCGACGCCGAGGCCGCGATTCTTGTCGCGATTCTTGTCGGCGCCCTTCTTCGGATCCCAGCTGGCCTTCTCGGCGGCGAGCTTCAGGGTGGCGGAGAGGCGCGGCGCGCCCCCCAGCAGCCCGAGGCGGTAGGCGACGGGATCGGCGCCGGCCGCGTGGGCGAGCTCGTCGATGAACACCTCCATCGCCTGGGCGGTGTGGGTGTGGCCCACCGAGCGCCACCACAGCACCGGCACGCCCTCGCGGGCGTTGTGGACCTCGAAGCGGTAGGCGGGCAGCGCGTAGGGGGTGTCCGAGGCGCCCTCCACCGTGGTCGCGTCGACGCCGTCCTTCACGATCATGGTCTCGAAGGCGGTGCCGATCATGATCGACTTGCCGATGGTCCGGTGCTCCCAGCCCGTGATCCCGCCCTTGGCGTCGAGGCCGGCGCGGAGGCGGTGGACCACCATCGGCCGGTAGAAGCCGCCGGCCATGTCGTCCTCGCGGGTCCAGACGAGGTGGACGGGAGCCTTGCCGCCGGTGGCGCGGACGATGGAGGCGGTCTCGGCGAAGTAGTCGGCGCCCGGGGTCGCACGCCGGCCGAAGGAGCCGCCGGCCCATTGCGTGTGCAGCCGGACCTTGTCGGTGGTCACCCCGAGCGTGGCCGCCACCACGGCCTGCTCGATCGTCTGGAGCTGGCAGCCGGCGAAGACGTCGTAGGTGCCGTCCGAGGCCTTCTCGATGGTGGCGTTCAGGGGCTCCATCGCCGCGTGAGCGAGGTAGGGGAAGGTGAACTCGGCCTCCAGCACCTTGGCCGAGCCGGCGATCGCGCCGGCGGCGTCGCCCTTCTTCGAGGCGACGAGGCCGGGCGTCTCCAGGCGCTTGCGGTGATCGGCCAGGATCGCGTCGGACGAGCGGGTCTCGGCCGCGCTGTCGTCCCAGGTGATCTTGAGCGCCTCGCGGCCCTTCATGGCCGACCAGGTGTCACGCGCCAGCACCGCGACGCCGGTGGGGATCGTGAGCACGTCGACCACGCCCGCCACCGCGCGGGCGGCCTTGTCGTCGACGGTCTTCACGGTGCCGCCGAAGCGGGGCGCATGGGCCACCACCGCGGTCAGCTGCCCGGGGCGGCGGATGTCGAGGGAGTAGATCGCCGTGCCGTCGGTCTTGGCCACCGAATCGGTCCGCGGCACCTTCTTGCCGATGAGGGTGAACTGGCTCGCCTCCTTGAGGCGCGGTTCCTTCGGCACCGGCTGGGCCGCGGCGGCTTCCGCGAGTTCGCCGAACCGGGCCTGCCGGTTCGAGGCCGCGTGGCGCACCGTGCCGGATTCGACCGTGATCTCGGAGGCCGGGACCGTCCAGCGCTCGGCGGCCGCCGCCACCAGCATGGCGCGGGCGGCCGCCCCCGCCTTGCGCAGCTGGACCCAGGAATTGGCGATGGCGGTGGAGCCGCCGGTGCCCTGGACGGGGCCGAAGGCGAAGTTGTTGTAGAGCGTGGCGTCGGCCGGCGCGAAGGTGGTGCGGATGGTGGCCCAGTCCGCATCGAGCTCGTCGGCCAGGATGGTGGCGAGGCCGGTGGTGTTGCCCTGGCCCATGTCGAGGTGCTTGATCACCACCGTCACGGTGTCGTCGGCGGCGATCCGCACGAAGGCGTTCGGCATCGGCGGCAGGGCCGAGAGGTCGGGGCCGGGGGCGGCCTGGGCGAACTTCGCCGGGTCGAGGGTGAAGCCGATGACGAGGGCCCCGGCGGCCACGGCGCCTCCGCCCAGGAAGGCGCGGCGGGACGGCACGGGCGGGGCGGCCTGACGGACCTTCAGCATGGGGGGCTCCAGTTCAGACGCGAGAGTCGGAAAGATCGGGAATTCGGGGTCGCGGCGGGCCTGAGGCTCAAGCGAGGGTTCGCGCCGCCTCGTGGATCGCCGCGCGGATGCGCTGGTAGGTGCCGCAGCGGCAGACGTTGCCGTCCATGGCCCCGTCGATGTCGGCATCGGTGGGCTTCGGGTTCCCGGACAGGAGGCCGATCGCCGACATGATCTGACCGGACTGGCAGTAGCCGCACTGGACCACGTCGAGGCCGCGCCAGGCGGTGCGCACCGCTTCGGCGACCTTGCCGGAGACGCCCTCGATGGTGGTGATCTGGGCCGCGCCCACATCGCCGATGCGGGTCTGGCAGGCGCGGACGGGCTGGCCGTCGAGATGGACCGTGCAGGCGCCGCACTGGGCGATGCCGCAGCCGTACTTGGTGCCGGTCTGGTTGAGGTGGTCGCGCAGCGCCCAGAGGAGCGGCATCTCCGGGTCGGCATCGACCTCGTGGGAGACCCCGTTGACGGTGAGTTTCAGCATCTCGGCCTCCCGATCGCAGTTTGGAACGAGGCTAAGCGTTGCTTGATCGTAACCATGTGCGGCAGCACACCCCGGCAGACCGTATTCCATCGCCGCGCCGTGGCCACGCGCCCCTGAAATCCTTGCCGGAATCCTGTTCACAGGCCGCCGCCGTGATGCGGATTCCGACAATCCGCCCGGTTCCGGCAGGCGCTTCTTAACATATCCGGCGCAGGTTCCGAGCGGTTGTATCCCGGCCTCTCCGCGGTCCCGATCTCGACCGCGACGCCCCCTCCGACTCCTCGCGACGGTGATGACCGACCTGACTGCCGAGATGATTCAGCGCGGCCGCGGCCCCTCCGCCCAGGAGGCGGCCCGTCGACGCGAGGTCGCGCGCGACATGCGATCGGCGCGGGAGAAGCTCACCTCGACGAGCGGGCTGGAACGTGCCTTCGACTACGAGCTGATCCGGGTCTACGCGCAGTACCGATCGGGCGCGGTCATCCCCCTGGCGCTGCTCGGCCTCGCGGTGGCGGGGATCGCGGCGGTCTGGACCCCGCCGGCCCTCGCGGCGGGCTGGGGGCTGTGCCTCCTGGCGACGGTGACGGTCTCCAAGCTGCTCACGCGCCGCTTCCTGGCCCAGGACCCGGACCTCGTCTCGGTGCGGAGCTGGCGCCGCACCTTCATGGCCGCGGAGTTCCTCCAGAGCACGGCCTGGGCGATGATGGTGCTGGTCGGCGCCTCCGGGGCGCGGACCTTCGTGTTGTTCGGCCTCGTCATCGTGGCCGCCATGGCGACGATGCTGGCCGCGACCCTGCCGGCCGCCGCCGGGGCCGCCCTGGTGCCCCTGTGCATCGCCGCCCTCTCGCTCCTGGCGGTGTCCCAGGACATGAACACGATGATGCTGGTCACCATGGTGGTCGGCGCGCAGCTGTTCTTCCTCGGCCTCGGGCGCCGCGTCTACGCCTCGACGGTGGAGGCGCTGCAATCCCAGGCGGAGAAGGATTCGATCTTCGGCGAGCTCGAGCAGGCCAAGGCCAATTCCGACGAGGCCCGCCGCCGCGCCGAGGAGGCCAACCTCGCCAAGTCCCGCTTCCTGGCCACCATGAGCCACGAGCTGCGCACGCCGCTCAACGCCATCCTGGGCTTCTCCGAGGTGATGAAGAACGAGGTGTTCGGCGTCCACGTCGCGCCCTCGTACAAGGAATACGCCTCCGACATCCACGACAGCGGAATGCACCTTCTCAACCTGATCAACGAGATCCTCGACCTCTCGCGCATCGAGGCCGGGCGCTACGAGCTCAACGAGGAGGCGGTTCAGCTCGGGCACGCCGTGGAGGAGTGTCGCCACATGATGAGCCTGCGCGCCCGCGGCAAGAACCAGGTCGTCCACGAGTTCATCGACGGCAGCCTGCCCCGGCTCTGGGCCGACGAACGGGCCCTGCGCCAGATCGTGCTGAATCTCCTGTCGAACGCGGTGAAGTTCACGCCGCCGGGGGGCGAGATCACCATCAAGGTCGGCTGGACCTCGTCCGGGGGCCAGTACGTCAGCGTGAAGGACAGCGGCCCCGGCATCCCCGAGGACGAGATCGGCACCGTGATGTCGTCCTTCGGACGCGGTTCGCTGGCGATCAAGACGGCCGAGCAGGGCTCGGGTCTCGGCCTGCCCATCGTGAAGGGCCTCGTGGACCTGCACGGCGGCAACTTCCAGCTGAAGTCGAAGCCGCGCGAGGGCACCGAGGTCGTGGTGATCTTCCCCGCGAGCCGCGTGATGGAGACCCTGCCGGCGCTGGAAGTACCGGGGGAATCCCAGGCCGCCCCCGCCGAGAAGCGCGCCCGGGCCGCCTGAGGGCGTCAGCCCGCGCTGCGCTCCGAGACCCCGGCCTGGGCGAAGGTCGCCATGTCCCGGTGGCAGGCGAGCGCGCCCTTGAGGAGGCCCAGGGCCAGGGCCGCGCCGGAGGCCTCGCCGAGGCGCATCCCGAGAGCCAGCAGCGGGACGAGGCCCAGGCGCTCCAGCACGTCCGCATGCGCCCCCTCCGCCGAGACGTGCCCGGCGAGGCAATGGTCGAGGAGCGTCGGGTCGAGCCGGTGCAGGAGCGCGGCGGCGGCGGTCGCCACGTAGCCGTCAAGCACCACCGGCACCCGCTGCAGGCGGGCCGCCAGGATCGCCCCCGCCATGGCGGCGATCTCGCGGCCGCCGAGGCGCGCCAGGATCTCCAGGGGATCGTCGAGGTGGCCGGCATGCTGGGCGAGGGCCGCCTCCACGGCCGCGACCTTGCGGGCGAGCCCCGCCGCGTCGACGCCGGTTCCGCGCCCGACCCAATGGGCGGCCTCTCCCCCGTAGAGGGCCGCGTAAATCGCCGCCGCCACGGTGGTGTTGCCGATGCCCATCTCGCCGAGCGCCAGGCAATCGGTCCCGGCGGCCACCGCCTCCATCCCGAAAGCCATGGTGGCGACGCAGGCCTTCTCGTCGAAGGCCGGCCCGACCGTGATGTCGCCCGTGGGCATGTCGATGGCGAGGTCGAACACCTTGAAGCCCAGGCCGTAGGCGGCGCAGATCTGGTTGATCGCCCCGCCGCCGGCCGCGAAGTTGTCGAGCATCTGGCGGTTCACCGCATCCGGGAAGGCCGAGACGCCCCGGGCGGTGACGCCGTGGCTGCCGGCGAAGACGCAGACGAGGGGACGGTCGAGGCTCGGCTGGCCCTTGCCCTGCCAAGCGGCGAGCCAGGAGACGAGATGTTCCAGGCGCCCCAGGGAGCCGGCGGGCTTGGTCAGGGTGGCGTCGCGCTCGGCCACCATCGCCACCGCGTCCCGGTCCGGCCCCGGCAGGGATTCGACGAGGCGGCGGATGTCGCCGAAGGGGCTCTCGGGGGCGGTCGTCTCGGAGGTCATGGAGCGATTCCGGTGGCCGGCCCCGGTGCCAGGATGGCGGGCCGCCCGTCGCGGGAGCTATAACGCTCCGGGCACGGGTGGTGAAGGCGAGGCAGGGTCGCGATGAACGAGGAGGCCGAACCCGCCTTTCCGGGGGCCCGCCTGGCCTACGACCTGGCGGGCTGCCTGCGCTTCTACTCCCGCCTGCCCGTGCCGGCGCTGCCCGGCGAGGGCGACCCGCACGCGGTCCCGGACTTCCGCACCCTCCCCCGGATGCTGCCCCTGGCGGGCTTCCTCCTCGGCCTGCCCGGAGCCGGGGTGCTGCTCGCCGCCTGGGGCCTCGGCCTCGGGCCCTTCCTCGCCGCCGCCCTCGCGGTGACGGCGGGCGTCCTGGTGACGGGGGCCCTGCACGAGGACGGCCTCGCCGACGTCGCCGACGGATTCGGCGGCGGGACCACGCCCGCCCGGCGCCTGGAGATCATGCGCGACAGCCGCATCGGCGCCTATGGCGGCGTCGCCCTGATGCTGTCCCTGGCCTTGCGGATCGGCGCCCTGGCGACGCTCCTCGACCGGGTCGAGCTCCTGGCGGCGCCGGCCCTGCTGCTGGCCGCCGCGCTCTCGCGCAGCGCCGCCCTGGCGCCCCTCGCCCTGCTGCCGCCCGCCCGTGCGGACGGCGCCGGCGCCGCCGTGGGACGTCCGAGCCGGCGGACCCTGGCCACCGCCGGGGCCCTCACCCTCCTCGTCGCCCTGGTGGCCCTAGTCCTCGGCCTTCCGGTGCCCGGCCTCGTCCTGATGCTCGGTCTTGGCCTCGGCGCGTCCCTCGCGGTCACCGCCCTGGCGCGACGGATGATCGGCGGGCAGAGCGGCGACGTGGTCGGTGCCGCCCAGCAGGCGGCCGAGATCGCCGCCCTCATCGGTCTCCTGGCGGCGGTCCCCGCCTGATCCGCGGCCGGACTTGATCCGGACGCCATGGCCCTGGCATGGACAGGGGCGATGACCCAGCCCCGCCCCAAACCCTCCAGCCCCTGCACGAAGCTCTGCCTCCTCGATGCGGCCACCGGCCTGTGCGAGGGCTGCGGCCGCACCCGCGACGAGATCGCCCTGTGGGGCTCGATGTCGGAGCCCCAGCGCCGGGCGGTGATGGCCACGCTCGACGCACGCCTGCGGAACGCCTTCCCGACCCGGGCCCTGGCCCCGGCGGCGTCATGATCCTGGTCGGACTGGTCATCCTGGGCGGCGCCCTGGCGGTGCTGCTCCTGTCCGATGACACCCAGCGCATCGCCGGGATGGAGCCGGACCAGTTCGCCCAGCTCGCCATGAGCGCCGGCCTCCTCGCCGTGGTGGCGGCGGGATTCTGGCACCAGTTCCGGGGCCGCGTGAGCGCGAACCTGACGGCCCTGCTGCTCTGGGGCGCCCTTGGGGCCGCCCTGGTGGCCGGCTACGCCTACCGCGACGACGCCCGGATCATCGGCGACCGCATGCTCGGGGCCTTGCGCCCCGGCAGCGCGGTGACGGGGTCGGACGGCACGGTGACGATCACCCGGCGCAGCGATGGCAACTTCCACGTCCGGGCCGAGGTGAACGGCCAGCCCCAAGGCTTCCAGTTCGACACCGGCGCCAGCTCCGTGGTGCTCACCGCCGAGAGCGCGGCCGCCCTCGGCATCCGCCCGGCGGAGTCCGAATTCAGCGTCCGGGTCTCCACCGCCAACGGCGTCACCGTGGCGGCCCCGGCCTTCCTCGACAGCCTCCGGGTCGGGGGTATCGTCGCGCGGCGGGTCCCGGCCCTGGTGAGCCGGCCGGGCGCCCTGCGCGAAAACCTCCTCGGCATGAGCTTCCTCGACCGCCTCGCTTCCTTCGAGGTCCGCGGGGACCGGCTGGTGCTGCGCGGCCGCTGAGGTTCTTCGCCGAAGGAGACGCCGCCCGGCCGACGGGGCGGGCGGCGTCTTCGCGTCTCCGACCCGGCCGGTCGCGTCTCAGAACCGGTAGGTGAAGCTGCCCTTCACCGCGTGGTCCTGGGCGCGTTCGCCGACCTGGCCGGTATAGGCCACGCCCAGGGTGGTGGCGCGGCCCACCCGCATGTCGAGGCCGGCCTCGGCCACCAGCGCGTCCCGGCCGATCGGCGTGCCGGCCACGAGGAAGCTCGGACCGGTGCCGAAGCCGAGGAGCGCCTTCGGCACCACGTCGCCATAGGCCCGGCGATAGCCCATCAGACCGTGCAGGGACACCGGCGCCCCGGAGCCCAGGCCCAGGTCCAGGCTGGTCTGGCCGCGCACGCCCACCGTGGAGGTCGCCACCTCGGTGGTCTGCGCCGCGCCGGTCAGGGCGGCGAGCCCCCCGGTCTCGGCGAAGCGGTCGCGCCCGATCGACACGTAGGCCCCGCCCACGAAGGGCTCGAGGTAGGTCGGCTGCAGGGCGGACGCCTGGAGCGCGAGCGCCGGCGCCGCACCCAGCACGATCCGGTATCCGATTTCGCCGAAGCCCTGCACGGTGGAGCCGCCGATGCGGGCCGTGTCGCTGTCGGAGAGGCCCGCGAAGGTCACCGCCCGGCGCAGGCGGCTCGCCTGGTCGGCATAGACCGCGCCGAGGCGCAGGGCGAAGGCCCCCCGCGCGAAGCCGCCATAGACGCCGCCGAAGCCGCTCTCGATCGTGCCGGAGGCGAGCCGTCCGGCGCTGTCGAGGCTGGTCAGCGTGTAGCCGCCCGTGAACCCCAGGCGGAAGCCGGTTTCGAGGCGCAGATCGGCGCCGAGCACGAAGCCGGAGGTCTGGCGCGACAGGGACGCGGCGTTGCCGTCACCGCGGGTCTGGCCGAAGCTGCCGAAGCCCTGGCCCCAGAGCCCGAACACCTGCGGATCGAGCACCCGCATGGGCACGGGCACCACCGGGGCGGCCCGGCCCGGCAGGTCGGCGGTGTAGGTCGCAGGAAGGGCGCCGTAGTCGGCGGCCTCGCCCGTGCCCCAGCGCAGGCGGTCGAGGATCGCTTCGCGCACGAAGAAGGCGGTCTCGAACTGGGCGCCGGCCGCGCTGGCGTGGATGTCGCCGGTGAGCGCCCCGAAGGCGGCGCGGGCCTCGGGCGTGCTCAGCCCGACGGTGCGGCCGTAGAGGGCGGCGCCCGCCCCGGCCGCCTGGATGGCGTCGGCGACGCTGCCCTGGTTGCGGGTCTGGGCGATGGTGGAGAAGGCGACGTCGTTGCGGGTCAGGGTCAGGTCGACCGCGTTCGCGCCATAGCCCAGGGTGGGCGTCAGGAAGGCGAAGTTGGCGGTGACGCCGGAGAACTGGCCCTGCACGCCGCCGGCGGCGGTCAGGACGGTGTAGCGGGTGCGCGGATCGTAGGCGCCGTCGGCCGCCAGCACCTGGACGGTGCCGCCCGACAGCGTCGCGGTGCCCGCCACGGCGAGGCGGTCGGCCTGGCCGGCGGCGTTGGCCTCGACCCGGAAGGTGGTGCCGGCGGCGAAGGCGGCGTTGCCGGCCACGTTCAGGGTGCCGATGGAATTGCCCGGCGCCACCACGGCCCCGGACTGGGCCACGAGCCCGCCCACCGTGCCGGTGCCGCCGAGAAGACCGCCCGTGCCCACCGTGACGGTCCCCGCGATGGTGCCGTTGGCATAGAGGGCCCCGGTCTGGCCGACGGTGACGTCGGTGGCGACAAGGTCGCTCGCGGCCATCGACAGCGTGCCGACGACGTTCCGGAAGTAGCCGGCGGCGCTGTAGAGGTCGATGCGCGCCCAGTAGCTCAGCGGCATGCCGTAGAAGGCGCTGAGCGCGTTCGTCTCGGTGTTGACGATGATCTGATTGATCGTGCTGTCCTGGAGCGCGCCATAGAGGCCGCCTTTCGGCGCGATCTGCGCGGCCGCGCTGCTGCTACCGCCATACAGAGGCGCAAGCAGAATGGCGGCATCCGGCCCGCCGGCAGGTGCGGCTTCGCGCGGCGCCTCGGCGAAGGTGAGGACCGGCAAACCATAGGTCAGGCGCGACTGGTACAAGGCCTGATTGGCGGCGGACGGGAGATAGGGGTTGCCCCCCGTGTTGGCCGCGCTCGTGGCGCAGGTCGCGACGGCGGCGCCGCAGCCGGCCGACAGGTAGCTCTGGAGTTCGCCCTGGGCCTGGGTGAAGAGCGAGGTCAGGTTGATGGCCGTGCCGGTGGTGGCGGCATTGTCGATATAGGCCGGGTTGGTGAAGGCCTGCGCGAGATTATAAGCCGAGAAGGCGCGACTTCCGATGATGTCGAGCGGATAATGGACGCCGAGCACGATGCGGCTGTCGCCGTATTCCGAGCCGCGCATGAGCATGCTCTGGTAGAGCGACGGCGTCAGCATGCCGAGCAGAATCGAGTCGGTAATCCCGTAATTGGTGTGGCCGCTGGGGAACGAAGGGTTGGTGGTCAGGCCATTGATCGAGGTCGGATCGAACGGGTCGATGCCGTTCGGACGGACCTGGACCGGGCGCGAACTCCCGTAGACGTCCTGTCCGGCTTGCGTGTTGGTCACGCCGGCGGCGATATCGAGGACGCTCGTCGTCGTGTTGGGCAGCCCGTTGAAGCGGGGCAGCGTGTATCCGGCAGGCGCGACGGCGGGAACCGGGACATAGCCGGCCGGCGTCACGCTCGGATTGTTGGCCGCACCGTTGGCGAAGTAGTTCTTCGCGACGCCCAGATCGGAGCTGGTAAACTTGTAGGCCCGGTTCAGGAAATCAAAAGTCCGGGCCAGCGGTCCCTTCGTGTCCGTGCTGGCGCGGATGCCCTGCTGATAGAGCGGACCCAGCACCGGGCCGTAACCGCCCACCGGCTGGATCGGGTTGATCGTGCCCGGCATTCCCGGATTGCTCTGGATGGCCTGGAGCGGGAGGCCGCCGGCCAGATTGTCGGCCGGTCCGAGCTTCACCACCGATCCGTCGACCAGGGTGATCGAGCCGAGGAAGGGGGTGCCGCCCGGCAGGGCCTTGCCGCTGATGGCGAGGGCGCGCTGGTCCGGCGTCGACTGGTTGTTGATGGCGATGGCTTGCGAGAGGTTGCCTTGCAGCGTCGCCTGGCCAATCGCACTGGCGTTCAGGGATAGGAACGGTGCGAGCAGGTTCAGCACATTGGCATTGGACGGCGTGATAGTCGCGGTCTGTGCCTGCGCCGAGGCTATACCCGATGCCGCGAGAATGATGGCCGCACTCGAAACACTGTATTGGAATCGCATCGTTCGCCCCATCGAATCCGCTGGTCGGATCGATGGTTGAAATACCGAAAACTACAGCCGCAAATTGTTCATAATGATGTCACAATCCAAGCTGTGATTTCGCGTGCCATATCAGCAACAATCCCAATGCACTTCCTGAATATTGTGCCAGCAAACAAGAAGACGCCCGCTTCTAGTTATAGAGGCCCGGACGGGGAGGCTCAGGCGGCATCCTGTGCCCCCTCCCTGCCCGGAATGGCCGGATCGGAAGCCTGACCGCCGCGGGAGACCCGATTCACTGCCTCCCGCAGGGTCGCGAGGCCGGCCTCGGGCTGGAGGCCGAAGGTGGAGAGATGCCGGCGATAGGCGCGCGCGCCCGGGCGGCCGTTGAACAGGCCGAGCATGTGTCGGGTCACCGCGTGCAGGCGCACGCCCTCCTGCAGCATTCCGGCGAGGACGGGCTCGAAGGCCGCGATCGCGGCGAACGGGTCGGCCGCCGGGGCGGGCTCGCCGAACAGGACCGGATCGACGTCGAGGAGGATCGCCGGGTCGCTGTATGCGGCCCGGCCGATCATGACGCCGTCGACCTCCGCCAGATGGGCGACCGCGTCCGCGAGGGTGGCGATGCCGCCGTTGATGGCGATGGGCAGCGTGGGATGGTCCCGCTTCAGCCGGGCCACCCGCGGATAGTCGAGGGGCGGCACGTCGCGGTTCTCCTTGGGCGACAGGCCCTGGAGCCAGGCCTTGCGGGCATGCACCACGAGGCCGTCGACGCCGGCCGCGACCACGGCGTCCGCGAGGGCGTCGAGGGCCCGCTCGGGGTCCTGGTCGTCGACGCCGATGCGGCACTTCACCGTGACCGGCACCGACACGGCCGCCTTCATGGCGGCGACGCAGTCGGCCACCACGGCGGGCTCGCGCATCAGGCAGGCGCCGAAGCGCCCGTCCTGAACCCGGTCGGACGGGCAGCCGACGTTGAGGTTGACCTCGTCGTAGCCGAAATCCTCGGCGATGCGGGCGGCGTGCGCGAGGTCGGCCGGATCTGAGCCGCCGAGTTGCACCGCCACCGGGTGCTCCAGCGCGTCGAAGCCGAGCAGCCGGTCGCGCGGGCCGTGGATGACCGCCCCGGTGGTCACCATCTCGGTGTAGAGGCGGGCGTGCCGCGACAGGGTGCGGTGGAAGGCCCGACAGTAACGGTCGGTCCAGTCCATCATGGGGGCGACGGAGAAGCGGAGGTCGCGGGCGATCATCCGGCGGACATAACGGTCCGCGCCGCCGGCTTCAACGCGGGGCGGCTCCGCTCAGTGGTCGTGCTTGCAGTCCGGCCCGTGCACGTGGCCGTGCGCGCCGTGCTCTTTGGCAGGGTCTTTGGCACGATCGTGCGCGTGGGCATGATCGTGCCCATGGGAATGGGTGTGCGCGTGATCATGGCCGTGATCATGGTCATGCCCCGCATGGGTATGGCCGTGGTCGTGATCCGCGTGGTCGTGCGCGTGGTGCCCGTGATCGTGATGATCGTGGCCGCACTGGCTGTGGTCGTGGGCGGCGCGCTCGGGCTTGAAGGCGCGGGTGACCGGCGTGGCGGCGCAGCCCTGGCCGCGCACCAACTCGGCGGCGCTGCGGGGCACGTAGAGCACCTCGGCGGCGATCTCGGCCGGCACGTGGCTGCCGCCGAGCTGCCAGGCGAGGCGCAGGAGCCGGGCCGGGTTCTCGGCACGGACCTCGAGGAGCGGCTCGCCGGCGGCGCGGATCGCGACGAGGCGCCCGTCCTCCAGGCGCAGGGCATCGCCGTCCTCGAAGGCCGCCGCCTTGGCGAGCGCGAGGGTCAGGCTCAGCCCGCCTTCCCCGGTCAGGCTGTCCGGGGGGGCCTGCCGGGCGGCATGGTCGAGCACGATCGTGTCGACGATCGCATCGGCGCGGACGGCGACCTTGCGGACGATGGCGGTGGCGCGCTGCATGGAGTCCTCGCGGCGGGATGGGCGGACGGCGCCGCCCGGATGGGCCCTGATCGGCGCATCACTAGAGGGTTTTTCGACGAAACGGAAAGGCGGGACGGAACCTGCGCCGTTTCGCGTGCATTTCTCGCGCGGAATGCTTAAGCTCGGGCGGCACGAACATCACGGCCGAAGGCCGGGTCACGACGACGCACAAGGGAGTCTCGGAACCATGAAGAAGCTCATTGCCGCCACCCTCGCGGGTGCTCTCGCCCTCTCGGTCGGCGCCTGCAACACCCCGCAGGACCGCGCCCTCGGCGGCGCCGGCCTCGGCGCCCTCGCGGGTGCCGCCATCGGCGGTGCCGCCACCGGCCGCGCCGGCGGCGCGCTCGCGGGTGCCGCCATCGGCGGTGCCGGCGGTGCCATCGTCGGCGCCTCCACCGCCCCGCGCTGCCCCTACGGCACCTACCGCGACGCCTACGGCGACGTATACTGCCGCTAAGACCCGGCACCGCGCGGCCCGGAACGGCTGCGCCGGACCATCAGGCTCCCTCTCCCCCGAGAGGGAGCCTTTTTCGTGAGACGGCGAATCACGCGCCTCGGGCGGCGTCCCGCGCGATCCAGGCCAGCATGCCCGCCGCAGCCGCGCGGCCCGAGGCGAAGGCCCCCTGGAGGAGGTAGCCCCCCGTCGGGGCCTCCCAGTCCAGCATCTCGCCGGCCACGAAGGTGCCGGGCCGCCGGACGAGCATGAAGCCGGCATCGACGTCGCCGAAGCGGATCCCGCCCGCCGTGGAGATCGCCCGGTCGAGGCCGCGCGGCGCCAGGAGACGGAGCGGTACCGCCTTGATCAGGGCCGCCAGGGCCTCGGCGGCCACGGGCAGCGGGTGGGCCGCCTCGCGCAGGAGGCCAATCCCCACGGGCGTCAGCGCGGCGGCCTTGCGCAGGCGATTGGCGAGGGAGAGCCCGGGTTTCGGATCGCGGAGCGCCCGTGCCAGCGCGGCCTCCTCCACGTCCGGCCGGAGATCGATCTCCAGCCGGGCCTCGCCCCGCTCGGTGGCGGCCCGGATTCGATGTGCGAGGGCGTAGATCGCCCCGCCCTCGATCCCGTCGGCGCTGATCACGGCCTCGCCGCGCACGCGGGTGCCCTCGAGGCTGAGGGCGATCCGCTTCAAGGGGGCGCCGGCGAAGCGCGCGGCGAAGACCGGCGACCAGGCCACGGTGAACCCGACATTGGCGGGCTTGAGGGGCGCCACCGCGACACCGTCCCGCGCGAGCAGGGGCACCCAGGCCCCATCGGAGCCGAGGCGCGGCCAGCTCGCGCCGCCGAGAGCCAGGAGGACCGGGCGATGCGCGGCCTCGACCCGTCCGTCCGGGGTTTCGAAGACCGGCCCGCCCGCGTCCGACCAGCCGGTGAAGCGGTGACGGGTGCGGATGCGGACGCCCAGCCCGTCGAGGCGCTGGAGCCAGGCCCGGAGCAGCGGCGAGGCCTTGAAGGCCTCGGGAAAGACGCGGCCGCTCGACCCGACGAAGGTCGGTTGGCCGAGGTCGTCGCACCAGGCGCGCAGGGCGCTCGGCGGAAACGCCGCGATCGCCCCGGCGAGGGCGTCCTCAGCCGGCTGGTAGCGCGCCAGGAAGGCCGGCAGCGGCTCGGAATGCGTGAGGTTGAGCCCGCCGCGTCCGGCGATGAGGAATTTTCGCCCCACGCTCGGCATCCGGTCGTAGAGGGTCACGGCGTGGCCGGCCTGCGCCAGCACCTCCGCCGCCGCGAGGCCGGCCGGGCCGCCCCCGATCACCGCGGGGCCGCGAGCCTCGCGGCCGTTGCGTTCGCTGTCAGTCATGCGCTTTGGGAAGCCGCCGGGGGCCGGCCCTGTCAAGCGTGACGGCTCGATGCCCTTGATTCGCCCGGTTCAGAGTCCCAACTGCGCCTCATCGGCTGCGGGCCCCTCTGGCGGGATGCTGCATGATGCGTTCCGTGATGTCGGAGCCGATGCTTTCTCTCCTCAAGAAGCATCGACGGTCCTGCGTCATGGTTGATTTTCTGTATTACGAGTGGCTCGGCAAGCCCGTGTGGATGTGGCTCGGGTTCCACGCCCTCGTGGCCGGGTTGCTGGCCTTCGATCTCGGACTCCTGCATCGCGACAAAAATCACGAGATCGGCGTGAAGGAGAGCCTGCTCCTCACGCTGTTCTACTTCACCCTGGGCATGATCTTCGGCGGCTGGGTCTGGTGGTATCTCGGGCCCCAGGCGGGCCAGGAATACGTCGCCGGCCTCGTGGTCGAGAAGTCGCTGTCGATGGACAACGTCTTCGTGATCGCCGTCATCCTCACGGCGCTCGGCATCCCCCGCGCCGCCCAGCACCGGGTCCTGGTCTGGGGCATCCTCGCGGCCGTCCTGCTGCGCGGGCTGATGATCGGCCTCGGCGCGGCCCTCGTGCACCAGGCCGCCTGGGTGCTGTCGATCTTCGCCGCCTTCCTGATCTTCGCCGGCCTCAAGATGCTGCTCTCGAAGGACGAGGAGCCGGGCGACATCCGCGAGAACCGGGCCGTCCGGTTCCTGCAGCGGGTCCTGCGCATCACGCCCGAGCTGCACGGGCAGCACTTCGTCGTGCGCAAGCCCGACCCGAAGACCGGCAAGACCGCCCTCTGGCTGACGCCCCTGGCTCTGGCGCTCATTCTCGTGAACGGCGCCGACGTGATCTTCGCCGTCGACAGCGTGCCGGCGATCTTCGCCATCACCACCGACACCTTCGTGGTCTACACCTCGAACATCTTCGCGATCCTCGGCCTGCGCGCGCTCTACTTCGCCCTGGCCGCGATGGTAGACCGCTTCGCCTATCTCAAGACGGCGCTGGCCTTCATCCTGATCTTCATCGGCGGCAAGATCGTGGTCGCCGACACCTTCGACCTCGTCCACGTGCCGCCGTGGGTCTCCCTCGCGGTCACCGTCGTGTTCCTCATCGCGGGCATCGCCTACAGCCTGTGGCGCACCCGCGGCTCGGTGACGGAAGAGGCGCACGGGCATGGCGGCGGGGCGGTACAGCACCGGGCCTAAGCCGGCTCCCAGAGGTGAGCCGGGATCTCCCGGCTCACCCGAGCGGGATCGCAGGCCGCACGCGCGCGAAGTGCCCGTCGGCCCTGGCGCAGGCGCCTTCCTCTCCCGGGGCTCCGCGCCCACCCTCTTCCGCAGGAGGACGCGAGCGGAAGCGCGCCCTCTCGTCCCCTACCGTCCCGGCAGCGCCGCGATCAGGTCCCGCAGGGTCGTGATCGTCGAGGCGTCGGCGACACCATCGATGCGGGCCGGACGGAAGTGGCGCTGGAACGCCGTCACCACCGCGCCCATGCGGGCATCGAAGGTGGCGCTCACCGGCAGGTCGTAGCCGTAGAGGGCGAACATCGCCTGCAGCGCCTCGATCGGCGGCCCGGCATCGCCCTGCGCGAAGAAGCGGCCGTCGCGGATCGGGGCCGGCGGCACCCAGTGGCCGATGCCGGCGCGGGCGAGGGTCTCCCAGGGGAAGTGCTCGCCCGGGTCCTCCTTGCGCCCGGGGGCGATGTCGGAATGGGCGAGGATCCGGTGCGGAGCGAGGCTCCAGCGCTTGGCGAGATCGCCGCACAGGGCGACCACGGCCTCGATCTGTGCCGGGGGGTAGGCCGGCAGGCCGCCCGCATGGCCACCATTGACGATCTCGACGCCGAGGGAGCGCGAATTCACGTCGCTGAGCCCGGCCCAGGAGCCCTGGCCCGCGTGCCAGGCCCGGCGCCCCTCGGGCACCATCTGCACCACGCGGCCGTCCTCCAGCACCACGTAATGGGCCGAGACCTCCGCCACGGGGTTGGCAAGGCGCTGCAGGGCGACGGCCGCGCTCTCCATACCGGTGTAGTGCAGGATGAGGAGATCCACCGGGCCGGACCGCCGCTCGCCGTGATTCGGCGACGGGTGGACGCTGGTGGCGACGGCGCTCTCGGGCGTCGGTTTCACGTGAGGCCCCGCTCGGCGCTGATCCGGTCATAGGCGGCGTTGATGGCCGCGAGCCGGCGGGTGGCGATGGCCACCGCCTCCGGCGGCAGGCCGCGCGCGATGGCCCGGTCGGGATGGTTCTCCCGCACCAGGGCCCGGTGGGCGGCCTTCAGCCCGGCATCGTCGACGTCGTGGTCGAGGCCGAGGACGAGGTAGGGATCGTCGGAGAGCCGGACGTGGCGGGCGGCGATGCGGCGGAACGCGGCCTCGTCGTAGCCGAAGGTCTCCGCCACCGCCCGCAGGTAGCGCTCCTCCGCCTCGTGGATGGCGCCGTCGGCCTTGGCGATGTGGAACAGGCCGTCGAGCACGTCCTCCAGCAGGGCCGGCTCGTCGTGGAAGGTGGTGGCCAATTGCCGGGCATAGGCCTCGAAGCCGTTCGCGGTGCCCTTGGCGAGGTCGAACAGGCGCTGCACGCCGGGCCGGGCGCGCTCGTCCACCTGCACCACCTTGGCGAAGGCCTCCACCTCGGCCTGCGTCACCACGCCGTCGGATTTGGCCATCTTGGCGGCCAGGGCCACGAGGCCGGTGGTGAAGACCACGTCGCGCGGCGTGGTGCCGAACAGCGCGCCCTCGCGGTCGACCAGGAAGTGCCCGGCCACCCCGCCGACGAGGCCGCCGAGGGGGCCGCCGATGGCGAGGCCGAGGCCGGCCCCGCCGAGCTTGCCCCAGATGCCCAGGGTCATCGGACGACCCCGCGGGTGCAGGGAACGGGGCTGGCAGGGGCAGGGAGCATGGACGGTATCGACACGGGTGGGATCGACTTCGGCGCGAAACGAAGCGCGTCCTTACACCGGACGGCTCCGTTTCGGCGAGGGGCGATCGCCCGGGTCGTTCGTCCCCTCAGCGCCGGGCGCAGAGGCCGACGAAACCCTGGCTCTCTGTGGGGCAGGCCGCGCTCAAGGTTCCGTCGGCGCCCGCCGTCACGATGGCGCTGCCGCCCTTCAGGCAGAGGGCCGAGGCGAGGATCTCGGTGCCCTCGCAGGTCATCGCGCAGCCCGAGGCCGGGCAGGTGTCCTGGCGCACCACCCGGAACGGGGATGCGGGTGCGGCGGCCGCCAGGGCGGCCTGACCGGGCTCGCCCTTCTGACCCGCCGGGCCGCGCTCGCCGGCCGGCCCCTTCGCGCCCGTCTCGCCCTTTGGTCCGGCGTCCCCCTTCGGACCCGTCTCTCCCTTGGGGCCGGGTTCCCCCTTCGGTCCGGCCTCGCCCTTGGCACCCGGCTCGCCCTTGGCACCCGGCTCACCCTTGGGCCCCTGGGGACCGGGCAGGCCGGCGACGCCCTGCGGGCCGGCGGGGCCGGTCTCGCCCTTGTCACCCGTGTCGCCCTTCTGCCCCGTCTCGCCCTTCGGGCCGGGCTGGCCGGCGGGGCCGCAATTGGCGATGACCGCCTCGCGCTCGTCCTCGCCCGCCTTCAGGGTGGCGATGCAGTTGGTGGGCACGTAAGGCAGGCGGAAGACGAAGCGGCCCCGGCTGTCGGCGATGATCGAGATGTCCTCGTCGAGCACCACCACGGTGCCGGGCTTGCGCACGCTGCCGGAGATGCGCAGGTCCCCGTTCTCGAAGCGGGCATCGTAGACCTGGATCGGCTGCGACACGACCTGGGGCCGGCGCGCCTTGGCCTCGCCCCGGGGCTGGGCCGCCGTCTGCGCGGCGGCGGGGAGGCCGCCCGCGACGGTGATCAGGCCCGACAGGACCACGAGGGCACGAGCGAAACGCATGGAGTTCTCCCGGCTGATCCGCGTCTTGTGCGCGGCAGGTGAGGAGTGCTGCCCTGCCCTCGCTATAGGGTCAAGCGCTGCGGATCGGCCGGCCCGGAAACCATCGTCCACAAGCGTCCACAGCCGTCCACAGGCCAAGTCCCTGTGGGCAGGCGAAATTCCGAATCCCCCCGGAAACCGATTGAGTATGTTCCTGTTTTGTTCTTAGCGTAGCGGGATCGAGCGGAGCCGATGAGACAGAGCCCTGAAGACCCTCCCGATGCCGAGACCGAGACTTTGCCGGCGGATCCGCCAAATCCGGATGCCGCGAATCCGGGTGCGCCCCCGGATCTGGCGGCCCTGCGCGCCCTCGTGGCCGATCGCGGAGGCGCATCCGTCCTCCGGGGCGCCCTGCCCCTCGGCATCCACGACGTCGATACGCGCCTCGCACAGGGCGGCCTCGCCCTCGGTCAGTTGCACGAGATCGCCCCGGCGCAGGCGGGCGACGAGCCGGCGGCGCTGGGCTTCGCCCTTGCGCTGGTGGCGCGCCACCTCGCCCGGGTGCGCGGCGAGGCCCTGCTCGTGGCGGGCAGGGGGCATCCCCTCCCCTACGGGCACGGGCTGGCCGGGCTCGGCCTCGATCCCGGCCGCCTGCTGCTGTTCGAGGTGGCGAGCGACGGGGACGCCTACCGGGCCCTGGAGGAATCCCTGCGCGCGCAGGGGCTGGCGGCCGTGGCGGGCCTCATCGATGCCGCCCTGCCCCTCGCCCAGAGCCGCCGGCTCCACCTCGCGGCGGCCCGGACCGACCTGCTCCTCCTTGTCCTGAGGCCACCGGAGGCGGAGAGCCCCAACGTGGCGGCGACACGCTGGCGGGTCGCCGCCGGCAAGGCCCTGCGCGACCGCTTCGGCTGCATCGAGCGGCCGTGCTGGCAGGTGACCCTCGACCGGAGCCGCAACGGGCGGACCGGACATTGGCTTCTGGAGTGGGATCATGCCGCGCATCGTTTCGGTCTGGCTGGAGCACTGGCCGGTCACGCGGCTGAGGCGGGCGCAGGCGGCGTCCGTCCCGAGCGGCGCGCCCAGCGCTCGGGCTGACGGCGACCGCGACAGCGGCCCGATGGTCGTGGCCGCCATGGAGGCCAACGGCCTGCGCCTGGTGGCGGTGGATTCCGCCGCCCGCGCCCTCGGCCTCGTGCCCGGTGAAACCCTGGCCCGGGCCCGCGCCCGGATCGGGACGCCGGTCGCCGTCCATCCGGCCGATCCGGAGGCCGATGCCGCCGCCTTGCACCGCCTCTGCCTGTGGGCCAAGCGCTACACGCCCGTCGTCGCTCCCTACGGCCCGGCGGAGGGCGGCGACGGGTTCTTCCTCGACATCGCGGGGGCGAGCCACCTGTTCGGCGGCGAGGCCGCGCTGCTGGAAGACCTCGCCCGGCGGCTGTCGACCCGCGACATGCCGGCCCGGATCGCCCTCGCCGACACGCCGGCCTGCGCCTTCGCCCTGGCGCGCCACGGCGGGGGCGGCCTCGTGGCCCCAGGCTGCAACGCGGAGGCCCTGCACGCCCTGCCCGTCTCGGCCCTGCGCCTCGATGGGGCCACGGCGCAGGCCCTGGCCCGCCTCGGCCTGCGCCGGATCGGCGACCTCGCCACGGCGCCCCGGGCGCCGCTGGCCCGGCGCTTCGGCGAAACCCTGCTGCTGCGCCTCGACCAGGCCCTCGGATACCGGCCCGAACCCCTGGTCACGGCCGAGGACCCGCGCGAATTCCAGGCGGCGCGCGGCTTCCTCGAACCGATCGGGCAGCCGGAAACCATCGTGGCCACCGCCATGGGTCTGATGGAGGGCATCGCCCCCCGGCTGGAAGCGGCCGGCCTCGGCGCCCGGGCCGTACGGCTGACCCTGACCCGCGTCGATGGGATCCTGCGCAGCCTCGACCTCGGCCTGAGCCTGCCGACCCGCTGCCCGGCCCAGATCGGCCGCCTGCTCGCCCTGCGCCTCGACCGCCTCGGCCCGGCCCTCGATGCCGGCTTCGGCTTCGAGACCGTGGGCCTCGAGGTCACCGCCACGGGCCCGATCGCGGCACGCCAGACGGCCCTGATGGAGGCCCCCGGCGGGGGCGAAGGCACCGAGCATCTGGGCGATGCCCTGCGCCAGCGCCTCGGCCGGCGGATGATGCGCCTCGGGTTTCGCCAGACCCACCTGCCCGAGCGGGCCGAGGCCGTAGAGCCGTGGCGCGCGAGCCTCCCCGCGCAGGCGGGCCGACGCGATCCGGGAGCCCGCGAGCCCCTGCCGCCGCGCCCGCTGGTGCTGCTCAGCCGGGGCGAAGCGGCCGAGGACGTCATCGCGCTGGCCCCCGACGGGCCGCCGCACCGCTTCCGCTGGCGCCGGCGCCTGCACCACGTCGCCCATGCGGATGGACCCGAGCGCATCGCCGACGAGTGGTGGCGGGCGCCGGGTCCGCTGCGGGATTACTACGTTGTCGAAGATGAGGCCGGCCGCCGCCTCTGGGTCTATCGCGAGGGCTTCCCCACGATGGAGGCGCCCGCGCGCTGGTTCGTGCACGGGCTGTTCGCGTGACGCGACGGGGGAGAACCGCGCCGGGGCGATGCCGCGCCCCGCAACCTGTGATAGCACTCCGCGCGATCGGGCACGCCCGTCCGGGACGGAAACGCAGGGCCATCGGAATGATCCCCACCGGACGGGCGTGGAATCGGGTGCGGCCGTTCGCGGCGGCGCTGCTGGGGATCGTCCACGTCCCGACCTCGGACGCCGCGTCGGACGCTCGCGGCCGCGCCGCCTTCGTCGCGGCTCATCGCTGCGAAGTGGTCGCGCGGCTGAGCAGCATCCACCTGCGCGGCCCGCGCAGCACGTCCCGGGATCGGTTCCTCACCGTGAGCTTCGTCCGGACGGATCAGCGCTACGTGCAGTGCATCTTCTTCGACGAGGATACGCGGATGGGCTGCGAAGCCGCGTCGGGCGGGTATGCGCAGGGGCCGGAGGCGTCTGGCGATGTCCTGCCCGACTCCGCGAAGGCGGCCCTTCACCGGCTGGGCTTCGTGCAGCTCCGGCGGAACGAGAACTATGAGCGAGAGATTTCGCTGGGCACGCCGCCCGACTTCGATGCCGCGGCCGATGTCATGATCGGCGCGCTCTCCGATGCCTACGACGCGCGCGCACACACGCCTCTGGAATTCCACGCACCGCGGGCGGTCCTTCCCCGCGATGCCTGTCCCGGGCCGGTCAGCGAAAACCAGCCGGCCCGGGACGCGGGGGCCTACTCCGCCGCGTCGACGTAGAGCTTGCCACCCTCGGCCTGGAACTCGGCCGATTTCGCCGCCATGCCGGCCTCGCGCTCGGCCGCGCTCAAGGGCGCGGCCTCGCCCAGCACCTGACCGGCCGCCTCCATCGCCAGCACCTCGGCGCGCAGGTCCTGCGTGATCTTCATCGAGCAGAACTTCGGGCCGCACATCGAGCAGAAATGGGCGACCTTGTGGGCGTCCTTCGGCAGGGTCTCGTCGTGGTAGGCGCGGGCGGTGTCGGGATCGAGGGAGAGGTTGAACTGGTCCTCCCAGCGGAAATCGAACCGGGCCCGCGACAGGGCGTCGTCGCGCAGCTGCGCCGCCGGATGGCCCTTGGCGAGGTCGGCGGCATGGGCCGCGATCTTGTAGGTGATTACGCCTTCCTTGACGTCGTCGCGGTTGGGCAGGCCGAGATGCTCCTTCGGGGTGACGTAGCAGAGCATGGCGCAGCCGAACCAGCCGATCATGGCGGCGCCGATGCCCGACGTGATGTGGTCGTAGCCGGGGGCGATGTCGGTGGTCAGCGGGCCGAGGGTGTAGAACGGCGCCTCGCCGCACTCCACGAGCTGCTTCTCCATGTTCACCTTGATCTTGTGCATCGGCACGTGGCCGGGGCCCTCGATCATGGTCTGGCAGCCCTTGTCCCAGGCGATCTTGGTCAGTTCGCCCAGGGTCTCCAGCTCGGCGAACTGGGCCGCGTCGTTGGCATCCGCGATGGAGCCGGGGCGCAGGCCGTCGCCGAGCGAGAACGACACGTCGTAGGCCCGCATGATGTCGCAGATCTCGTCGAAGCGCTCGTAGAGGAACGATTCGCGGTGCCCGGCCAGGCACCAGCGCGCCATGATCGAACCGCCGCGGCTGACGATGCCGGTGACGCGGCGGGCGGTGAGCGGCACGTGGGCGAGGCGCACGCCGGCATGGATGGTGAAGTAGTCGATGCCCTGCTCGGCCTGCTCGATCAGGGTGTCCTTGAAGACCTCCCAGTCGAGCTTCAGCGGGTCGCCGCCGACCTTCTCCAGAGCCTGATAGATCGGCACCGTGCCGATCGGCACGGGCGAGTTGCGCACGATCCACGAGCGGATGTTGTGGATGTTGCGGCCCGTCGAGAGGTCCATCACCGTGTCGGCGCCCCAGCGGGTCGCCCAGACCAGCTTCTCGACCTCCTCGGCGGCGGACGAGGTCACGGCGGAATTGCCGATGTTGGCGTTGATCTTCACGAGGAAGTTGCGGCCGATCGCCATCGGCTCCACCTCGGGGTGGTTGATGTTGGCCGGGATGATGGCGCGGCCCCGGGCCACCTCGTCGCGCACGAATTCCGGCGTGATGAAGGCCGGCAGGGCGGCGCCGAAGCTGTTGCCGTCGGCCAGGGCCGCCTGGGCGCCCTCCAGCATCGTCTCGCGCGCCAGGTTCTCGCGGTGCGCGACGTAGATCATCTCCTCGGTGATGATCCCGGCGCGGGCGAACTCGTACTGCGTCACCATCTGGCCGGGCGCGGCCTTGCGGATCTCGCGGGTGGCCGGACACGGGGCCACGAGCTTGTCCTCGGGCACGAAGCCGTTGTCCTCGGGCTTGACCGCGCGCGGGATCACGGTGGCGTAGCCGCGCCGGGCGATCCAGGGCTCGCGCACCAGCGGAAGGCCGGCCCCGAGGTCGATCCCCGCATCCGTCTCCGTGTAGGGACCCGACGGATCGTAGACCCGCACCGGCGCCTCCTTCGGATCGCTCAAGGTGATCTCGCGGAACGGTACCCGGATGTCGTCGTGCCCGGCCACCGCCGCGTAGACCTTGCGCGAGCCCATGATCGGGCCGGTGGTCACCGTGGGCGCCTGCCCCTGCGGCAGATCCTTCGGAAGAACGGGTGCATTCATCGGGTTCGCTCCTGGCGTGGGAGACGATCCGGACTCGCGAACGGCGGTGTCGGATGGGACGACGCCTGAACATGCGCGCCGCGTCTTGGAATTCCCGTCCCTCCGCCGGTACGAACCGGATCAGGTTCAAGGGTCAGGGCGTCGCGCCCAATCTCAGCCCCCGCACTCGGAGCTCCCCTCGGAATGCTTCCAGATTCGAGGTCGGCGGCCGTTTTGTCAATCGCCGGCCCGACGAACTGAGACGGAATAGGGCCTGAAACGAACTTTATCGTCAGGCCCCGCGTTCCTTTACCAGAAGTTCGATCCTCGGGATCGGCATGCGAACGACAGGTTCTCCCATGAAGCGCATACTCCTGGCATCGGCCGCCCTGGTCGGGGCCCTCTCGATGATTCCCGCCTCCGCGGACGCACGTCCGGGCGGCGGCGGCGGTGGTTTCCGTGGCGGTGGCGGCGGCTTCCACGGCGGCGGCCTGGGTGGCGGCGGATTCCGCGGCGGCAACTTCGGCGGCGGTGGCTTCCGCGGTGGTCTCGCCCAGGGCGGCGGGTTCCGCGGCGGCAATGTCGGGGGCAACTTCGGCGGCGGCGGGTTCCGCGGCGGCCTCGCGCAGGGTGGCTTCAACCGCGGCGGGTTCAACCGCGGCGGGACCATCGGCGTGGGCGCCGGTGCCGTCGGTGCCGGGGCGGGCCTCGCTGCCGGTAACGGCTTCCGGGGTGATCGCGGCGGCTTCAACCGCGGTGGGTTCAACCGGGGTGGCGCCTATGCCGGGCGCGGCTACGGCTACCGTCGCGGCTATGGCGGCCTCGGCCTCGGGCTCGGCCTGGGTCTCGCCGGCGCCGGGATCGGCTACGGCCTCGGCAGCGCCTATGGCGGCTACTACGGCGACGACTATTACGCCGGCGGCTATGCGCCGGCCTATTACGGCGGTTACGCGCCCTATGGTGGCGGGTATGCCGCGACGGGCTACGAGGCCACCCCGGAGGTCGCGACCAGCGGCGAGGACGTCGCCTACTGCGTCCAGCGCTTCCGGTCCTACGACCGCCGCACCGGGACCTATCTCGGCAATGACGGTCAGCGCCACGCCTGCCCGTAACGGCTGACAGGCTCCGGGACGATCAGAAGGGGCTCCGCCGCGCGGCGGGGCCCTTTCGCGTCCGCGGGGCACTTTGATCGGGGGCGCGGAGGCCGGACGCGTCGGGCCTCACGAGCCCTGCAGGCTTTCGGCGAAGTCGTCCGGCACCTCGCCGAAGCTGCCGAGGATCGTGGCGCTCTCCAGTTCCCCCGTCTCGTCGTCGGCCACGACCTTGATCGCCGCCGTGCCGGGAAAGCGGGCGGCCATCGCCTCGGCCTTCTTCAGGGCACCGCTCTCCGTCACCGCCACCTCACGGTCGCCCGGCGAGAGCCGCTTGCGCTTGAGCACGAAGGTCTGCACCAGGAACGTCGTCTTGAGGGCCATCGCAGGGTCTCTCCACCGGGCCGCGCCGGATCGCGTCGGATCCGGATACCGAGCGCACCTAGCACGAAAGCCCGGTTCCCACGCGACCCGAACGCCGCGGACAGGCCCGGGCCGCGCTCCTCCGCTCAGGCTGTCGGTTCGTGTGGTGCCTCGAGCCGCTGGATCAGGCGCCCCCCGTCCCAGAGCTCGACCGAACGGCCGTCCATGAAGGCCCGTGCCCGCTCCAGCGCCTCCGCCTCGGTGCAGCCCGCGAGGGACTTGGTGCGAAGGACGCGGCCGGCATTGTTCAGCAGCAGCACGCGGTAGGCCGACGGCGGCGTCCCCTGCCCCGGCGCATCGTCCCGCATGCCCCCCTCCCGCCTCGACGATCGCAACGAGCCGGTGCGTCGCCCCGAATTCAAGACGAACCGCGCACCGGCTCCGCATGCGTCGCAAGAGTACGGCTCGGCTCGTTAAAGTACACACCGCATCGGCAAATCATTCCACGATGGGTTCAAGTCTTCCGTTCGCGGTGGTCGCCCCGCACGAGCGGATCACCACAGTCGCACCAGCCGGAAACCTGCGATCACATCTGCGAGATCGATGCCGAGCAGGTCCGTCAACAGCAGGCTGGCGCGGAACAGCGGCCGGGTGAAGGCGGCGGAGACGAGGAAAAGACCCAGCAGCACCAGCCCCGAATGCCGGGCCATCCGGTCCGCGAAGGCCCAGGGCGGGGATGGCGGCGAAGCCGGCGGCCCGGAGAGCCAGGGTCGGACGATGCCGTAGCCGTCGAGCCCTGGGATCGGCATCAGCCCGAGCACCAGGGCTGTGCCCTGGAACAGCACCGAGACGGCGAGCACCGCACGCAGCGTCTCGGCCCCCGGACTGGCCAGGGCATAGAGCAGCGCGAGAACGACGAGGAAGAGGACGCTCATCGCCGGGCCGGCTGCGGCCACCGCCGATTGCCGTCCCCGGCTCAACCCGGCCTCGGGCGGACCGCCGACGCGGCCTGGCAATCCCGCGCCCCCTGGAAATCCCACGCCCCCCATGACGGTGAAGAGCGCCGGCAGCAGCATGGTCGCCACGGGGTTGGGGGCCCGCAGGGGATCGAGGCTGAGCGCGCCGGTCGGGGGCAGGCCCCAGGACAGCGCGGCCCGGGCATGGCCGTATTCGTGCAGGCACAGGCCCAGCACCCAGCCGGACATCAGGAACACGAAGGCGGCGCCCGAGCCCGCGAGCGCCCCGGCGCCGATGCCGAAGCCGACCCCGCAGAAGATCAGCCCGATGAGGAGCGCGTTCGGGCTCGGGCCGGGACCGCCCATGCCCTCCGCGCGGCCGGACGCGTCCCTCATGCCGCGCCGCGCCGGACCGGTGCGGGCGCGGCGGACCGGTGACGCGTCGTCAGGAGGCGGCTTTGGGGCCGGAGGCCGCTTCGGGGAGGGACGGGCGCGGGAGCATTCACGCGACGCAACATCGCTGGTGACACGCCAAAGTCCAGCCCTACCTCTCGGGGACGCCTCAGTGTCCCCTCCATCCCCAGGGTCCGGCGCGGTTCGGCGCCCCGCCACGACGGTCCGGGGTCGTCGCTCGGTCGCGGCCTCCCCTTCATCGAGCGCATGCGCCTTCTCGCTTCCCTCGTGGCCACCGCCATCCTCGGTCTCTCCGTCCTGGCCGTGACCCTGCTGACCGTCTTCCAGCGGCACCTGATCTATCCGGGCGCCTTCCGCAGCCGAGCGCCCGCACCCGCCCGGCCGGCGCCCCCGGGCACGGAGGCGATCAGCCTGCCCACGGCCGACGGCGAGCGGCTGTTCGGGTTCTGGCGCGCGCCGGAGCCGGGCTGTCCCGTGGTGCTCAGCTTCCACGGCAACGGCTCGCGGCCGGAGCCTGGAGCGGCGCGCTTTGCCGGCGCTCCCTGGCGCGGGGCGGGCTGGGGCGTCCTCGCCATCGCCTATCGCGGCTATCCCGGCTCGACCGGGAGTCCGAGCGAGGCGGGGCTGATCGCCGACGGACAGGCGGCCTACGCGATGGTCCAGGCGCGGGTCCCCGGAACCCCGGTGCTGCTGCACGGCCACTCCCTCGGGGCCGCGGTGGCGGTGGCCCTGGCCGAGGCCCGGCCGCATCTCGGCCTCTATCTCGAGGCGCCCTTCGACTCCCTCTCCGCCATCGTCGCCGGGCGCTTCCCCTTCCTGCCGACCAGCCTGCTCCTTCGGGACACCTTCCGGTCCGATGCGCGCATCGCCGCAGAGGGCGGTCCGATCGTCATCGTCCACGGCCGGGACGACCCGGTGGTGCCCCTCGCGCATGCCGAGCGGCTGGCGGCGCAGGCCGGTCCGCGCACGCGCCTGACGGTCATCGCCGGCGACCACGTCTCCATTCTCGGGACCCAGGACCGCGAGGCCGCGGCCGTGTTCCAACCGAACGACCCCGCCCAGCGCCGGCCTGTTCCGGCAGCAGTCCACTGACGCACGCATCCGACGGGAGACACCCTTGGGACGACGAGCCCGACTCTGGCGCGACGACGACCCGGCGACGCACGGTCCGCAGGCCAAGCCTCCGGTGATCTGCCCGCTCTGCGAGCGGCCGATCCCGCCCCATGCCAAATCGAGCCTGCACCACCTGACCCCGAAGCTGAAGGGCGGGGCGCGGGCCGGCACCGTGCGCCTGCACCAGATCTGCCATTCGGCGATCCACGCCCGCTTCAGCGAGGCCGAGATCGCCCGGCGCCTCGCCGACGTCGATGCCCTGCGGGCGGCGCCCGAGATGGCGGAGTTCCTGGCCTGGGTCCGCACCAAGCCGGACGACTTTCACGCCGCGACCCGCATGACCCGCGACCGCCGGGGCGCCAAGCGCGACCCGCATTGAGGGCGGCGAGGCGTGGACGCACGCGGGCAAGGCGTGGCCCAAACCGGAGCCGGTCACGGCCCGGCCTTTACCCTCCGTTCGGCATGATCCGCGGGCGGTCCTCGCCGTATCGCCATCCTTAAGACCTGGCGCCGAAGGATCGCGGTCCTGTGGGCGGGGGCGGATCATGGCGGCGGTCGCGGTGGGACAAGGAACGGTGGACGGAACGGGGCAGCGCGCAGCGGGATCCCCGCGGGATGCCGCCCGGCTCGCCTGGGTGGATGTCGCCAAGGGCCTGTGCATCATCCTCGTGGTCATGATGCATGCGACGCTCGGCACCGGAATCGCGATGGAGGGCGAGGGCTTCCTGCACACCGTGGTGGCCTTCGCGCGCCCGTTCCGCATCCCGGACTTCTTCCTGCTGTCGGGCCTGTTCCTCGGCCGGGTCATCGACCGCGACTGGCGCCTGTTCCTCGACCGGCGCCTCGTGCACTTCGTCTACTTCTACGTCCTCTGGGTGCTGATCCAGTCGGCCTTCAAGTACGGCCCGATCACCGACGGAGCCGGGCCGGGCGCCTTCGTCGCCCACCTCGCCCTGGCGGTGGTCGAACCCTACTCGACCTTGTGGTTCATCTACCTGCTGGCGGTGTTCTCGGTGCTGACCAAGGCGCTGCGGCCGGTGCCGACGGCCTGGCTCCTCGGCGGGGCGGCACTGCTGCAGGTCCTGCCGATCCATACCGGTTTCGAACTGATCGACGAGTTCTGCGACCGCTACGTCTGGTTCCTGGTCGGCTACCTCTTCGCCGCGCGCATCTTCACCTTCGCCGATCTCGTGCAACGCCACGCCCGCGCCGCGATGCTCGGACTGGCACTCTGGGCCGTGGTCAACGCCGCGATGGTCTTCGTCCCCACGGGCTTCCCAGCCGTGCCGGTCCTGGCGAACCTCCCGGGCCTCGCCCTCGTCCTGAGCGGCGCCGGCGCCCTCGCGATCGTCGCCATCGGGGCCCTGATGTCCCGGGCCGGCGGGCCGGTGACGGCGGCGCTGCGGGCCTGCGGCCAGCGCTCGATCGTGATCTACCTCGCGTTCTTCCTGCCGATGGCCCTCACCCGCACGCTGATCGTGCGGTCGGGGGCGATCACCGACATCGGCTGGGCGAGCCTCGTCGTCACGGTGGTGGCGATCCTGGTTCCGCTGGGCTTCGAGCGGATGATCCGTCACACGCGCCTGTCGTTCCTGTTCGTGCGACCGCGGGCCTTCCACATCGTCGGCGCCCGCCCGCGGCCGGGCGCTCCCGCCCTGCGCGCGGTCTGAGCCCTCAGGCCGCGGCCTCGACCCGCGGCCGGACGAGACGGTCGAGGAAGTTCCCGATCTCCGCCCGCCGGCGGGCCGGCTCCAGCAGGTCGGGGCCGAGCCGGTGGCGGGCGATCCGGTCCCGGTGTCCCTCCGGGTCAGCATGGATGCGGCAGAGGTCCGCCGCATAGGCCTCCACCGCCGCGCGGTCGGGCAGCGCGCCCGCCTCCACCACGTCCTCGGCGCTGAGGCGCAGCATCGCGGCCAGGGCGTCGAGATCGAGTTCGGGGTGGTACTGCGTGCCCCAGAACACGCCGGCCCCGTGCCGGATCTCGATCGCCTGGACCGACAGGACCGCGTTGCCCGCCAGCACCGTGGCGTGGGCCGGCGGCGTGATGACGGCGTCGAGATGCATGGCGGGGGCATCGAAGCGCTCGCCCCGCCCGGCGAGGAGCGGGTGCGCCCGCCCGGCCTCGGTGCGCACGAGATCGCGCGAGAATCCGTATTCCGGACCCTTCGGGTTGCGGGCCGCATGGCCGCCGGCCACCACCGCGGCGACCTGGACGCCCCAGCACGAGCCGAAGACCGGAAGCCCGGCGCCGAGGGCTTCGCGCACGAGGTCGATCTGGCGCCGCACGGCGTCGGACGCGTCGCAGACGTGGAGCGTCGATCCCGTGAGGAAGAGGGCGTCGAAGCCGGCGAGCCGCGTCCCGGGGGACAAAGCCGCATCAGCGTCGGCCGGGGTGATCAGGGTGCAGTCGACCCCGGGCGAGATCTGGCGCAGGACCTCCGCATAGGCTTCCGCCGAGGTGACGCCGGTGGCTGAGACGTGATCGGCCCGTCCGGACCGGTCGTTCCCATCGGCCACGAGGAGGTGCAGCATGGATGCGGTCCCATCCGGCCCCGGGGGCCGGCCAAAGGGACGGGGAACGATCCCTGCCTGCCCTCGTTCCCGTCAGGCGGGACGCCGGATCGCCGCATGGCGGTCGGCGGCGATTCGCACCGAGAGCCCACGATCGGAGGCTTCGATGGCCACGCGACGTCCCGCGACCGCCCAACTCGGTCGCGCCCGCCCTCGGTGGGCCTCCCTGGGTCTCGCCCTCGCCGGTCTGGTGCCCGGCCTCGCTCCGGCGCCCGCCGCGGCGCAGTACATGGCCCTGACCGCCCCCGCGCCGAAACCGGCCGCGCCCGAGCCGCCGAAGCCGGTTCCGCCTCCGACCCGCGCGGCGGAGCAGGCCTTCGACGGACACCTGCCGAACCAGCGCACGGGACACGGGCGCGAGCGCGTGGTGCGCGACATCTGCATCGGCTGCGACCGCTGACCCCGATCGATCAGGTGTCCGCGCGGGCGCCTCGCGTGATCGCCTCCACCATGCCCTGCGACAGCCGCACGAACTGGCCGGTGCCATGCCCGCGCGCATCGAGGAGTTCGGCGAAGACCGGCTTGGCCGGCTCGTAGGCCAGGGCGTCGCGGGACCGCGGCCTTCGGCGCTTCTCCCGGAGGCGGTCGGCAAGGGCGGCAGGAACGAACGGATCGCGCAAGTCCGGCAGGCTCCTCGTCATGGCCCGCGCGGGTGGGAACCCGCCGGGCGAGGCCCGGGCTTAGGTCCAGGGTGGTTGCGGGAAGCTTAAGGCCGGGCCGCCCGTCACGCTCAGAACCCGCGATCACGGAACCGTATTCCCGCGGCCGTGGTTGGGTCTGCCGAACAGGGAGAAAACTTGATGTCTGACAGCGTGTTGGCGACCGTGACCGTTCCGTCTCTCAGGGCCGCTCGCGTGGCACGGGATCGTCTGTCGCGCGCCGGCTTCGCCCGCAACAGCATCGAGATCGACCGCGTGGACGACGACGCCTTCGAAGTGTCGATCGCGACCCGGCCGGAGAACCATGCCCGGGCCGAGCGCATCCTCAGCGGCTCGCCCCTGGGCAACGACCTGCGGGCCGCAGGACAGGCCGCGGCGAGCCGCTTCCAGGACAATCGCGGTCTCGCCCTCGGTCTCGCGGCCCTGGCGGGCTTCGCCCTGTTCGGCCTGATGCGCCGGGACTAGAACCACCCGCAAGACCCTCGCTCCGCCCGCTCCGGCCGGGGGAGCCGACCGGAGCGATGCGTGGCGAGCCGTTACGGGCTGGAGATCCGGGCGGCGAACGGCAGCGACGCGGCGGGCCTCGCCGAACTCCTGCGCGGCTCCGGCCACCCCGCCGCGAGCGAGACTTTGGCCGAGCGGATCGAGGCCCTGCGGCACGGCTCGGGCGCGGCCCTCGTCGCGGTCGACTGGGGTCCGCCGAGCGGCCTCGTCGTCCTGCACTGGTATCCCTCCCTCACGGCCAGCCTGCCCACGGCGCAGATCACCACCCTGCTGGTCGATCCCGAGGCCCGACGGCGCGGTATCGGCCGCCTTCTCCTCAAGGCGGCCTCGCAGGCGGCGCGCTCGGCCGGATGCGGCGAGATCCAGTTGCTGGCCCGCCCCGACCAGGCGCATCTGCAGGCCTTCGGCGCCGCCACCGGATTCAGCGATCACGGCTCCGTCTCGGTCCGGCCCCTGCGCAAGAAGGGGTGAGCAGGCCCGCCGGGTTGCGGGGGTCGAGCGGGCGCCCGCGCGGCCGCTCCCGCCGCCCCGGTCGCCCCCTGAACATCCGGTGCACGAACCGCGCGGGCCGTCGAATTTCCCCTGGTTTTTCAAGGCTTTGAAAAATCAGCCGGTTAACACCCCTTAAACCCGCCGCAATTACCGTGCGCAAGCAGGGTCGCTCGAATCGCGAACGAACCTTGGGGCAGACGGGACGCATGGCGAAGGGACGTGGAGGCGCGGGCAGGGGGGAGCCGAACTTCGACGTGCCCGAGGGCCGTGTCGGGGACCCGGCCGATCTCGATCTGCGGCTCTCGCGCGCCGATCGCGCGGGAGGCGGCGTGGCACGAGGCGAGTCAGGTTCACGGGGCGGCCGCGGCGCGAAGAGCCGTGCCCCCGCCCCATCACGGGCGCTGCGCAAGGCGCCGCGCCGGGCCCGCCGCTCGATCCTCGGCCGGCTCGTCTACGGCGTCCTCGTCCTCGGCCTCTGGGGCGTGATCGGCATCGCGGGGCTCGTGGCCTACCACGCGTCGCAGCTGCCGCCGATCGACCAGCTCGCGGTCCCCAAGCGCCCGCCCAACATCGCCATCCTGGCGAGCGACGGTTCGCTCCTGGCCAATCGCGGCGAGACCGGCGGCCGGGTGGTCGGCATCAAGGAACTGCCGCCCTACCTGCCGCGTGCCTTCGTGGCCATCGAGGACCGGCGCTTCTACAGCCATTTCGGCGTCGATCCCGTCGGTATCGCCCGCGCGGTCGCCCAGAACGTGACCCGCCGCGGCGTGTCGCAGGGCGGCTCGACCCTGACGCAGCAGCTCGCCAAGAACCTGTTCCTCACCCCGGAACGCTCCGCATCGCGAAAGATCCAGGAGGCGATCCTCGCCCTCTGGCTGGAGCACAAGTACAGCAAGGACGAGATCCTCGAGCTCTACCTCAACCGCGTCTATTTCGGCGCCGGCGCCTACGGCGTGGAGGCCGCGGCCCAGCGCTATTTCGGCAAGCCCGCCAAGGCCGTGACGCTGCCGGAGGCGGCCATGCTCGGCGGCCTCGTGCAGGCGCCGTCGCGCCTGGCGCCGAACCGCAACCTGCCCGCCGCCCAGGCCCGTGCCGCCCAGGTGCTCGCCGCCATGGAGGAGCTGGGCTTCGCCAAGCCCTCCGACGTCAAGCTGGCGCTCGCGACCCCGGCCCGGCCCGCCGGCGTACGCGGCGGCGGCTCGGCCAACTACGTCGCCGACCTCGTCATGGATGTCCTCGACGACTTCGTGCCGAAGTTCGAGAGCGACATCGTCATCGCCACCACCGTCGAGACCGGCCTTCAGGCCGCCGGCGAGAAGGCGCTGGTGGACGAGCTGAACCAGAAGGGCGGCCGCTACAACGTCGCCCAGGGCGCCCTCGTTTCGATGAAGCCGGACGGGGCGATCCGCGCCCTGGTGGGTGGGCGCGACTATGCCCAGAGCCAGTTCAACCGCGCCACCACGGCCAAGCGCCAGCCCGGCTCGTCGTTCAAGCCCTTCGTCTACCTCGCGGCGGTCGAGCACGGCCTGACCCCCGATTCCGTGCGGGAGGACGCCCCGATCAGCATCAGGGGCTGGAGCCCGGAGAACTATTCCCGCGATTACCGTGGCGCGGTGACCCTACGCGACGCCCTCGCGCTCTCCCTCAACACCGTGGCGGTCCGCCTCGGCCAGGAGGTCGGGCCCAAGACCGTGGTGCAGACGGCCCAGCGCCTCGGCATCTCCTCCCCGCTGCAGGCCAACGGTTCGATCGCGCTCGGCACCTCGGAGGTGACGCCCCTGGAGATGGTGGGCGCCTACGCCGCCTTCGCCAATGGCGGCACGGGGGTGATCCCCTACGTCATCGCCAGCGTGAAGAGTGCCGACGGCAAGGTGCTCTACCGGCGCAAGGACGGCGGCCTCGGCCGCGTCATCGACGCCAACGCGGTCTCGATGATGAACGCCATGATGCACGAAACCTTCGTGAGCGGCACCGCCAGGAAGGCGGAGGTTCCGGGCTGGGATCTCGCCGGCAAGACCGGCACCAGCCAGGACTTCCGCGATGCCTGGTTCATCGGCTACTCGGCCACCCTGGTGACCGGCGTCTGGCTCGGCAACGACGACGGCGAGCCGACGAAGAAGGTCTCGGGCGGCAACCTGCCGGGCGAGATCTGGAAGGCCTACATGACCGTGGCGCTGAAGGGCCAGAGCCCGGTGATGCTCCCCGGCGCCAATCGCTGGCGCAACCGCGGCCCGTCGTCCGAGCCCGCCGTCACCAACAGCACCCCGGGCGGCCTGATCGGCGCCCTCCTGGGCGAGCCGCAGGCCGCCGCCCCGCCGCGCCCGGCCGCCCGCCACGCGGATGCGAGCCGCGGCCCGAGCCAGGACGACCGCAACTTCCTCGAGAAGCTGTTCGGGGTCGGCGAGTAGCGCCGGCTCCGGATCCCCTCCAATCGTTGCTGCGGGGTGACGGGTCCGCGCTTCGCCCAGGCGCAGCGCGAGCCGGCGGATACGGTCCTGGCTCCGGTCCAGCCGGACCAATGTCAGTCGTCCGCTCCCCAGGTCAGCCCGTGCTGCGCCTGGAAGGCGGCCAGCGTCGAGACGGAGGCTTGCCCATCGGCGAGGGCCACGTAGCCGTCGGGCCGCACGAGGTAGAGGGCGTCCCGGGCAAGGCCGACGCGCTCGGCCTCGGGGCTCCAGGCGCAGACGTGCAGGCGCAGACCCTGCTGACCGCACCAGCGCGTCAGGTCCGGCGCCGCCGCCCCGTGGATGCGCACCTGCCAGTCCGAGCCGTCCGCCTCCGCGCCCGGCACCCAGGGCAGCCTGTCACCGCCATGGACCCGGCCCGCCCGCAGGGCGCTGAGGGCGCTGTGCCTGTAGGCCAGGGCGATCTGCGAGATCGTTCGGAACAGGAAGCGCCGGAGGGCCGGGGAACCGGCGACGAGCCGTGCCAGCAGGGGCGCGAGGGTGGTCCGCCCGAGCTGCGCCAGCGGGGTCTCCGACGTCGCCAGGGTAAACACCCGGTCCGTCGTCGCGACGAGCCGGCGGGCAAAGCCGATCCGCTCGGTCTCGTAGGTGTCGAGCAAAGCGTCGTCGGCCCGCCCCCGGAGACAGGCGGCGAGCTTCCAGCCGAGATTCATCGCGTCGCCGATGCCGGTGTTCATGCCCTGCCCGCCGGCCGGGCTGTGAATGTGTCCCGCATCCCCGAGCAGGAAGGCGCGCCCGTCGCGAAAGCGGTCGGCGACCCGGTGATGCACCCGGTAGGTCGAGAACCAATTCACGGTCCGCGGCGCGATCCGCAGCCGCTCCAGCGCCGTGACGGCGATCTCGTCGAAGGTCAGGCGCTCGCCGCGACCGGCCTGATCGTCGCGCATCGTTCCGACGAGGCGCGCCCGCCCGCGCTCCGCCAGGGGGAACACGGCGAGGAAATCGGCGGCCCCGTCGAGGTTGAGATGGATCTCGCCGTCGATGGCCGGGCCGTCCGCGGCAAGATCGGCGACGTAGAAGAAGCGATCGTAGGTGCCGCCCGGGAACCCGATGCCCAGGGTCTCGCGCACCGTCGAGCGGGCGCCGTCGCACCCGGCCAGATAGGCGGTCGCCACCTGGGCCGGCGCTCCCTCGGCCGTGCGCAGGGTGGCGACGACGCGCGCCCTGTCCTGCGTGAACCCGATGAGTTCGGTGCCTCGCTCAACCCGGATCCCGGCCGCGGCGAGACGATCGATCAGGAGCCGCTCGTGCGCGTCCTGCGGGTAGATCAGCAGGAAAGGATAGGGCGTCGGGTTCCGCGGGTCGGCCGCGAAGGCCACGCGGGCGCGCCGGGTGCCGGCGGTCCAGACGTTGACGGCCGGCACCCGGTGCCCCGCGGCGGCGACCGCCTCTGCGAGGCCGAGGAGGCGGTAGAGTTCGAGGGTGCGCGCCTGGATTCCGAGCGCCCGGGAGGCGGTGCCGGGCCCCGCTGTCCGGTCGATGATCCGGACGCGGATGCCGAGCCGTGTCAGCCACAGGGCGAGGACCAGGCCCGTGGGCCCGGCGCCGACGATCAGGACTTCCGTGCGTTCCATGGATCGTCATGCCGACCCGGATCGCCGGGCGCGGCCCGGCCTGCCGGCGCATCGTAGCATCGCCCCGGGGGCCGGCCGCAAGCCTGCCCAACGGGCTTAGGCCATCCCGAATCGCCTACCAGTAGAGCTGAAACCGCCCGATGAAGCTGTCCGCATCGATGGTGCGGCCGCCCTGCACCGCCGACGGGCTGGTATGCGAGAGGACGTAGTCGGCGACCACGCGGATGTTGCGGTCGGGGTACCAGTTCAGTCCGACCGTGACGTCGCGCTCGATGCCGCCGCGAATGCCGGCATCGTCGAGGTCGATGGCGCTGAAGCGGGTGCCGAGTTCGAAGACGCCGATCCCGCCCCGCGAGACACGGTCGGCCTCCGCCACCTGCACGCCGGAGAAGATCGCGTAGGTGGCACCGTAATCGGGGGCGAGCTTGTAGGCGCGGCCCTTGCCGTTGAGAATGAGGCTGGCCTGGACGTAGCCGCCCTGGAAGCCGACCGTGCGGGCGCCCCCGAAGCGCTCCACCTCCGTGCGGATGTACTCGGCCTGGACCAGGAACGGGCCGTCGCGATAGGCCGCCTCGAGGCCGATGCGGCGGACGCCCGACGCGTCGCGGATGGCGCCGGTGTCGACGAAGTCGCGCTGGTACAGGAACGCCTCGGACCGGCTCGACAGCGACAGCCCCTGCCCGTCGCGGGGCAGATCGCGAAAGCTTCCGGCGAGGCCGAGATGCAGCACCCGGTCGTCCACGTGGATCGGCGCGTAGGTGGCGCGCCCCGTGGCGGCGACGCCCTCGCTGCCGACCCCGGTATTGGCGTTGCCGCCGAAGACGCTGGCGACCACCGTCCAGTCCTCTCCGTGGCGGCCGAGCGCGAAACCGAAATTGCGGGCCGGCGCGAAGGCGTCGGCGAGCGAGCGCTCGGTGAACAGGGTGTTGTTGTCGCCGGTCAGCTGGTCGAGGCTGAAGGGCTCCTTCATGTTGCCTACCGTCAGGAGGGTGTTCGCGAAGCCCGTATAGGCGGCGGCCGCGTCGTTGATCGGCCGCATCGGGTCGGCAAAATCGTACTGGAGGGCGAGCTCCAGGCTCTTGCCGAGGGTGAGATAGCTCTCGATCCAGGCCCGGCGCACCGCGAAATTCTCCGGGAAGGGCTCGGGAAAGCCGGGCTGCCGGATGGCCGCCGCCCCGTAATCGAGCTGCAGCTTGCCGCCGATGCGCAGCTTGGCGACATCGGGGAAGCGCAGGGTGATGCCCTTCTCGTCGATCGTCAGGGTCTCGCCGTTGGGCTGGTCGGGATTGCGCGTGTCGGGCCGGCTCTTGTCGGTCTTGGCGTCCTCGGACAGCGCAGGGGTGCCGGCGAGGCAGCACAGGCCGAGGACGACCGGATCCAGCCATCGCACCATCGCACGCATTCCTCACAGGGGCCCGGCGCGGACCGTCCGCGCCGGATCGTCCCCGGCCATTGGCCACAACTTCGCCCCGGCCGCTACAGCATCGGCAGACTGCGCTGGCGCGGACCGCGCGGGAAGGCCGCCTCGAGGGCGGCGCGATCCTCCGGCGTCAGGCCGATCGACCCCGCCGCCGCGTTCGCCCGGGCCCGCTCGGGCCGCGCCGTCTTCGGAATGGTGAAGGTGCCCTCCTCCCGTGTCAGGAACGCGACGGCGATGGCCCGCGCCGTGGTGCCGTATGCCTCCGCTAGGCGGGCGAGCACCAGGCCTCCGGCGCTTCCGGCCTCGGGGAAGTCGCCGCTCCCGAAGGGTGAATAGCCGACCAGGGCGACGCCGTTGCGTCGGCACCAGGGCAGCACCGCGTGCTCGATGGCGCGCTCCTTCAGATGGTAGAGCACCTGATTGCAGGCGATCTGGCCCGGCCCCGCGATCGCCAGGGCCTCGTCGAGATCGGCGACGTCGAAGTTGCTCACCCCCCAGGACCGGATCTTGCCCGCCTGCTTGAGGGCGGAGAAGCCCGCGATGGTGTCCTCCAGCGGGTAGCGGCCCGGCCAGTGCAGCAGGTAGGCGTCGAGATGGTCGGTACCGAGGCGCTTCAGCGAGCGCTCGCAGGCGGCGACCACCCCCGCCCGGCTGGCGTTGCCGGGCACCACCTTCGACACCAGGAACACCTCCGCGCGCCGTCCCGCGATGGCCTCGCCCACCAGGGGCTCGGCCTCGCCGTACATCTCGGCGGTGTCGATATGCGTCAGGCCGGCGTCGAGGCCCGCCCGCAGGGTCGCGACCGCGGCGGCGCGGTCCGCCTGGTCGAGGTGCCACGTGCCCTGTCCGATGACGGGCACCGCCGGCCCTGCCGTCCCGAAGGTTCTACTCCGCATCCGCCTCGCGCTCCCAGAATGGTGATCTCCTCTGGCAACGCATGGCGGCCACACCGGTCCCCGATCCGCGGGCCTGCGTCACCTTGGCCTTACTCGCGCCATCATGGGGCGATGATCAGGACGGGGTTCGAAGCTCGGCGCGCCAAGGGGCGCCGCCGCCTCCGGACCCATCCCCGAAGGGGTCCATCCGTTGCGCAGCGCTGCACCCTCCCCCATCCTGGCCGGATCGCCGCGGCCGGCCCCCGCCGGGGCACCGCACGAGGGACGCCGCTGATGCTGCCGCAGCACCGCTGGTTCTGGCTCCTCATCCTCTTCGCCTGCGGCGGCGCGGGCCTCCTCTACAACGTGCTGTTCGCCGGCGGCGCGACGCCCCTCGCCGGCCTGACCTACGGCCTGGCCGTGGGCGGCACGACGCTCGCCTTCGACCGGGGCATGATCCTGGGCGGCCTACAGGCGCGGATGCGCCGGATGCCGGCGAAGCTCTACGTGCCGGCGGCCGAGCTCGCCTACGTGCTGATGATCGCCGCCGGGATCGCGCTGGGCGGGTTGCTGGTCTGGGCTCTCGGACTCACCGACGACGACCTCAGCCACGCGGTGCGGATCACCCCGCGGGTGCTGGCCTACTGCCTCGCGGTCTCGGCGATGCTCGTCTTCGTCATCCGCATGCGCGATCTCATCGGCGGCGAGGTGTTCGTGAACTTCCTCGTGGGGCGCTACCACCAGCCCGTGCGGGAGGAACGGATCTTCCTGTTCCTCGACGTCGTCGGATCGACCGCCTTCGCCGAAACCCACGGCGACCTGAAGGCCCAGGCCTATCTCGGCGCGGTCTTCGCAGCCCTCGCCGAGCCCGTCCGGCGCAACGCCGGCTCCATCGACGACTATATCGGCGACATGGCGATGATCACCTGGCCGATGGCCCGCGGCCTGAAGGATGCGCGCTGCGTCGCCTGCGTGTTCGACGTGATGGACCGCCTGGACGCGGAATCCGAGGCCTGGATGGCGCGGTTCGGCACCGTGCCGCGCCTGCGCGCGGCCCTGCACGGCGGCTCGATCGTCACGGCGGAAGTCGGAGTCGACCGGCACAAGATCGCGTATTTCGGCGATGCGGTGAACGTCACCGCGCGCATTGAATCCCTGTGCCGGCCCCTCGGCACCGAGATCCTCGTCTCGGACGACCTGCTGGCCCGGATCGCGCGCCTGCCCGCGGGCATCCGCGCCCGAGCCCTCGGCGCCCATGCCCTGCGGGGGCGCGGCCAGCCCCTCAGCGTCTCGACCCTGGAGCGCGTCGGGACGGAGACGGTGGAGTCCGGCGTACCGCCGCACGCGGTCGCCGCGCAGTGAGCGGGGTCGAGCCGACCCGGTCCATCGTCGTCTACATCGACGCGGATGCCTGCCCGGTGAAGGACGAGACCTACCGGGTCGCCGGCCGATACGGGCTGCACGTCTATGTCGTCGCCAACAGTTTCCTGACGCTGCCGCGGGAGCCGTGGATCGAACGGGTGGTGGTCAGCGACGGGTTCGACGCCGCCGATGACTGGATCGCCGAGCGAGCCCGGCCCGGTGCCATCGTCGTCACCGCCGATGTGCCCCTGGCCAGCCGCTGCGTGAAGGCGGGCGCCGACGTGCTCGCCCCCACCGGCAAGCCCTTCAGCGAGAGCGGCATCGGCATGGCGCTGGCCACGCGCAACCTGATGCAGGACCTGCGCGAGGCCGGCGCGATCACCGGCGGGCCGAAGCCGTTCTCGGCCCGCGACCGCTCGGCCTTCCTCGGCGCCCTCGACCGCACCGTGATGCGGCTGAAGCGGGGCGGCTTCGGCTAGGCTTCCGAATCCGAATCGTCGACCGGTGCGGCAGAGCCGATGCCTCCACGACCAGGCTCACGGCGGCGTTGCGCCGTGCGCCCGGCCTACAGCCCGGCGGCGGCCTTGAGCGCCGCGTTGATGCGATCCTGCCAGCCCGGACCGTCCTTCTGGAAATGCTCGAGCACGGCGCGGTCGAGGCGCAGGCTGACCATCTCGCGGGCGCCGGGCACGACCGAGGCCGGGGCGGCCGGCGTGGCCGAGATCGTCTTGGCCGTCCCGATGGGCTTGGCGGTCTCGACGGGTTTGGTGGTGGCGGCCTTGAAAGCCGCCTCGGCGGCCTGTCGCGGGTCGCTCGGTCGACGGGAGCGGTCGAATGCCATGGCTTCTCCTCCGCCGGGCCGTCTCAGGACCGCTTGCGCTTGGGCGCGGGCGGCGGGGCGGCGGCCTTCGCCTCGGCGTCGGCGGCCTCCTTGGCCAAGCGCAGGGCCCGCAGCTTCACCGTCCGCTCGTCCACGGCCTTCACCGAGGCGAGATGCTCGGCCATGGCCTGGGCGCCTTCCTTGGCCATCCGCTCGGCCCGCTCGGCGCGCTCCTCGGATCGGGTCCGGGCGTCGGTCTCGTCGCTCATCGCATTCCTGTCCTTGAACCCTCCCGCACGCGCTCGGCGCGGCGTCGCAGATGCCCGTCGGCGCGGCCGCGTGGGCGGTCCGGGCGCCGGATTTCGGTGACCGATCAGGTCGTGACGCGCGCCGGACTCGGCCGGGAGACGGCAATCGGGCGGCACGAGAGGCTGTCCACACACCCTTGACGCGGATCGGCTCCGGGCGGGATCGTCGGAGGTTTAGCACGCCGGGCGCCGAAAAGGCCAACGTTTCCCGGCGGCTGCAACCGCTTGTCCTCAAGCTTCGCGTTTTCGAATACGCAAGGGCCGCTCAAAACACCGAGATCAGCACGATGCCGGCGACCATCAGGGCCGCACCGCCGAGCCGGGCGGGCCCGGCCTTGACCTGCTTCATGCCGACCCAGCCGAAATGGTCGAGGGCCACCGAGGTCAGGAGGTTGGCGGTGATGAGGAGGCCGTTGAAGGCACCCGCCCCCACTTTGTCGACGAAGAGCAGGCCGCCGAACACCGCCACCGCCCCGGTGATGCCGGCGAGCGGCATCCACCAGCGCACGCCGGACACGTCCTGCCGGGTGGGCAGCGGGGTCGGGCGCACGAGGAACACCAGCACGAACACGAACACGACGGGCAGGAAGGAGACGGAGGCGGCGAGCCAAGGGTTCACCAGGGCGCCGCGCAGCTGCGAATTCCAGACGACGCCGACGGCCTGCAGGATGCCCGCCACCACGATGAAGGGATAGAGCAGCTTCGGGTTGAGCCCATGCCCGCCGTCCTTGTCCCCGCCCGTGTCGGCGGTGGTGCGGGCGATGAAGAACACGCCGACCGCCATCAGCAGACCGCCGAGCCAGGGCATCAGCTTGAAGCCGCCGCCCTGGAGCCCGAATAGGCCGAAGGAATCCATGGCGAGAGAGGCCAGGATGTTGGCCGTCAGGGTCAAGCCGTTGAAGGGCCCGGCCCCGACCTTGTCGATGAAGGCGAGCCCGCCGAACACCGCCACCGCGCCGGCCACACCGCCGAGGGGCGCGTACCAGGGCATCTTGCCGAGGGTCTCCAGGGTTGGGAGCGGTGTCGGCATGACGAGGAACAGCGTGGCGAACACGAACACGATGGGCAGGAACGAGACCGAGGCGGCGAGCCAGGGGTTCACAAGCCGGCCGCGCAGCTGCGCGTTCATCGAATTGCCCAGCGCCTGCAGGACGCCCGCGACGAGGATGAAGGGATAGAGCAGTGCGGCGTTCACGGGGGACCTTGGGCTAGGGACTTTGGACCGGAGACTTCGGGCTGAGACGCGATGGATCAGACGAGGAGGAGGCCGGCGAGCGCCAGCAGCAGCGCGGGCGGCATGACGAGCAGGCCGAGCTTGAGGAAGCGCCAGAAGCCGACGTCCTGGCCCTCGCGGCGGATCGCGGTCAGCCACAGGATGGTGGCCAGCGACCCCGTCACCGAGAGGTTCGGACCGATGTCGACCCCGATCAGCACCGCGCCCGCGACCGTGTCGGGCACGTGGGCGGTCTGCACCGCGGCACCCGCGATGAGGCCGGCGGGGAGGTTGTTGACGAGGTTGCAGAGCACCGCGATCAGGGTGCCGGCGCCCCAGGCGGTCTCGACGGGCGAGGCGGCGGCCGCCTGCTTCAGCGCATCGGCGATCATCCGCAGGACGCCGGTCTTCTCTAGGGCCTCGACCAGCACGAACAGGCCGGCGACCAGGGGCAGCACGCTCCAGGACACGTCCTTGGCGACCTCGACGAGGCCGCCGCGCTTCATCAGGAGGACGGCCGCCGTGGTGAGGCCACCGGCCACGAAGGTCGGAAGGCCGAGATCGAGCCCCAGGGCGGAGGCGCCGATGAGGACGCCGCCGGTGGCCACGATGCCGAGGCCGGCGACGAGCCCGGTCCGCGACAGGCGCACCGTTTCGACATCGGTGGCGACCTGCTGGTCGCGCAGAACGGAATTCTGCGTCAGGCGAAGGGTGGCGTAGGTGGCGACGATGGCCAGCACCGAGGGCAGCGCGAACATCGCCAGCCACTGCGTCAGCGGCGGCATGTGCTCGGCGAAGACCACGAGGTTGGCCGGGTTCGAGATCGGCAGCACGAAGCTCGCCGCATTGGCGATGAAGGCGCAGATTAGAAGGTAGGGCAGCGGGTTCTCGACCTTGGCGGCCTTGGTGGCGGCGTAGACGGCCGGGGTCAGCACCACCGCGCAGGCATCGTTGGAGAGGAAGACCGTCACCACGGTGCCGACGACGTAGATCAGGGTGAACAGGCGGGTGGCCGAGCCCTTGGCCGCCCGCACCGCGATGCCGGCGAGCCAGTCGAACAGGCCCTCCTTCCGCGCCACCTCCGACATCAGCATCATGCCGACGAGGAAGAGGTAGACGTCCGTGCCCTTGAGAATGCCCTCCCAGGCGGTCCCGGCCGGCATCAGGCCGAACACCACGAGGGCGGCGGCGCCCAGGACGGCCCAGATCGCCTCCGGCCAGGAGAAGGGACGGGTGATCACCCCCAGGGTGGCCACGGCGGCGATCGCCCATGTGACGAGGTTCGGGGTCAGCGTCAGCGCACCCATCGGGTTCGGAATCCTTGGTCGGAAAGAAAGTCGGGCAGGGCGGATGCGCCCTACCAGTGGCGCCCGTTGCGGTTCGGGCCGAGCTGGGTGCCGAGGATGCCCCGGTCCGGCCAGGCGCCGACGGTATCCGCGTCGCTGCCGAGGCCCTTGGAGCGGACGAGGGCGCCGACGTCGCCGGCCGGCTCGATCTGGTCCTGGCCGACGCCGCCCTCGGAATCCTGGGCGCGGACGGTGAGGCGTCCCGCGCCGGGAGGCCAGTCGACCGTGGCGCGGAAGCGGCGCTCGCCCTCGGCGCGCCGCATCGGGCGCCAGGGACCGCCGTCGATGCTGAATTCGCAGACCGCCGTCCGGCCGGCACCGAGCACCAGGGCGCGGATCTCGGTGGTGCCCGAGACGATGTAGTCCTCGGCATGGGCGAGGCGGCGGTCGGCCGGCGCGGTGATCACCACGAAGGGCCAGCCCTGCGCCAGTTCCTTGAAGCGCCAGCTCACCACGCCCCGGTCGATCGCCGCGATGGTGTAACCGACCGGCCCCTCCTCGATCTGGCCCGTCGAGCGGGTCGCCGCGTAGATGGTCCGGCCGTCATTGGCGAGTTCGTTGTAGTGGGTGTGCCCCATCTCGACGAGGCGGATGCGCGAGCCGTGCACGAGTTCTGCGACCGTCGCAGCCTCGCCCTCCCCCGTCAGGTCGGCGGGGTAGCTGTGCATGAAGAGGGCGCAGTCGTGCCCTTCCGCCTCGGCGGCGTCCGCCTCCCGCCGGAGCCAGGCGACCTGCCCGTCGCCGAGGCGAAAATCCGGTCCGCCGGAGCCCGGCCCGCACATGTCGAGGAACAGGCAGCGGGTGCCCGACACGGTCACCGCATAGGGCAGCCGCGGCACGCCGAGGCCGGCATAGAACGCCGCGAGGCTCCCGCCCTCCATGTCGTGGTCGCCGGTGATGACGTGGAAAGGCCGGCGCAGGCGGTCGAGTTCGGCGCGCACCAGGGCGTACTGCGCGGGCGTGCCGTTGTCGGCGTTGTCGCCGGGCAGATAGACGAAGTCGACCCCGTCCACGGCGTTGATCTGGTCCACGATGGCGTGGAGGTCGCGGGCGTTGTCGGCGTCCGCATCGGTGAGGTGAAGGTCGCCGATATGGGCGAAGGCGAGGATGTCGTCGGTGGCGGCCATGGGGGTCAGGCCGCCGGCGCGGGGACGGGCGTCAGGCCGCCACCGTCGGCACCGGAGCGGCCGGGCTCGTAGCCGCGCGTCTCCGGCATCGCGAAGAGGTAGAGGGCGAAGCCCAGGCCCGCGATGGCGGCCAGGGACAGGAACGCGGTCGAGTAGCCCGCCGACACGATGATCAGGCCGGCGAGGGTCGCGCTCAGCGCCGCGCCCAGGCTCTGGGCCGTGGCGACGGCCCCCTGGGAGACGTTGAACCGGCCCGTGCCCCGGGTCAGGTCGGCGACGATGACAGGGAAGAGGGCGCCGTAGATGCCCGCGCCGACGCCGTCGAGGAGCTGGACGCCCACGAGATAGAACGGGTTGTCCGACAGGGTGTAGAGCACGCCCCGGATCGCCAGGACGCCGAAGGCCGCGAGGAAGATCGGCTTGCGCCCGATCGCATCGGCCTTGGCGCCGACGAACACCGCCACCGGCACCATCACCAGCTGCGCGGCCACGATGCAGATCGCGATCAGCGAGGTGGCGTTGTCCTTGCCGGAGAGCTTCGTGAGCAGCTGCCCCACCGAGGTGAGCATCGCTGCGTTCGAGAGGTGGAACAGCGCGGCCAGCACCGCGAAGAGCAGCAGGTACTTGTTCTTCAGGAGCGCGGTGAGGCCCGACGGTTCCTCCTCGCCCTCGGTCCGGGCCTGCGTCTCGGTCTGGTCGAGACCGCGGGCGAGATCGTCGTCGATGGAATCGGAGGGCACCATCAGCATGGCGCCGATGCTGCACACGGCGAGCAGCGCCATCAGCCAGAACACCACGATCGGTCCGAAGAAGTAGGCGGTACCGCCGGCGATTGCCGCCGAAGCGGCGTTGCCCGCATGATTGAAGCCCTCGTTGCGGCCAATGCGCTTGGCGAACAGCTTCGGGCCGACGACGCCGAGGGTGATGGCGGCCAGCGCCGGCGGGAAGATCGCCCCGGCGATGCCGGCCACCGATTGCGTGGCGGCCACCACGTAGAAATTCGTGATGAAGGGCAGGACGAGGCAGCTCAGCGTGACCGCGACGGCCGCCGCGATGACGATGGCGCGCTTGTGATTGGTCCGGTCGATCAGCGCCCCGGCTGGCGTCTGGGCGATGAGGCCGGCGATGCCCGCGATGGTCATGACGAGGCCGGTGGTGGCCTCGTTCCAGCCCTGGTCCGGCCCCCGCACGGCGATCAGGTAGATCGCCAGGTAGGGACCAAGCCCATCGCGGACGTCGGCAAGGAAGAAGTTGAGCGCATCGAGCCCCCGCAGGACACGGGCCGACGGGTTTCGCATCGGAGCGGTGCGGGAGGAGAGCGGCTCGGCCATAAGGGGCCCTTCCGGACGTTCGAGCAGGACGATGTGAGATCGGGCTCGCAGGGGACTGAATTCCTTGCCCCCACCAGCGGTGGCACAAGCGTGCGCGCCGATGATTGTTCCTGGGGCGGGATTAAAATGTCCGTGATGACGTAAGTGGCTGCGAAACGTCAGGTTTCGGAGGCGCCGCCCGCCCCGCCGCGGAAGCGCCGGCGGACGCGTCCGGCCCCGTCGATGAATTCGAAATGCGGCGTCCGGTTGAGGGTGTGCAGGCCCGTGCCCGGGAAGCGCGGCCCCGCGCGCAGAATCATCTCCACGCTCTGGGCGTAGCCCGCCGCGTCGAGGCGCTGGATCCGCGCGAGGCCGAGCGCCCCGCCATAGCCGTCGCGGCAATCTTGCACCGGCCGGAACAGGGCACCGTCCCGGGCGACGATGCGGCCGCCGGACCGGGCGGCGGCGATGTCGATCAGCACCGGATTTCCGGGATGCGCGGTCCACGGCCCGCGGAAATCCGGCGCGGACCAGAGGTGCAGGCTGTCGGAATACGATCCCCAGGCGGCGAAGGGGCCGTCATGCTCGCCGTCGTCGCGCACCGTCGCGAACAGCCACCAGCGGCCGTCGTGCCGGAGAAGAGTCGGATCGCTGGCATTCAGGCCGGAGATCAGGGTCGCCTCCTTGACCCAGCCGCCGGGGAAGGCGGTGGCGCGGTAGAGATCGAGGGTTCCGGTGGCGCCGCTCTCGGGCACCATCCAGTAGGCATCGCCCTCCGCGAAGACGAACGGATAGGAGAGGTGGTGGGCGGCCTCCAGCACCGGCACCGGTGTCCCGAGGGGGCCGTCGGCGCCGAAGCGCACGGCCGAGATCACGCCCTTCTGCAGGACGTGGCTGTAATCCTCCACGAACAGCACCGTGCCGGCGGCATCGGCGATCGGGAACGGATCGGCGTAGAAGCGGCGCCCGTCGTCCGGAAGCGCGTGCCAGCCGGTCTCCGGATGGGCCTGGAGGTCGATGAGGTCGGGACCGGCGAGCCGGCGCCAGCCGACCCGCCAATGGGGCGCCCAGGTGCAGAGGGCGTAGAGCCGGCGGGCGGCCATCCGGGCACAGGTGCGGGTGGCCCGGGCCGTGAGGGCGGCCGCCGTGAAGCCCGTCGGCGCCGGGCCCGGGATCGGGACACCCTCGGGCGCGAGCCGCGGCCCCGCTCCGCCGAGGGCGGCCAGGATCAGGCTCGCGGTCCGAACGAGAGCATCCTCGAAGGCGGTGAGCATGATGCCCCGCGCCTCGGTTCCGACCCGGCCGGAGGCGACGATCCGACCGTCCTCGGTCAGGCTGACCACGGGCGGGCGCCCGGCCAGCAGCGAGGCGAGCAGGGCCGCCTCGCCGCAGGCCCCGTCGAAGGCGAGGCGCCAGACCGGCACGCCCGGCGGACCCGCCGCGTCGCCGCAGAGGTCGAGGACGAGGTCGGGCATTCCGTCGGCCGGGGCGGCACCGGCCAGGAGGTCCGCGCGTTCGACCCGCAGGGCCGGCCCGGTGCGCGGCAGCCGGCGCAGCATCGCCTCGAGCCGGAACAGGAGCGCGGCGTTGGGCGGCAGCGCGCCTGGTCCCGGCGACAGGTCGAGGGACACCGAGAGCCCGGGGCGGCGCAGGAGGCGTTCGATCAGCCGGAGGTGCCAACGGCGGCACATGCCCCCGTCGAGGCGAACGCTCAGGCGCATGGAGACGGATGTCCTCGGACGAGGGAGTGGTGCGGCCCCCCGGCATGGCGCCTCCGGCGGGAGGCGTCAATCCGCGCGTTCGCGCGCCCGAACCGGGTTCCACCGCGGCCAGCCGAGGAGGCGCTGTGGCGCGAAGGGCGCCACCGGAACGGCGGGCGCGGCGCCGGTGGCGAGATCGGCCACCAGGCGCCCCGTGATCGGCCCCGTGGACAGGCCGATATGGCCGTGGCCGAACGCGAAGATCAGGCCGCGATGCCGGGGTGCCGGGCCGATCACCGGCAGGCCGTCCGGGGTCGAGGGGCGCGCGCCCATCCAGGGGCGGTTGTCGAGGCTCGCGCCCAGGCGCAGCGTTCCGCCCGCCTCCTGCGCGGCGGCCTCGATCTGGACGTAGTCGGGGGGAGCCTCGCGGGCATTGAGTTCGACGCCGGAGAGGACGCGCACGCGCCCCTCACCCATCGGGGCGATGATCGAGCCGGCGCCGGTGTCGAGCACCGGGCGGGTCAGCGGCGGGCTGTCGGGATGCAGGGCGTAGTGGGCGTGGTAGCCGCGCTCCGCCGCGAAGGCGAAGCGGTAGCCGAGGCCGCGGGCGATCTCGCCGGAGGCGGCGCCCGCGGCCAGGACGACCTGGCGGGCCCGCACAGTGCCGCCGTCGTGGCGGATGCACCAGCCCTCCCCCTCGGGCTCGAGGTGCGTCGTAACCATCCTCAGTGTTCGTCCGCCGAGCCCGAGATAGAGGTGTTGATAGGCTTCCAGCAGCCCGCCCGGATCGCTCACGGCGCCGGTCTCCGGCAGGAGCATGCCGTGGGCATAGGCCCGGATCAGGGCCGGCTCCGCGGCGCGGATGTCGTTCGGGTCGAGGATCTCGAAGGAGACGCCGTGCCGGCCCAGGATCGCCCGCTCCAGGGCCGCGCCGGCGAAGGCGGCGTGCGTCCGGTAGAGCTTGATCCAGCCGCAGCGGCGCAACAGGTGGCCGGCGCCCGCCCGCTCGGCCAGGGCGAGATGCGCGGGCAGCGCCGCGCTGGTCAGGGGCAGCAGGGACGCGGCGGCCCGCTCCCAGGCGGAGGTTCGGGCGGAGGCCAGGAAATGCGCCGTCCAGGGCAGCACGCGGGCGACGTGGGTATGGCGCAGGCGCAGGCCCCGGTCGGCGTTGCGCAGGTAGGTCGGCAGCTTGGCCCAGAGGGCCGGGCTCGACATCGGAAAGATCGAGCCCCGGCTGATCACGCCGGCATTGCCGTAGGAGGTCCGGGCACGCGCCTCCCCGGGATCGCAGAGCAGGACGTCGAGGCCCCGGTCCCGCAGCGCGATCGCCGAGGCGAGCCCGACCATGCCGCCGCCGATGACGACCACATCCGCCTTCATTGTCTCGACGCTCATCGGACCTCGTCCCATCCCTGCCGGCGGACTGGCGCGTATCAGGGTGCGGCCCGTTGATCGAGACCGCCCGCACGCACGCCAGCCCCTCGTCCCCCGCGAGGCCGGCCCGCGCGCGGCTCAGGATGCGCCGCGTTCCCCCGCATGCTCCTGCTGGCGGTCGACCTCGTCCCGGATGCCGCGCCCGGCCATCAGGATCTCGACGAGGAAGGCGCAGACCGCGACCACGGTGCAGACCAGCGCCACGCCGAAGCAGGCGAACAGGATCGAGGCGGTCGCGGCATCGCGCAGGGCCCCGACGAACAGGGTGAGCACGGCGATACCGGTCATGACCGCGCCGGTGGAGGCCAGGACCACGGCGCCGTCCAGCACGAAGGAGCGCCGCCGCAGATACGACAATTGCCGGGAGAGGCGGACGGCCTCGTGCGGATCGGCGGTCCGCAGACCGGCAGCCGCCGCGTCGACCTTGTCGGCGACGCGGCCGAGGCGCGTCGAGAAGACGTTGAGCAGGGTCGCGAGCGCCGTCAGCAGGAACGCGGGCGCGAGGGCGATCTGGATGACGTGGGCGATGTCGTCGGGTGCGACGGGCGTGGGGGACATGAGGGCCTGATAGGCCAAAGCGCGACCGACCGGAATACGCTCCGGTGCCCCCGAGGCGACGGGGGCAGCGTGTCCCAAGGCTCCGATCCCCGATCCTGCGACGCGACCGGGGAACCGCCCCCCGACAAGACGGTTGACGCTTACATTGGATCTGTTCTAATTCGTAAGTAGCAGCGGCGGCACGCCGCGCAGGATGGAGATCACCGACATGGCGAACGCGAAGTGCGAGAGCTGCAAGTTCTTCGACGAGCACAAGGTCAACGGCGCCGCCGCGGCGGCCGACGAGGGGCTGTGCCGGTTCAATCCGCCGGTGAGCCAGCCGGGTCCGTCGGATCACGGCCTGTGGCCGGTGGTCGGCTCGGCCGACTGGTGCGGCCACTTCGCGCCCGAAATGACCGCCGCGGAGTAAGCGGCGGCGTCGATCCCGCTTCGACCATCCCGAAGGCCAGCCGCGAGGCTGGCCTTTCCCGTTCCGGGGTCCTGCGGTTTCGGGTAGCGCCTCGGTTCAGCGCGCCGGCCGCGGCGTCACGCACCGGCCTCGGCGTCGTCCGGGAAGGCCAGCACCTCCAGGGGATCGCCGACGCCGCGCAGGGGAAAGGTCCCGAGGGACACGAGCTGGTGCCCGTCGCTGGAGCGGGCCGCGAAGGCGCCCGAGAACAGCACGCTGACGTCGAGGACCTTGGTCAGGCTCTCCAGCCGAGCCGCCACGTTCACGGCGGGCCCGATGATCGTGAAGTCCAGGCGCGAGCGCGAGCCGATGTTGCCGTACATCACCGCGCCGACATTGACGCCGATGCCGTAGCCGAGGCGCGGCTGCCCGCGCTCGGCCCGCGCCGCGTTCAGCGCCCGCATGGCGGCGCGCGCCTCCAGGGCGGCGGATTGCGCGGCGGTGCAGGCGGCCGGCGTGTCGAGGTGGAAGATCGCCAGCAGGCCGTCGCCCATGAATTTCAGGATCTCGCCCCCGTGCCGCTCGATCGGCAGGGAGATCGCGTCGAAGTAGTCGTTCAGCAGGGCGATGACGTCGTCGCGCGGCCACAGCTCGGAGATCTCGGTGAAGCCGCGCAGGTCGATCACCATGATGGCGGCCTCCACGGTGACGCCGCTGCCGCGCCGGGTCGCCCCGTTGAGGATCATCTCGCTGGCATGCGGTCCGACATAGGTGTCGAGGAGCAGGCGGGTCAGGCGGTTCTTGTGCCGGACCTCCGTGACCACCGACAGGGCCGGCAGGAGCGAGGCCAGGAGATCGAGGTCGTCGGGCGCGAACCCGCCGGGCCGATCGGCCGAGAAGGTGACGATGTGGCTCTTGCCGAGGGTGTAGTGCAGCGGCCAGGCGACGTAGTCGGTCAGGCCCTCCGCGCGCAGGTCACGGTAGATCCCGTAATCCGTCGCCGGCTGCGCCGGCTCTTCCAGGCGCTTCCGGACCCGCTCCGCGCCGTTGAAGATCTCGGCGGCCGGGCTCAGCTTGAACTGGTCGGTCTCGACGATGCCGTACTCGAAGTTCTGCAACGCGGCCGCCTCAAGGCCGGTCCGCCAGAGGATGCGGGTTCCGAGCCACAGGGGATGATGCGTCCGCAGGTGGATCGTGCCCCGCGCCACCGGGATCCCGGCCTCGCGCAGGCGCCGGCAGAATGCCACGAAGATATCGTCGAGGAAGCGCTCCCCCCGGGTTCCCGCCAGGAGCCAATCGAGCATCTCCCCGCGCAGCTGGGCCCGTGCGAAGCGACGGGTCTCGTCCTGGTGCAGGGGACTGTTCATGGCCGCGCCTCGCTGCCTGCCGTCGCCGTCCGAGCCGGGTCCGGCGTGCCGGGACCGGCCGGTGATTCCGCGATCATGGAGCCGTCGGCCCGCGCGCACCAGGGCGCCTCGACATTAAGGCGCGGTCACGCCGATGCCCTGTCACGCCGAGATCTTTCGGGGATCCACGCCCGGCTCCTCCGGCTCGACCATCCGGCGCCAGCGCCCGGGGCTCACACCCGCCTCGCGGGCGAAGACGCGGGTGAAATGGCTCTGGTCGGCGAACCCGCAGGCGAGCGCGATCTCGGCCAGCGACGGGCCGGGCCCCCGCATCAGGGTCTTGGCCCGGGCGATGCGCTGACGGACGAGCCAGACATGGGGCGAAACCCCGAGGGACTGGCGGAACGCCCGGGCGAAGTGGCTCACGGAGAGGCCGCACGCCACCGCGATCGCCTGCAGGCTCGGCGTGTCGCCCAGCCCTGCGCGCAGGCGGTCCTGGGCGCGGCGCAGCTGCCAGGGGGCGAGCCCGCCCCGGGCCAGCTCCGCGGCGAGGCCCGGATCGGCATGGAGGCCGATCAGATGCGCCCCGATGGCCCGGCCGATCTGCAGGCGAAACACGGCCGCGCCGCGATCCGGCCGATCGAGCGTAGCGGCGGCGCTGGCGGCGAGGTCATGGATCGTCGGGTCGACCAGGACCCTGCCGTCGACCGGCTTCAGAGCCTCGAGCGGATCGATGTCCCCGAGGCCCATGCTCGCGGCCACCTCGACGAGGATCCGGCGCGACAGCCAGATCTGCACCGCGACGCCCCGATGGATGGCCGGGGGCCTGATGCGGCGATCGAGGATCGTGACGGCGCTGGCGCAGATGCGCTCGGGGGCGGGTCGGAGGGGACCGCCCGCCGGCCAGCCCCCGTCATCGGCCCGCTGCACGCGGATCAGCAGCCCCTCGCCGTAGGTCTGCGGCTGCGGTGCCGTCGTTCGCCCGACGGCAGGGAGCTCCGAGACCACGATGCCGTCCGTCTCCGCATCCGGCGACCGGGTCGTGCGAACGGGTTCGGGACCGGGCTCCCGCGGGGGTTCGACCGCGCGCGGGCGCTGGCCGGGCTCCAGGGCGGGCCGCCGGCGGCGCGGCAGCGGCGGAATCGCGAGCCGGGCCGCAGGGGTGTCGGCTGACCGATGCATCCTCGTCTCCACAGCAGACCTTCGGGTGAGGACACCCTGCCGGCGGGACGGGGCAACGGTCTTTCGCAGACTTGCTCGGCCGTTACGCGATCCTGCTCTTTGCCGGGCGCCTCAGGGCGCAAGCTGCCGGTATTCCCCCGGCGTGCAGCCCGTCACCCGCTTGAAGGCGGTGCTGAAGGCGGCCTGGCTCGAGAAACCGGACGAGAGGGCGACATCCACCAGCGGCAGCTTGCGCTCGGCCAGGAGCCGGCGGGCGCGCGCCAGCCGCTCGGCGCTGACGAAGCCGTAGGGCGTCTTGCCGGTGACGCGCTTGAACAGGCGCGCGAAGTGGAACGGGCTGAGGCAGGCGGCGGCGGCGAGTTCGGTCACGCCGAGGTCGCGATCGAGGTTGTCGCGGATGAAGGCGATCGCCCGCTGGATGCGCTCGGGACAATCGTGGTCGCCGCAGACCGGATCGGCCCGGTCCGGACGGTCGTGGCCGTAGGCCTGAGCCACCCGGGCCGTGAGGGCGAGGGCCGCAGCCTCCACCATCATCCGGCCCGCCGAGGATTCCCGGACGAGTTCGCTCAGGATCGACAGCCCGATCTGGCGGATCAGCGGATCCGGCACATCGGCGAGGTAGCGCACGGTGTCGGCGCGGATGCGGGCATCGCCGTAGAGGTTCGCCAGGGCCGCGAAGCGCTCGGCCGGCAGGTAGATGTGCAGGATCTCGGTCAACGGGGCCGAAATGTTGATGTCGTCCTCCCCGACACCGACGGGGCAGAGCCAGATCGTGCCCGCCTCGACCGCCGTCCGCTGGCGGAGACCGGCGCCCTTGCGGCTGACATGCGCCCCCGGAACGCGGCGCGTCGCCAGGGTGATCTCCATCTGGGTCGGTACGATCGCCGGCAGATCGCCGGCCGGATGCGAGCGCAGCTCCGCCGCGACCCCCTGCCACTGCCGGCCCCGGGAGGTCGCAAGCAGGCCGGCCTTGGGAAACTTGTGGGCGCTGTGCCGGTGCAGATCCATGCCCGCACCGTGCAATCCTTGCGTCGGGCGCGCCATTATACAGGTGTATCGGAGACCCCCCGGGCGCGGTCCCACTATCCTGTCGGACCCCGGTGGATGAGGTGCATGCGGCACGGTTTCTCGCGGCAACGGTTTGCACGCCCGACGGACTCGCGACAGGCGCTGCCTCGCCAAGTCTTCTCCCGCTGGCCCAGCCGCGCCTCCACCTCGGCCCATGACGGTCCCATCGGCATCGACGATCTTCCGGCCTGGATGCTGACCGCGCCGCCGGGGCGGGGCCGGGCCCGGGCGACGGCCATCGGCACGGCGGCCCTGCTGATCCTGCCATCCATGGGCCTCGCCGGCCTCGCGGGCTGGGCCGCCGCGGCCCGGGGCGGGGCGCCCGCCCTCGTCCTCGGCGCACTCGCCCTCGCCGCTGGGGGCGCGGCCCTCGCCGTGGCGGCCCGACAGGCGCAGCGGTACCGGATGGGCGAGACGCGCCTGGAGGCCATCTTCGAGCGGTCCGGCATCTCGATGTGGCGCGAGGACTGGACGGCGGCGGGCGAAGCGGTGATGGCCCTGCGCCGGGCCGGCACGGTGGACATCGAGTCCCACTTCGCGAGCCGGCCGGAGGCGCTTCGCGCCCTGCGCCGGCAGGTCATCGTCACCGACGTGAACGGCTTCACGGTCGAGGAGACGGGCGCCTCCGGCAAAGACGCCTATCTGGGTCCCCTGGACCGCCTCCTGCCGGACACCGACCAGACCTTCGTGCAGTGGCTGGTGGCCTTCGGCCGGGGCGACCGCTTCTTCCGCTCGGAAGCCCACGTGGTGCGCGCCGACGGCAGCGAGATCGACATGCTGTTCACCGCCATGCTGCCCCGGGACCTGGCGGGCTTCTCCGAGATCGTCGTGACGGCCCTCGACGTGACGGCCTTCAAGCAGGCCCAGAAGCGCTTCGCCCGGGCCGACACCGAACTCGCGCGCGCCTCCCGCATCACCACCGTGGGGGCGCTCAGCGCCTCCATCGCCCACGAGGTCAATTCCCCCCTGGCGGCCATCCTGGCCAACGCACAGGCCGCCACCCGCTGGCTGCGGCGCCCGGTGCCGGATATCGGCGAGGCCGCGGCGGCCCTCGACGACGTCGTCACCGAGGCGACCCGCGCCCGCGACGTGATCGCCCGGACCCGGTCCTATCTCGGCAACGCCCCGCGCGCCTCCGCCCCCGTGGACCTCCTCCAAGCGGCCCGCGACGCGAACCTGCTCGTCGAGGGCGAACTGCGCCTGCACCGGGCCGCCGTCCACATCGCGGCCGAGGGCGCGATTCCCTGGATCGACGCCGATGCGATCGGCCTGCAGCAGGTCTTCGTGAACCTGCTCCTGAACGCCGCCCAGGCGATGGCGGAGGGGGACGGACCGCGCGACGTCACCGTGACGATCCGGGCCACGGGCGAGGCGGTGACGGTCGACGTCACCGATACCGGCCCCGGCATCGCGCCCGAGCGGCGCGCCCACATCTTCGAGCCGTTCCACTCGACCCGGGCGGGCGGGATGGGCATGGGCCTCGCCATCTGCCGCAACCTCATCGATGCCCATGGCGGCGACATCTGGGCCGATGCCGCGCCCGGGGGCGGGGCCGCCTTCCACTTCACCCTCCCGGTCGCCGGACCCGCCCATGGCTGAGCCCGCCGCCGGAGATTCCGCCACCCGGAACGCGGCCCCGCGGGCGCCCGTCGTCGCCATCGTGGACGACGACCCGGCGATCCGCTCGGCCCTGTCGCGGCTCGCCCGCTCCCTCGGCTACGCCCCCGCCTCCTTCGCCGGGGCCGAGCCGCTCCTGAACGCGGCGGACGATGCGGGGATCGCCGTCGTCGTCACGGACGTGCAGATGCCGGGCGTGAACGGTCTCGACCTCCTGCGGCTCCTGCGCCTGCGCCGACCGACGCTGCCGGTCATCGTGATGACGGCCTATCCGAGCGAGTCGAGCCGTGCGCGGGCGCTGGCCTCCGGCGCCTTCGCCTACCTTGCCAAGCCCTTCGACGCCGAGCAGTTCGAACACTGCCTGGGCAGCGTCCTCGGCATCACGCGCCACCCGTGATAGGCAGGTGCCTCATCCGCAGAAGATGCACCGGGCTGGCCCGTATCTTGTAAGCTTGCCCAGTGTATTCGCTTTCCTTGGAAAGATGTCCGAAGCGACCGTCCACATCGTCGACGATGATCCGGCCTTGCGTTGCGCGCTGATGCGTCTGTGCCGGTCGAGCGGATTGCTTGCGGTCGGTCACGGAGACGCTGCCGCACTCGCCGCGACACGGGTCCGGACGGCACCGGAATGCATCCTCCTCGACGTTCGTCTTGCCGGGGAGAACGGCCTCTCGGTCCAGGAAGCCCTGCGTTCGGCCGGCAGCACCGTGCCGATCATTTTCCTGACCGGCTTCGGCACCATCCCGATGACGGTGCGGGCGATGCGCGGCGGCGCGGTGGAGTTCCTGACGAAGCCGGTGGTGGCCGAGGTCCTGCTCGATGCCGTGCACCGGGCCCTCGAAGCCGATGCGGCGGCCCTGGAGGCCCGCCGCGCCCGGGAGGCTTTGGCCGAGCGTCTGCAGGCCTTGACCCCGCGCGAGCTGGACGTGATGCGCTGCGCCATCGGCGGCCTGATGAACAAGCAGATCGCCGCCGAACTCGGGATCACCGAGATCACCGCCAAGGTCCACAAGCGGCGGGTGATGGAGAAGATGCAGGCCCGATCCCTGGCCGACCTCGTGCGCATGGCCGACCAGATCGGCGTGGCGGCGACCCACCAGCGCTGAGGCACGGCGCGAAGGTGCAAAGCGAAGCCGGATTCGACAATCCCATCCCCTCCCCCGGCCTCCAGATGCGAGCGGGCCGGCACCCGGGCCGGCGCCGCCTGCCGGGCGAGGCGGTCGGCACGGGATGATCCGGCTTGGCGGCCATGACACGGGAGGACATCGAATGAGCTGGCACGGTGCGGAGGACCCGATCCCGGGCGACCGCTTCACCTGCGACGCGATCAAGACCCTGATCGTGCCGCGCTCGCGGGACCTCGGCTCCTTCGCGGTCCGGCGTGCCCTGCCGTCGACCGAGTGCCGGATGGTCGGCCCGTTCATCTTCTTCGACCAGATGGGCCCGTCCGAGTTCCTGCTCGGCCAGGGCATGGACGTGCGGCCCCACCCGCATATCGGCCTGTCGACGGTGACCTACCTGTTCGAGGGGGAGATCCTGCACCGGGACAGCCTGGGCACCGCGCTGCCGATCCGGCCGGGCGCGCTGAACTGGATGACGGCCGGGCGGGGCATCACCCATTCCGAGCGCACCGGGGCGGACCTGCGCCGGACCGGCTCGACCCTGTTCGGCCTCCAGAGCTGGGTGGCGCTAAGCCGCCAGGACGAGGAGACCGCGCCGGCCTTCGAGCATTACGAAGCCGAGGCGCTGCCGATCCTCGGCGGCGAGGGCAAGACCGTCCGGTTGATCGCCGGCGAGGCCTTCGGGGCGACATCGCCGGTGCGGACCTCAAGCCCGATGGTCTATGCCGACGTGAGGCTCGAGGCCGGCGCGGTGCTGCCCCTCGACCCGACCTACGACGAGCGTGCCATCTACACGGTCTCGGGCGCCATCGACATCGCCGGGGACGGGTTCGGCCCGGGCCAGCTCCTCGTCTTCCGGCCGGGCGACCGGATCAGCGTGCGGGCGACCGAGACCGCCCGCTTCATGGTCCTGGGCGGCGAGCCGATGGACGGCCCGCGCCACCTCTGGTGGAACTTCGTCTCCTCCCGGCCCGAGCGGATCGAGCAGGCCAAGGAGGATTGGCGCCAGGCCCGCTTCGACACCGTGCCGGGGGAAACCGAGTTCATCCCCCTGCCCGAGCAGCCGGCCCCGGTGCGCTACCCGTGAGCCGGATGCCCGCGCCTCAGACCCTCTCCGGTCGATTCCTCCGGCGCCCTTCGCGCGCCGGTCCCCTCTCCTGGAAGGAGAGGGACAGGGCGAGGTGTGTGACTTCCGCGGATGGGGCACGGCGCTCACCCCGACCCTCTCCCCATGGGAGAGGGGGCCTGTCCCGACCGGTCGAATCGACGCGATCGACCGGAAAGAACGTTCAGTAGCCGAGGGCGCAGCCGTCCTTGCGCGGATCGGATCCGGCGGCGCGCATGCCCGTGGCCGGGTCGATCCAGATGATCTGGCCGCCGCCGATCGGGACCGGGGCCGGCACCGTGACGTGCCCACGCGCGGCCAGCCCCTCGGCGAGCCCGGCGCCGAAGCCACCCTCAAACTCGATGCCGCCGCCATAGGCGAAGCTGCGCGGCGCATCGAGGGCCTCCTGCACGTCGAGGCCCCGGTCGATGATGCCGGTGAGCAGCTCGACATGGCCCATGGCCTGGTAGTGCCCGCCCATCACGCCGAAGGGCGCCACCATGGCGCCGTCGCGCATCAGCATGCCGGGGATGATGGTGTGCATCGGGCGCTTCGAGGGCGCGATGGTGTTGGGATGGCCGGGCTCGACCCGGAACGAGAAGCCGCGGTTGTGCAGCAGCACGCCGCTCTCCGGCGCGGTGATGCCGCTGCCGAAGCCCTGGAAGATCGAGTTGATCAGCGAGATCGCGTTGCCGTCGCGGTCGACCACGCAGAGGTAGACCGTGTCGGTGTGCCGGATCTCCGGCCACAGCACCGGCGCCTGCGTGTGGGCCATGTCGATGGCGCCGTGCGCCCGCGCCTGCCAGGCCTGGGAGAGCAGGTGCTCCACCGGCACGGCGTTCACGACCGGATCGGCGAAGAGCGCGTCGCGGTGGTGGTAAGCCTGCTTGCAGGCTTCCGCGAAGAGGTGGACCCGGTCCAGTTCGGACAGCGCGCCGACGTCGTACTGCGACAGCACGTTCAGCATCATCAGGGCGGCGAGGCCCTGGCCGCTCGGGGGACATTCATAGACGTCGTAACCCCGGTAGCGGGTCGAGATCGGCGTCACGTATTCGGGCGCCGCGTTGGCGAAATCCTCCAGCGTGTGCAGGCCGCCGAGTTCGCGCAAGGTGCGCACCATGTCCTCGGCCACCGGGCCCTCGTAGAAGCCGGGGGCGCCGTGCTCGGCGATGCGCCGCAGGGTGGCGGCGAGCTTCGGGTGGCGCATGATCGTGCCGACCTTCGGCGCCTCGCCGTCGACGAGGTAGGCGGCGGCCGAGCCGGGATCGGCCCGCAGCTTGTCGCGGTTGCGCGCCCAGTCGTAGGCGACGCGCGGCTGCACCGGATAGCCCTCCTCGGCGTAGCGGATCGCCGGCTGCAGCAACTCGCCCAAGGTGCGGGTGCCGTGATCGGCGAGCAGCCGCGCCCAGGCCGCGACGGCGCCCGGAACCGTGACGGCGTGCGGCGAGGTCGCGTCGATCGCCACCTGGTTCTCCACGTACCAGGCGTCGTGCGCGGCGGCCGGGCTGCGGCCGGAGCCGTTCAGCGTGACCGGCACGGCGGCGCCCTTCGGCGCGTAGAGGGCGAAGCAGTCGCCGCCGATGCCGGTCATGGCCGGCTCGACCACGCCCTGCACCGCCACCGCCGCGATGGCGGCGTCGACGGCGTTGCCGCCGGCCTTCAGGACCTCGATGGCGGCCAGCGAAGCGAGGGGATGGGAGGTCGCGACCGCGGCGTTGGCGGCATAGACGGGCGAGCGGCCCGGTTTCGAGAAGTCTCTCACGGCGTCGGGTCCTTGGGGGTCAGGAATAGCGGGTGTCGGCGACCCAGTGGCCGGGGGCGACCTCGACCAGGCCGCCGATGGCATCCGGATCGGCGGGGGGCAGGAGGGAGGCGGCGCGCAGGCGGGCGCGCTCCTCCACGGGGTTGGGCACCGGCACGGCGCTGAGGAGGCGCCGGGTGTAGGGATGGCGCGGATCCTCGTAGAGGGCATCGGCCTCGGCGAGTTCCACCACCCGGCCGTGCCAGAGCACGGCGACGCGCTGGCAGAGGTAGCGCACCATGCGCAGGTCGTGGGAGATGAACAGGTACGAGATGCCGAGCTCGTCCTGCAGGTCCTGCAGCAGGTTGACGACCTGGGCCTGGATCGAGACGTCGAGGGCGGCGATCGGCTCGTCGGCGACGATGAAGCTGGGTTTCAGCGCGATCGCGCGGGCGATGCAGATGCGCTGGCGCTGCCCGCCGGAGAACTGGTGCGGGTAGCGCCGGGCGAAGCGCGGATCGAGTCCGACCCGGGCCAGCAAGCCCTCGACCTCGTCGCGGCGCTCGCCCCGGGCCATGCCGGGCCGGTGCAGCCGGAACGGCTCGGCCACGTAGTCGCCGATGCTCATGCGCGGGTTGAGGGCCGCGTAGGGGTCCTGGAACACCATCTGGATGCGGGCGCGCATCCGGCGCATCTCCCCGGCGGAGAGCTTGGCGAGGTCGGTGCCCTCGAAGGCGACGGTGCCGGCGCTCGGCGGGTTCAGCATGGTGACGGCACGGCCGATGGTGGACTTGCCCGAGCCGGATTCCCCCACGAGGCCCAGCGTTTCGCCCGGCCGGATGTCGAAGCTGACATCCTGGACTGCCCGGAACACCGCGCCCTTGCCGCCCCACCAGCTGCGCAAGGGGTAGTGCTTGCTCAGGTTGCGCACCGAGAGCAGCGGATAACGGTCGGCGGGCTCGGGCCTCATCGTGCGGCTTCCTCGGCGGCGAGGCGCGCCGGCAGGTCGTACCACGCGGCCACGAGATGGCCTGGTGCGGCGCCGGGGGCCTGGGCCAGGGGCGGCGCCTCGGTGAGGCAGCGCGACGTCGCGTACGCGTTGCGCGCGGCGAAGGGGTCGCCCGGCGGCGGATGGCGCATGTCCGGGGGAGCGCCCTCGATCTGATGCAGGCGCCGGCGCCCGGCCCGGCCGCGGCTGAGGTCGGGCAGCGAGCGCAGCAGACCGAGGGTGTAGGCGCTGCGCGGATCGCGGAAGAGGTCGTCCACCGGGCCGCGCTCGAGGATGCGGCCGGCATACATGACCTGCACGGTGTCGGCGATGCCCGCCACCACGCCGAGATCGTGGGTGATCCAGATGATCGCCATGCCGATCTCGCGCTTGAGCTCCTGCACCAGACCGATGATCTCCGCCTGCACGGTGACGTCGAGGGCGGTCGTCGCCTCGTCGGCGATGAGGAGCTTGGGGCGGCACGACAACCCGATGGCGATCATCACCCGCTGGCGCTGGCCGCCGGAGAACTCGTGCGGGTACTGGTCGAGGCGGGCGCCGGCGTTCGGGATGCGCACGAGGTCGAGGAGGTCGCGGGCCCGGGCCCGCGCCGCCCGGCCGTCGAGGCCGAGATGGATGCGCAGGGGCTCGATGATCTGCGCGGCCACCGTCATGCCGGGGTTGAGGGAGCTCATCGGGTCCTGGAAGACGAAGCCGATCTGCCCGCCGCGCACCTTCCGCAGGTCGCGCTCCGGCAGGCGCAAGAGGTCGCGGCCGGCGAACAGAACCTGCCCGCCGGTGATGCGGCCGGGCGGGCGCGGGATCAGCCCCAGCATCGCCAGCACGTGCACGCTCTTGCCGGAGCCGGATTCGCCGACGATGCCGAGGGTCTCGCCCTCCTTGAGCGTATACGACACGCCGTTGACCGCGTGGACCGCGCCGCCCTCGCTGTCGAAGGCGACGCCGAGGTCGCGGACGTCGAGCAGGGGCTTCGGGCTCTCCGGAACCATGGTCAGGTCCTCTGCCGGGGGTCGAGGGCATCGCGCAGGCCGTCACCGAGGAGGTTGAAGGCCAGCACCGCAAGGAAGATCGAGGCCCCGGGCCAGATCGCCATCCAGGGCGCCTGCTCGAGGAAGTTCTTGGCGACGTTGAGCATCGAGCCCCAGGACGGCTCGGGCGGCTGCTGGCCGAGGCCGAGGAAGGACAGGCTGGCCTCGGCGATGATCGCCGCCGCGATGGTCAGGGTCGCCTGGACCAGGATCGCCGGCACGATGTTGGGCACGATGTGGCGGATGGCGATCCGCCAGGGCGGGTTGCCGACGGCGCGGGCTGCCTCCACGAACTCCTCCGCCGCCACCGCCTGCACCTGCGCCCGGGTCAGGCGCACGAAGGTCGAGGTGGCCGAGAGGCCGATCGCCACCATGGCGTTGGTCAGGCTCGGACCGAGGAAGGCGGCGAGCGCGATGGCGAGAATCAGGAACGGGATCGCCAGGAGGGCGTCGGTCAGGCGCATGATCGCCAGGTCGACCATGCCGCCGGCATAGCCGGCCAGCAGGCCGAACGGCAGGCCGAGCGCCACCGCGAGAGCCACCGAGGTCAGGCCGGCGCCGAGGGAGGCCCGCGCCCCGAAGACGATGCGCGAGAGCACGTCATGCCCGACCTCGTCGGTGCCGAAGGGATGCGCCCAGCTCGGCGGAGAGCGGATGGCGCCCCAATCGGTGGCGATGGGATCGTAGGGCGCGATCCCGTCGGCGAAGATTGCCATCAAGATCAGTGCCACCACGATGACGAGGCCCACCATGGCGGTGCGGCGCGCTTTCAAGCGCGTCCAGAATTCGCGGATCGGGCTCGGCTCGGCGCGGAGCGCGGGCTCGGCGGCCGGCAGGGCGATGCCGGGCGGGGCGATGGCAGCCTTGGTCATCGGGCGCCACTCCCGTCGATCGGTTCCTGCCAGGCGATCACGCGCTTCCCTCCCCCTCGTGGGGAGGGATCGAGGGTGGCGCCGTCAGCCTCCGCCGTCTGAGGGTCACCCAACCACCCCCAACTCCTGCTCCTGCCCACAAGGGGGAGGAGAGACGCGCTCGATATCCCCGCGATGCGGTGCTCCTGCACAACGCCCATGCTCACGCGCGCCTCAGCTTCGGGTTGACGAAGGCCGCGAGGAGGTCGGCCGCGAGGTTGAGGAGGACGTAGGTGGTGGCGGTGCAGATCACGACGCCCTGCACGGTGGCGTAGTCGCGGTTGAACACCGCATCGACCATCAGCTTGCCGAAGCCCGGCACCGAAAACACCTGCTCGGTGAGCACCGCGCCGGAGAGAAGCTGCCCGAATTCGAGGGCGCCCAGGGTGATGATCGGGATCGCGGCGTTGGGCAGGGCGTGGCGCAGGATCAGGCGCAGGGGCGAGACGCCCTTGGCCCGGGCGGTGCGGACGTAGTCCGAGCCGAGCACGCCCAGCATCGCCGCGCGGGTGTGGCGCATCATCACCGCCGCGATGGCGTTGCCGAGGACGAAGGCCGGCATCGCCATGGAGCGCAGGTTCTCGGACAGGCTCTCGAAGGGCGAGACGTAGCCGGACGCCGGGAGCCAGCCGAGCTGCACGGAGAACAGCAGGATCATCAGGATGCCGAGCCAGAAATTCGGCACAGACAGGCCCCAGAGGGCGATGCCGTTGGCCAGGGTGTCGGCAGCCGTTCCGCGCTTGACCGCCGACAGGATGCCCATCGGCACGCCGATGACGAGCGCCACCAGCATGGCGAGGCAGGCGAGTTCGAGGGTGACCGGCAGCTTCTCGATGACGAGGTCGAGGACCGGCTTCTGCAGGCGGATCGACTCGCCGAGATCGCCCTGCAGCACGCCGCCGGCCCAGAGGGCGTAGCGCACGGGCAGGGGCTGATCGAGGTGGTACTTCTGCCGGATGAAGGCGATGACCTCGGGGTCGCGCTCCTCGCCGGACAGGGCCGTCGCGGTGTCGCCCGGCAGCAATTGCTGCAGGGTGAAGATGATCATCGAGGCGATCACCAGGGTTGGGATCGCGAGCGCCAGGCGCTGGACGAGAAAGCGCAGCATCGGCCGGGCCCCCGCCTCAGTTGAGCGTGAGGCCGGTGAAGCGCACGAGGCCGTCGGGATAGGGCGTGAAGCCGGTGAGCTTGGTGCTGTAGGCCCAGAACAGCTTGCGGTGGAACAGGTAGATCAGCGGCCGGTCGGCCATCACCCGGTCGGCGAGCTGTTTCCAGGCCTCGGCGCGCTGGCCGGGATCGACCGTGGCACGCTCGGCGCCGAGCGCCGCGTCCGCCTCCGGGTTGCAGTAGCGGGCGTAGTTCAGGGGCGTCTTGCAGGCGAGGAAGCTGAAGGTGTTGCCGTCGGGATCGGGCCGGCCGCTCCAGGAATAGAGGTAGGCGTCGAAATTGCCCTTGTCGGCGGCGTCCAGCGCGGTGGTGAAGTCGGTGGCCTGGAGCTTCACATCGAAGCCGGCCTCACGGGTCATCGCCTGGATGACCTGGCCCACCTGGGGCGCCTCGTTGTTGGCGTAGACCGTGAGGGTCACGCTCGGCTTCGGCACCCCGGCCTCCGCCAGCAGGGCCTTGGCCTTGGCCACATCCCGCTTCGGGATCGGATACGCCTGCACGTAGGCCGGGTGCTTGGGCGAGACCCACTGGTTGCCGGGCAGGAACTCGCCGCTGAACACCACCTGGTTGAGGGCGTTGCGGTCGATGGCGAGGTCGAAGGCGGCGCGCACGCGCGGGTCGGCCACCGCCGAGCCCGCCCTGTTCGGGTTGAATACGATGGACTGGAAGCCGAGCTCGATGGTCGAGCCGATCTTGAGCTTCGGGTCGCGGCTCACCTGCGGCAGGTCGGTCGGGGTCAGCCGCTCCAGCAGGTCGAGCTGGCCGGCGCGGAGGTTCGTCAGGCGCACGGTGCCGTCGGGGATCGGCCGGAACTCGATGCGCTGAAGGTGGATCTGGTCCTTGTTCCAGTAATCGTCGAAGCGCTCGACCACGATCCGGTCCTGCGGCACCCGCTCGACGAACTTGAACGGCCCGGCGCAGACGGGAGCGGTGGAGAACTTGTCGCCCAGGCGCTCGGCGGCCTTGGGCGAGACCATCATGCCGGCGCGGTCGGTGAACTGCGCCATCAGGGGGGCGAACGGCGTCTTGAGGATGATCTTGAAGGTCAGGTCGTCGACGACCTCGACCCGGTCGATCGGTGCGATCTCGCCGCGCCGCTGCGATCCGGGCAGCTTCATGTGCCGCTCGAGGCTGTACTTGGCCGCAGCCGCGTCGAGCTTCTCGCCGTCGTGGAACAGCACGCCGGGCCGCAGGGTCATGGTGAGGGTCTTCTGGTCCTCCGACAGGCTCCAGCCGGTGGCGAGCTGCGGCACCGGCTTCAGGTCGGGGCCGATATCCACGAGCTTGTCGCACAGGGCGGCGAAGACCATGCGGCCGGCGAAGGTGCGGGCCAGCGTCGGGTCGAGGGCGTCCGGGTCCTCCATCAGGCCGAAGCGCAGGGTCTGGGCCTGCGACGCCCCGACGAGAACGGGCGACAGCGCGGCAATGCCCGCGACGAGGCCGACAGCGAACAGACGCAGCATCAAGCTTCCTTCAGAACAGGGATCGGTCCGGATCGCGGATCGGTCGCACCCGAGGGCCGATCGGCACGAGCCGGGAAGACGTTCGAAAGTGCATACATTATCCGTGCCAGCGGATGCTGGCGCAAGCGCGGCCAATTACCAAACCGCCACTTGCCCATCGCGGCGCGGATCGCTGGCGCCGACATAGCCCTCGGTGCCCGCATCCCCCATGCGCCAGATGAACTGGCCGGCGCCGAAATCCTGGTAGCTGTCCTGGATCACGTCGACCCGGTGGCCGCGCTCCACGAGGCCCTGCAGGGTCGCGGCCGGCATCGTCGCCTCGGCGTTGATCTCCAGGCCCGCGTTGAAGCGCCAGCGCGGCGCGTCGCAGGCGGCCTGCGGGTTCTGGCCGTGGTCGATCATCCGCACCAGGGTCTGCAGGTGGCCTTGCGGCTGCATGTTGCCGCCCATCACGCCGAAGCTCATCACGGGCGCGCCGCCCTGCGTGAGGAAACCCGGGATGATGGTGTGGAAGGGCCGCTTGCCCGGCGCCACCACGTTCGGACTGCTCGGGTCCAGCACGAAGCCGTAGCCGCGGTTCTGCAGCGACAGGCCCCATTCGGGCACGACCACGCCCGAGCCGAAGCCCATGAAGTTCGACTGGATGAAGCTCACCATCATGCCGGATTCATCGGCCGCCGTGAGGTAGACGGTGCCGCCGCGCACCGGGTTGCCGGCGCCGAAATCCTGCGCCTGGCGCGGGTCGATCAGCTTGGCGCGGTCCGCCAGATAGGCGGGGTCGAGCATCGCCTCCGGGCTGACCTGCATGCTGCGCGCGTCGGCGACGTAGCGGTAGGTGTCGGCGAACGCGAGCTTCATCGCCTCGATCTGCAGGTGCTGCGCCGCCGGCCCGTCGGGGGCCAAGCCCGCGAGGTCGAAGGAGTCGAGGATGCCGAGGGCGATCTGGGCGGCGATGCCCTGCCCGTTCGGCGGGATCTCGTGCAGGGTGTAGCCGCGGTAGTCCTTGGCCGTCGGCGTCACCCATTCGGGCCGGAAGGCGGAAAGGTCCGCCACCGTCATGGCGCCGCCATGGGCCGCGGCGTGGCGGGCCATGGCCTCGGCGATCTCGCCCTCGTAGAAGGCCCGCCCCTTGGTCTCGGCGATGGCCCGCAGCGACCGGGCGATGCCCGGCAGGGTGACGCGCTCGCCCACATGGGGGGCGCGGCCGCGGGGCAGGAAGGTTTCGGCGAAGCCGGGCTGGCTCACGAGATCGGCGACCGTCGCGGCGGCCGCCCATTTCTGCTGCACCACGACCGGCGCGAGGTAGCCGCGCTCGGCGATCTCGATGGCGGGCTGCAGGAGATCGGCGAAGGGCAGCGTCCCGAAGCGCTCGCTCAGGGCCACCCAGGCCGCGACGGCGCCCGGCACCGTGACGGAATCCCAGCCCCGCATCGGCGGGCGCTCGGCTGCCCCGTATTTCCGGGCGAAGTAGTCGGGGGTCCAGGCCGCCGGCGCCCCGCCCGAGGCGTTGAGGCCGTGCAGCGCCTTGCCGTCCCACAGGATGCAGAAGGCGTCCGAGCCGAGGCCGTTGCTGCAGGGCTCGGTGATGGTCTTGGCCGCCGCCGTGGCGATGGCGGCATCGACCGCATTGCCGCCCTGCCACAGCATGCGGATGCCGGCCTGGGCCGCGAGCGCGTGCGAGGTCGAGACCATGTTGCGGCCGAAGATCGGCATCCGCACGGTGGGGTAGCCGGTGGTCCAGTCGAACGGCTTCATCGGATCGGGGTCTCGCGCATCGGGGGATCCGGCGATGATGGAGACAAACGCCGGGTCCGCCAAGTCGCGGGCGAAGCCCCGGCCGGTGGCGGATGTCAGGGAATGACCCGCTCCGCCCGCAGGCGGGCGAACAGGTCGAAGAACGCGTCGTCGGTGGCCTGGTAGTCCAGGAAACCGAGGCGCCGGCTCTTGCTCATGTCGGTGACGACCTCGATGGGGCGGCCGAGATCCGCATCCGTGTGCCAGGCCGAGGCGAGGCGCCCGAGATCGGCCTCCTTGAGGCCGTGCCGGGCGGCAAGTTCGGCCCAGAGCGGGGCGGCGCCGTCCATCTGCTGCTCCAGGGGCAGGACCGTGCCGTCGAAGGGCGCCGGCTGCACGCCGAACCAGTCGGCGATCCGGCCCCACATCCAGCTCCAGCGGAAGACGTCGCCGTCGACGATGTTGAAGGCCTCGTTGCGGGCCGCCGGCGTGGTGGCGGCCCAGGCGAGCTGGCGCGCCAGGATGCGCGCATCCGTCATGTCGGTGAGCCCGTTCCACTGGGCGGCCGAGCCCGGGAAGCGGAACGGCCGACCGGTCTCGCGGCAGAGCGTGGCGTAGACCGCCAGGGTCACGCCCATGTTCATGGCGTTGCCGAGCGCGTAGCCGATGATGGTGTGGGGCCGGTGCACGCTCCAGCCGAAGCCGTCCCGTGCTGCGGCGGCGAAGACCTCGTCCTCCTGCGCGTAGTAGAAGTTCTCGACGTCGAGGCGGCCCTGCTCCTCGCGGAACGGCGTGGCCGGCAGGGTGCCCTTCCCGTAGGCCTCGAACGGCCCGAGATAGTGCTTGAGGCCGGTGATCAGGCCGACATGCGCTACGCCGCCGTTCGGCCGAAGGGCGTCGAGGAGATTGCGCACCATCGTCCCGTTGACGCGGATGTTCTCCGCCTCCGTCTCCTGGCGGAGCCAGGTCGTGATGAAGACGTCGGTGGGGCGGACCTCCGCCAGCGCGCCGCGCAGGCTCTCGGGGTCGAGGAGGTCGGCGGCCACCGGCGTGACGCCGGCCAGGTCGGCCGGTGGGCGCCGGGCGAGGCCGGCCACGGACCAGCCCTCCGACACCAGGTGACGGGCGAGGTTGTTGCCGACGATGCCGCTGACGCCGGCGATGAGGGCCGTCCTGGTCATGGAAGTCTCCGTCTTGATCTGAGACCGACCTATGGAGACAGTCCGCCCCTGACCAGACGGCACCGATTGGGGTCATAGGCACCAAACGGTACCCAGCAAAGGGCGACGACCATGGAGAAGCTGAGTGCGGACGAGACGTGGCGCGAGGACTGCGCACCGCGCCGGGTGCTCGACCTGTTCGCCACCAAGTGGACCAGCATGGTCCTGCACACGCTGCACGCCCGCCACGGCGGGGCGGCGCGCACCGGCGTGCTCCAGCGCAGCCTGCCCGGCATCTCGAAGAAGATGCTGACCCAGACCCTGCGCGACATGGAGGCGAGCGGCCTCCTCACCCGCCACGTGGCCGGCACGGTGCCGCCCGCCGTGGACTATCGCCTCACCGCGCTCGGGGGCCGCTTCGTCGAGCCGGTCGAACTCCTCTACGCCTGGGGCCGCGCCAATGCCGACGCCCTCGACGACCTGAAGCCCCGGCCGACCTCCCGCCGCTGACGGACGGAGGCCGCTCCGGCAAGCCTCCTGCATGGGAGGGCCGCCGAACCGGCAACCAGGCGGAGACGACGACACGATGGCGACGCGATCCAAGGTGGCCTTCATCGGCACGGGCGGGACGATCGCGTCCCTCGGCTGGGATTCCCTCGACGTCCTCGACTACACCGCCACCGGGCAACGCCTCGCGGCCGACGCAATCCTCGAGCGGGTGCCCGAGGCGCGCACCGTGGCCGAGGTGGTCGCGGTGCCGTTCCGCGCGGTGGCGAGCCCCGCCATCGGCTTTGCCGAGTGGCGTGCCCTCGCCGCCCTCTGCGCGGAACTCGCGGAGGCCCATCCCGACCTCGCCGGCATCGTGATCGGGCACGGCACCGCGACCCTGGAGGAGACCGCCTACGCGCTCGGCCTCACCCTGACGGTGGCCTGTCCGGTGGTCCTCGTCGGGGCCCAGCGCCCGATCAGCGCCCTGTCGAGCGACGCCGGCCTCAACCTCGTCGCGGCCCTGCGGGTCGCCGCCGACCCGGCCTCGCGCGGGCGCGGGGTGCTGGTGGTGCTCAACGACGAGATCCAGGCGGCCCGCGAGGTGACGAAAACCTCGGTCGGCCGGCTCCAGACCTTTCGCACGGCGGATTTCGGCGTCCTCGGCCACGTCGATGGACCGCATGTCCGCTACTACCGCCGCCCCGAGCGACGGCACGCTCCGGGCACGCCCTTCACCCTGGAGGGGCGGGCCGCCCTGCCCCGGGTCGACGTCGCCTACGCCTATGCCGACGCGGACGGCACCGCCGTGCGCGCCTTCGTGGCAGCCGGCGCGCAGGGACTCGTCTCGGCGGGCCTCGCCCCCGGCATGACGCCCCCGGGCGAGGCCGACGCCCTGGCCGAGGCCGTGGCCGCCGGGGTGGTGGTGGTCCAGTCCACCCGCGCCGGCAGCGGCGTGGTGCCGGTCACGACCCGCCTGCGCGAACGCGGGATCCTCAGCGCCGACAACCTGACGCCGCAGAAGGCGCGGATCCTGCTCGCGCTGGCGCTGACCCGCACCCGCGATCCGGTCGACATCGCCGCGATGTTCGCGACCTACTGAGCGGCAGGGCGCGCCGTTCGACGGGTGCGGATGGCGCGTGCGGCCGGCCCCAAACGCGTCGACGCCGATCGCCCGCAGAGGGCACGCGAAGACGGGAAAACGGAAGGCGGAGCGCCGCCCGAACCACCCGCGCCCGCGCCTATTCCAGCGAAGTCTGTGACCTTTCGGCGTTTCGGCCGTTGATGAGACATGCCGAACCGGTCGCGACGGCGTGACCGGCCATCCCGAACCATCGACGCGAGGTCCCTTTCATGAAGTCATTCGTCATCGCCACCGCCCTCCTCCTCACCCCCGTCGTCCTCGCGGGCACGGCGCAGGCCCAGGGCACCATCCGGGGCGCCGAGCGCGGCGTCGAGGACGGCAACCGCGCGGCTGGCCCGATCGGCGGCGTGGTGGGCGGCGCCGTCGGCGCGGCCACCGGCACGGTCGGCGGCGTCCTCGGTGTCGATCCGGATCGCCGTGAGGACCGGATCGAGCGTCGCGAGGAGCGTACCACCATCACGCGCGAGCGCCGCGACCGCTAAGCCGACCGCCTCGGCCCCGTCTCGGGGCCGAGGCCTTTCCGGGCCTGTCTGCCCAATCCCCGCCGGACCGCATGCGCCCCGATTCCGATCCGCACGCCCACCTCCTGGCCACCGCCCGGAGGTTGTCCCATGCCCTGCACGACGCCCTCGCGCGCCTCGGGCCTGTGCCGGTCGAACCGCCGACCCACGCCCATGTCGCGGACCGCCTCGCCCTCGAGGTCGTGAACCAGCAGATCTCGACCCGCGCCGCGGCAGCCATCTGGGCCCGCGTCGAGGCCGCGGCGCAGCTGCGGAGCGTGGCCCCCCGCGACCTTTTCGTCGAATCCCATGCCGAGACCCTGCGCGGCTGCGGCCTCTCGGGCGCCAAGGTGCGGGCCGTCCAGGCCATCCGCGCCGCGGACGAGGCGGGCCTGTTCGGCCCCGACCTCGCCACCCTGCCCCACCCAGACCGCGCGGCGATCCTGCGCAGCATCAAGGGCGTGGGCCAGTGGACCGCCGACATGATCGGCATCTTCCACTATCACGACCCGGACATATGGCCGGACGGCGAAGTCGCCGCCGTCGGCAGCCTCCGGCGCCTGACCGGCTGCACGGACACGCAGGCGTTCACGCGCCCCTTCGCACCCTATCGCTCCCACCTCGCCCGCGCGATGTGGCGGGTGCGCGACCTCGTGCCGGCCCCGACCCGCGCGGCCTGATCAGCGCGCCCCGAGGGGCGGCGTGCTCGCCGGCAGCCGACGCAAGGTCGTCGCCTGCTCGAAGGCGTAGGCGAGACCGAGGAGCTTCGCCTCGTTCCAGGGCTGGCCGAGCAGGTCCATGCCGACCGGCACGCCCTCGGGGGCCGTCGCGGTGGCGGCCGAGAACCCGGCCGGGACGTCGATGGCGGGGAAGCCCGTCAGCCCCGCGACGATCCCGTTGCGATCCGCCTGGTTGAGTTCGCCGATGGGCACCACGAGCCGCTTCTGCAGCGGGTAGACCAGGGCGTCGAGCTTCTGCGCCGCGAAAACCTCGGTGACATGCGCCTTCAGGGCGGCGATCCGTCCGAGACGGGCCCTATACTCGGGCTCGGCCATGCCGTCCTGGCGCGCCTCGGCGGCCGTCAGGAACGACTCCAGGGCGGCGCGGTGGAACCGGCCCGAGGCCAGGATGCCGGCGAGATCCTTGTGCGGCGCATTCGGGATCGTGGCCAGATAGCCGTTCATCAGCGCCTTGTACTCGTAGGTCTGAACGTCGTCCTCGCGGTTGAGGGCGTCGGCCTCGAAGGCCGGATCGTCGATCCGCACCAGGGTGGCGCCCGCCGCCTCCAGGGCGTCGAGGGCCGTCTGCATGACGCGGTTGACCTCCGCGTGCTCCGGCTTGGTCCCGAACAGGGCCCGGACGACGCCGAGGCGGGCGCCCTTGAGGGCGTCGGGCTTCAGCGCATCGGCGTAGCTCCGCGCGACCTTGCCGATCGCCGCGGCCGTGAGGGGATCGGCCGGGTCGGGGCCGGCCATGGCCTGCAGCAGGGTCGCCGCATCCGCCACCGTGCGGGTGATCGGCCCGATGGCATCCTGCGTCTTCGAGACCGGCATGATGCCCGCGAGGCTGATCAGCCCCTGGGTGACGCGCAGGCCCACGAGGTTGTTGGCCGAGGCGGGCGAGCGGATGGAATTCACGGTGTCGCTGCCGAGCCCCCCGAGGGCGAAGCCGGCAGCCAGCCCCGCGCCGACGCCGCCGCTGGAGCCGCCGGGGGTGCGGGTCAGGTCGTAGGGATTGCGGACCTGTCCCCCCAGCGAACTCACCGAGACCCCGCCGAGGGCGAGTTCCTGCATGTTCGCCTTTGCCAGCACGATGGCGCCGGCGGCGCGCAGGCGGGCCACCGCCGTGGCGTCCTGCGCCGGCTGCGCGCCCGCCAGCGCCGCCGAACCACCGGTCGTCGGCAGTTCGACGGTGTCGTAATTGTCCTTGAGGAGCAGGGGGACGCAGCCGAGGGGCTTGGCCGCGCCCGCCGTGCGATCCGCGTCGTAGGCCTCGGCCTGGGTCAGGGCCTGCGGGTTCAGCGCCCGGATCGCCGCGAGCTTCGGACCGGCCTGATCGTAGGCGGCGATGCGGTCGAGATAGCCCTGGACCAGGTCGCGGCAAGTGATCCGCCCGGAGGCGAGGGCCTCGCGCGCCCCCGCGATCGTCGCCGCCTCGACTCGGAAAGGCGCCGAAGCCGGATCCTGCGCCGCGACGGGGGCGGCTTGGGCGAGGACGGCGCCCGCGAGGGCGAGGATGCAGACAGGTCCGGGATAAGCGATCTTGGGCATGGGATTCCGATGCGGATCGAAGAGGCCCGCGATCAGGCAGGTTTCGGGCCGGAATGGTCAAGGCGCTTCGTTGACGGCGGGCCGCTCGCGGGTGATCCCGTCGCCCGGCGATATGCGCCGGCCCCGAGGAGATCCGACTCCATGCCCTCCCCCCTCCTTCTCGTGACCAGCCTTCCCGCCGCGGACGAGGCGGCCTGGCGGGACGCCCTGGGCGCCGCCATGCCAGGGGAGCGGATCCAGACGGCCTCCGCGGGCGCCCCGGCGGACGCGGCGGAAGTCGCCATCGTGGCGAACCCACCCCAGGGGTCCCTCGCGGGCCTGCCGAACCTGCGCTGGATCCAGAGCCTCTGGGCCGGCGTCGACCGCCTCGTCCTCGACGACACGCTGCCCGACGTGCCCGTGCGGCGCCTCGTCGACCCGACCCTGGCGCGCGCCATGGCGGAGGCGGTGGCGGCGGCGGTCCTGCACCTGCACCGCGACTTCCCGCTCTATGCCGCCCAGCAGCGCGCGGGAACGTGGCACCAGCACCCCGTCCGCTTAGCCGGCGCGCGCCGCGTGACGCTCCTCGGCCTCGGCGAGATGGGCCGGGCCGCGGCCGACCTCCTGCGCGCCCTCGGCTTTCCCGTCCGGGGCTGGAGCCGGTCCGGCACCGCACACGGGACGATCCCGGTCGCCAGCGGCCCGGACGGCTTCGTGCAGAGCCTCGCGGCGGCCGACATCCTGGTCAACCTGCTGCCCCTGACCCCGGACACCCGCGGCATCCTGAACGCCGACGCCTTCGGCCACCTGCCGCCGGGCGCCGCCCTGGTGAATTTCGGGCGCGGCGCGCACGTGGTCGAGGACGATCTCCTCGCCGCCCTGGCGACGGGCGCCCTCGGCCACGCCATCCTCGACGTCTTCCCGGAGGAGCCCCTGCCCCCGGATCACCGCCTCTGGACCCATCCGGCGATCACGATCCTGCCCCACGTCGCGGCCCCGACGAACATGGCCTCGGCCGCCGCGCTCGTCGCCGAGGCGGTGGCGGAGTTCCGGCGCACCGGCCGTGCGCCGGCAGGGATCGACCGGAGGCGGGGCTACTGAGGGCCTGCGCCTCCGCGTCAGCCATGGGGCCCGGCCCGCGCCCCGCAGGGGGACGCGGACACGCTTCGTCACGCTGGCGGCAACGGCGCGACAAACGGGCCGGCTATCTCCCGGTTCGAAGCGGCCATCGCCGCTCCGACTTCGGAGATAGACCCATGAAGACCACGATGTTTGCCCTCCTTACCGCCGGCCTGCTCGCGGCGGCCCCGGCCCTCGCCGTCGACGGACACGGCAACGCGTCGAACCCCGAGCAGGTGAAGCCGAACCTCGGCACCGTCTCCGGCGGACCGAACCACAGCGACGATCCCCGGGTGCGGGAGACGCAGGACAAGGGTCCCGACGGCAAGCCGCTGCATTCCGACACGGACGGGCATGCCCACGGCCACGGCCACGGCAAGAAATAGTCCCGCCGCCCCGGCCCGACGCCGCCCCCGCTTCCCGCAGGCTCACCCGCCTGCGGGAAGCGGGCCCGAGGGGCGAAGACCCTGGCGCTGCCGGAGGCCGTGAGGACCACCCGCGGCGGCGGCGCCAGGGGAAAGCCCCGACGATGATGAGCGCGAGGGAGCCGCCGTTGCCGCCCAAGGGAAGCCGCGTTCGGTGAGCGGGGAAGTCGCCGGCCAGCGCGTCACCGCGGCGTCGCCGT
>NZ_LMML01000030.1:45260-81239 GCF_001422215.1 Methylobacterium sp. Leaf89 | reverse complement strand
GCCGGTGGCGGGGACATGGGCGCCGGTGGCGGGGACATGGGCGCCGGTGGCGGGGACATGGGCACCGGTGGCGAGGAGGAGTCCCACCCGGGTGACGCGCAGGTGCGCCGGGGCGAAGATCGACAGGGCGGTGGTCGGCACGGAAGGGCGCGGACCGGCGCCGGGCTCGGGCAGGGGCCGGCACACCCCGACCACCGGGCGCGCCGGCTCGAGGGGACGCACTGGGGCGGCGCCGCGTTTACACCGGACGACCACGGCGCGATCACACCCATCCGAACGGATCTCCCATGACCACGAACAGACGCAACGCCCTCAGGGTCGCGGCCGCGGCCGCCGCCGGCACTGCCCTTCGGTCCACCGGGGCGACCGCCGGGGAAGCCGGGACAGCCCCGGGCGGCGCCGCGCCCCGGCCGCTGTTCGCCCTGCCCCCGGTCACGATCCCCATCGTCGGCAGCGCCGAGGTCTTTCCGGTGCGGCGGATCTACTGCATCGGGCGCAACTACGCCGCCCATGCCCGCGAGATGGGTTCGGACCCGACGCGCGAGCCGCCGTTCTTCTTCCAGAAGCCCACGGACGCGATCCAGGTCGTGCCCGTCGGCCACGTGGCCGACCACCCCTACCCGTCCCTGACCCGGAACTACCACCACGAGCTCGAACTGGTGGCCGCCCTCGCGTCGGGAGGCCGCAACATCCCGAAGGAGGCCGCCCGCGACCATGTCTACGCCTACGCGATCGGCCTCGACATGACGCGGCGCGACCTGCAGCGCGGCATGAGCGACCAGAAGAAGCCCTGGGAGATCGGCAAGAGCTTCGACCAGGCGGCGCCGATCGGGCCCCTGCATCCGGTCTCGGCCCTCGGCCACCCGGTGCGCGGCGCCATCCGCCTCAGCGTGAACGGCACGGTCCGCCAGGACGCCGACCTGTCGCAGATGATCTGGTCGGTGGCCGAGCAGATCGCCAACCTGTCCGAGGCCTTCGAGCTGAAGGCCGGCGATCTGATCTATTCGGGCACGCCGGAGAATGTCGGGCCGGTGGTGCCGGGCGACGTGCTCCTCGGGCAGATCGCCGGCCTGCCCGACCTGTCGATCCGCATCACCGACCGGGCCTGACCGCCCGTCGTCGGCGCGATGACGAAACCGCGCGGCTGAATGGCCGCGCCGCGCGTTGATGCCCCGACACTCGCGACTTGGAGCCGCATCGATGACCGAATCCGACACCGTATCCACAGCCGATTGGGCCGGGATCGTCGCCCAGGGCTACGCCGACGCGGCGGCACCGCCGCTGACGCCGGAATTGCTGGAGACGGTTCGGGAAACCCTGCGCGGGGCCGGCCTCGACCGTCCCCAGGCGGAGTCCCTCGATGCCGCCACCGTGGCGCGGGTCAACGAGGCCCTGGACGCCTTCGAACTCGAGATCAACGCCGTGGTCGGGCCGCGCGTCGCCGCGCTGCCGGCCGGTGCGCCGCCGTCCTTCGTCCAGCGCTCGGAGGCCGGGCGGCCGCTGCGCGCGTTCGGCGGCCAGTGACGCGCGACCAAATTCACTTCCGAATTTTTCTCATGTGCTGCTATGGGGAGGCCTATAAGAATACTGCGCAGAATCTGGTATTTTGAATACCAAAGGGGTAGGATGAACGCATGAGCGCGCATGACATCGGCGAGGTTCGCCGCTTCGAGCACCCTGGCAAGGGACGCAACCAAGCCAGGCCCGTCCCCAAGGGACGGCAGGTCGAACCCGTGGCCAAGGTCGAGATCGAGCGCCTGCTGGGCGATCGGTCGCGGCAGCGCGACCTGCTGATCGAGCACCTCCACCTCGTCCAGGACACCTACGGGCGGATCAGCGCCGCCCACCTGGCGGCCCTGGCCGACGAGATGAGCCTGGCCTTCGCCGAGGTGTTCGAGACGGCGACGTTCTACGCGCATTTCGACGTGCTCAAGGACGGCGACGCCGACCTGCCGGCCCTCACCGTACGCGTCTGCGACAGCCTCACCTGCGCGATGTTCGGTGCCGAGCCCCTGCTGGAAGCCCTGCGCGAGACCCTCGGCAGCGGGGTGCGCGTGGTGCGCGCGCCCTGCGTCGGCCTGTGCGACCACGCCCCGGCGGTCGAGGTCGGCCACAACTTCCTGCACAAGGCGGACGTCGCCAGCGTCACGGCGGCCGTCGAGGCCGGTGACACCCACGCCCACCTGCCCGCCTATCCCGATTACGACGCCTACCGTGCGGGGGGCGGCTACGCCGTCCTCGACCGGCTGCGCTCCGGCGAGCTTGGCATCGACGCCATCCTGCAGGTCCTCGACGATGGCGGCCTGCGTGGCCTCGGCGGCGCCGGCTTCCCCACGGGGCGCAAGTGGCGCTCGGTGCGCGGCGAGCCCGGTCCCCGCCTCATGGCGGTGAACGGCGACGAGGGCGAGCCCGGCACCTTCAAGGACCAGCTCTACCTCAACGCCGATCCGCACCGCTTCCTCGAGGGCATGCTGATCGGCGCCCACGTGGTGGAAGCAGCCGACGTCTACATCTACCTGCGCGACGAGTACCCGATTTCCCGCGAGATCCTGGCCCGCGAGATCGCCCGGCTCCCCGCCGGCGGCCCGCGCATCCACCTGCGCCGGGGTGCGGGCGCCTATATCTGCGGCGAGGAATCCTCGCTGATCGAGTCCCTGGAGGGCAAGCGCGGGCTGCCGCGGCACAAGCCGCCCTTCCCGTTCCAGGTTGGCCTGTTCAACCGCCCGACCCTGATCAACAACGTCGAGACGCTCTACTGGGTCAGGGACCTGATCGAGAAGGGCGCCGATTGGTGGAAGAGCCACGGCCGCAACGGCCGGGTCGGCCTGCGCTCCTACTCGGTGTCGGGGCGCGTGAAGGAGCCGGGTGTCAAGCTCGCCCCCGCCGGCCTTACCATCCGGGAGCTGATCGAAGAATATTGCGGCGGAATCAGCGAGGGGCACCGCTTCGCGGCCTACCTGCCGGGCGGCGCCTCGGGCGGCATCCTGCCGGCCAGCATGGACGACATCCCCCTCGATTTCGGCACCCTCGAGAAATACGGCTGCTTCATCGGCTCGGCCGCCGTCATCGTCCTGTCGGACCAGGACGATGTGCGCGGCGCGGCCCTGAACCTGATGCGGTTCTTCGAGGACGAGTCCTGCGGGCAGTGCACGCCCTGCCGCTCCGGCACGCAGAAGGCGCGCGTGATGATGGAGAACGACGTGTGGGACACCGATCTCCTCGGCGAGCTTTCGCAGTGCATGCGCGACGCCTCGATCTGCGGCCTGGGCCAGGCGGCGTCGAACCCGCTCACCACCGTGATCAAGTACTTCCCGGACCTGTTCCCGTCGCCGCAGCGGATCGCGGCTGAATAGCGATCCATCCCCGATCCGACGGTGCGGCTGCCCCCTCGCGGCAGCGGCCCGATCCCGATTTTCCTGCGCCATGACTGGAGCGGAACCATGAGCAGCGGCACACAGAACAGTGGTCTCAGCGGAGCCCACGCCACCACCCCCACCGGCCCCCAGGATGCGGGCGGCAAGGCGGACGGCGCCAACCCGGGCGCCGGGAGCACCTATTCCGAGGGCACCCAGTCGGGCGGCCAGGCGGGTCCGGCCCCGAGCGGCACCTTCGGCCTCAAGGAGATGCCGGCCGGAATCCCGGGCGTGATCTTCGAGTTCGACGGGCAGCAGGTCGAGGCCGCCCCGGGCGAGACGATCTGGGCCGTCGCCCAGCGGCTGGGCACGCACATCCCCCACCTCTGCCACAAGCCCGCCCCGGGCTACCGGCCGGACGGCAATTGCCGCGCCTGCATGGTCGAGATCGAGGGCGAGCGCGTGCTCGCCGCCTCGTGCAAGCGAGTGCCGGGCGTCGGCATGAAGGTGAAGTCCGCCTCGGAGCGGGCGACCAAGGCCCGGGCCATGGTGATGGAGCTCCTCGTGGCCGACCAGCCGGCCCGGGAGATCTCGCACGATCCGACCTCGCATTTCTGGGCGCAGGCCGACCATGTCGCGGTCACCGAGAGCCGCTTCCCGGCCGCCCAGCGCTGGGAGGGCGACTGGAGCCACCCGGCCATGCGGGTCAACCTCGACGCCTGCATCCAGTGCAACCTCTGCGTCCGCGCCTGTCGCGAGGTGCAGGTCAACGACGTCATCGGCATGGCCTACCGCTCGGCGGACGCCAAGGTGGTGTTCGACTTCGACGACCCGATGGGCCAGTCGACCTGCGTCGGCTGCGGCGAGTGCGTCCAGGCCTGCCCGACCGGCGCGCTGATGCCGTCGGCCTACCTCGACGACAGCCAGACCCGCACCGTCTATCCCGACCGCGAGGTGGACTCGCTCTGCCCCTATTGCGGCGTCGGCTGCCAGGTCTCCTACAAGGTCAAGGACGACAAGATCGTCTACGCCGAGGGGCGTGACGGACCGGCCAACCAGAATCGCCTCTGCGTGAAGGGCCGCTTCGGGTTCGACTACGTCCACCACCCCCACCGGCTGACCAAGCCCCTGATCCGCCTCGACAACGTGGCCAAGGATGCCAACGACCAGGTCGATCCGGCCAATCCCTGGACCCATTTCCGCGAGGCGACCTGGGACGAGGCGCTGGAGCGCGCCGCCGGCGGCCTCAAAAAGATCCGCGACACCGTCGGCCGCAAGGCGCTGGCGGGCTTCGGCTCCGCCAAGGGCTCGAACGAGGAGGCCTACCTCTTCCAGAAGCTGGTGCGCCTCGGCTTCGGCTCGAACAACGTCGACCACTGCACCCGGCTCTGCCACGCCTCCTCGGTGGCGGCCCTGATGGAAGGCCTGAATTCCGGCGCCGTCTCGGCCCCGTTCTCGGCGGCCCTCGATGCCGAGGTCATCGTCATCATCGGCGCCAACCCGACGGTGAACCACCCGGTGGCCGCGACCTTCATCAAGAACGCGGTCAAGGAACGCGGCGCCAAGCTGATCATCATGGATCCGCGCCGGCAGGTGCTGTCCCGGCACGCCTACAAGCACCTCGCCTTCAAACCGGGCTCCGACGTGGCGATGCTGAACGCCATGCTCAACGTCATCGTGACGGAGAAGCTCTACGACGAGCAGTACATCGCCGGGTACACCGAGAACTTCGAGGCGCTCAAGGAGCGCATCGTCGAGTTCACCCCGGAGAAGATGGCTCCGGTCTGCGGCATCGACGCGGAGACCCTGCGCGAGGTGGCCCGCCTCTACGCCCGCTCCCGGGCCTCGATCATCTTCTGGGGCATGGGCGTCAGCCAGCACGTCCACGGCACCGACAACTCGCGCTGCCTGATCGCGCTCGCCCTCACCACGGGCCAGATCGGCCGCCCCGGCACCGGCCTGCACCCCCTGCGCGGCCAGAACAACGTCCAGGGCGCCTCCGATGCCGGCCTGATCCCGATGGTCTATCCGGACTACCAGTCGGTTGAGAACGAGACCGTCCGCGACCTGTTCGAGACGTTCTGGGGCCAGTCCCTCGATCCGAAGAACGGCCTGACCGTGGTCGAGATCATGCGCGCCATCCACACGGGCGAGATCAAGGGCATGTTCGTCGAGGGCGAGAACCCCGCGATGTCGGACCCCGACCTCAACCACGCCCGGCACGCGCTCGCCATGCTCGACCACCTGGTGGTGCAGGACCTGTTCCTGACCGAGACCGCCTTCCACGCCGACGTGGTGCTGCCGGCCTCCGCCTTTGCCGAGAAGGCGGGCAGCTTCACCAACACCGACCGGCGCGTGCAGATCGCCAAGCCCGTCGTCCCGCCGCCGGGCGACGCCCGCCAGGATTGGTGGATCCTGCAGGAGCTCGCCCGACGCCTCGGCCTCGACTGGACCTATACCGGCCCGGCCGACATCTTCACCGAGATGGCCCAGGTGATGCCTTCCCTGAAGAACATCACCTGGGAGCGGCTGGAGCGCGAGGGCGCCGTGACCTACCCGGTCGACGGTCCCGATCAGCCCGGCAACGAGATCATCTTCTACGCCGGCTTCCCCACGGCGAGCGGGCGGGCCAAGATCGTCCCGGCCCACATCGTGCCGCCGGACGAGGTGCCCGACACCGAGTACCCGATGGTGCTCTCCACGGGCCGCGTGCTGGAGCACTGGCACACCGGCTCGATGACCCGGCGCTCGGGCGTCCTCGACGCCCTGGAGCCGGAGGCGGTGGCCTTCATGGCGCCGAAGGAGCTCTACCGCCTCGGCCTGGAGCCCGGCGACACCATGCGCCTGGAGACCCGCCGCGGCGCGGTGGAGCTCAAGGTCCGGTCCGACCGCGACGTGCCGGTGGGCATGATCTTCATGCCGTTCTGCTACGCCGAGGCCGCCGCCAACCTCCTGACCAATCCGGCCCTCGATCCCATGGGCAAGATCCCGGAGTTCAAGTTCTGCGCCGCCCGGGTCGAGGCGGTCCGGCCCCGGCAGATCGCCGCCGAGTAGGGCGGGCGCCCCTCACCACGCGACGGCCGGGGGCCGGAGTCGACGCGCATCGGCGTCGCCTCCGGCCCCTTTTTCGAGGGCGGGGCGGCCTTCGCCTGGGGAAGGCCCTGAACCGATGCCAAGGTTGGCCGTTGGTCCTCGCCGACCGCGATCCGAGGAGCCTCGATGTCCCACAGCCCTGATTCCCACGCCGGAGAGTCGGTGGCCGTCACCTTCCGGGGGCGCGGCTTCGCCCGCCTGCGCGGCCAGACGCTGTCCGTGCTGGTCTGCCCCCGCTGCTCGCAGCGCAACGCACCGAAGGTCGCCGACAAGGGCTACTGCCACTGGTGCGCCTACGAGCCCTCCCGCGAGGACATCGAGCCGGCCCAGGCGGCCTGAGCCGGGGCATGCCCCCTAAACCCTGCAGCGCGGACAACAACGGGCGCGGCTCCCGGATGCGCGGGGCGTCAGACGGATGCCGGCCTGTCCGCAGCGATGGGGCCCCGGCGGCCTGGTGTCGTCCCCGCCGCGTCCAGAACCATCGGCGTCAGCGTGGCGTTACCCGAGGCGTGCATCACGCCAATCATTCGGGAGAAACGCCATGAAGGCCCTCGCACTCGCCCTCGCCGGCACCTTCGCCAGCACCCTCGCCCTCGGGTCGGTCGCCTTCGCGGCCGAGGGCGGCTCCGGCACCACCCGGTCCGGGACCATGAACACCACCGGTCCGAACGATGCCGGGGCCGGCTCCTCCCCGGGCGCGGCCGGCAGCGGCCCCTCGACCGGGGACAAGAGCCGGTCCGGCACCTCCAACAGCACCGGCGCCAACGATGCCGGATCCGGCGCCTCGCCGGGTGCCGCGGGCAAGGGCACCGGCGCGCCCACCCGCTGATCCGCGACGCGGCGCGCGATGGCGCGCGCCGCAGGCTCGCCCCGGCCGGCCCGGCACCCCATATCGGTCCCGCGCCGCCCGGCAGCCGCGCGGACGGGAACGGACATGGCTGGCCTCAAGGACAAACGCGGCTTCATCGACAAGTATCGCCTCGACCTCTCGGAGCGCAAGGCGGTGGAGTTCTGGATGAAGCGCTGGGGCGTCACCCAGGACCAACTCGCCGCCGCCCACCGCAAGGTCGGCCGGATGACGAAGGACATCGCGGCCGAACTGGGCAAGAAGCGCTAGCGACCGGCCCGCGCCCGCCCCTGCCCCGCCCGCCCGCGCGCCCCTATCTTCCCGCGCAGGTCATGCGCGCGGGTCACCGCGCCGAACGGGAGCCGGCTTCGATGCCACGCTACTACTTCCATACGCATATCGGGGACGACGTGGTGGTGGACCCGGACGGCCGGGACCTGTCGAGCCCGGACGCCGCCTGGGCCGCGGCCCAGATCCTGGCCCGGCAGCTCCTCCAGGGCGCCGACAGCGACCCGCAGCTCCTGCGCGCGGTGCTGTTCGTGGAGGACCAGACCGGAGAGATCGTGCTGGAGTTTCCCCTGACCGAAGCCCTCGGGATCGAACCCCTGTCCGACCCGCCGGACGGTACGCGGCACTGAGGCCGGCGGAGCGCCCCGTCGCGCGATCGATTTGGAGCAGGGGCCGAGACGGGCCAGGACAGGTCTCGTCAGGAACAGCGTCTCGCCGGGCACCCCGTTCCAGGCCTCTGCGAGTCCTGGTGGAGTCCCGCCAGCGTCCTGGTCACGGTCACGTGAGTCCCGCGCGGCGCGATCGGCTGCCGATCCACCATCAAAAGCTTGCGAGGGTGGTCTTAAAAGCACAGCCTGCACGTTCGCACATTCGATTCCACAACGCGCATTGCGCATTTTCCATGGTCGTAGCAGCATGCTCCGCAGCCGTGCCGTCCGTGCGCGGAGAGGAAGCGCAAGACGCCATGTTCGCCTACGTCACGATCCATCTTGCGTGCTTCGCGCTCGTGCTGGAGATGGCCGCCCGCGCACCGCTCTGGCCCGACGAAGTGCCGGTTAGCCCGCGCCGCTGAGCGCCAGTTGGCCCGCGCAGCTAGGCGCCGATCAGCCAGAGCGCTCCCCAGCCCAACAGCCCGACCCATCCCAGTTCCAAGACGGCAAGCGACCCCAGAACGATGGGGGTCAGGTAATCACGTGGGGGCTTGCCTTCTGCGGACGTGGTGTCAGCCGTCGCGGCCAGGGCTTGTTCCGCCATGAGCATGTCCGATGTGAGAGGTGGATGTGTCCGTAACGCGGTCCCGACGGAACCGTTTCAAAGTTTATCCAAAATTGGGTTCAAGTTCCGCGCCGGGCAACCATTGCGGCAAAACTGCGACACGAACCGTTTTCGTACGCGGGTGCTGTCCCTCGACAATCTCCACCGGTCCATCGGGCGGTTTATCCCGGTTGATTGCGGCGGCACTCTTGCGGTTGTGATCGCGACCGACGCGCGGCTCGTCGCCAGCGCGCCCTCCGAGCAGGTGGTCGCGGGGCGTCGGCTCCCCATGCGACACCGCACGATGCGTCCTGCAGGGGGTCAGCGAAGGTCGGGGCGGCCCACGCGTCGAAACCGGCGATCCCCCAACAGGCGGCCCGGCCCCGGCGATTCCGTGAGGCCCCCGCATCCGGCCGGACCGGAAGGCGCACCACCGGGGCGCGGCACCTGAACTCGCCCGCGTCCGCTTGCCCCCTGAGCCCAGGGCGCTACCCTGTCGCGCATCAGGTGCGATCGAAGGCGCCACGTGCGCCTCCGTTCCCGGACAGCGCGCGACGGGGCACAGGCAGAAAGGGACCTGGGATGAGAGATGAGGTTCGGTACCCGCAGGTCATTCCCATGGTGCAGGCCGTGCTCGACACCCTCCGGGCGGGCATCGCGGCGGAGGAAGCGGCCGCGTCGGAGCTCGCCGCACTGGCCGACACGATGCGCGACGCGCAACCGGAGACGGCGACCGCGATCCTCACGACGAGCCGCAACCATGCCATCAAAGCGCTGGCGCTGCGCGGCAGGCGGGCGGCGCTCCTGGCAGAGTACGGTCTGGAGTCGATGTGATCTTCGCGCGCCGCACCGGCGCGGCGGCCGCGATCTCCGGCAGGCCCCGGGCGTAGAGCTTCGCCACCGCGGACCAGAAGCGCCCGGTATCCTCACCCTGGAGGAGGCGCAGGCGCCGATCGATGGCCTCGCGCGCCGCCTTCGCCATCGCGTCCAGGTCTTCGGCGGCTTCGAGCAGCAACGACATCGCGGCATCCTCATGCTGTGACGCACTATGGGGAACGTCCGCGCCGCACGAACCGATTCCTCGCCGGGAATGCGGGCGCCCAACGGCGTCGCCGGACACCCGCCTGACGCCTCGTCGGCCGAGCCGAATGTCCGTCCCGACGAGGACCCGGCGCGGGAAGCCGCCCGGTCACGGGCCCGAGGGGGAACGACCCGACGACGCCTTGGCCCGGGAGGCCGACGGTCCTGGTGCCGGTGTGCGTGAGATCCTGGAGCGGAGGAGTCGGACCGCCTCGTCGTACGGCGGAGACTGAAGGGCCTGCGGCGCAGAGCCGGGGAACAGCCTGCCTGTCTCGACCACCGGATCCGGCTTGAGTTTCTGAGCGGTCGACGCGTCTCAGAACATGGGTGCCCGGACAAATCGTCGACGAATTCAACGAAACCAATGGCCGAAGGCTCAGGTGCGGGACAACGGGTACCTCTGATCTGCGAGAGCTATTTCCCGAGCCTCCCGCACGTCTGTCCGGCGACAACGGGCCGAAAATCACCAGATCTCGTAGGTGCAGCAATCGGTCGTTTGATCGACAGTGTAACCCTTTTCATGACCTGACGGCCGGAACGATAGGCGAGCTTACTCCACCAGGGATCAAGGTGGTCGCCTACAGAAGCGGGCGCGGGATCGTCGCCGGCCAGCGCGACACAAGGCGCGGCATGGCGCTGAACCGACACCGGCGTACCCGTGAGCCCGATACTCACGTCTTGCTTGACGAGCAACGTGAATCGGTCGTCAAGGCGCGCGTCGGTGACGAACTCCCGGTAGGCCGCCCGGCTCCAGCCCAGCGTCGCCACGAACACTCGGGAGGGTCGGGCGCTTTTCGGGAAAGGTTTCGCGTCGCCGGAAGCGACGACTCTGAAGCAACCTAGCGGCGCCGGACACGTGTTCGGTGTGGACGAAATTAACCCAGGTTATTTTTCGCCCACCATCGCGGGGGTACGGTTGTATTGCACGAAAGACACAGGTTGCGATCGTAACGAATCGGCAATCCTCTGCTTGGTATACAAAGTGAAGTCTACCCGATTATTGAGACTTCCGACTCGGTGCGAGAGCGCAGAGCGCTAGATACGCTTCAGCCACAATTCCCATGGGCCCTCGATGAGCGATCCAACACAAAAGCCACCCCACGCAGTCGCAGGTGGCTTGAAGGCCGAAGCAGCGATGGGCCTCCAGCCTGAGAAATCGTCGAGCCCGATGCGGCGACTGGTCGAATACGTTGTCGACAGCTTTCGTGACTTCAGCGAAGCGCACGGCCTCCGGTGGGATCAGATCAGGCTCCAGCAAGCGGACGTGGCCATCACGGTTGCAGAGATGGCGCGCAGGCAACTTGAAGCGGACCGGATCGCGATTCAGCCGGTTGCGCCCAAGGTTCTGGTGCCCCTCATCGAGAAAGCCTCGCTGGAGGCGCCGGAGGGTGAGATGGTCCAGCGATGGGCGAGCCTCCTCGCCAGAGCGGCGTCTCCCGGAGGTCTTCCCCCACGGCTCATCCAGATCATCTCTGAATTGGAGGTCCGACAGGTGGCATTGCTCGAGCGCGCCACCATCAACGGCTTCGAAATGTTCAAGAATCCCCGACAGGTGCTTCGGGATTCGGCCGTCGAGCTTGGATTGAACCAGATTGAGGCGATCGTCGACAGCGTTCTTTGCGACGATGACGCGACTCCCGAAAGCATCATCGAAGCCTTTGTTTTTTCGCTCGAGCGCCCGGGCGCCCTGTATCTGGCCAGCTCCGTGTTCAGCGACCGGACGGAACGGTATGACTTGCGCGTTCCGGACCTCGATGTCGTCGAACGGGACATCGCGATCTGCGAGAGCCTCGGTTTGATGAAACTCGTTCGGGTGCCGGTGTCCTTCGATCTCAACGAGGACCGGTTCCAGGGCCAACTGTCGTTCTGCCATCTCACGGCACTTGGCATCGAACTCGTGGAAGCCTGCGCGCCACAGGTCGTCAAGACCCTCGAAGCGACGCAGAGTTAAACATCTGGCCCAACGATCGGCGGTTCTGATGAAGCCCAGACCGCTTCAAACTGGACGTTGATCTGGATCTGCTTGCCCGAGGATGTGATCCAGAAGGCGAATTCGACGCAGATCGGCGTGCTAAGCGCCCGATCTAGAACAAAGTGGGTGGCCCCCCTTTTGGATGCTGATCACCGCTAGGCTGGTTCCGTCACGCCACAAAGCCTTAACTCTTATAGAAACAGAACTTAGATATGAAGGTCCAATCATCAATGACCTTTCTAGACCGATGCTACCAAACCGCACTAAGCTTTGCTTTTCTGAACTTACGTATTTGGTGGTTTATCCGTCGCCCAAATCATCATGGGGTCCTCGTGATGATTTGGTTTCAAGATCAAGTTTTGTTAGTGCGCAACTCCTACCAGCCGTGCTGGTCGGCGCCCGGAGGGGCAATCGAAGCATCGGAAAGTTCGATTGAAGCAGCCATTAGAGAATGCAAAGAAGAAATCGAACTTGATATTAATCAGACCGAATTGGTATTTATTCGAGACATTGAGTATAATTTTCGGTTTCGCGCAGACAAAGTAAGTTTGTTTGAGTGGCACCCAAAGGCCAGGCCCTCTATAAAAATCGATAACCGTGAAATTATCGAGGCAAGGTGGTTCTCGCCGAGCAGCACTCATACCTTAAATCTTATTCCCCACTTGTCCTCATATATCAAAGACACAAGTTTATGAGAAATTAAATATAATTTCTTATATTTGAAACTACACTGGCATTCGCGCCCATATCCATTAGGAATTTCTGACTAGACATTAGTAACAGTATTTCAGTTCATAATATAATAATGGATCTCACTCAGCAGAGTATGCGATCAATTTCTACAGTTATCGCGCACTATAATAATCTTTTTATGTATCTTATAGCACAAACCCTATTTAAATTTGTCGTGCGCGCGTTCCATGCTCCGATCGGCCCTATCAGGGCGTTGAAGACGTCGGCCATCGGCGGGCAAGGAAGGGGATCTCGTCGCCGCGGTGGACGCGGATTTCGCCGCGGAGCGAGCCGTCGGCCTGGACCTCGGTCGATCCCGAGCCGCAGACCGGGTCCATCGCGTGACTTGACCGGCTGGCTTTGGACCGGGCTGATTGAGAGGATCAGCCAGGACCGAAGGAGCTCAACATGAAGCGAGGTCCGTAGATCGTTTGCGATACACCATTACCCCGGCAGGCGGCTGTAGGCGGACGCGATCACGATGGCCCGCCCCGTCACGAACAGACACGCGCCGATGATGGCCAGAACGCGACCCAAGCGCTCCCGCCGATGCAGTGCTTGGAGGAGGAGGTAGAACAGGACGTAGGCGGCGGGCACCACCAAGACCCACGCCATGATGGTGATGACCAGCGACTGGGACCGGCCCAGATCGTAGCCCAGCAGGGCGGCTAGCGCGAAACCGCCGAGCACCACCAGGAGCACAACGGAGCCGGGCGGAATGGGCCCGAACTCGGGATCGAACCAGACCGTCCTCAGCCAAGCGTTGAGCCGGCCCATGCCCTGGAAGACAGCCTGAAGGCGGCGCAGCCCGAGAACCTCAGGCGTCACGAGGAAGAAAGCCGCCAGTTCGAGGAGGGCGACGAGGAGGTCTAGCTGCGGCGGCACAGGCCGACATATAGGCCCAGCCTTAGCCGGGACCCAGGGGGCATCCCGTTCTGCCTGAGGCCCACCCGGAGCACCCATACGGGGGGAAATCCCGCCGCTGCGTGTCACGTATGGCCCCTCGCGTGAGTGACCCCGTGGGTAGTTGGGACTTTACGGTAGCGGCAAGCCGATCAAGGCCATGGCGTTTTTTAGAACCGCGTAGGCATCGCTGAGTGCGCCGACCGTCTGAATGGCTGTTGCAACGCCTTGGAGGCTGGAGGTGAGTTTCCGTTTGTTAGGTGCGGACCTTCCGGCCTCAACTTCCGCATCGGAGACTAACTCCAAAACCTCTCTTTGGTCTTCGGGAGAGAGGCTTTGAGTGGCCTCGATTTTGGAGCGCACATCCGTGAGGGCCTCCAAGAGCCTTTGAGTAGTGTCTGCGCCGAGCTGGATAGAACCTGTGGATTGCATCAATCCCGCAATTACGGTGTTATTATTACCGCTCAACGTAACAGTTGTGTTCTGTGACGTTGCTGATGGTATTGTTGCGCGGTTTTGCAGCATGCCCCACTCTCGGAGCCGCAGTGATAAGCCAGCCTCGACGCTTCTGCATCCACTCTGAAACTCGGCCCAGACGCTCTCAGAGGTTATTCCGAGCGAACGCGCTGTAGCACTGTTTCGAACCGAAGCCTGTGCCGCCGCACTTGCATTGTGCATTTCATGCATCAGCATCTGCTGGGCAGGCTCCGATGCTTCAATCGACGGTCGAAAGGTGAGCCAGGTGTCGTTCAAAGCTTGCACGTACAGCGCAGAGCGGATGCGAAGGTCGTCAAGCACATGCTGTTTGAGACTGATTACGGTGTTACCTGATATAAGCATGCCACCAACCGCTGCCTTGCGAAGCACTACGTTTGCTTCGTCTGCCGCTTCTCGGTCACGGCTTGCGGTAATCAGCTTCAATTTCTCTCGAAGGTGGGCCAGTGCGGCCTGCGTATCGCCCCCAGTCAAGCGCAACTCCCCTTCCCCGACTCCCGCGCATCACCGGTCCGCTAAAAGCAGTCGAGATGGCCGCGCACATAACGGCAGGATCAGGCGAGAGATGCTAGCCGCTCATCCCTTCGCCCACATCGATCCTCGGCACCAGCTCGATGGCCGCCGCCATCGCCCTCACAGTTACCTCACCGTAGGCATCACCCGACGTCCGCGCCGCGTGCCCTTGGATGACATCGCGCACATGCGGGTCCATTCCGGCCTCCCGCGCGACAGTCTTGAAGCGATGGCGCCAAGCATGGTTCGGGGCCACCCTCGGGTCCGGCACCACTTCCCGCGCGAACTCCGCCAGCCGGTTCTTCAGCCCCTGGAGCGGTCCCAGCACGTCGCCATCAAGCGCCGGCCTCAGGAACAGGTGGCCGCCCTTGGCCCCCGCAATGAACCGCCCGAAGCCTAACTCGATGAGGTGCGGGTGCAGGACTACCTCGCGCCTCTCGTTGGTCTTAACCGTGCCGGCCTCGGGCGTGATGGTAGCGACCCAGTGCGGACCCTCTTGCCTGATGTCTGCCTTACGGAGCTGGGCCAGCTCGCCCACCCTCGCCCCGGTGTAAGCTTGAAGCCAGGGCAGCCAGCGCTTGGCGGCGGTGGTCTCAGGCCTCTCCTTGCGGCTGCCCTGGTGTGCTGAGGCTGCTCTGAGGATCGCCCCCGCTTCCTCATGGGTGAACCCCTTGGACCGGAGCTTCTTCGGCTTGCCGAGCTTGATGGTCAGCCCCGTGGCAGGGTTCGAGGTCATCCTTCGGTTCGCCACGGCCCAACCGAAGATGGTCTTCAGGCCCGCAAGGTCGCTGTCCTTCACGGTCTTCGGGGAGATGGCCTTGCCGGTTCGCGGGTTGATGGTGGCGAGGCGGTGGTTCTTGAACCGGACGATATCCTCGGAGGTCACCCGGCCGGCATCGTCATGCTTCAGGAAGGCCACGAGGTTGGCCATCGTGTTCCGGTAGCTCTCGTGGGTGCTGGGCTTCCGGCCCACGGCTTTCTGTTCGGTCCACCAATCCTCGACCAGCTTGGTGAAGGAGGTCTTGGCGGAAGCAGCCGGAGCGGGGCGCGGCTCGGCCTGCGGCGTCTCGAAAGCGGGAAAGCGTGCAGCCTTCGGGTCGGGGCTGTAGTCGCCCTCTGCGTTCCGGCGTCGAGCCGCAAAGGCATCACGCAGAGCAAGCACGAAGGCGTCGAGGAGGATGGGCCGCGTCCCGGCGTCCACGCTGGAGATACCTTTGGCAAACAGCAGGCGGTCCACGAGCCGGCCTATGAGAGGCTCAAGGTCACTCCCCTCCCCGCTCAAAGTGGCCGCATCCAGCTTCGCCAAAGCAGACTCGAAGCCCGCCCCCTCCTCCTCTGGTGTGCTCCGGTCGCGGACCCACCCACCCGGCGTATGAGTCACGGCGATGGTGCGATCCCCGCCGCCGTCCGCCCATGCACGGTAGAGGTCTCCGGCCAGCGCTGTGGCCTGCTTGTGACTTGGCGTGACCGGACAGGAGTTGCGAAGGGTGGCATAGAACTGCTCAACGACAGAGGCAGCCTGCCCTTGCCGAACTTTCGCCTCGCTGGGATCGCGGGTCTTGAGCGAGAAGCGGACCATCGCCATGCCCGGCGTGATGGTGATGTGGGTGGTCTCGGAACCCAAAGGCACCGAGAGGACGCGGCCCACAGCAAGAGGCCGAACGTCAGCAGGAATACGTTGTTTGAACTGCGGGACGGAGGAGTCTGACCGCTTCATCGGGCAGGGAGCCTGAGGAGCATGTGGCACACCGTTGTGGCACGGCCTGCCTGTCTCAACTACCTGATCCGGCTTAAGTTTCTGAGGGGTAGACGCTTCTCAGAAAATTGGTGCCCAGGAAAGGATTGTGCGCTTTCCAAACGAAATGCTGTTAAATCAGACACTTACACTGCCGCACTGAGCATCGCTTGTACCACCCATCCGTACCATCAGAAAGACCTATCCGCCGACACTGCGGCTTTGTTCAATCGAGTTACGCAAGACCGATGATGGGTAGCACTTTGCCTGATGGTGCCGCCCGCATCCTGTTCGCACGCGGGCGGCCTTCGTAAGCGAGGCGGAACATCCCGCCTCGAATGAACTCAGGTGATGACGATGGCGTCCTCGCCACCGGCACGGCCGCGGCCGGCAGCCTGGAGGAAGGCGTCGAGAGTCGCCGCCTTCATTACGAGGCAGCGCGGCTTCTCGATCCGGCCTTCCGTTCGGCCGATGATCGAAACCCGCACCTGCTGCCCTCTGCGGCCGCCATGCCCCCCGTCGAGCACACCCGCCTGCTCCAGCGCCGCGATGAGAGCTTCCACGTCGGCCAAGCCATCGAGCACGGAGCCCAGTCGCTCCCGCCGGATCGCGATGAGGTCTTCGCCGGCGCGCCGGAAGTGGAACCCGGCGACCCGGTTTTCGGGTTGGAGGACGAGTTCCTGGCAGCTTCCCACCTGCGGAAACACCTCCGGGTTGAGAAGGGCATCCCGGAGCGCGACCAGAGCCTCGCGCGGGCAACCGACCTGCATGGCACTCATCGCCCGGTGGTAGAGCCGCGTCGTCGCGATGAGCGGCACGTCCCGATCCCAGGGGAGGAAATCGGTCTCCACCGCGATCATCCCGGCCGCATAGATGAGGCCGAACTTGCGGGCGATCCGGCGCTGGAAGGCGTCTGCGGGTTCGACATGAGCCACGAAGTCGTCCATGAGGTCGTTGACCCGACCGCGGTTCGCCCAGACCCTGTCGAGCCAGCGGCCCATGACACGACCGTGATGGTCCTTCAGGCCACCCTCCAGCGCCGCGATCAGGCGAGCCGGATAGTCCGCCGCCTCGTCGCTTGGCATGTCCACGACGCCGCCCTCCTCCCGCGAGGGGACGGGGATGGAGATGAAGCGTGCCACCTCCTGCTCGTTCCAGGCGAGGCCAGCCTCCTGCGCGAGCACGGCGCCCGACCGGTTGCCGTTGCTCAGGATCGGCGAGCGCGAGGTCACGTCTGGCAGGGTGCCCCGCACGGCCGTCGAGTAGGTCTTAGAGGTACCCTCCGCCAAACCGTGGGTGATCGCCTGGAGGACGGCCTTCACCTCGGCCTTCTGTGCCTTCTCCGCCGCGTTCAGGATCAGCGCGCGATCACGGTGCGCCGCCGCGGTCTCCGCCAAGCGGCGGACGCTCTGACCCCAATTCAGGAGGCCGTCCGGGGAGCCGCCAATGCTCGCGGCCACCCGCGCCGCGGTGGTCTTACCGGTCGAGGACTCGCCGACGAAGTGAAACACGGCCCCCTCCGGCAGGTCCGCCCAGAGAAGCAGCGGACCGGCCAGCCCCAGCATCAGGGCGAAGGCGAGATAGCTCGACTCCGAGGATAGCGCGGCGACATGCTTGCGCCACTGGGCGAACGAGCCGGCCGCCCGCTCGGAGCGAATCCGCGTCGGGCCGAGCCAGAGGTAGCGGTCGAAGCCATGCCCGCGGCGGATGCCATCGTCGATGTAAGCCTCGCGGTTCTTGTAGCCCGGCTGCTCGACGCCGACGAAAGTCTCCGCGGGGGCCGCGGCGAGGATCGCGTCGATTCGCTCCTTCGCCTCGGCGGGATCTCGCGGGATGTACTCGGAAATCGAACCTACCGCCTTAGCTATGGCTCCGCGCGGCTCCATCTGGCTTACGAGGATGTGGTGCAACTGACCGTTCCCGATGCGTACGGTAAACCGGTAGTGCAACGATTTGTCCGTCTCGTTGCGCACCTTGACGGCCGTGATGGGAACATCGGGATGGCGGGTGATAGCGCGGCGTGTGCGCCGCAGTCCTCGGATCTGAATCGGCATGGGCTTCCTTTCGGGAGGCGGTGAGGCGTTGAAGCCTGCCGGTCTCACCGCCTCACCGCCTCACGCACATTGCACGGTAGGCCGATGTAGAGGCAAGACACGACGTAGGCTCGAAAACGATTTAATTAACTACAGTTTTGCAGCTTTAGCTTGTTATACTGATTATTATGTTCGATTTGACGAAACTTTAGCTAGAAATAGCAATTTATGGTGGTTTGTGATGAGTGCTCGTGAGTTCATTGCTCATTGAGCCACCCCCACCAGGCGACCATTGAGACGCTTGCAACCGAAGAGGAACACGCGCTCCCCGACGTTCAGCTCGCAGAGCCAGCGGTCGAACCGGCGCTGATCGGCGGCATCGAGCGGCTTGTGGTTGCGCTCCTGGCGGCCGTTCTTGCCGCGGTAGGCGATCCGCTGCTCAGCGTACCGCTTCAGCGCATAGCCTTGCTGGCGCGCCGTGTTGCTCACCGCCTCGACGACGAGGGGCTTGGCGTAGGGCGGCAACGGGTAGCGATCACCGACGCGAAGGGCGGCGTGCAGCTCGTCCCGCGTCGCGCCCGCGGTGATCAGGTGCACCTGCCCGGCCCAGGTCTTCGTTCCCTCCAAATTCCAATTGAGACAGACTTCGAAGGCCCCGACCGCCATTGGGTGAGTTTCGGTGTGGGCGGCCAGACGCGTAAACCGTCGCTTGACGAGTTGCTTGACGGCTGGGATCGAAATTGCTTCCGGCCCCTCCTCGTAGGGTACTTCCCAGAGGGGGTGGACGAGGGTGGGGGCAAGCAGAGGGCCAGGTCGACCGCGCAGGAGTTCGTCGGCCTGCGGTGTCAGCGTGGCGCGCAGGTTACGCTGACCGTGATGGCAGCCGTCGCGACAGCGATCACGGAGTCCGCAGATATCCGCGGTGCAGCTCATGAGGCCGCGGGTCAGGCGGCCGGGCGCCCCTGCTCGCTGGAAGGCGCGCACCATGCGCTGCTGCCGCTCGTGGCACGCCTCCTCGGTCTCGAAATCAGGGAGGCCAAGCGCCTCCATGAGCTGATGCTCACGGTCTCGCTGGCGGGGGTCGGGGGGCTTGGGAGAGGGCATGGGTAGCCTCGCTGCTGGTTGCGAAGCCCTTCCATTTACTGGGTCCGTCTCGGGGTAATAGCGAGAGTGGAAAACTCTCCGCTGCGATTAACCGCTCGGATTTAGCTCATTCTACCGATTGGCTTTTCAGGAATCGGTGCAGGGCAAACCGAGGCATTGCAAAATAGGCCGCGAGGTTTGCGTCTCCGTCTCACACGCCTCCCTGTCTCACGCGGCCGACGAGTCTACGAAGAGCGCCGCGATCTGTGTGGCCAAGTCCGAACTGTGCTGAGTGAACCGTTCCTTCTGAACCTTCGTCCGACGCCCGGCTTTGGACCCACGCGGGGCCCAAACGTGCTTTCTGAACTGCCGCTCGGACACCTCCTTGCCGTATTCCTTCGCCGCCCCCGCAACCAGGGCGAACGCTTCGGCCCGCGTGATGCCGTAGTCGAGCTTGTGTTCGTGCTCGCCGATAGTCTCACCCATCCGTCGCAGCATGGCCTCGCTTGCGGTCTTTGCAAGTTCCTTCCCACGAGCCTCCAACCAACGGTCGAACATGGCCTGCTCGATCACCACGTCGGCGAGGCGGTCCGCCACCTTCGGTTCCTGGATCACCGTGCGGCCTGTGTAGAAGATAGGCCGTGCCTGCTTCAGCCAGATGGCCGGAGCGTCGATGAGGGTGCGCACCCCAGTCGCGTGATGGATGGCGTAGGCCGACAAATCACCGGCCTCGAAGACTGCACGTAGTTTGGCGCGCACGTCGCGATACAAGCGCACGCAAGCCAGCTGTTCGGCTTTCGAAAGATCGAGCTTGACCGGAATTTGCCGCAGGCGAGCTCTTTCGCCCATCAGCCGCAATTCATAGCGAACATACGCCCTTTCCTTTTTGGACCACCGGAAGGGCATCTGAGCCCATCCTTGAATTTGTCCCCACGTTGCGGGGTGATCTTGTTGTCCAACCACGTTGAGAGCATCCTCCAACCGCAAGTAACCGTGCAGGGTGAGGCTTGGGCTCCCGGATAGCCGAAGCGGTTCAGACGTCAGCGTGACCTCATTCTTAGTTGGGCTCATGGCGGTGCCTTGGTACTTGAGATGAGGCGGCATCACTGGCAGCGTATCAAATGCGCCGCCTTCCGTCAGTCAACGTCCTCCCGCACAGCGCATTGTGCCGCCGGCGTATGTGCGAAGGCCCGGGCACCGCAGGATCGCCTTGATCGCCGGGCTCTAGCCCTACCGACAGCTGCATCGGCGCTCGCTGCCCATCGTACCGTCTTCGGGTTGAACGCAGTTACCATCGCCGTGCGCCGCAATCTCCACCAACTATCGGCGTTGGCAAACGGAGAGAACCCTTCCGGGCGAGATAGTTCAGCGACCCGTCTATAAAATAAATTCGTTGTTTATAAAAGACTTATCATCCATGTTTTTACGACCTCAACGGAGCGCGTGATGTTTCTTCCAATTGTCGAATGCATTTACATTCCCTCTGACGAAGGCGAGGCAGTGCCATACCTGTCCTCTCTCATCGAGCAACACCCCGAAATCGCAGGCCGTGCAGAGCGGACGCTGGCCGCAACCGGTTCGGCCCGCGCCGTGCTGGAGGCTCTCGTCGATGACGGCATCTTCGAACGCATCTCGGAGGACTACGCACGCTGCCTGGGGAAAGAGGCGCGCTACTTGGAAGAAGAGGCGCGGCGCTACGAGGTCGGTGAGCGGGAGAAGGCCGAGGCGGATGACCGCCAACGGGGTTGAGCCTGCTCGGTCGATATCAAAAATCGCGAGGGAGACGGTAATTGCAGACACCTGCCACATTGCCCGCGTCAGCGCCACCGAACCTGTTCAAGTACGCCACAAAGGAGCTGTCGCAGGACGCATTCTTCTGCTGGCTTCTTGCGTGGGCCTATGACGCGTACGCCGCCACGGATGCTGCTTTACACGGAATTGGCCGCGGCTTCGTGAATATGCTGCTCGGCGAGCATGACCTTGCAATGGAAGGGCGGACCCGCGCAATCGTCCACCGGCAGTACAACTACGTCGACATCCTTGTCGAGGTTGGCGACGATCTAGTGCTGCTGATCGAGGACAAGATCCACGCCGGCATCCACGGCGATCAGCTTACGCGGTACAGGGACCGCGTCGCCAAAGCGTTTCCCGGAAGGCGCATCGCACCTGTGTTCCTTAAGACCGGCGACCAGGCGCGCTACGACAAGGTCGACGAGGTCGGTTTCAAACGGATCGGTCGAGACAGGCTCCTGAGCTTCCTCCGCCCTGCCTGCGCAGCGAGCGATCATCCTATACTCTACGGTTTTATCGCCGTCATAGAGGAGATGGAGGCGGCGGTGCAGTCCTTCCGGTCGGTGCCCCCCGCTGCCTGGGAAGGAGCGTGGCCCTGGATCGGCATGTACACCCGCCTGCAGGTCGAGTTCGACGACCTCGACTGGGACTATGTGGCGAACCCCAGCGGTGGCTTCCTCGGTGCCTGGTGGCACGGACGGTCCTGGAAAAATCCGGGGACGGGCCGGATGCACAGCCTGTACCTCCAGGTCGAGCAGGGGCCAGTATGCTTCAAGATTTCCGTTGAGGAAGGGCCCGACAAGGTTGGCCCGCGCGACGCGTGGCGTTCAACGCTAATCGATGCAGCGAAGCGTAGTGGACGGACGATCCGACCTCCGCGACGCATCGCGTCCGGAACCTGGATGACAGTGGCGGGGCTTGAACGAGAGGATTGGATCAAGCTAGGCATCGACGGCCTGCTTGACCTTGACGCTACGGTGACCTGCCTACGGATCGCGATGGGTCTCGTGGTTGACGGCGTTCAAGCGGCGCAGGACGCTTACGCGGAACCTTGATCCTTCCCGCAAAGATCCTCGGGCAACGACGAGCAAAATGCGATCAGGTTGATCCTACCGCCCCTTATTTGGATCGTCGTATCGGCGCACGAGATCCCGCAACCCCGACGACGGATGCCCGTAGCTCACCACAGCGACATCGAGGTCATGGTCGCCGGCCAGCCGCAGTGCCCGTAGCATAGCTGCGTCGATCCATTCGTCCGAGTTGCCGAAGGCACCCCCGCCGAGCCGCGTGAGCAGCACGCGGTTCGAAGCGCCACGCGCAGCGTTCAGGAGGCCGGCCATCAGGGTCCCCTCGTAGGCCGCCTCGAGAACCAGGCGTGCGAACGGTGCCCAGGACGCACTCGGCAGCCGTGCGTAGGCCACCGGCAGCGCCGAGCAGAAGATCTGGCTTACCAGCTGTCGAGGCGCCGGGCCGTCGGTTACTTCGACGTCAGTGTGCAAGCCGAGCCTTAACCGACCGCGCAAAGCGTCGAGTGTGCCAGCATCCGCTGTGCTCAAGTGCTCAGCGATGGCGGCGAGTCCTGCTTGAGTCGGAAGCGCGTAGCCGTTGCGCATCGTCCATAGCGCCGCACGGTCGATACCAAGATGCTGCGCGAGGGTATCTCCGAGGTCGGCAAGGCCATCGAGCTGCCTCTGGGACGTCTGCCCGGTCTCGCCCGCCACGGGCACCAGATAGTTGCGGTAGATCGTGGCTGCGCCCCCCGCCATCGCACAGGCCGGGCCTTGCGTACGGTCGTGGGCGTAGCCGGCGACGCCGTTCTCCGGAGTCACGTCTGGTCCGACCATCTCCAGCATGTTGAACTGCGAAGCGACCTGGAATAGAGCCCCGCGGTTTTCGGGTGCCAGATGCATCGCGCGTACGTCGCCTTCCACAATAGATAGACGCAGCCGTCCTGTCCTATGCATATCAGCCGCGGCGGCACGCAGCTCGGCTATAGTCGGCAAACTAAAAGTCCCAACGGCAAAATTCTCACGTGTGTCTTTTCGGATGAGGCAGCCATCGCGTAAACACAAACGAGTCTGGGTCTCTCTGTAGCTCGTCTCTCGAAATCCAGTAATACGTTCAAACCAGTCCATAGTAAGCCTTTAAAATCAGGTACAACATAATACGATGTTACTGATTAAATTTAATCCGATGAAGATAATAGAAGTCGTAACTAAACATAGGTTCCGACTTCTATTTGTTATAAGTTTATATAAAATCTATAATTTTTGGCATTGAGCGTAATGATTATGCCGATCCTGCAGGCCCCTGCCATAGCGTCATCGCACTTTTGAAAAGATTTTCACCGCGGAGAGTAATCTCCTGTTCTGTCCAGAACGCCCGCGAAACAATCCATTTATTAAGTCCAATATGCGTATCTTTCAATCTTTCTTTTTTGTCTTCAAATGACAAATTTCCGAGCTCTGAATTATAGGCAGTTAGACTCAAATTTCCAAAACGGTCTTTCAGCTTGTCATGTTGTAAGAGAGCATCTGGACCAAGCATTTCCTCCCATGCCGGAGTTAAGGTTTGGGGTAGGATATGCTCAATCGTAGCGCCAGTTAGGTCAGCAGGCTCTTTATGACCATAATGCCTTTCTAGTCTAACAAGTATAAAGCGGGTAGATCCACGACCATACTGAGGCTGATTTTTGAAAGCTTCTCCAAACTCTTCATCACCAGGGTATCGGCGGCCTCCGTTACCTGATGACATCACTCCATAAAGCCACTGCTTGTGTTCGACCCTAGGAAAAGCTTTGCACCACCCTAAAAATAACTTGTTTAGCGCATTCGTTGGGACGCCACACACCGACCGCCTTACAACAAACGACTCAATTATCGAAATACAGTCGCATAGATCCTCGACGCTTAAATGCCCCGATTTCTGCGCTGAAATTAGCTGCAGCATCAATGGATATGACGTGGTGATTTCTAACTCACCAATTTTTTGCAGAGACTGTCTAATCGTTACGTTGGCCTCAAGCGATGGGTTTAACATAGAAGCATAATAAGCTGCAAATAAACGCATTTCAGATATTTTAGCTTCTACTAATTCTGGCCCTTCAATATCCTTAAACTTCTGCTTTATTGCTACGTATATACCACCTTGGTTGATGTTGTCGCCGTCTTTCATCGCATAATGGCGCAAAAATTCAGTAATTTTATCTCCGAGGCTTTCCTGTATCGGCATCCAAAAATACTTATGAATTCTTTCCTGCTCGCCTCCTGCTGTTATGGCGTGCTTGAAACGCATCAACAAGTAGTTTCGAACGAGATCGGCCTGTGTGAGTGGTTGTCCTTTAAAATTTAAGCTTTCGAAAATCAGATATGGGTCATCCGACTCTCCGATATTTATCATTACGACCTGCAGCGAATGCTCCATTGTCGTGAGAATTTTCTGGGGATCAATAGGATCACCATTTCCGTCAACGCCAGACAAGAGCTGGTTTTTAAAGTAGCCATAAGCTTGGCTCATCAAAGAGTCATTCTCAGGAGGTTGGCGCTGTAGCACTAATAAATTAAAAGTTTCCCGATCTAACTGTGTAGGAACAAACTTTAATGTATCTTCTGGGTCCCTAAACTTATTTACTAAATAAACTTCATGAATTCGATCCGATGTGTTTTTTTCAACAATGTCGCGAAGGGCACATAATATTATTGCTACGGTTGTAAGGCGCTGCTGTCCGTCAATAATCAGATGCTTACTTACCCCAACAGGGACGCTTTTTGCGGGTACAGAAACTATTGCTCCCATAAAATGCGATTGAGCATCGTCAGAATCATATTGAACAATTATATCATTCCATAACGTTTCCCAGTTGGACTTCCTCCATGAGTAAGGACGCTGAAATAGCGGTATTAGGCTTTGTTTTTCTCCATGAAAGTATTGAATAACTCGTGCTGGCGTCGCTTCCATGAATCTACATCCCTTACATAATTGGTTTTTTTGAGGACAAATTGCGCTAATAGGCCCAGAGATGGCTACCATAAAAATCGCTTGGCGACACCTAGAGCAGTTGCCGACCACGCGAGGTTATGGACTGGTTTCAGGTGCGTGCTGATTTGATTCCCCTTTAGCTGTCGACAGGAGAGTCGATGTCCTCGCCTTTGTCATCCGTCCTGCCCGAACGCGTCGTACACTCCGTGGAGGAAGTATGCTTTCGGTGCGGCGCGGCGCGTAGGGTCAGCCTGTTCAGCCGCATACGCTCGTAGGAGAGCTCCGAGCCGGAGGGGTGGATGACGGCCAGGTCGCAAGGTGGCGACTGGTGCAAGCAACACGCAAACCTGATCCTGAATCTCAATGAGGCGCAGGCAATGAATTTCTGTCGGAGTTGCGCAGTCTGCTGGCCGAGCAGGGCATCGCGAAGAGCTGGAATAGTACCGCTGCGGGCCGGGCGTAAGCACACGTTGTAGGGGCGCGGTCACGAACCCGACCTGCCGCGGTCTGCAAGGCCCCTGAGATCCATGAGGATCAGCCGTAGTTCGCGCGACTGCGACAGCCCGCACGTGACGGGCTCGGGCTCGCGTATGCTCAGTAGGACGAGCAGCTTCAGGACCACCGCGTCGAGGGTCCGGGCAGGGGTTGCAAGCAGCCCATCGGCCTTGTCGAGGACGGCCCCATCGAGTTCAGCTTCGGCCACGAGGGCGGCTGTCAGCCCGGCGTTGTGCGCTGCCTCGTCCCATCGCCGTTGCCGACGCTGGAGCACGCGTTGCAGGCGATGCTGTTGGCGGCCCGGAAGGACAGCCTGCAAGATGGTCAGCGCGTCGGCGGCCTGGCGGCGCGCTCCGTCCCAAGCGGGCGGTAATGGCACCCGCGGGTGATCCATCTGGCCGAGGAGTGTCGCCTCGATCCGGTCGCAGTACGCCAGCGCGGCCTCATGCCGGTCGAGCAGCGCCTGAAACTCCGCGAAAAGCCGCTGTATCGGATCGGCGACGGGGTCGAGGAAAGCCGCCTTCGATGAGGGCTGCTCGGCACCCACCGCCTCCTTCCCCAATGCCGGCAGTCCCCTCAGGAGAGCGAGTAGGCGCCGGCGGGTCGGTGATCCCCGCGCCAGTGGCTGGGCCGCGTTGGGCAAGGCATCTTCGGGCCAGTCCACCTCAATATTCCCCGACGAGCAGAATGGTAAGAACACGATCGCCGTCGAAGCAGTCGATCTTCCAAAGGATGTGCTCGCCAGCGGCTTCCACCGCGCCGAAATCGTGCTCGCCGTAGGGATCGTTGTCGGGCTCGAAGCGATCGAAGGCGGCGATGGCGTCGAGGATGGTCTGCTGGCGCTCACGGCCGAGCGCCACGACGCCGGCGGTGAGGACGAGGGTGCCGCCCGACAGCGAGCGGCGTAGGATGTCGTTGAGCGCAGCAACGCGCCCGACGTCGAGGAGGTCGGTCATAGAAGCCTCGGAGGATGAGAAGGGATAGGCTGAGGCGGCGGACGCGCAGGGTCGCCGTTGGGGCGCCCGGGCCGGCCATGCCTGATCCGGACTCGATGGCCCTTGGCGGCTAGGCCTCTCTGAGGGGCAGCAACGCGAGTTCACTCAGCTCGCGCAGAACCGTCGGGAAAGCGACGGGATCGTAGTCCCTCCATCGCAGTGAAAAAACCCGGCCGTTGCAGCCGATCACCTCGGCCTCCCACCAGCCCTCGTCGGGCCCCTCCTGGGCGAGGACAATGCTACCAAGGCCGATCTGCTCGCGCGTGGTTGGCTTTACCTCCCCGACGAAGAGACCATCCCCGGGGCGAGGCTTCGCGGGCGTATCTGCGGTTGCGACCGCCGGGACCACTTTCGGCACGTCGGCTACGGGCGACGTGGCGGCGGGAGCACTCGAAGGCTCAGCCTCTGCACTCTTGGCTGTCGCGAGTGTCGCCCAGGGAAACGCATCGGCCTCGCAAGTCTGCTCACCCCGCTCCTCGGGGCGTTCGGTGATGCTGAGACCGGCACTCTCGCCGGCCAGCGCCACGAGTCGACCGTAGAGATCGCGGCGAGCGCCAGGCACATGCGCCTTGCCGCTCGGGAGGATGCGGCCGTGGGCAAGCTGCAGCGCAAGCGCCCGCTGTTCGTCGTCGGCGACCGGCAACACGCGCAGCTTCATCGTGACCGCAAGGGCAGTGGCTGCCTCTGCTTGATTGCCGTCGAACCAGGCGGCGCAAGGCTTACCGCCGCGGTTGCGGCCGAACAGCACCAGGGCCGGTGGCTGGCGGGTAAGCGGCGCCTCATTGATGAGGGCGGGCAGGTTGGTGCGGAGTGAGGGTTTGGCGCTCATAAAAGGTCCCTGAAACGACGAAGGCCCCCGTGATGGGGGCCTTCCGTGGAGGTGCTGGGGAGGGGCGGGCGCTGGCTGACGCACGATGGCGGCCGGGGCCGTTGTGCTCGTGATCGCCTCTGCATGGCACGCCTTCTGTGTGAGTGTCGGCTGGCACCGAAGCGGCAAATTGGTTCGCCAACCAACACCGCCAGCATAACAAAACCGGCTGTGTTGTCAAGAAAATGATCCTATAATACGCTGGTGATGGTCGCTAACGTGTGGCTGATGCAACCTCGAATGATGGCATTGAACAGCGGATAAGGGTTGCAATGAGAACTCTGATTGTTGGAAGCCACCACCGCTGCTGGGTCCGAGGGGTCAGAAGGGCAAACCAGCTTAAGCCAGGACGCGGAGATCGGCGTGAAGTGAAGGTGCCTGCGTGGACGCTTCACGAGTCAGTCACGGATCAGCTTGGTTTTGTTGATAGCCGCGTCGTCGATCACAAGGTGCACGTCGAGATCGTTCAGTACGGCCACCTTGATCTGATCGAGAAAGGCGCGGAACTCGACCGAACGGTGCCGGCGTGTGCAGCGGCCGATCACCGTCTCGGCCTGGACGTCGAGGAAGGCGAACAGGTCGTCGGATGGCCACTCGCTCCCCCCGCCACCCGCGCTCGCGAGCGCGACATACGACCGTCTTCGTGAAGCAACAGGTTAGGCCGGGGGGGCGCTCACCAGGTGATTAGGGGCGCACGACCCATCCAGGTGTCGACCTCGACCTGATCGAGCACGAAGCGCGCAACGTCCTCTCGGGCGACGGACTCACCATGGAAGCCCGAAAGGTCGGTGAGCGCACGAACGGCGCCGCGGCCGGCTTTGTTGCTCAGGATGGCGGGACGGACGAGCACCCAGTCGAGGCCGCTCTCCCTGATGATGGCTTCCTGGCGGTCCTTGTCGGCGTAGACATGGCGCAGTAGCAGCGGGAGGATTAACCTGTCGAAGGCGAAGCCGCCATGCCCTCGGCTGTCGCCCGCCTCGATCCCGGTGATGGCGACCAGCCGAGCGACTTATTCAGCCTTCATGGCGTCGACGAAAGCGCGGGTGACCTCGGACAGGAGCGTCACCTCACGGAACGGGCTTGCCGGCGTACCAAGTGCGCTGACTACCGCGTCCCGCCCCCTAAGGGCCTCGCGTAGCGTCCTCGGGTCCCGGGCGTCGCCTACGACCAACCTGGCGCCGAGAAGGGCGTTCGCCTTCTCGGGCGAGCGCACCAGGGCCTTGACGTCGTAGCCCCGCGCCAGCGCCTGCGCGACGATGAGCCTCCCGGTTCCGCCGGTTGCGCCCAGGACCAGGAATTTCGCTTAGGGTTTGCTCGATACCGTTTTCATCGCTGCCTCGATCAAGCTACCGCTTGTCACAAGGCCAAACCTAGCGATCCACTGACGGACGAATGGCTCGGTTATCTGGACGAACCGTCCCACCTGCGAGACATCGCACGAGGGTCATGTATTTGAGGGGACTCTCTTTCGACGTTCATCGAGCTTCCTCCTGGAGGGAGAGCGAGCCTTTCTGTCCCGGATGGGGGACGCGTGCACCGTCCTCCCGCTGCCGCCGCGATCTATCCTTCCCGGTTGCCGCCTCCGGTTCCAGGCCCTCGGGAACGGCGCCTCTTTAGGTAAATTCGGCATCTCAGAACAGCGCCTGCGCCCAAGCGACTTCCCACAATAGCTCGAACGTCGAAGTAAAGCCGTTGCCTCTAGATCATTCCTCCAACACCCCTAAACTTTTCAACGAATGAGGATATGCGTTCGAAAACGGCTTGCTTTTTGATCAGATATTGCGGGTTGAGCGGACTCATCCTCGGCAAGATAGAATTCAACTCCGTACCATTCTCGCTCGCATACTCGCGCTTGATTGAGGTTGCAATATACCGCTTAGTGGCATCTGGGTTCAGCTTCTCGTCAGCGATGAGCTCTTCTGCTTCCCGCCGTTGCGCAGATTGCGCAAACGCGTAGAAGGCTTCAATCACGCCAGCTTTGTCGTCAATTTCATCTAAGTTTGTCTGTTTGATGAAATCAACGATCAGTCCCTCCTTGGCGCGATTGCCGATACTGCCCCGGACAACCCGAAGAATTCCGTCCACCAGTTCCAATTTGCTATTAATCTTCTTGTTATGATCGAATATGAGCTCGAGAATGTAATCAAGATTTATTTCCTGCGACTTGAGAAGTTCAACCTCAAATACTATTTCGTCCCAGCTGACAGTCGACTTGACTTGATCCGCGCTAGACTTTACGCGGCGAAGCCAATCCCGGATATCGTTATAGGTTGAACGGTAGTCCTGGACCTTCCGGTAAGATGGCATTTGGATAGATTTGAGCTGAAGGTAATGATCCTCGCTCAAGTGATGCCGCTCTTTAAAAGCCGCCAAGGCTTTCTCATCTCGTTCGTCGATCTCCTGAAGTTGCATAAGGCTGGAATATTCATCGTAGTTCTGGAGGATATTCTCCACACGGAGGTATTCGCCAAACAGCTTCGCGAAGGCCTTTTTATCTGCTTCTTTTTCGATGGCGGCTGGGTCCGGGAAACGCTCGACAAGTTCCTGGAGCACCTCGACGAAGCCGCGCCGCGCCTCGCCGGTCGCTTGGTCTGTGAAGCCCTCCATATATTCTGAGTAGCTCTTCTCCAGAACGACGTTCTTCGTGTTGGCGTTGCCAAAAAGCGTGATCGCTTTGACGGTGGCTTCTTCCAGGTCGCGGAAGGTGACAATATTACCGAAGGACTTGGTTGCATCATAAATGCGGTTAGTGCGTGAATAGACCTGGATGAGACCGTGATAACGCAGGTTTTTGTCCACGAAAAGTGTGTTGAGGGTTGGCGCATCGAAACCTGTGAGAAACATCCCCACTACGATGAGCAAATCAACCTCCTTAGTCTTTACCCTCTGGGCTAAGTCCCGATAATAGTTCTGGAAGCCTTTGTTATCGACGCTGAAATTTGTCCGAAAAAGCGCGTTATAGTCAGTGACGGCAGCACTGAGAAATTCTTTGGCACTGCTGTTGAGCGCAGAGACCTCAAAACTCTCGTCGGCAATATCGCCAACGGCGTCCTGCTCTTCATTCGCCGCGAATGAAAAAATGGTCGCAATCTTCAGTGGACTGTCACTGCCTACCTGGAGATCATTCAGTTTTTCATAATAGAGTTTCGCAGCATCAACACTGCTAACCGCGAACAGAGCGTTGAAGCCTTTATTTCCGCCATAGAGCCGATGCGTCTTACGACGAAAATTATCCAGGATGTATCGCGAGATCTGAGCGATCCGCTCAGGGTGCTGTAAAACTAATCGGTTCTCAGCAGCGGTCAGTTTTTTCTCGTCCTGTTCGATCTCAATCGCCTTAAATTTTGGGCGCACATCGTTATAATCGACCTTGAATTTGAGCACCTTTTCATCACGGATCGCGTCAGTGATCACATAGGAGTGCAGTTCGCTTCCGAAAACGCTGGCCGTCGTATCAGCCCCAGAAGCGTTTTCGGGAAATATAGGAGTTCCAGTGAAACCAAACTGGGCGAAGTGCCTGAATTTGCGCTTTAGGTTCTTTTGCGCTTCACCAAATTGACTGCGGTGGCATTCATCGAAAACGAAGACGACACGCTGCGAATAGACCGGTAGGTCCCCCTCGCTTTTCATCAAATTGTTGAGCTTTTGGATCGTCGTGACGATGATCTTGTTATCGTCTTTCGACAGGTTCCGCTTCAGGCCCGCCGTGTTGTCTGATCCGTTGACGCTATCGGGGGAGAACCGCTGATACTCCTTGATGGTTTGGTAATCAAGGTCCTTACGGTCAACTACGAAAAAGACCTTATCTATAAAATCAAGTTCGGTGGCGAGACGAGCAGCCTTGAAGCTGGTCAGGGTCTTCCCAGACCCTGTCGTGTGCCAGATGAACCCGCCGCTGTCCGGCTTGTTCAACGTCTTGCCTTCGAACGAGCTTTTGATTTTCCGCAGAATGCGTTCGGTTGCCGCGATCTGATAGGGACGCATCACTAGAAGCGTGTCACTAACATCGAAGACCGAATAGTCGAAGACCACTTTGAGCAAAGTGCGCTTCTCGAAGAACGTTGCCGTAAAGTCCTTCAAATCCCTGATTCGGCTGTTATCGGCCTGCGCCCAATCCATGGTAAAGTCGAAGCTGTTCTTATCGCGCTTGGTGGTGTTGGCGAAGTAGCGTGTGCTTGTTCCGTTTGAGATCACAAAGAGCTGCAGATATTTGAAAAGTGAGCTGTCGGAATTGAAACTCTCTTTGCTGTAGCGGTGTATCTGATTGAACGCCTCTCGGATGGCAACGCCTCGCTTTTTTAACTCGACCTGCACCAGAGGCAGCCCATTCACCAGGATCGTCACATCGTAGCGGTTCGCGTGCGTCCCGGCCTGCTCGAATTGCTTGATGACCTGGACCTTGTTGCGGCAGACATTCGTCTTGTCGACAAGATAAATGTTCTGAATACGACCGTCATCGAAGACAAAATCAAAGATATAGTCGTCATGGATCTTGCGGGCTTTGTCCGTCATGCTGTCGCTGGGGCGATCTAAATAGGTTTCAAGGAACCGCACCCACTCTTTATCAGTGAAATGAGCATCATTGAGCAATTGCAGCTGGGTGCGCACATTAGCCAACATGGCGTCAGTAGATTTTAGACCGGCCAGATATTCGTAGCCCTGATTGCGCAAGTCCTGAATCAGCTCTCGCTCCAGGTCGGCCTCGGACTGATAGGTGTGGGCCGCTTCCCTTGTGCGCACATATTTATCGAGTACGATAAAGCGATTGGTCTCTGCGATGGCGGTTATCTGTTCAGCCATTTGGTGCCCCCTCCTGCCAATAGCTGTAATTGTTGCGCAGGTGCTCCATTAGCAGCTTTACAGTCTGCTTTTCCTGTGGTGACGGCTCGGCAACCGCCTCGCTGGAGAGCGTGCTATGGCTAGTAAACTGAATGATGCGGTTCAGATAAAGTTGTTGGTCGCCCGGCAGCAACTGTGACCACTGCGGATAGCCCAAAAAGTTGGATGTCTTCTCATAGAGATTGCGCAAAAGGGTGAAGTGGTACCGTTCGATCTTATCCGCCTCGATAGCCTGCTCCAGCGTCTGCTTCAGGTAGAGGTGGTAGGAAAAGCTCTTGTTCGAATCGCCGTTTTTGGATTCCAGCGAGAATGTGCCGTCATCAAACCGGCTAAGCATGCGTGTGGAGTTTTGACTCCGTGCCAAACTAAGTTCGTTGAACATCACGTTGAAGAACAGAGGGTTGTGCGTCGTGATGACGAACTTCAAGCCATTCGCAGTATCGCTTCTCTTGATCAGGCCCGCCACATCGACGGCAAGCTGAATGAGGTGGTTGTCATCCAACGAACTGACTGGGTCATCGATGAAGATAAATTCAAGATCATTGAACTGATCCGTCTCGCGCTCATCGAGTTCCACCACGTTGCGCGTGCTGATGACCTGGTCCATTAGGCAGTAGAAAACACTCCAGATGAAGTTGCTCTCTTCGCCCTTGGAGATCTTCAGGTTGCCAGTGCTTGTATCGTCTCCGCCCTCAAGTGAGAACGCAACTTCAGAAAAGTCCACGCTGAACCGAGGCGTTAGATTCGACCGAGTATAACGCTGAAACGTTGTAATAACCCTATTATCCAGACCGAGATCTTCAAAAGCGGACTTGGTGAAAGCGTTCGGATGAATACAAATCTTACGCTCCGTGTCGGCGTCCAGATCATTGTCCCAATAAAATAGATCTTCGGTGAAAGCATTATAGTAGAGAACCTTTGGCCGGCGATCATCGTCCTGCTCATCGGCCTTGGGGTCTATTAGATCTTTAAATTCGCGTGACAGGCGCGTCTTACCCGAGGCATTGAACGCATAGAGTAGCTGCACCTTTTTGTTGGCGTCCCGCAGCGTAGTTGCGATCTCGCTCAGCGTCTGTCCCATTTTAGGCCGCCATTTCATCAGGCTTCGGAAAGCTCAGGAGCAGGTCGCGGTAATAGGCATATTGCTTTTCGCGCAGCTCGATTTCGCGGGGCAAACCTTCAGTCAGCGATGCCGTCAGCGTGTAAAATTTATCAAGAATAGTGACGATACGGGCCTGCTCCTCGAGAGACTTCTGAGTATCATTGGGGCACGGGACAGGCAGACAGACGTTTTTTACCCCACCGATAAGAAGTCGTTTTATCTTTCCACTCGAAACATACTTCACTTTTTGATCATGGAATGATGTAGTTTGCATCGCATAGGCAATAAACTTCGGGTTCATGTTGTGGCGGAACGCATAACTATCGTCATGAATGGCGACTTTTTCTTCCCCGAGCCACGCAACCGCTTTTCCAACATCTTCGATTGTTTCGCTGACGCCTGCGATAACAACATCATTCGGCTCAGCATATCGCAGCGACGCCGCCATATTGGTTCTAATTTTTGAAAGCGTTTGGTGCGCAAAGACGCCGTAGTGGGTGTAGATTTCCCCATAATGGATCGCGCTGATGCCTTCATCCACATAATCTGCCTTTGTGAAGCGCCTTCCGCGGATGAACTCGCCGATCTCTTCCAAGGTTCTCCACTCGACGTTGCCATTTTCAAAGGCAAGAAGTCGATCCCGGTAAAAGCTGTATTGCTTTTCTCGGGCCGCAAGCTCGGCAGCAAGCTCAGCATTATGTTTTGTAAAGCTGTCGAGTATCCGGACAATCTCCCCCTGGATCGCTAACGACTTTTCCGGATCAGCGGGACATGGAACGGGGACTTTAATTTTTGCCATGTCCCGTGCAGACAGGTCTATGACTTTTGCGCCACGCGCAAATTTTCGCTTTGCACTTGAGAACGCGGGCGTCTGGGTGAAATAGACAAAGTATTTACCTAGAAGTTTTTGACTAGGCTTTATTATAGTGGCGTGGCCGCCTGTAACCGCTTGCTCTTCTCCAAGGTAAAGAACTGGTTTCCCAACGTCTTCGATGTTCTCACTTGTGTTTGTGATCACAACGTCTCCGAAGTTCACCTTTCTGAGGCCCTCAGCTGCTTCTTTGGTAACGAATGAGATGGTCGAATGCGTTTCGAGGCCGTAGAAAGTGTAAATCTGCCCATAGTGTATTGCAGGCACACCAGTTTCAACGAAAATGGATTTTGGGAGGCCGTTCCCCCTTACCAGTTCTGCGAGCTCCCCCAACGGGACCCACTCCACCCCAGCTCCATCCAGCTGCTTCTCTAAAAAGAGCGTCGCGCTCATGCGCCGATTTCCGTGATGATGGCATCGATGTCGCTGCGAAGTTGACTGATCCGCTCAACCCTGGCGCTGATCTCTTCATTCAGAGCATTAATGTTTACGATCATGCGCGTATCGCGTGGTTCGACATAGGAGCTGACCGAGAGGTTATATCCTCGCGTCACGATGCTCTCATAAGGAATGGAGGCGGCGACATGTTCGACGTTTTCCTTACTACCGAAAATCTGCATCACCTTAGCGATGTGATCGTCCGACATCAGATTGGTGTTCGTCCCTTTTTTGAAGAATTCCGGCCCTGTAGCGTCGATGAATTGGATGGTCGTGTCGGTCTTGTTTTTGGCCAAAACGAGAATCGTCACGGCGATGCTCGTCCCGTAGAATAGGTTGGACGTAAGCGCGATCACCGACTCGACGTAATTGTTATCGACCAGATACTGCCGGATTTTCTTCTCCGCCCCGTCGCGATAGAAGATCCCCGGAAAGCAAACTATCGCCGCACGGCCCTTAGCCGACAGGTAGCTCAGCGCATGTAGCACAAAGGCAAAATCGGCTTTGGATTTCGGGGCGAGTACACCAGCCGGCGCGAAACGGTCGTCATTGATGAAGGTGGGATCGTCTGAGCCAATCCAAGCCACCGAATAGGGCGGGTTGGAGACGATGGCGTCAAAGGGCTTATCGTCCTGGAAATGGGGCTGGGTGAGCGTATCGCCGCGCTGGATGTTGAACTTGTCGTAGTTGATATTGTGCAAGAACATGTTCATGCGGGCGAGGTTGTAGGTCGTGTGGTTGAGCTCTTGCCCGAAGAAGCCCTCTTCGATGATGTGCTCGTCGAATTGCTTCTTGGCTTGCAGCAGGAGCGAGCCGGAGCCGCAGGCCGGGTCGTATATCTTGTTGACCCTTTCCTGCCCATGCATAGCGAGCTTCGCGATGAGTTTGGAGACGTGTTGCGGGGTGAAGAACTCACCACCGGATTTGCCCGCATTGGCAGCGTAGTTTGAGATCAGGAATTCGTATGCATCGCCGAACAGATCAATCTGGCTGTTGTGGAAGCCTCCGAAATCCAGCTCTGCAACACGTTTCAGCACCTTGGCGAGGCGGCTGTTTTTCTCCGCAACCGTGTTGCCAAGCCGCGTGCTGGTCGTATCGAAGTCGGCGAAAAGCCCCCTGATGTCCTGCTCGGACGGGTAGCCATTAGCCGACAATTCGATCGCCGCGAAAGCGTGAGCCAGATCGGTGTTCAGGCTGTCATTCGTGTTGGCACCTTTCGCCACATTGGCGAACAGCTGGCTGGGATAGATGAGATAGCCTTTGGTCTTGATGGCATCATCCTTGATGTCATCGGTGACGACCTCGTCCGCCAGTTCAGCATAGTTGATGCTGGCGTCGTCCGCCTCGATGTAGGCGGCGAAATTCTCGCTCATGAAGCGGTAGAAGAGTGTACCCAGGACATACTGCTTAAAGTCCCAACCATCGACCGAGCCACGCACATCGTTTGCGATGTCCCATATTTTTCGTTGAAGCGCAGCGCGTTGTTCTTGGCCCGTCATC
>NZ_LMML01000030.1:0-45236 GCF_001422215.1 Methylobacterium sp. Leaf89 | reverse complement strand
CCCCCCCCCGACATCGCTGGGTGCCCCCAACCTTGAAACTCGGCAGCTCCCTGTCGGCAGTGGGATCCAGGAATCAGCGTCGGCTTTGCTGTTGGCCCCGCGACATCCTCACAAAGGCGTGGACCTCGCCTTCGTCGATCAGGGCTACACAGGCGAGCGGTCGGCCAAGGCCGCCGGACAGCTCGGCATCGCACTCGGCGTAGTGCGCCTAACCCGAGGCCATGAGCGGTTTCGTTCTCCTGCCCGGACGCTGGTTGGTCGAGCGGGCGTTTACCTGTATGACCCTTTTTCACCGCTTAGCCCGTGAATACGAGCGCCTAGCCAGCACCCTGGCGGGCCTCCACACCGTTGCCTTCGTCATCCTGCTCCTGTGCAGAGCCGCCGACTTCGCCCACGTCCCTAACACCCTCACAGGGAGGGTGTCACCGAGGCATCCTCCCCAAAACCTCGCTCGGCTTCTTTCCGCGAAATCAAGGAGCGGAAGAGCTTAGCAATCGTGTCGCGCACTCTTCTTAGCGTGACCTCACTACGGGGCGGTGGTTCCCTGAACGGTCTTGCGGGGGGCGGGGAGTTCATCGCGACCTGCAAACGGTTTGTCCGGTGCTGTGCAACTACGACCACTGCAGACCGCTACAGATTGTGAGCTAAAGTGCGGGCCATACTTAAGTAAACCACGATATCATTCAGTAGGTACGACGGTTTGACCAAGTCATTTGGCGGAAAGATTGGTATTTTAACCCACTATTTATGCACCAAAGTCTTGATTATTGCAGGTATTTTCTCGAGCTCTCTCTTCATAGCCGATACATCGTACTCACCATACTGATCGCCAATCGACTTATGAGAGTGACCGGTGATGGCATCCGCGATGTTGGGAGCGAGGGCGTGGTTGCGAGCCAGAGTTTTGAACCGATGCCGCCACGAGTGATTCGGAGATATCCGCGTGTCGGTAATACCCAGATCCCTAACCCACCGCCCTAGGATTTTGGTGCCGTTGCCGCCACGCTTGCCGAACTTATCTGGTCTCAGGCGGGAGAACAGTGGCCCGGTACCCTGCGCGCGGACGAAGTCGAGGAAGCCAGCCGCGATCAGGGTAGAATGTAATGGCACCGTCCGTTCCGAGCCGACGGTCTTCAGTGAGCCTGCCTCGGCATCGAACCGCATCGTCGGGATGCCGTCTATCTCCCGTATGTCCTCAACTCGCAACTGGCATACCTCGGACAGCCGAGCGCCAGTGTAAGCGCATAGCCAGGGTATCCACCGCCGCACCAGATTGGTTTCGCTAGCCGCCGCCTGCAGAATTGTAAGGGCCTCCGCTTCGGTGAAGCTGCGGATCCCCTGACCTGCTTTCTTCTTGGCACTAATGGTGATGCCCGCAGCCGAGTTGGCCGGCAGTCGCCGGTTGCTGACACCCCATTGCAGGATCGTACGCACTGGCGCGAGTTTGGCATCGTTGATCGTCTTCGGCTTGAGGCCTGCGGCGACCAGTTCATTCTTCCAAGCGATGACGTTCTCGGGTGTGACCAGCCCCGCATCGTCGTGGCCGACGAAAGCAGCAAAACTCCGAATTACACGCTTCCATTCGTAGAGGGTCTTCTCGGTCGGGTTCCTCTCTGCCGCCCACCCGTTCACGAGTTCATCAAGGGTTACAGATGGCCGTGTTGCTGGGGCCTGCGCTGGCACCGCGCCTTGGTTCGTTGCAACTGGCGATCCGAATATTGGCCCATCGAACTCACCCCGCGCGTAGCGAGCAAGGGTCAGGCTCGCTCGCTGCACCGCGGCGGCGATGCCTTTGGCGAGCTTGAGGTGATCCGCCTCCTCGACGACGAGTCCCCGCCGCTTGAGGACGGCTGTCGCTTCTTGAAGGCACCATTCTTCCATCGCGGACTGACCACTCTCGACGGTCTCCTTCGCATCGCGGATGAGGGCGGTGCCCAGCTCGGACCGCCGCGACCAGCCCCGACGCCGCGGCGGCCAGAGCTTGTCGCCCAACTCGATGTGCCAAAAGGTCTGCCGGCTGGGCTCGTCACGATAGAGACCCAGCCAATGATCGTAGATGGGGGCAGCGAGCTCGTGCGCCTCGCGCTCGCTCAGGTGGCGTGGCCCAACCCGCAACGCTGCCCACCGCTGCTCTAGCTCCACAAGGGCGACGGCGTGCAGGCGCTTCGCTTCTACGGGATCTTTGGTGCCGAGGCTGACCTTCTCCTCGCGCTTGCCGACGAGTACGCGCAGGTCGTTCGGCACTGCCCGGCGCAGGTAGTAGGAGGCGGTCTTGGGATGCTTCCAGGGACGCGTCGTCATCAACGCCATTGTACCACCCGTTTGTACCAACCGGGCAGTGTAAGTCCCTGATTTTGCTATTTCGTTCTGCGGATCAGCGGCTTAGCCAGCTGATGGTGCCCAGGAAAGGACTCGAACCTTCACCTCTTGCAAGACTGGTACCTGAAACCAGCGCGTCTACCAATTCCGCCACCTGGGCTCGCCGGGGCCGCTTGCGGCGCCGACGCGGGTTTCGTTTAGGCGGGGCGGGGCCGGTCGTCAATCCGGATCGCAGCGGATTTTTCGGCCGGCCCGTCGATTGTGGTTCAGGCCTCGCGGCGCCACTCGCGGATGTCGACGAATCGGCCGGCCACGGCCGCCGCCGCTGCCATGGCGGGGGAGACGAGGTGGGTGCGGCCGCGGTGGCCCTGGCGGCCCTCGAAGTTGCGGTTCGAGGTCGAGGCGCAGCGTTCGTTCGGGCTCAGGCGGTCGGCGTTCATGCCGAGGCACATGGAGCAGCCCGGCTCGCGCCAGTCGAACCCGGCCGCCTTGAGGATGCGGTCGAGGCCCTCCGCCTCGGCCTGCTGCTTCACCAGGCCGGAGCCCGGCACCACCATGGCGGAGACGTTGGCGTGGACCTTCCGGCCCTCCACCATCTGGGCCACCGCCCGCAGGTCCTCGATGCGGCCGTTGGTGCAGGAGCCGATAAAGACCCGGTCGAGGGTGATGTCGGTGATCTTGGTGCCGGGGGTCAGGCCCATGTAGCTCAGGGCCTGCTCCTTCGACTGGCGCTTATTCTCGTCCGCGATCCGCGACGGATCGGGCACGGCGCCGGAGATCGAGACCACGTCCTCGGGGCTAGTGCCCCAGCTGACGATTGGCGGCAGGTTGGCGGCGTCCAGGCGCACCTCGCGGTCGAAATGGGCGCCTTCGTCGGTGACGAGGCTCTCCCAGTAGGCCCTGGCGCGGGCGAAGGCCTCGCCCTGGGGCGCCTTCGGCCGGCCCTCGACATAGGCGTAGGTGGTGGCGTCCGGCGCCACCAGGCCGGCGCGGGCGCCGCCCTCGATCGACATGTTGCAGATGGTCATCCGGCCCTCCATCGAGAGGGCGCGGATGGCCGAGCCGGCATACTCGATGACGTAGCCAGTGCCGCCGGCGGTGCCGATCTCGCCGATGATCGCCAGGATGATGTCCTTGGCCGTCACGCCCGGCGGCAGGGTGCCGTCGACGCTGACGCGCATGTTCTTCGCCTTCTTCTGCAGCAGCGTCTGGGTGGCGAGCACGTGCTCCACCTCCGAGGTGCCGATGCCGTGGGCGAGCGCCCCGAAGGCGCCGTGGGTCGAGGTGTGGCTGTCGCCGCAGACGATGGTCTGGCCCGGCAGGGTGAAGCCCTGCTCCGGCCCGATCACGTGGACGATGCCCTGGCGGCGGTCGAGGGCGTCGTAGAACTCGATGCCGAAGTCGCGCACGTTCTCGGCCAGCGCCTCGAGCTGGATGCGGCTCTCCGGATCCTCGATGCCGAAGCGGCGGTCGGAGGTCTGCACGTTGTGATCCACCACCGCGAGGGTCTTCTCGGGGTGGCGCACCCGGCGCCCGGCCACGCGCAGGCCCTCGAAGGCCTGGGGGCTGGTGACCTCGTGGACGAGGTGGCGGTCGATGTAGAGGAGCGTGGAGCCGTCGGGCTCGACATCGACGACGTGGTCGTCCCAGATCTTGTCGTAGAGGGTGCGCGGCGCGGTCATGGCGTGGCTGTTCTGGTTGTTCGTCGGGAAACGGAGGTCGGTCTCCCTTTAGTAGTGTTCCAAGGCGTGCAGCGAAAGTGGGGGCCCGGCTGCGCCCGGCGGATGGCAGCCCGGAGGCGCCCGCATGGGGCGGCGCGCGGGCCGCCGAAGGTCACTGGACCGGTCCGGACCCGCGGCCTAAAGCTGTCGGCGCGGAGCCGCCCAGGCTTCGACCAGATCCCGATCGTCGCCGAGCCCCCCATGCCGCCCATCGACATCCTGATGCTCAAGGCGATGCATCCCGACGTCATGGATGCCGTCGCCGAGCGCTTCACCCTGCACCGGCTCGACACCGTCCCCGATCCGCAAGCCTTCCTGGCCGAGACCGGCCCGCGCATCCGCGGCCTCGCCACGGGGGCCCAGGCGCCGGTGGACCAAGCCCTGCTGGCGCGCCTGCCCGGCCTCGAGATCGTGGCGAGCTTCGGCGTCGGCTACGACACCATCGACACGGCGGCGGCGGCCGCCCAGGGCGTCGTCGTGACGAACACCCCGGACGTCCTCACCGACGAGGTCGCCGACCTCGCGCTGGGCCTGCTCCTGGCCACCGTGCGCCAGATCCCCCAGGCCGAGCGCCACCTGCGCGCCGGGCACTGGCCGCAGCGGACCTATCCGCTGACCCCGACCCTGCGCGGGCGCACCGTGGGCATCCTCGGCCTCGGGCGGATCGGGTGGGCCATCGCCCGGCGCCTGGAGGGCTTCGGCGTCGCCATCGCCTACCACGGACGCCGGCCGCAGGCGGACGTCGCCTACGCCTACCACCCCACCCTGCGGGGCCTCGCCGAGGCCTCCGACGTTCTGATGGTGGTGGCGCCCGGCGGGCCGGAGACCAACGGGATCGTCGATGCGGCGGTGCTGGAGGCGCTGGGGCCGCAGGGCCTCCTCGTGAACGTCGCCCGCGGCAGCCTCATCGACGAGGCGGCGCTGATCGGGGCCCTCCAGGCCGGCACCATCCTGGGGGCCGGCCTCGACGTCTTCGCCCGCGAGCCGCACGTGCCGCCCGAGCTCGTGGCCATGGACCACGTGGTGCTCCTACCCCATGTGGGCTCGGCCTCGGTGGAGACCCGGGCGGCCATGGGCCGGCTCGTGGTGGACAACCTCGTCGCCTGGTTCGACGGACGCGGCCCGCTCACCCCGGTGCCGGAGACGCCCTGGACGGCCCAGGCATGATCGGCCCAGAGAAGATCGACCCAGGCATGATCGGCCGAGGCATGATCGACCGAGGCATGAGCCGCGCTTGCCGCATCGCCGCCCTGGCCCTGGCGCTGGCGGCACCGGCCCTGGCGCAGGAGACCGCCCCGCCCCAGGAGGCACCCGCATCGAGCGCCGCGCCGGCCCCCGCCGCGCCCGAAGTGCCCTTCATCGAGACTCTGCCCCGCGACATCGCCGGGGTGCCGGGCACCTGGGACCTGTCGCGGGACGGCAGCACCCGGCGCTGCGTCCTGACCCTGGCGGGCGCGAGCGGTCCGGCCGGCCGGCGTCTGTCCTTCCCGGCCGGGTGCCGGCGGGCCCTGCCGATCCTCAACGGCGTTGCCGGCTGGCTCTTCACCGACGGCAACCTGCGCCTGGTCGACAAGGACGTCCGGCCGGTGCTGCAGTTCAGCGCCCGGGTCGATGCCCGCAGCCTCGTGGCCGCCGCGGGCGACGAGCATTTCAGCCTGGTGCCGCTCCAGATCGTCGCGATGGTGCCGCCGACCGACGCGGTGCCCACCAGCCCCGGCGCCGGCTACGCCGGTGCCGGCTCTGCCGGTGCCGGCAGCGCCGCCCCGGACGCGCGCAGCGCCCCGGCGCCCGAGGCCGCGCCGGCGGGCGACGCCCCGGCCCCCGGCACCTACGCCCTCGACCGCTACCGCGAACAGGACGTCTGCCGCATCGAGCTGACGCCCGGCACCGCGCCGGCGCCGGTGCGCATCCTCGACCATTGCCGCGACGGCGGCCTGACGGTGTTCGATCCGGTCTCCTGGCGCTTCGCCAACGGGCACCTCACCCTCAACGCCCGCCGCGGCCACATAGTGAACCTGGTCGCCACCGGGGACGGGCGCTGGCGCCGCGACCCGGAGGTCGGCACCACCTTCGTTCTGCGCCGGGTGGAGCCCGCCGCCCCGTGAGCCCCCTCCCCTGAACCCCGAATCCAGTCCCTTGCCCCGCCGATCACCCCCGATGCCGCTGACCGTCGCCGCCCTCTACCAGTTCGTCGCCCTGCCGGACGTCGCCGCCCTGCAGGCGCCGCTCCAGGCCCTGTGCACGGAACTCGGGATCACCGGCACCCTGCTGCTGGCGCCGGAGGGCCTGAACGGCACGGTGGCGGGCCCGGACGCGGCCATCGACGCCTTCCTCGCCGCGCTGCGCGAAGGCCCGCTCTTCGGCGGCCGCCTCGCCGGCCTCGACGTCAAGCGCTCGCAGGCCGAAGCGCCGCCGTTCCGGCAGCTCAAGGTCCGGCTGAAGCGCGAGATCGTCACCTTCGACGACGGCGCCACCGACGCGGCCACGGGCGCCGGCACCCCCGTGGCGCCGGAGGCCTGGAACGCCCTTCTCGACACGCCCGGCCTGCTCCTGATCGACACCCGCAACGCCTTCGAGGTGGCGCTGGGCAGCTTCCCCGGCGCGGTCGATCCGGGCATCACCCGGTTCAGCGCCTTCCGCGCCTATGTCGACGGCCTCGATCCATCGGCGCATCCCCGCGTGGCGATGTTCTGCACCGGCGGCATCCGCTGCGAGAAGGCCGGGGCCTACATGCGCGCGAAGGGCTTTCCCGACGTGCGCCACCTCGAAGGCGGCATCCTGCGCTACCTGGAGACGGTGCCGGAGGCCGAGAACCGCTGGACGGGCGACTGCTTCGTGTTCGACGGCCGGATCGCCCTCGGCCCCGCCCTGGTGGAGCGGCCCGACCACGCGCCCGAGACATTGATGTCCGAGCCCCGGATGTCCGAGCCCCTGATCTCCGAGACGCCACGATGACCGATCTCTCCGCCCGCATCGACGCCCTGGAGATGCGCCTCACCGAGCAGGACGTGGTGATCGACGACCTCAACGCCACGATCACGGCCCAGTGGCGCCAGATCGACGCCCTCACCCGGCAGATGGCCAAGCTCGTGGAAGAGGTGGAGCAGGCCTCCCACCGCCCGGCCTCCGGCGCCCCGGAGCCGCCGCCACCGCATTATTGACGGGACGGTCGCCGCGGGATCCCTCTCCCCCCTGCGGGAGAGGGTGGCCCGCGAAGCGGGTCGGGAGAGGGGAGCGCTGTTTCCGGAGAGGTCGACCCCTCTCCCGCCTGCTCCGCAGGCACCCTCCCCCGCAGAGGGGGGAGGGATGATCCGAGATACGCGACGGCCCTACCCCCCTACGCCCCGACGCTCGCCTGGCTGACGAACTTCGTGGTCAGGTAGGCCTCCAGGGCCTCCGAGCCGCCCTCGCTGCCGTAGCCGGAATCCTTGACGCCGCCGAAGGGCGTCTCGGGGAAGGCGAGGCCGTGGTGGTTGATGCCCACCATGCCGCTCTGGACCCGTGCCGCGACCTCGACGGCGCGGGAGGCCGAGCGGGTATAGGCGTAGGCGGCCAGGCCGTAGGGGAGCCGGTTGGCCTCGGCATAGGCATCCGCGTCGTCGGAGAAGCGCTGGATCAGCGCCACCGGGCCGAAGGGCTCCTCGTTCATGATGCGGGCGGTGGCCGGCACGTCGCAGAGCACCGTCGGCGCGAAGAAGTTGCCGCGGTTGCCGATGCGCTGGCCGCCGGTGCGCAGCTCGGCGCCCTGCGCCACCGCGTCCGCGCAGAGGCTCTCCATCGCCTCCAGGCGCCGGGCGTGGATGAGCGGACCCATGGTGGTCTCGGGGTCGAGCCCGTCGCCGACCTTGCGCCCCTCGGCGAAGGCCACGAAGCCATCGCGGAACCGGTCGTAGACGGATTCGTGCACCAGCATCCGGGTCGGGGCGACGCAGACCTGGCCGGCATTGCGGAACTTGTTGGCTCCGAGCACCGCCACGGCGGTCTCGACGTCGGCATCCCCGAACACGATCGCTGGCGCGTGGCCGCCGAGCTCCATCGTCGCCCGCTTCATGTGCCGGCCCGCCAGCGCGGCGAGCTCCTTGCCCACCGGGGTCGAGCCCGTGAACGACATCTTGGCGATGACGGGGTGTGGGATGAGGTAGCCGGAGATCGCGGCCGGATCGCCGTAGACCAGGGAGAGCACGTCGCCCGGGACGCCGGCGTCGAGGAAGGCCCGGATCATCGCCGCGCAGCTCGCCGGGGTGTCCTCGGGTCCCTTCAGGATCACCGAGCAGCCGGCGCAGAGGGCGGCCGCCACCTTGCGCACCGCCTGGTTTATGGGGAAGTTCCAGGGCGTGAACGCCGCCACCGGGCCGACCGGCTCGCGCAGCACCATCTGCACGACGCCGTCGGCGCGGGCCGGGATGATCCGGCCGTAGGCGCGGCGGCCCTCTTCCGCGAACCAGTCGGTGACGTCGGCCCCCGCCAGGATCTCCACCCGCGCCTCGGCCAGGGGCTTGCCCTGCTCCAGGGTCATGAGGCGGGCGATGTCCTCCACACGCGCCCGCAGGAGATCGGCGGCCCGGCGCAGCACCTTGGCGCGCTCGTAGGCCGAGACCTTCCGCCAGGCGGCGAAGCCCCGCTCGGCCGCCGCCAGCGCCCGGTCGAGATCGGCCCGCGTCGCCACCGCCAGGGTGCCGAGGGTTTCGCCGGTGGCCGGGTTCAGCACCGGCAGGGTCTCCGCGCCGGCCCCGTCGGTCCAGGCCCCGGCGATGTGCAGCGTCACGTTCGGATACGTCATCGGCGTCTCCCGCATGGTAATCGAGCGGGGTTGTCCGCCCTTCGCACGCAGGCCGCAACCCTTATCCGGGAGGGCTGGGGCGTCGTCAGGCGGCGGTGCGCGCGGCCACGGCCTCGGGGCCGGTGACGATCACCGGGCCGCCGCGGCGGGCCTGGAGCGTGCCGCCCTTGGGGACGACCTTCCAGCCGTCGCGGCAGCCGTCGATCGGCTCGGAGACCACGACGAGGCCGGTCTCGGTCTGGCGGTAGTACAGGCTGGGCGGGCTGCTGTCGCAGGCCCAGCGGAAGGCCGTGAGGGTGTCGCCGTCGGTGACGACGGCGGTGAAGCGCAGGGGCTCGGTCGCCTCGGCCGCCCGCATCAGCTCGCGCACCGTGGCCAGGGTCTTGTGCATGGCGCCGATCGGGTCCTCGGCGAGGCCGTTGCCCAGGGCCAGCAGGAAGATCGCCTCGGAATCGGTGGTGCCGCGCCGGTCGTCGTAGAGCGCGTCGGGGATCAGCGCCTCGATGCGGCGCTTGATGCGGTGATAGCCGCCGATCTGGCCGTTGTGCATGAAGAGGTGGCGGCCATGGGTGAAGGGGTGGCAGTTCGCCCGGGTGGTGGCGGTGCCCGTGGAGGCCCGCACGTGGGCGAAGAACATCCGCGCCCGCACCTGCTGGCAGAGGTTGACCAGGTTCTCGTCCGACCAGGCCGGGCAGACGTCGCGGTACAGGCCCGGATCGACCCGCTCGCCGTACCAGCCGATGCCGAAGCCGTCGCCGTTGGTTTCCGTCTTCGCCTCGGCCGCGTGGAGCGACTGGTGGACCAGCGAGTGCGTCGGTGCGCAGACGAGGTCGGTCAGGAAGACCGGCTCACCGGAATAGGCGAGAAAGCGGCACATGACGGACGAACACCCCCTGATCTCGACGATTCGACCGACCCGGTCGCCGCCCTCGGGCAGCGTCCGCCTTATACAACCTGTGCGATCCGCACGACCATGATATTCACGCTAACGTAGTAAACGAATGGTTAACGCGCGCCACGGGCCCGGCCTCCTGCAGAACCCGTGATGCAAGAGGCGCACCGTTGGGCCCGGGCCCTGCCCGGTCGATGGCGGCCCGCAGCCCATTCACCATGCGAGCCCGGCGGGAATGCGGCGGCGAACGCGATCATCGATGCGGGAACCGCATGGCCGGAACATGGATTCGGACTCTTGCCCCCCGCACCGTGGCGGCGCAGCATCACCTGACGAGAATCAGTCATTCGATTGGACAAGGCTGGGACGCGGACGGCGGCTCCGTGCCGCCCGCGTACCGCGTCCCGCCCTGCATTCCGCGCGTTCGCCACCCAAACGCCCGACGAGGAGACTTCATGGACCGCTCACACGCCCCCTGCCCGATCGCCCTCGTGGTCGAGGACGACGCCGATGTCCGCAACCTCGCGACGGCGGTCCTGGAGGAAAGCGACCTCGACGTCATCGCCTGCGACACGGCCGAGGCCGCGATCTCGGTGCTGGAGCGCGCCGGCGGCAACGTCGCCCTGCTCTTCGCCGACGTGCGGCTGGGCGCCGGCATGGACGGGATCGCCCTGGCCAGCGCCGTCGGGCGGCGCTGGCCGGATGTCCGCGTCGTCCTCACCTCCGGCGGCGATGCCCGCGGCGTCGAGGCCCTGCCGGCCCAGGCGGTCTACATGCCGAAGCCCTGGCGCGCCCTCGACGTGCTGGTCCAGGCCGAGCACGCGACGGTGGCGGCCCGGGCCGCCTGAGGGTCTCGCCCCAACGCGGAAAAGCCCGGCCGCAAGGCGACCGGGCTTTTCCGTATGTCCATGACAGGCGACGGCCGGTGCAATGCGCACCGCGGCCGTCGCGGGCCGTCTCGCGCCTCAGGCGTTGCCGGCGGGCGGCAGCACGGTCGGAGCGGTCGGCGCGAACGGCGAACCGCCCGGACGACGCGGCGCACCGGCGCCGAAACGGGGCTTCGGCTTCGGCGCGGCGATCAGGCCCTCGCGGATCGCGGTCTTGCGGGCCTGCTTGCGGGCGCGGCGCACGGCCTCGGCCTTCTCACGAGCCTTGCGGACGGAAGGCTTCTCGTAGGCCTTGCGCTGCTTCATCTCGCGGAAGATGCCCTCGCGCTGCATCTTCTTCTTCAGGACGCGGAGGGCTTGGTCGACGTTGTTGTCGCGAACGAGTACCTGCAACGGTTTCAATCCTCTGAAACGGTGTTTGTTGGGCGGCGCCGACCCTGAGACCCGCCCGGAGCCCCGCGACGCGAACTGCAAAACGTCCCGGACCCGGGATCTCCCCCGGGCGGGACGTCCATCAGACGGCCTCGAATCGGCGCAGAAACTGCACTTGGGGCAGGCTCATACACCAACCGCCCGCGAGTTCCAACACGCCTCGCCGCGGCCGGAGCGCATTATCGCCGCGCCGGTGGGACAAACCGCGGGCGCTGTCGCCTCCGGGACGCCGGCAGCACCGGGGGCGCGTGCTCCAAGGATTCCGAAGTGGTCGCCGACGTCCGATGCGGCAACGACGGGCGCTCGACAAGATGAAGCGCGCGTTCCGGGGCTTTTGCCCGGACAAGGCGGGTCACGCGAAGCACGAATGGTTGCCCAATCGGTTGTGGGAGCGCACGAATTTTCTGATCTTTAATTTTTGTGTCGGAGTTTCTGTGCGCAGCAGCGGACTCATCCGGCGCGATGACCGAGAACTGCGACCTGAGCCCTTCCGGGGTTCTGACTCTGGGGCGTACGATGCTGGGTCTGAGGACGAGGACGACCGCCGAGACGGCCGCGAAACTGGCGGCCCTCGACAAGTCGCAGGGCATCATCGAGTTCAACCTCGATGGGACGGTGATCACCGCCAATCCGAACTTCCTCGCCGTCATCGGCTACGATCTGGCCGAGATCCGCGGGCAGCCGCACAGCCTCTTCGTCGCCCCCGCCGAGCGCGACAGCCCCGCCTACGCCGCCTTCTGGGCCAAGCTGCGCCGGGGCGAATACGAGGCCGCCCAGTACAAGCGCATCGCCAAGGGCGGGCGCGAGGTCTGGATCGAGGCCTCCTACAACCCGATCCTCGACGGGGCCGGCAAGCCCTACAAGGTGGTGAAGTTCGCCACCGACGTCACGCGGCAGAAGATGCAGGACGCCGACGTGCAGGGCCAGCTCGCCGCCCTGCACAAGGCCCAGGCGGTGATCTCCTTTTCCCTCGACGGCACCGTGCTCGACGCCAACGCGAACTTCCTCGCCGCCGTCGGCTACACCCTGCCGGAGATCGTCGGCCGGCATCACCGGATGTTCGTGGAGCCCGCGGAGCGCGACGGCGCCGCCTATGCCGAGTTCTGGGACCGGCTGCGCGAGGGCACCTACCAGGCCGCCCAGTACAAGCGCGTCGCCAAGGGCGGGCGCGAGGTCTGGATCGAGGCCTCCTACAACCCGATCCTCGATGCCGGCGGACGGCCCTACAAGGTCGTCAAGTTCGCCACCGACATCACCGCGCAGGTGACGCTCCTCGAGAACCTGCGCCGGCTGATCGCCCAGAACTTCGGCGAGATCGACGGGGCGGTGCTCCTTTCCAACACGCAGACGCGGGACGCCGACGCCGCGGCCAGCACCACCGCCAGCAACGTCCAGACCATGGCGGCGGCCTCCGAGGAACTCGCCGCCTCCGTCGCCGAGATCTCGCAGAGCATGGCCCATTCGCGGATCGCCACCGAGGCGGCGCAGGGCCAGGTGGTGGCCGCCGCCGAGGCGACCCAGAAGCTCACCCAGGCCGCGGGCGCGATGAGCGGCATCGTCGGCCTGATCCAGACCATCGCCGGCCAGATCAACCTGCTGGCGCTCAACGCGACGATCGAGTCGGCCCGGGCCGGCGAGGCGGGCCGCGGCTTCGCGGTGGTAGCCCAGGAGGTGAAGAACCTCGCCAACCAGGCGGCGCGGGCCACCGAGCAGATCACCGGCGAGATCGACAACGTGCAGGCGGTCTCCCGGCAGGTGGGCGACTCGCTCCAGACCATCCAGGCCTCGGTGGCGCAGATGCGCGAATACGCCATCAGCACGGCGGCGGCGGTGGAGGAGCAGAGCGTCGTCACCCAGGACATGTCGGGCAACATGCAGCACGCCGCGAGCGCGGTCGCGGCGATCTCGCAGAACATCCAGGCGATCGGCCACTCGATCGGCCAGGTCTCCCGCGCGGTCGGGACCACGAAGGATGCGGCCCGCGTCCTCGCCCGCTAGGCCCGCGCCGACCTCCCGGGATCAGCCCTGGGGCGCAGCGCCCTTGGGACGCGCCAGATCGGCCAGCAGGCTCGCCGCCACCGTCGCCTTGGAGACCGTGAGCCCCGAGGCCGTCACGGCCGCCAGGGTGGCGCGGGCATGGTCGAGGGCGGCGCCGCGGCTCCGGCTCCAGGCCGCCACCGCCTCGGGGCCGGCGCCCACCGTGCCGACGACCTCGGCGGTGAGCTGGCGATGCGCGGTGGCGATGGTGGAGACGGCCCGCTCCAGGGCGATGCGGTCGTAGGTGTCGCCGGTGGCGACCTCCCGGGCCGCCGCCGCGAGGTCGGAGAGCCGGAGGGCCCGGTCCAGGGCGAAGTGGGTCGCGGCGATCTCGGGGATCGCGCCGCCGCCGGTCTCGGCGATCCGCACGATGTCGGGGGCCGAGGTCAGGGTGGTGAGGGCCGCGAGGCGCCGGGCCGGCGCCTCGGCCATGCCGAACCCGACGAGTTCGGTCTCGCGCGCGGCGCGCCGCCCGTTCACCGCCTCCCCCATCACCTCCGGCAGGGCCGTCTGCAGGGCGCTGATGCCCTCGCGGTAGCGGGCCACGAGGGGCGCGACGCTGCCCGAGAGGTCGAGGTTGCGCAGGAACCAGACGATCCGGCCCACGAGCAGGTCCTGTACCTCGGCGTAGAGGGCGATCTGCGCCTGACCGCCGATGGCGCCGGCCAGCCCGTCGATGGCGAGGTTCAGTTCCATCAGGCCGTAGGCGTCGCGGGTGATGGCGTAGGCCTTGGCGATGGCGCTCGCATCGGCGCCGGTCTCCTCCACGAGGCGGGTGACGAGGGAGGGCCCGCCGCGGTTGACGATGATGTTGGAGAGGGCGGTGCTGATGATCTCCCGGCGCAGGCGGTGGCCGTTGACCGCGTCGGGGAAGTGCTGGCGGAGCGCCGCGGGGAAGTAGCGCTGCAGCTCCCGGTCGAAATAGGGGTCGTTCGGGGCCGGGCTCGCCAGGAGCGCGTCGTAGAGGGCGAGCTTGGCGTAGGCGAGGAGCACCGCATACTCGGGCCGGGTCAGCCCCTCCCCCTTGCGCATCCGCTCCGCGATGGCGGCATCGTCCGGCAGCAGCTCCACGCCGCGGTCGAGGCGCCCTTCCGCCTCGAGGGCCTGCATCGTCCGCATGGCGAAGCCCGTCTCGGGCAGGCCCCGGTGCTGGGCCAGCGAGAGCGCCAGGGTCTGGAGCTGGTTGTTGCGCAGCACCAGGGCGGCGACCTCGTCGGTCATCGCCACCAGGAGGGCGCTGCGGGCTTGCCCGTCGAGGCGGCCGTCGCGCTCCGGGGTCATCAGGGCGATCTTGATGTTCACCTCCACGTCGGAGGTGTTCACCCCGGCGGAGTTGTCGATGGCGTCGGTGTTGAGGCGCACCCCGTTGCGGGCCGCCTCGATGCGCCCGCGCTGGGTCGCCCCCAGATTGGCGCCCTCGCCGATGACCTTGGCCCGGACCATCGCCCCGGTGATGCGCACCGCGTCGTTGGCCCGGTCGCCGGCCTCCTCGTCGGATTCGGCGGTGGCGCGGATATAGGTGCCGATGCCGCCGAACCAGAGCAGGTCCACCGGCGCCTTCAGGATCGCCTGCATCAGCTCCGCCGGGGTCGCCGCGTCCTGCGCGAGCCCGAGCACCGCCCGGATCTCGGGGGAGACCGGGATGGTCTTCAGGCTGCGGGCATAGACGCCGCCGCCGGGCGAGATCAGGCCGGTGTCGTAGTCGCGCCAGGAGGAGCGCCCGAGATCGAACAGGCGGCGGCGCTCGGCAAAGCTCGCGGCGGCGTCGGGGTTCGGGTCGAGGAAGATGTCGCGGTGGTCGAAGGCCGCCACGAGGCGCAGAGAGCGCGACAGCAGCATGCCGTTGCCGAAGACGTCGCCCGACATGTCGCCCACGCCCGCCACCGTGATCGGGTCGCTCTGGGTGTCGATGTCCATCTCGAGGAAGTGGCGCTTCACCGCCTCCCAGGCGCCGCGGGCCGTGATGCCCATGCCCTTGTGGTCGTAGCCCTGGCTGCCGCCCGAGGCGAAGGCGTCGCCGAGCCAGTGGCCGCGCTCCGCCGAGAGGGCGTTGGCGATGTCCGAGAAGGTGGCGGTGCCCTTGTCGGCGGCCACCACCAGGTAGGCGTCGTCGGGATCGTGCCGCACCGTGTCGGCCGGCGGCACGATGGCGTCGCCGACGATGTTGTCGGTGAGTTCGAGCAAGGTCCGGATGAAGATCCGGTAGCTCTCGGTGCCCTCGGCCATCCAGGCCTGCCGGTCCGAGGCCGGCGGCAGGCGCTTGGGGAAGAAGCCGCCCTTGGCGCCCACCGGCACGATCACGGCGTTCTTCACCTGCTGGGCCTTCACCAGGCCGAGGACCTCCGTGCGGAAATCCTCCGGCCGGTCGGACCAGCGCAGGCCGCCGCGGGCGACGTAGCCGAAGCGCAGGTGCACGCCCTCGACGCGCGGCGCATAGACGAAGATCTCGAAGACCGGGCGCGGCAACGGCATGCCGGCGACCTTGGCGCAGGCGAACTTGAAGGCGATGGCCTCGCGCCGCCCGCCGCCCGGGGCGACCTGGAAGAAGTTGGTCCGCAGGGCGGCCTCGATCAGGTTGACGAAGCGGCGCAGGATGCGGTCCTCGTCGAGGCTGGTCACGGCGGCGAGGTCCGTCTCGATCCCGGCGCGGATCGCGCCCTGGGCCGCCTCCCGGTCGCCGGCGGCGGCGGGGTCGAACCGGGCCCGGAACAGGGCGACCAGGGCGCGGGCCACGCCCGGATGGGCGCTGAGGGTGGCGGCGAGGTAGTCCTGGCCGTAGCGGATGCGGAGCTGGCGCAGGTAGCGGCCGAGGGCGCGCAGCAGGGCGACGTCGCGCCAGGGCAGCTCGGCCTCCAGCACGAGGCGGTTGTAGCCGTCGGATTCGGCCAGCCCCGTGCCCAGCGCCAGCAGGGCCTCCTCCAGTAGGGTCTCGAGGCGGCCGAGGTCGATGGCCGCCCCCGTGGCGCGCTCCAGCAGCATGTCGTGCAGCCAGACCCGACCGGCCTCGTCGGCGCCGGGGGGCAGGATGCGGTAGGTCCGCTCGTTGATGACCCGGAATCCGAGGTTTTCCAGCACCGGCACCCGCTCGGACAGGGAGAGCGAGGCGCCCCGCGAGAACACCTTCAGGCGGATCTGCGAGTCCGGGTCGGCGGCGCGCCGGCCGATATCGGCCGCCCGGGGCCGCGCGGGGCTGAGGCGCTCCACGGTCATGATGTCGGCGATGGCCACGCGCGGGGCGAAGCTCTCGCGATAGGCCGCGGAGAAGGCCTCGCCGTAGCGGGCCGCCAGGGCGCGGGCCTCCGGGCCGTCCAGGGTCTCGGAAAGGGCCACCCGCAATTCGTCGCCCCAGGTGCGCACCAGGGCGGCGATGCCGGCCTCCAGGGCGGCGGGGTCGCGCTCGGGCGCACCGGATTCGGGCAGGCCGATGATGAAGTGGGTGCGGGCGAGCGGCCCGTCGGGGAAGTACGGGTAGGCCGCCGAGACCCGGCCGCCGTATTCGCCGGCGAGGTAGGCGCCGATCCGCGCCCGCACGGTGGAATCGTAGCGGTCCTTGGGCACGTAGACGAGGAGCGAGACGAAGCGGCCGAAGCGGTCGGGCCGCGAGAGCACCCGCAGGCGCGGCCGGTCGGCGAGATGGGCGATGGCGAGGCTGAAGCGGTAGAGCCGGTCGGCGTCGATCTGGAACAGGTCGTCGCGCGGGTAGGTCTCCAGCACGTCGAGGAGGCCGCGCCCCGCATGGCTCGTGGGATCGAGGCCCGCGCGCATCGCCACCTGCGCCACGGTCTCGCGCAGGTAGGGGATCTCGCGGGTCGGCAGGGTGTAGGCGCTCGCGTTGAACAGGCCGACGATGCCGACCTCGCCGGTGAGGCTGCCGTCCGCGCCGAACAGCTTGCAGGCGATGTAGTCGAGATGGGCGGCCCGGTGGACCCGGGACTTGGCGCTGGCCTTGGTGATGATGAGGGCCTGCGGCCCCTCGAGGAAGGCGCGGATCTCGGGCGTCATGTCCACGAGGGCGCCCCCGCGCCGCAGCACCGCCACCCCCGGATCGCGCAGCAGGCCGAGGCCCGAGCCCTCCACCAGGGCATGCTCCGCCCCGGAGAGGCTGTGCTCGCGCAGGCCGAGCAGGGTGAAGTGCCCCGCGCCGAGCCAGGCGAGGAAGGCCCGCGCCTCCGCCACCTCGGCCGCCGACAGGGGCGGCGGGGCGTGGGCATAGGCCTCCGCGAGGCCGGCCAGGCGGGCGGTCATGGCGTCCTGGTCGTCGGTGGCCAGGGCGACGTCGTGGAACACGCGGGCCAGGCCCTCGACGAGGCGGGTGCAGGCCTCGCCGGCATCGAGCCGGTCGAGGTGGATGTGGATGAAACTCTCCCGCGCGAAGCCGGCCTGGGTGTCGGCGGTGGTCTCCCCCACCACCCGGACCAGGGCGCCCGCCCCGTCGCGTTCGACGCCGAGGATCGGGTGGGCGACGAGGTGGGGGGCCAGCCCCTGCTCCGTCAGCTCGGCCAGGGCGGAATCGAGCAGGAACGGACGGTTGTCGTTGACGACCTCGACGATGGTCAGGTCGCGGGTGCGGCCGTCACGCAGGACGGCGCGGTCGCTGACGGACAGGTTGGCGGGTGCGCCCGGGTGCCGGGGCTCGGCCAGCCGCCCCCGGGCCGCCAGGGCGAGGTCGGCGAGATCCTGCGCCGTGTAGGGCGCGAGGTCCTCGGGCGGCACGCGCCCGAACAGGTCGGTGACGAAGCCGCCGGGGCCGCCCTGCGCCACGACCTGGTCGGCCGCGGCGCCGAGAAGGTCCGTGCGGGCCCCCCGGGCCTCGGGGCTGGACAGGGCGGCGTTCCGTTCCAGTGCCATGGTCATCGTGTCCTTGCGGGGGGCGTCGACGCGATCGATCCCGGGGGGGCCCGATCAGGGCCAGTTCGATCCGGGCCAGTTCGATCCGGGCAGGTCGTCGCGGCGATCGGGCGGGGATGGCCCGTCGGGCGGCTGGGGGCGGAGGGACGGTGGCTGGATCGCATCGCTGGGTCGCCGATCTCTTCGCTGGCCCGCGATTCGCTCGCGATGGCCGCCGCGCCCTCACTTGAGCATCGGGCTCCCCGTCTTTCCAGGGCCGGACGACCGGATCGGGCGCGGGCCGCTACGACCGGCGGTCGATGTCAGGCTTTGCGGGCACCGCGCGGCGCGGGTGCCGCCCCCGGGCGGCCGACGCAGCCCTGCCAAGAGCGAGGGCAGGCCGGCCGGCTCGATCCGAAATGGGGTACGGGAAGGCGTTCGGGAAGCCGCTCGTCAATGATCGACCGTATCCGTTCGCGCTATTTCCATCCTCTGCTCGTATCTCATCACGAAGACTTGAAGACAACTCAGGGTTTAATTGGGGGTTTTCAGTTTTGGATACGCGTCAATTTCAGGCACATCCCTCAATCATCTGTCTGCGGAGGCCCGGAACCACTGTAAGCCAGCGGCCACCCGAGGAGAGAAGTCCTGCCCCCTTCAGCGGGCGCCCGGCCCACCGACCGGCGCAGCGTCCGTCTGCGGTGCCATCCGCTCGTGCGCCGAAGCCGCCGCAGGGTCTCCGACGCCGGTCGAGGGCAAACGCCGGACCTTGTGCCGGCGAGAACCAGTGCAGGACCCACGACCGTGCCGGCGCCGATCGGAGACGGGTCCGGCGGCCATCAGATCCCCCGATCGCCGGGCGATCGAGACGCGTTTCCCGACCGCGCGGGACCTTTGGCCCGCGCGGGGCGCGTCGCCCCGAGGCGGCGCTCCGCCCCGGGATCGCCCCCCCCTGGACGCGGCAGCGCATCCTAGGATTGGAAGCATCTGAGAGCTATTGTGAATGAATTTTAATGTAGCGCCCAGGCTTTTAACTGGACTTGCAGCGATGGCGTCTCATAATCCGGCCCGGTTCGGGCAACGCGTGCCTGCCCTTACATCGTCATGAGAGATGATTCTTTGTTTTCCGCGGGTGTGATCCGTTCCGGAATTTCCGTGCCGAGGGAGGAGCCGCGCCAGCCCGTTCCCGCCTCGCTGGCCCAGATTCTCCGGCTGGTCGAGGAGCTGGCCCAGATCGGGCTCTGGTCCATCGACCTCCGCTCGGGCGTGCTCTCGCTGTCGGACGGCGTCGTGCGGCTCACCGGCCTGTCGCAGCAGACCACCCGGATGGAGGCGCTGCGCGCCCTGGTCCATCCCGAGGACAGCCCGATCTTCGACGAGGTCTCGGCCGCGCTGCGCACCGGGATCCCGGTCGATCGCGGCTTTCGGATCGTTCGGCCGGATCGGACCGTGCGCTGGGTCGAGTTCAGGGGGAACGTGGTGCTGGGGACGGATGCCCGTCCGGTGCGGGCCGACGGCCTGATCCTGGACGTCACCAGCCGGCACGAGACCACGCAATCGGTCCTGCGCAATCAGGCGCGCTACGAGGGCCTCGTCCAGGCGATCGCGGCCGTGGTCTGGCTGATGAGCCCGGACGGGGTCCGTCAACCATCCCCGAGCTGGTGCGCCCTGACGGGTCAGACCCCGGAGGAGTGGCATGCCGGCGGCTGGGTCTCGGCGATCCATCCCGAGGACCGGGAGCGCGCGGCCAGCGCCTGGGCGACGGCCTTCCGCCGGCACGAACCCTACGAAGCCAATTACCGCCTGCGCCGCGCCGACGGGCATTACCGCTGGGTCAGCAGCCGGGCCGTCCCGGTGCTCAACCCCGACCGCTCGGTCCGGGAATGGATCGGCCTCGTCATCGACATGACCAGCACGGCCAGCATGATGACCCAGCCCCCGGCCCTGGCGCTGGCCGACATGTCCGGGCCGCTGATCCGGAGCGCCCGGGCGATGCTCAACTGGTCGATCCCGGACCTCGCGGCGGCCGCGGAGGTCTCGGGCTCCAGCATCAAGCGATTCGAGGAGAGCGGGGGCGCCGTGCTGCGGCCGCGGACGCGCGCCGCCATCCGGAACGCGCTGGAGGCCGCCGGCATCACCTTCGTCGCGCGCCTGTCCGGCGAGGTCGGCCTGGTCTACCGGCCGGTCGCGCCCGAGGCGCACCCGGAGTCCCGACCCGACACCGCCGCCTGAGGCGGCGCGGGGCCGCCGGTCGCGCGACCTCGACGCGACCGGCGTGGTATACTAGCGGGCGCCGAGAAGCTCGACGTCGAAGATCAGGGTCGCGTTGGGCGGGATCACGCCGCCGGCGCCGCGCGGGCCGTAGCCCTGGTCGGGCGGGATGATCAGCGTGCGCTTGCCGCCGACCTTCATCGTGGCGACGCCCGTGTCCCAGCCGGCGATGACCTGCCCGGCGCCGAGGGTGAAGGTGAAGGGCGTGCCGCGATCCCGCGAGGAATCGAACTTCTTGCCCGGCTTGCCACCGTCGTCGAGCCAGCCCGTGTAGTGGACGCTGACCTTCTGGCCGGCCTTCGGCTCGGGGCCGGTGCCCACGACCTCGTCACGGTACTGGAGGCCCGAGGGGGTGGTGACGGTCTCGGCGGATGCGGATGCAGTCATGGCGAGGATCAAGGCTCCGGTGAGGGCATAGAGGGGACGGCGCATGGTAGGTCCTGTCTGGCATGCCGAGGCGGCGCAGTAGCACGGACTCGCCAGGACGTCACAATCCCCGCTCTGCGCCGAGCCCCGCGCCCTCAGCGCCGAAGCAGCCGCCGCGCCTCGCCCCGGGCCGTCTCCTCGAAGCGGGCGAGGCGGAGGCGCCGCTCCAGCCCGATCAGCCCGCGCGCCCTCTCCGGCACGGCGACGATCTCCGCGACGGTGTCGCGCTCGCGGTAGAGGCTCTCCAGGGCCGAACCGGCCAGGGTCGCGGAATCGAGGCGGTCGGCGAACCCCTCCGCATGCAGCGCCCGCACGATCTCGGCCTCCAGGACGAGGCCCGGCGCGAAGGCGCGGGCGGTCTCGTCATAGGCGGTCTTCAAGAGGTAGGCGGTCCCGCCCGCCACCAGGGCGAGGCTGACGGCCAGGGTCGTCCCATCCCGGCTCAGGGTGTCGGCCCGGATGTCCACGGGGCCTCCCTCGGCCCGGAACAGCGCGCGGGCGAAGGCGGCATGCGCCGGGCGGCAGGCCATGGCGGTGCCGGCGGCTCCCTTCCATCCGGCGGCCTCGACGTCGAGGAAACCCTCCACCGCCCGGGCGAGAGCCGGTCCCTGCGTCACGGTCTGAAGGCTCACCACACCGCCCTCGGCGAGGCGGCGCTGCCGGCGTCGCAGATCCTTCAGCCGCGAGGGATGCGGATGCCCGTCGAGGAAGGCGCCGTGATCGGGGCGCCTGTCGAGGACTGGACGGGCGAACCGCGCCACCTCGCCGAGATCCCAACCGGCCTCCGCCATCGCGGCCATCAGGTCGTCGCCCGGTGCCGCCTCGACCGAGAGCAGCGGCCAGCGCCACGCCCGTCCGCCGGAAGCGGCGGCAAGGCCCTCGACCAGGGCCGCCAGGATCGCGGACCTGTCCGGGCCCTCTGCCACCAGCGGCGCGGACGCGGTGATGAAGGGCGACGCGAACGGCAGCAGCACGGATCGTCCGAGTCCGCAGATATCGTAGGAGCGGCGAAACGGCAGAACCGCCTCCAGGCGCTCCGGCCCGTGCACGACGACGACGCCCATGTCCGGGGACGCCAGGCCGCTCGCCAGATGGGCCTGCATCACGTGCCGACCGAAGAAGGGATGCGCCCTCCCCGCCCGGACCGAAAGGTCGTCCCAAGCCGCCGCCTCCCGCCCGAGAGACGCGAGCGACGTGATCGCGTGGGTATAGGCCGGCGCAACCCGCCGGGCGTGAGCGGCACTCATCGACCCCGTCTCCCGAATAGACCGATCCGGACCGGCGTGACCAGGCCATGCACCGCATGGGCCGCCCAGGCCATGGCGGCGGCTCGGACCACGGTAGCGAGCGCCATCGCCAGGGCGGCGCCGATCACCCCGAACACCGGGACCAGTATGAGGCAGAGGCCGCCGGCCAGACCCAGGATGCCGACGGCGACGCCGGCGGCCAGGCGCTCTCCGCCGAGCATGTTGAGCAGGTCCTCACCCGGACCGAAGGCGCTGGCGGCGACACTCCCGGCAACGAGGACGGCGAGGATGGGCAGGCTGTCCCGGAATTCGGAGCCGAACAGGCCTAACAGGAGGGGCGCGGCCGCGAGGACGGCGATCCCGATGAGCGTGGTGGCCGCGAGGGTGAGACGCGCCTGCAGGGCGATCAGATCGGCGAGCCGCCCCCGATCCCCGGCCGCATGGGCTGCGGTGAAGCGTTGCGCCGTGGCGGCGGTGGCGGCGAAATGGACGAAGACCACGAATTGCTGGATCCGCGTCGCGGCGAAGTACAGCCCCACCGTGGCCGGTGGGGCGAGCAGGCTCAGCACGACGACGTCGATGAAGCTCGAAGCGGACGTGGCGAGGTCGCTGCCCGCGATCGGCAGGCAGGCGCGGAACCAGCGCCGCCAGGCATAGCGGCGCGGTCCGGTGGGCAGGATCGCCTGAAGGCGCCGCAGCAGCAGGGCCGCCTGGATCGACACCGCGATCCCGGTCGCCACGAGGGTGCACAGGACGGCGACGCGCGCCTCCGCCGGGGCGCCGAATCCCACGGCCGCCAGCATGGCGGCCATGATCAGACCCTGCCGCAGCAGGTACGGGGGCGCGATGGCGAGCACGGCCCAGTTCTGACCGCGGGCCACGCCCTCGCAGTAATCCTGAAGCGCGAAGAGCGGCAGCACCAACGCCGCCACGAGGAGCGGGGCGGCATAGGGCCCCTCCAGCAGGGAGCCCTCGACCCAGACCAGGGCAAGCCCCCCGAGGGAGACGGCCATTGCGCTCGCCAGGGTCACGGTCGTGCCGCCGACGAGGTAGGCGCGGACGGCAGCCAGGTCGCCCCGGGCCTGATCCGCCGGAATGAACCGGCAGGCGCCCTGCGACAGGCCGAGGGTGGCCGAATGACCGAGGATCGCGATCCAGACCCAGATCGCTGCGAAGATTCCGTACTCGGTGCCGCCCATCAGGCGCGCCATCAGCACCTGCCCGACATAGGCGAAGCCGGCGGCGCCGATGCGGATCGCGAAGACGTGGATCGCCGCCCCGGCGGCACCACCGCGCAGACGCGTCAACGCGCTCCACGCGCCGGCGGCTCCGATCCTATCCGTCGCTGTGCTCACCGAATGGCCCCCGCCCGATCGACACCGGTGTAGGGCCTACGCCATTGCGGCGCGGTTAAGCCGAGCGGTTAAGGCTTTGGTTCAGGGCCCGGCGGGCGCCGTCGCGGGTAGCTTGGTCCCGGCGGATTCCTTCGGCGGCGCCAACGTCAGGGCGGGTCGCCCGGCGCTGCCCGTCGAGGCCGGATCCGGCTGGAGCAGCGACAGGGTGATCGCGCGGGTGACGTGCTCGGCCATGCAGCGCAACCCGAGATCGTTCAGCCGAAACTGGCTGCCCAGGAGATGGCCCTCGCCCTTGTCGTTGCGGCGAGCGAGGTAGCGCATCGCCTCGTAGCGCTGCACCAGGGGCACACCCTCCCGCAGGGCGACGTCCTGCACCTTGCGCACGAGGCTGGTGTAATAATCGTCCGAGGCGAGACTCGCGGTATAGACCGGGCTGACCAGTACGACGTCGATCTCATGCCCCTTGATCCATTGCACGGTCTCGTCGAGGGCCGTGCCGAAGGCATCAAGATCGACCCGGGCGAGGGCATCGTGGGAGCCGACCTGCCAGATGACGAGGTCGGGCTCCACTTCCGCAACCATGCTGCGCAGGCGCTCGCCTGCCCCCGACGCGATCTCACCTTGCAAGCCCCGGCTCTCCACGACCACGTCGACATCCGGTAGGGAGCGCTCGAGGGCGGTCTCCAGCTTGACCGGATACGTGGCGGAGGACCCGAGTCCCATCGTCGAGGCGCCGATGGCGAGCACGCGGACCGGGCGTTTTTCCTTGAGGGCCGCCTTCACCGCGCCGAGGCGGGCCAGGGTATAGAGCTTCGAGCCCGGCACCCGGCATTCCGGCGAGAGGGTCACGTCGACGGCCTCTGCATCCGGCCCCTGACCGGCGGCGACGCTCGGAGGCGACACCACGGTCGGCGGCGGACCTCCCACCTTCGCGGGCTCTTGATGGGGCGCCGGCGCCTGCGCCCGGGCGCTGCCTCCGCCGAGGGGGCAGAGGAGGGCCAGGCTCAAGGCGAGGAGACCCGCGGCTTTCGGGAGCGCCATTCGACGAACCATGCGGTGAAACCCAGTGCGAACAGGCCAGACCCTACGACGAAAACGTCAACAACGACACCGCCGCCGGCCCAGAACCGTATGAGTTGCGCGGCCAGGCTGAGCAGTGAGCCGACAGAGAAGACCGCCAGCGAATTTCGCCCCAGACTGGCGAGGAAGGGCGTGATCCATCCGAGTCGCGGGGCGAGGAATCCGTAGAGCGTCTGGAAGGCGAGGAGAACGCCGAGGAAGTGGATCACCCGCGCCGGGGACAAGTAGGTCTTGTCAAAGGTGAAGACGAGGCGTGGATCGGGAACGAGGAGGGGATCCGGCCTGAGATCGAGCACCGACAGGACGATACCGGTGAGAACGATGACCACTCCCACCGGGACGAGCCGACGCGACCAGCGCTTCAGCCAGGGGGAGGTCCGACTCCAGTCCTGCATGATGAAGCCGAGAACGAGGAGAAGTTGCCAACACAGTGGATCGAAGAACCAATCGCCCTCCCCCGGCCAGGACGGCAGGTTCCACTCGAACACCAGGCTTGAGGCATAGAGCGCGAAGGACAAGAGGAGGGCAGCGCTCCGGCTCACGCGCCCGATCAGCACGAAGACGGGTGCGATGCCGAGGAGCACGACGTAGAGCGGCAGGATGTTGAAGAAGCCCAGTTGGTGCGTCAACAGCACGAAGCCGACCATGGTTTGGATCGGATCGGCGAAGAAGCCTCCAGCATTGTGCCATTCGAGCAGCAACGGGTTATCGAGCACCAGGGCCGTGCCGGCAATCATGCCGAGGGCGAGGGCCATCGTGGTGATCTGAGCGCGGTAGACTTCGATGGTGCGCGACATCAGCCGCAGCACGGTCTTCAGCCGCGGCTCGGGGCTCCCATCACGATTGCGCGTGGCGATTCCGATCGACCAGCCGGCCAGGAAGACGAACAGCTCAGCGGCATCTGAGATGCTGTACTGCGAATAGGTGTAGCGCTCGAAAGTGTTGCCGGGAATGTGATTCACGAAGATCGTGACGAGGGCCAGCCCCCGCCAGAAATCCACCGCGTTCGGTTCGCGCATCGGGGCTCCGCACTCCGGTAGCTCGAAAGGACAGATGCGAGGCGGGCAGTATCTCGCGGCCGCGCGGCAAGGGCCGGCCCTGATACGGTGCCCTCGCGGTTCTGCAAAGGGCAACCTTCGGCGGCGATGACCGGAGGCCGAACTCGCCCTGCACGGAGGGCACGGCGGGCGCTCGGCGAGGCGCATACCCCGGCGGTGTGGCATAAATACCGGCGACGCCGAGGGGTCCCCCACCTATGGTGGATCCGATTTTCACGTTGCGGATTCATCCATGCAGACCCCCGTCGCCGGCGACGCCGCGCCGATCCCGACCGGCGTGCCAGGCCTCGACGAGATTCTCCACGGCGGCTATGCGGCCCAGCGGGCTCATCTCATCGAGGGGCGGCCGGGCAGTGGCAAGACCACCCTCGGACTGCAATTTCTCCTCGACGGTGTAAATCGGGGCGAGCGGGGCCTCTATATCACCCTCTCGGAGAGCCGGCGCGAACTCCTCTCAGTGGCCGAGCGCCATGGCTGGTCCCTGGACGGCGTCGAGATCTACGAATTGGTGCCGCCGGAGCTCAGCCTGGATTCGGAGCAGCAGCAGACCCTCATCCACTCGTCCGACCTCGAACTCGGCGAAACGGTCCGGATGGCGCTGGCCGAGATCGAGCGCGTGAACCCGGTCCGGGTGGTGTTCGACAGCCTGTCGGAGATCCGCTTGCTGTCGCAGGGCTCCCTGCGCTACCGGCGGCAGGTGTTGGCGCTTAAGAGCTATTTCCTACTCAACAACGCCACCGTGCTGATGCTCGACGATCTGAGCTCCGAGGATGACGACCTCAACCTGCACTCGATCAGCCACGCGGTCCTGCGCCTGGAACAAGTGACGCCGACCTACGGCGCTGCGCGCCGCCGGCTCCACATCATCAAGATGCGCGGCACCCCCTACGAGAGTGGCTACCACGACTTCGTGCTGAAGCGGGGTGGGGTTCGGATCTTCCCTCGCCTCGTGGCCGCCGATCACCATGCCGAGTTCGAGCCTGGGACGGTCGCCTGCGGGGTTCCTGAGCTGGACGCGGTCCTCGGCGGCGGCCTGGACCGGGGTACCACGAACCTCATCATCGGCCCTTCGGGCGCCGGCAAGTCGACTCTGGCGCTCGGTTACCTGATGGCCGCCCTCGATCGCGGCGAACATGGGCTGATCATCAGCTTCGACGAGACCTCCGGCATCCTCCAGCGGAGGGCTACGGGAATCGGCTTCGCGATCGGCCCCCACATCCAATCCGGACGCCTGCGGATCGAACAGATGGACCCGGCCGATATCTCGGCGGGCGATTTCGCCGGGCGGATCCGCGATGCGGTCGAGACCGATGGGGCGCGCGTCGTAGTGATCGACAGCCTCACGGGCTACATGAGCGCCATGAGCGGGCAGCCGCACCTGGTGCTGCAGATGCACGAGATGACGACTTACCTGAACCAGCAGGGCGTGGTGACGATCCTAGTGCTGGCCCAGCACGGGATGGTGGGGCGGATGGAGGCGCCGGTCGATCTCACTTATGTCAGCGACACGGTGGTGATGCTCCGCTTCTTTGAGGCCGGCGGCCACGTACGCCGCGCCCTCTCTGTGCTGAAGAAGCGCACCGGCCCGCACGAGAATACCATCCGAGAGTTCAGAATCGATTCGCAGGGGCTCCGGGTGGGGGCCGTGCTCAAGGATTTCCGCGGCGTGCTCACCGGCGTGCCAACCTTCGAGGGGAAGCACGCCGATCTTCTCGATGACCGGCCCGTTGCGTCGGCACAGATCACCGACAGTCAAACCGGCTCCCATGGCGCAGCCTGATCCCATCGCGCTGATCCTGGCGCCGAGCGGACGGGACGCGCGCATCGCTGCAGCGATTCTGGCTGAGGTCGGCATCGATTCACGGATCAAGGCGAACTTGGCGGACCTTGTGGCAGACCTCGATGTCGCGGCCTGCGCGGTGATCACCGAAGAGGCGCTCCTGCGCTCAGACCGACGGGCGATCGCCGAATGGTCGGAGCGCCAGCCCCCCTGGTCCGACTTTCCCTTTATCCTGCTCAGTCATCGCGGCGCCTCACCCGACGAACGCTTGAACGGCCTGCTCGGCAATGTGACCTTGCTGGAGCGGCCGTTCCATCCGGCGGTACTCGCCAACGCAGTGCGTTCGGCCCTGCGCGCCCGGCGCCGGCAGTGGGAGGTAGCGGCCCATCTGGACGAGCGCCAGAAGACTCATGAGCGCCAAGCCCTGCTGATTCGAGAGCTTCATCATCGTGTGAAGAACACCCTCGCCACGGTACAGGGCCTGCTCGGCGCGACCGCGCGGTCCACCCACGATGTCGAGACGTTCTACCAATCGTTCTCCAACCGGATCGTCTCCCTGGGCAAGACCCACACACTCCTCACGGAGGATTATTGGCAGACGGCCCCACTGCACGAGCTGCTTGAGAACGAGCTGAGCCCCTACAATGACGCCAAGAGCCAGCGCATCCGCCTCCAGGGACCGATGATCGAGTTGGCGGCCGACCTCGCCGTCCCGACCGGGATGGCGTTCCATGAACTGACCACGAACGCGGCCAAGCACGGAGCCCTCTCCGAACCGGGTGGCCGGATCTTTGTCAGATGGGATGTCGTAGCGGGTGAGGCCGGACGGCGCCTAACCCTCGACTGGACGGAGTCAGGAGGGCCGGTGGTGACACCACCGCAGCGCAAGGGCTTCGGCTCGACTCTGCTTCAGCGGGTTCTGGCACAGCAGTGCAACGCCGCCGTAACCATCGACTATGCAGAGAGCGGACTGCGCTTCCACATGGAAGCGCCGCTGCCGGAGGAACGGCTGGTCCCGAGCTACTGAGGAACCGCCGTCCGCGGGACCGCCGTCCCGACGCATTCAGTCGAGGTAGTCTCCGTACTTCTCGACGTGGCGGGCGAGGCCCAGGCCGTGCTCGCGCACGAGACGTTCGGCGCGCTCCGCATCCCGTGCTTCCAGAGCCTGAATGATCTCGACATGCTCCTTGATTGAGTTCGCCGCCCGGTCGCCCTGGCGCAGGGCCGTGTTCCGGATTCCGCGAACATGCATCAGCAGATTGCTGGTGATGTCTTTGATCACCTCGCAGCCGCCGAGCGAAATGATCTTCTGATGGAACCGGATGTTCGCATCCGAGTACTCGTCCATGTGATCGGTCGGGCGCCCCTCATAGAATTCGGGGAAATGAATACGCAGGCAGCCGAGTTGCTCGTCGGTGGCATGCTCACAAGCGAGCCGGGCAGCCATGCTCTCCAGGGCCGACCAAGCCTGGATCATCGCCACGATCTCCTTCTTCGACTTCTTGATCACGAAGACACCACGACGTGCTTCGAACCGGACGAACCCCTCCTGCTCCAGGACCGTGAGGGCTTCGCGGACCGGGGTGCGGCTGACGCCGAGATCCTGAGACAGCTTGCGCTCGTCGAGCCGGACCTCGTCGCGCTGGCTGTAAATGTTCATGTTGGTGATGGCTTCCTTCAGCGCATCGTAGGCAAGCGCACGCAAGCTCGACGTCGCGGCGAGCGGCTTGATCTGAAAGGTCGTGGACTCAACCATGCTTACACCTGGAACGATCGCTAGGACGCTGACGCGACGTCAATTTGATTAGGAACATGCCGAACCCGCTTCCGGAACACAAGGAAACCTTGGCGATTGAGCCGGGACACGATCTGAATATCCCCCCTGCAACAACAACATAGCTACGTCGACTCACCAAGGCGTGACGACGAACGGTTGCTCGTATTCCCGGAAGCAATGATTTTCTCATTCGGGGGCCGCCTCGGAGGTGCTGCCGCTGATGACCGATCCCGGGCGCGAGCGATCCGGTCAGATCCGGTTTGACACTTGGTATTTGGTATGCCACCATTCTTGGACTGACAACCGGCCGGTCGCGATTGGCAGCACTGCACCTAACACAATCCTCGAACCGGATCATCGCCCAGCGTACAATTATGCGAAGTGATCGATCGGCTGAAGACTGATTTACTCACGATTATACGCCTCATGGCTATATGAGTTGTCGAGCAATTCGACTGTGAGCCGCAGAGATCGTTGCGATCTGACTGATGCCTCGGCCGAAAACTCCGATCATTCCGGATTAAATTTAAGTCCGACGCCCACCTCAAACGTTCGAAGACACTCAAAAATAGCGCGCCACCCAACAAGAAGCGCCCCAACTGGAGGAAACATGATGGATAGAACCGCTGGCTCCGAATCCCCGCAGGCCGTCCATGACGTCGCCACCGGCGTTGGTGTCACGTCCGATCATGCGGGCGAGCAGATCGACGGCTTCCACCTCGTCATTGATGCCCTGAAGCTCAACGGCATCACCAACATCTATGGCGTGCCCGGCATTCCGATCACGGATCTCGGCCGCCTCGCGCAGGCCGCCGGTATGCGCGTCATCTCCTTCCGCCATGAGCAACACGCCGGAAACGCCGCCGCGATCGCGGGCTTCCTCACCAAGAAGCCCGGTATCTGCCTCACCGTTTCCGCGCCGGGCTTCCTCAACGGCCTGACGGCGCTGGCCAACGCGACCACGAACTGCTTCCCGATGATCCTGATCTCGGGCTCCTCCGAGCGCGAGATCGTCGACCTGCAGCAGGGCGACTACGAGGAGATGGACCAACTCGCTATCGCCAAACCCCTGTGCAAGGCCGCATTCCGCGTGCTGCACGCCTGCGATATCGGCATCGCGGTCGCCCGCGCCATCCGCGCCGCGGTTTCCGGCCGTCCGGGTGGCGTCTACCTCGACCTGCCCGCTAAGCTGTTCAGCCAAGTCATGGATGCCGAGGCGGGCACCAAGTCACTGGTCAAGGTAATCGACGCGGCCCCCGCGCAGCTACCGGCCCCGGCAGCCATCACCCGTGCCCTCGACGTGCTCAAGAGCGCCAAGCGTCCGCTCATCGTCCTCGGCAAGGGAGCCGCATACGCCCAGGCCGACGAGGAGATCCGCAACCTCGTCGAGCGCAGCGGCATCCCCTATGTGCCGATGAGCATGGCCAAAGGCCTCCTCCCCGACACCCATCCGCAATCGGCCGGTGCGGCACGCTCCCTCGTCCTCAAGGAAGCCGACGTGGTCCTCCTGGTCGGCGCGCGCCTGAACTGGCTGCTCTCGCACGGCAAGGGCAAGACCTGGGGCGCCCCGGGCTCGAAGAAGTTCATCCAGATCGACATCGAGCCGAAGGAAATGGATTCGAACGTCGAGATCGTTGCCCCGGTGGTCGGCGACATCGGCTCCTGCGTCACCGCCCTCCTCGACGGCATGGGCCAGAACTGGCAGGCGCCCCCGACGGCCTGGACCGACGCGATCCGGATCAAGAAGGAGGAGAACCTCGCCAAGATGGCCTCGAAGCTGAAGAAGAACTCTGCTCCGATGGACTTCCACGGAGCGCTAGGCGCACTCCGGACCATCGTCAAGGAGCGGCCCGACGCGATCCTCGTCAACGAGGGCGCCAACACCCTCGATCTCGCCCGCGGTATCATCGACATGTATCAGCCGCGCAAGCGCCTGGACGTCGGCACCTGGGGCATCATGGGCATCGGCATGGGGTTCGCCGTGGCTGCCGCAGTCGAGACCGGCAAGCCGGTCCTGGCGGTGGAGGGCGACAGCGCTTTCGGCTTCTCCGGAATGGAGGTCGAGACGATCTGCCGGTACGACCTGCCGGTCTGCATCGTGGTCTTCAACAACAACGGCATCTATCGCGGCACGGACACCGACCCTACCGGCCGCGATCCAGGCACCACGGTGTTCGTAAAGGACTCGCGCTACGACAAGATGATGGAGGCCTTCGGCGGCATCGGCGTCCACGTCACAACCCCGGACGAACTCTCCCAGGCCGTCAACGCCGCGATGGACTCGGGCAAGCCCACCCTGATCAATGCGGTGATTGACCCGAGCGCCGGCACCGAGAGCGGCAACATCGGAAGCCTGAACCCGACGAGCACGGTGGTCCGCAAGAAAACCGCCTAAGGCGCGAGACCTTGCCCTCCCCGGAGACGAACTCCGTCTCCGGGGACACGACACGCGCAGACGGCCTCCCGGTGGGCCGTCTCGCATGCTCCGAAGATCGTGGTATCGGCACCGTGCTGCAGGAGAGCATCCTCCACCCGCCGTCGCCCGAACGGATGCCCGTGCTGACGTCTCCCGGATAGGTGAGCCTGTGCCATGAAAGCCCTCGAAGGCGTCAAGATCCTCGACTTCACGCACGTCCAGTCGGGCCCGACCTGCACGCAGTTGCTAGCCTGGTTCGGTGCCGACGTGATCAAGGTCGAGCGGCCGGGCGTGGGCGATGCGACGCGCCAGCAGCTCCAAGACATTCCGGATGTAGACAGCCTCTACTTCACGATGCTGAACCACAACAAGCGATCGATCACCCTCGACACCAAGAATCCGAAGGGCATCGAGGTGCTGTGGCGCCTGATCGGCGAGTGCGATGTCCTGGTCGAGAACTTCGCTCCCGGCGCGCTCGCCCGGATGGGCCTGACCTGGGAGGCGATCCACGCCGCCAACCCACGCATGATCCTCGCCTCGGTAAAGGGGTTCGGCCCCGGCGCCTACGAGAACTGCAAGGTCTATGAGAACGTGGCGCAATGCGTCGGCGGCGCTGCATCGACCACGGGGTTCCGCACCGACATCCCGATGGTGACCGGCGCGCAGATCGGTGATTCCGGCACCGGCCTCCACTTGGCACTGGGCATCGTCACCGCTCTGTACCACCGCACCCAGACCGACCTCGGCCAGCGGGTCGACTGCGCCATGCAGGACGGGGTGCTCAACCTCTGCCGGGTCAAACTGCGCGACCAGCAACGCCTAGAGCGTGGCCCCCTGCCGGAATACAGCCAGTTCGGCGAAGGCATTCCGTTCGGCGACTCGGTGCCGCGCGCCGGCAATGATTCCGGGGGCGGCCAGCCGGGCCGGATCCTCAAGTGCAGAGGTTGGGAGACTGACCCGAACGCCTACATCTACTTCATCACCCAGGGCGCGGTCTGGTCGCAGATCTGCGACGTCATCGGCGAACCCGCCTGGGCGACACATCCCGACTATGCCACACCGAAGGCTCGCCTGCCGCACCTGAACGAGATCTTCACCCGCATCGAATCTTGGACGATGTCGAAGACCAAGTTCGAGGCGATGGAGATCCTCAATGCGCTGCATGTGCCATGCGGGCCGATCCTCTCCATGAAGGAGATCGCGGAGGACGAGTCCCTGCGTAAATCCGGTACGGTCGTAGAGGTCGATCACCCCACCCGTGGCAAGTACCTCACTGTGGGCAACCCAATCCGACTCTCGGCCAGCAATACCGAGATCACGCGATCTCCGCTGTTGGGCGAGCACACCGAAGAGATTTTGACCGAGGTCCTCGGATACTCTGAAGCCGAACGTCTTGAGATTGCCGAGTCCGGGGCCATCGGCGTCGTCCAGAGGATCGCCGCCGAATAGGCAGTCTCCTCAACTCGACCTCTCTTCTCCCAACTTGCGCGGCCTCGATCCCTCGACGCCGCGCTTCCCTTTAGAAGGATCATTTATCCGTCTCAACCGCAAACAGCAAAGCACCGTTTCTGTTTCCGACGACGACTTCATTGTGTCTTTCGACGGAACTTCTGTCTTGTGACAGCCAGTCAGCGACCTTGATCACGCGCCCGACCTGCAGAGCCATATGGACGAGGATCGTGACAAGAAAGGATGCGAGCACGGACGGTAGTTCAAAAACATATATTGGCGCAACATTCCCTGTTTCATCGCAAATTCACAGTGGTAGCCAGAGATCTTTCGCCCAATCCGCACCGCCGTATCTGCTCTCAGGTCAAACGCCTCAGCGTTGTTTTCTCGCCCCAGGCTCCGAGGGTGCACGCTCCACTCACCTGCAGAGCTTCACTGGATCCTGCATTTGCTTCCGCTTGCCTGATGACCCCAAGCCCTGTCAGGACTCGGTGAACGACCGGGTCGGTTTCAGCCAACGTCGGCGCGAGACTGGTAAGGCGCCCGCTGTCGAGGCGCGCGAGGACGTGGCCTGTGGCGTGATCGGCAAAGCGAATGGTGGTCATCCGGCGCAGGCAATCGCGCAGGAAACGCATCTCCCCTGGCGCATCCCGGGGTGGAACGCCGCGATAGACCGCCTGGGGATTGCGGGCCTGAATATTGATGGCCTGATACCGATCGATGTCGAGCAAGACCTGAACGTCAAGAATGTTCATTACGCCATTCGCACCAAAAGCGACGGTCCGGGGAAGACAACCCTCGGGTACACCGTTGTCCAGGAACTCGAAATGCACCTCCTTGTCCGGTCGCAACACCCAGGTAAAAAACAACCGTGGCATGCCTGTGTAAGCTTCGACATTGTGCGCCAGTAGGTCTTCCACCGCCTTGTAGCGACCGAACTGTTCGCCACGTTTCCAAGCCCGCTCGACAGTGGCATCCGGCGGCGTGATCATGAACTGCATGTAGACTTGGCGCCCGAAGCGCGTGAGGAGCTGGCTCCCAAGTTCGGTACCGGGATTGACTGCAAAACTGTCAAAGCGGAAGCGGTCGATGACGAGATGGGAGATCCGGCCAGCCTCAGCTTTCCGCGCCATGTAGCCATCGAGCTTGCGGTCAATGATCTCGACCTCGTGTCCTGTCAACGGCCCGGCATAGCGCCGCGCTGACCCGAGACTGTCGTAATCCAACAGGAACTTACGCCAGACATCAGGCGTGATGAGGGCGAAGTCGGACCAATTCAATCCCAGGGTCTCGACCAGAGCGCGCTGATAGGGACGGATGGTACTCTTGCCTGAGGCGGACGAGCCCTTCACGTTCAGGATGACAGGAGTGTCCTGCGGCTTAAGGCGCACGTAACCGCGCTTCGCCACCACTGCCTGCATCCAGGGCTCGATCAGCGCGCCGAGGGCAAGACTACCATAGCCGTTCGACACGAGCGTGACGGCAAGCCTTCCGAGCAGTGACGGGTCACGGATGAGAAAGCCACGTCGACCGATCAGACTCTCGACGACGCAACGCAGCGCGGCGCAGGCCGCCACGGCGAGAGCATCCTCTGCCGCGGCGACCCGCGCATGCCAGGCGTCAAGGTGATGCCAGACCTGATGTATAGGGTCCCGGCCAACGCAAGCAGAGCCGGAAGGTTTTGAGCTTTTCCGTCCGGTGCGGTGAGGCCAGAAACGACGCCAGAGAGCGCCGCGCGGTGGCCACCCCTCGGCGGTGTGAAGGTACTCGCCCAATATTTTGTCGATCTGGCCATCGAGAAGTTCCGCGGCTGCGACCCGGATCTCCGCATGTCGCGCGGCGATCTCTCTGCCATGTTCGGCAATACCCTCGTTCAGGATGGCAGAGACGATGGCACGAAAATTTACCCCGAGATCGCCGTACGTCTGGCCGACCGGAACGGAAAGATCAGCCATGACGCGGATCAAAACTTCGTGGACCACCAGCCGCTCAGGCCGGAAGCAGACAAGCGATGTCAATGGCAGACCACTGACATCGCTCAACTCATAGGCATCGTTGAGGGAGGTCTCGACGTTTTCCTCGCGGAAAACGGTAGCTAAGGGCAGGAGCGCGCGCGGAAGGCTCGACTCGATACCCGGGCTCCAGGGCCCGTAACAGTCCGGATCGGCGCCGTCGCTTGCCGGACTCGCCAAGGCATGGATGGTCATGCCAGTAGACTTTGCATTCTGTGATGGTCCGAACGCACGAGATTCGAGCCCAGACCCCAATCCACCGCGGGTGCTCAAACGGCCTGCGGTTCCTCAATGACCTCCAGGCGAAGCTGGTACTCTTCTCCCCAAAGCTCCCCAGCTTTCTGGTACCACGCCGCATCGAAATACTCGCGACAGAGTACCTCGCCTGTCCAAATGCAGACAGCGATCAGGCGACCGTCAATCACCTTGACGTGGCGACTGATCAGGCCGTTCGTGATACCAGTCGAGGGACACATGTCGATACTGGTCATCCCGTAGCTGTTCTCGCCGCTGAAGATTACCGGGCAGTCGAGGATTGCCAGGAAACGCATGGGGATCACTCCTTTATCTTCTTCACCACCGACGATGGCAGATTGCAGAGGCGCCGAGCGGTGATGCGCGCCGGCATGCAAACGCCAGCCTCGCCTTGCCCTACCCGTCGTCGAGCGAGCTTAAAAATGTGTATTTAAACGCATCAAGCGTCAAGTTCTGCGCATTGTTGAAGGATCTGCGATCAATCCAACTGCTTTTGCATCGCACGATTTTGTATCAATCTGTGTAATTCATGAACATCACCAAGGGGATCGGGTCCGACCCCACCTCGGACGCTGCGATTATACAGTCGAAGCGTGTGATGCATCTACAACACAATCCCAGATGCTCTGAATCGAATGAAGGCACATTCCATTCATGATCGCGATATGGTTGGTTTTATGCGTGCAAAACAGTTGCAACCGATCGGCGAGCGGCGTCCGAACGTCGGCGGAGACGAACTCCGGCGTAGTCAGCATCCAAACCAAGCTGTCGAGCGTCTCCAGGCCCTCCCTGGCCATTACGCGAAAGATCTCACGATCGCTCAGTATTCCGATAAATGAACCAGTGTCGTCGCATGGGCCGTCAACGACAATTAGCGCATCAACGTCTGGAGCGGCTAGAAGCCGAATTGCTTCCCGCACAGACCGATCCATACGAATATAGCGCACGCGGGAGGCTTCACTGCCAAGCTTCTGGCGCGCGCTCATGGCACCGCTCCTCTGATCTTATGGCATTTTTCACTCGCGAGCCTGGTATACAAAATATTTTCTGTCAATGAGTGGGGCGAAATATCATGCCGGAATGAGAGACAGATCTGCTGCTTTGTCGTTTCAAACTCGCGAACCGGCTTTGAAGAATCTTCCCCGCCTGGATGGCAAACAACAGTTTTCGCCTATCTGCTTGCTGCACTGCGTCATCGCGCACCCGTCCCCAGTGCAGGACCGCAACTAAAACGATTGGGACATCACACAATGCTCACGTGCGGATGCGCCGCCAGCATGTGCTTCGACCGGCACTATCGCGCATTAGGCGGCGAGGTAACTTCCTCTGCACATAAGCTTATCCGGCATCTGGGTATCGTCGAATAAGGATTCTTGCGTTTCGACGAGACGACACGCTGAGGTATCGCCAGGATTCAAATATCGTCTGCGCTCAGATCGCTGGTGCCCGTGCAAAGCAAGCAGATCGACCGCCTGGAAACACTAAGAGCGATCTCGCGGATGGAGCGAAACTACCAGCATTTGGCCACCACGCTGCAGTGCGGGATCGATTTCTCGGCAACCAACTCTTGACGATTGGTTCGCAGAGAGAGAGGCTGGTATTCCACATACCAAGCCGGCGATAAGTCCGGCGGTCAACGGCCCCTACGCTCAGCATCGGACGAAGAGCCGATCGCGTATCTCGTTTCATCAAGAGCCTATCGGAGGAAAAGCCATGTCGAGGGTGGAAACTACAACCGAGCACGTATCCGACAGTTATCGATGGGGTCAGCTCGTCATTGGCGTCATCTGCATGGTGATGATTGCCAATCTGCAATACGGCTGGACATTCTTCGTCCCCGACATTCAAAAAAAATTCGGATTTGATCGCGCCGCGATCCAATGGGCATTTACCCTGTTCGTGTTGTTTGAGACTTGGCTCGTTCCGGTCGAAGGCTGGTTCGTCGACAAGTACGGCCCACGGGTCGTAGTCCTATTCGGTGGTCTCCTTTGCGGGATCGGCTGGGTGATCAACTCCTACGCCAGCACCCTGAATATGTTCTATCTTGGCCAAGTCGTCGCCGGCATCGGCGCGGGCGCGGTCTATGGCACCTGTGTCGGCAGCGCCCTGAAATGGTTCCCGGACAAGCGTGGTCTCGCCGCCGGCATCATCGCCGCGGGGTTCGGTGCCGGCTCAGCCCTCACCGTCGCGCCGATCCAGTGGATGATCGCCGATCATGGTTTCCAGGCGGCGTTCTTCAACTTCGGCATCGGCCAGGGCCTCGTGGTCGCTGTGTTGGCTTTCTTTTTCACCTCGCCGAAGAAGGGGCAAGTTCCGGACGCCGTCGCGAACACCAACGTCATCCAGACCCGACGCAACTACACCCCCGGTGAAGTCGCTCGGCAGCCGATCTTTTGGCTGATGTACTTCATGTTCGTTATCGTGGGCGCAGGCGGCTTGATGATCACCGCCAACCTCAAGCCCATCGCTGCCGATATCGGCGTCGACAAGGTGCCGGTCACGATTATGGGCATCACCATGGTCGCCATCACCTTCGCAGCCACCATCGATCGCGTACTTAATGGCTTGACCCGCCCGTTCTTCGGCTGGGTCTCGGATAAGATTGGTCGCGAGAATACCATGTTCGTCGCCTTCGCCATGGAAGGCTTCGGCATCTACATGCTCTACCTCTGGGGCCATGACCCCCTGTGGTTCGTGCTGCTCTCCGGCTTCGTGTTCTTCGCCTGGGGCGAGATCTACTCCCTCTTCCCCTCGACCTGCACAGATACCTTCGGTACGAAGTTCGCTGCGACCAATGCGGGCCTGCTCTACACCGCGAAAGGCACCGCCGCGCTCCTGGTTCCGGTAGCGAACTATCTGCAGCAGGCGACCAACAGCTGGGACGGCGTCTTCCTGGTCGCCGCCGGCGCCAACATCCTCGCCTCGCTCCTCGCCATCGCGGTACTGAAGCCCTGGCGTAAGCGCGTGGTGGCGCAGGCGCTCGCTGTCTCCGACGAGACTAAGCCAGCCCCCCGCATCGTCGCGGCCTGACAACCCAACTGAAGCGCCGAAGAAAGAGCCGCGGGGGCCGGACGCCAAGTCCTGGCCCCCGCGCCCGTTTCAGCCCACCCGATCGTCTCGCAGGAGATCTCCGATGCCGCCGACCTGGCGCCCGATGCAGACGGCCCCGCAGACCGTCAACCGGATTTGGCTCAACCACCTGACCCTAGGCCCGATTCTTGCGGAAGGCCTCCCCGGCCGCTGGTACTCCCCGAGCGCGACGCGTCAGGTCTGGCGCTGGTACCGCCCGGCCGAGCCAAACGCCCTGGAGCCCTTCAGCGGCTGGCTGCCCTACGATGCGCTCGCAGCGAACGGGATTGACGGCACCACGACGATGGACGATCCAAAGGACCGCTTCGCCATGTCATCCCACCTCGCGGGGCAGCAAGACAAGCCCGCATCCCTCAGGGTGTAGGTCGCGCGTGCGATGACAATACGGTCGGCGATGTATGCCGCATTTCCCGCCACACCCATCGTCCCATCCGGACCTCCGCATCGGCCATGTTAGACTTCGGCCACCGCCCAGGTAGGAGAGAAAGCTTGGCTGAGGCTCCACCGGTCCGACTTCTGCGCCCGCGCGAAGAGCTCGACTATAACGACACGCAGTCCGTAATCCTCCCGACGGCTGTCAGCCCGCTCGATGTCTGGAACGCTATCGCCTCGAAGCCGCGACCGCTGATGACCCTCGCCTTTCGCGTGAGGGATGCGATCGCAATCCGCTTCGGCGTCAAGGCCATCGGCGGCTTTTCCAGGGAGCGGCGGACCCATGTCTGCACGGGGGACAAACTGGATTTCTTCTTGGTGGAACAGAGTACGCCGGACATGCTCGTCCTCACCACGCGGGACCGGCATCTCGACGTCATGATCTGCTTCGCGACAGCTGGTCGCCGTCTCACGATCACCTCGTCGGTTGTGGTCCACAATGCGTTCGGCCGGGCCTACATGGCGCCAGTGGGGCCGATTCACCGGATGATCCTCGCCGCCGACCTGCGGCGCCTCGGGACGTCCCTCGCGCAAGATGCGTCTCGCTCCGGCATCTAACCCGTCACTGCGGCCGCGTGCCTGGATTTCCATGCCGCGGTCGTCCGGGCCGATGACGGACAAGCCGTATGGGCGAGCCTCGCTCCGGTACCAGAAAACGGAAACGGCGCGCCTCAAGGCGCGCCGTCTTATTTGATTCAGCGGCCTGTCCGAGAACTGGCCGTTGGCGTCTCCGTTTCAGACGCCGCCTCAGACGGCGCGGGCCTGGTGCAACTGCTCGATCTGCTGCTGGGTGTAGCCAAGATCGAGCAAGACTTCGTCGGTGTGCTCGCCGAGCAGCGGGGAGGCCTTCACCTCGACCTGCATGTCGGAGAACTTGATCGGGCTGCCGACGGTCAGGTACGAGCCGAGCTTCGGGTGCGGCACCTCGACAACGGTGCCGCTGGCGCGCAGCGACGGATCGTTGGCGATCTCCTTCATCGACAGCACCGGTGAGCACGGGATGTCGAACTTGCGCAGGATATCGACGGCCTCGAACTTCGTTTTGTCGGCGAGCCAAGCCTCGATCGTGCCAAAGATGTCCATGATCTTGTCCTGGCGGGCGCGAGCGGTGTTGTAGGCCGGATCGTCGATCCACTCATCCTTGCCGATCGCCTTACAGATCGGGGCCCAGGCATGACCCTGGATCGTGAAGTAGATGTAGGCGTTCGGATCGGTCTCCCAGCCCTTGCACTTCAGCACCCAGCCTGGCTGTCCACCGCCACCCGCGTTGCCGCCGCGCGGCACCACATCCGAGAACTCGCCGTGGGGGTACTGCGGGTATTCCTCCAGGTAGCCGAGGGCATCGAGACGCTGCTGGTCGCGCAGCTTGACGCGGCAAAGGTTGAGCACCGAGTCCTGCATCGAGACAGCGACCTTCTGGCCCTTGCCGGTCTTGTTCTTCTGGTGAAGCGCCGTGAGAATGCCGATCGCGAGGTGCATGCCGGTGTTCGAATCACCGAGAGCCGCGGCGCTCACAGTAGGCGGGCCGTCCCAGAAGCCAGTGGTGGAGGCCGCGCCGCCGGCACACTGCGCCACGTTCTCGTAGACCTTCAAGTCCTCGTAGTGGTGGCCATCCGAGAAGCCCTTCACCGACGCCAGGATCATGCCGGGATTGAGCTCCTGGATGCGGGACCAAGAGAAGCCCATGCGGTCGAGGGCGCCAGGGCCGAAGTTCTCGACCATGACATCGGATTGCTTGATCAGGTTCTCGAGGACTTCCTTGCCCTCAGGAGTCTTGGTGTCGAGCGTCAGGGAACGCTTGTTGGAGTTAAGCATGGTGAAGTAGAGCGCGTCGGCATCCTCGACGTGGCGAAGCTGCGTGCGCGTCACGTCGCCGGCCCCAGGGCGCTCCACCTTGATCACGTCGGCGCCGAACCAGGCCAGTAGCTGGGTACAGGCCGGACCAGCCTGGACGTGGGTGAAATCGATGATCTTGATACCCTCGAGCGGCTTGCTCATCGTGGCGTTCTCCCTGTTGGCTCAGACGATTGTCGAAGTTCGCGGCTTGCCCGGTCGATCCGGGTTCTGGGTTGGCCGGAAACCCGTGGTGGGTGATCCCGGCGGTCTGTCGCGCCTCGCCCTCAGGCGACGCGGGATTCGAGGGCCGCCAAGCGGCGGCGTAGTTCACGCTCGTCGTTCCAGCGCTGGGTTTCATCGCGGATGATCGCGGCGATACCCGTAACGGCGTTGTCGAAGCCGTGGATCAGCCCGACCGTGAAGGCGATGGAGAGCGTGTGGCCATCCTTATGGATGGCTGGGACTCGCAGGACGTCGGCACCGTACTTGGTGACGCCCGTCTTCATGGTCTTGGCATAGCCCTCCCAGTGGCGCCGGCGCTGACGCTCCGGGGTGATGAGATCGAGAGACTGACCGACCGCCTCCTCCGCCGCGTACCCGAAGATCCGCGTCGCGGCGGGATTCCACACGGTGATCGCACCGCTCGTGTCCGACACCACAACGGCATCGCCGGCTGCTGCCACCAGGACAGCAAAATCGATCGGGCTCGTCATGCGCTGACCCTCATCTCCCTGTCCGTGCTGCGGATATCGTCTCCGTCGCCCGGTTTATCGACCGGGCGGGCTCGAACCTGGGGCGAGACGATGGTCATCCATCGGCATGGAACACTCCCCTCTTTGTCCGTCAGACTTGAAGCCGTTCGATGGCGTCGGAAGGACTTGGTATTTTTCGCTGTTTCGATCGTTGGTATTTGGTATGCCAACGTAGATAAGGTGTCAACTCGCGGAGCTGACGTCAATTGCCCCAGGGAGCTTGGGCCTTGGTGACAGCGTTCTCGGATGACGCCGGCACGCTGCAGGCAACGAGAATCGGCAGGGGAGAGCCGCCATGGGTCCAGGCCCGAGCATCACGATCACGCAGATCGAGGGCTACAAGTTCGCGATCGATTTCGGTGGGATCCTGCCCCACCTCATGGTCGATGAGGCCATTCCCATCGGCAGCGGCGAAGGCCCGTTCCCCGAACAGCTCCTCGTCTCTTCGGTGACGAACTGCCTGTGCGCCAGCCTCGTCTTCGCGCTCGGTAAGTATAAGCAAGAGGCCGGCGGCATCCGGGCCGAGGCGCACTGCGAGGTCACCCGCAACGCCGAGAACCGTCTGCGCATCGCCGGCATCGCGGTCGCGATCAGCCTCGGGGCGACCGCCGACTCCGTACCCCGCATCGACCGGGTGCTGGAGCAGTTCCAGCGCTTCTGCACGGTTTCCGAAAGCGTGCAGGCCGGCATCCCCGTCGTCGTCTCTGTCCGGGACAGTGCCGGCACGCTGCTCACCTGAGCCTTATGCTTTTTCAAGAAGGAGTCGCCATGACGACATCACCGAAAGTCTACGGCCAGAACCCGCCGATCGCCCACGAGCCGGAAGACCTCGCCCGCCTCTTCAATGAACGCGCCAATGCAGGCGACGTGGACGGCCTCGTTGCCCTCTACGAGCCCGATGCGGTGCTGGCGGCCGGGAAGGTCGTGGCCACCGGACACGGCGAGATCCGGCAATTCTATGCCGACCTCTTGGCGCGCAAGTCTGGTTTTCCGGCCGCCGAGACCCTCCCGGCGATCCGGAACGGCGATCACGCCATGACCTTCGCGCGACTGCCCAACGGGACGATCTCGGCTGAAACCGCACGGCGCCAGGCCGATGGCGGATGGCGCTGGCTGATCGATCAACTGAAGATCAAGCCCCTCCAGGCGGACAAGGCCGGTTGACTGACGCCTCCCCTCCGACTGCTTCCGAAACCCAGAGTCCCGCATGATCGATCCCCGCCTCGCCGGCCGGCTCGCCTTCGCGCACCGGCTCCCCACCAAGGAGCCTCTTCCCCCCGGTCGCCATTGTCTCGGGCTGTTCGCCGAGCGGGACGCGATCCTCGTGGTACCCGAAAGCGTCGATCCACGCCGGCCAACACCTCTCGTGGTCCTGTTCCATGGTGGCGGCGGCAGCGCAGAGAAGATCCTGCCGATGCTGGAGGCCCATGCCCAAGCGCGGGGCTTCCTACTGTTGGCACCCCAATCGATGTTCCCGACTTGGGATCTCGTCATTGGCGGCCATGGACCCGACCGCGAGCGTGTCGACGAGGCTTTGGCCGAGGTGAGCACCCGTTACCTACTCGATCCGACGCATCTGATTTTCGCGGGCCACTCGGATGGTGGCAGCTACACGCTCTCCCTCGGCCTAGCCAACGGGCATGTGGTCACCCATCTCCTCGTCTCATCGGCCGGCTTCCTGTCCGTTCACCTGCAATCGGGCGTTCCACGGATCTTCCTTTCCCATGGAATCCGCGACGAGCAGATTCCGATCGATCGCAGCGCGCGGGTTCATGTCGCCCGGTTGCGGGAGGCCGGATACCCGGTCATGGCAGTCGAGTACGACGGCCCCCACGCCTACAGCCCAGTCATCGTCGCGCAGGGCGTCGATTTCGTTCTCGCCGCAGCATAGCTGCCGGAAACCGCAGGTAGCGCGGAGATCCATCCCGTCGAATCCGGTACGGGCCCTCTCTTTTATTTTGGTGCAGTGCATCGCGGATCAGCAACCTACTCTGGGACCAGCGCAGTCACCACTGAACCCAGCTACCGCGGTAACCCCATCCGCCGGCGTATTCATGCCGACTGCACCAGGGAATGCAGGCCTGCCAGACGGATCTGGCGCCCCCCCCCTTGGCAGATCCGATGCGTGCGGTCCTGCGTGTTTGCACGATCATCCCGCCATCTTGAAATATGCCCGTAATTCACAACGCAGCCTCCCGGACTTGACGATCGCGCTGCTTTTAATCCGATTTTTACAAGATGAGTCTTCTCTAAGGTCAGACTAGACTATCCTGGACTGGGGTGCATACGTGATGGAAGCAGCCGAGAAACCCGTCCTCGTGGATTCGCTCGATCAGGAAGCGGAGCGGATTCGGAATATCTTCAGCACTTCGTTCCCCCATTCGAGCGACGATCTGAATCGTCTGATTCCCGAGAACTTTACGGATACGTTGTCCCGTAGGTCTGAGCCCGCGCCGAAGGCGGAGACCGACGAGTTCGACTGGTCGATTACGCTTGCGAACATCGAAGCGATCGTCGATGCCAGTAACGCTAGCAAGAGCTCGGTGGCTGACGCGGAGCGGCGGGCCGAAATTGCCGAAGCCAAAGCCCGGGAGGCGATCCATTGGCTCCGCCTTCTCCATGAAGCCGTCCTGAAGGGGATGCCTGCTCCATCTGTCTAGGGCATCAGGCCTGCCCAGGATCACCGATTCTTCAGCATCGCGACGGTTGGAACGCTGGCAGCGTTGCGATCGAGAGCGACTTCGCGTGCCCCTCGGCGCTCAGCTACCGTGGCAGGGGCCGCGAAAAAGATCCTCCGAAGCCTTGTGCCGAAACAGCGTCCGCCAGCGTCGTCGTCGATGCTTCGGGCGACTGTGGTTGATGTGGCAGTTCTGACAGGAAGCGACGAGGTTCATGCCCGCATTGTTAGCGATGGCTTGATCGCGATGCGCCGTCACCAGAACCACGTGTTGAGCGTACCTGCTTGAGGCCGACAGCTGTCCCAACCGAGACGGCGACCGCTTGGTCGGCGCAATCCCAGACCGTTGTCGCGACATCCCATCAGCGGCCATCACCAAGATGGAAGACGACCTCTCGATAAGCCGCCCACTCCCTCGCAACGATCGCGCGCTCGGAGCGGATCACGGCCGAAAGTTCCGGCCAGTCGATTGCATAGAAGGCGAGGTCTACGCGGCGGATTGGCATCACCAGCAAAAGGCCACGCATTTCGGGGACTGAAAAGTGCCCGATCTCCAGTCGGTCCGACTTTGGCGGATGCGGGGGCGATCGAGACCGTCGGCGCGTTAATCTGTGTGGCTCGAAGGTGCCTGCCATTCCACCCCAGCATGTTCGCGGATATCACCCGGTGCACTTCCGGTATCGGCATCGCTCGCCCAGCCGCTGGGTTCTGCGACATCAACGATCTCGTCTTCCGGATACGCAGCTTCCAAGAACAGCCGCGCTTCCCCTTCAGCAGCGGCCCGAACGGTCACCAAGGGCTTTGTCCCCGCGGCGGAACGGATCTTGGCAATGAACAGCTTCGTCATGGTCAACCTTCCTGAACGATCCCCTCCTCTCACAGAGGGCAGCGGTGGCGAACAACAAGGGATTCCCGCCCCACCATTCAAGGTTACCGCTGACGTCTGATGGGAAACGGTTGCCTGCCTGGAACGAGAACCGCAGCCGTCGTGATAAAACTTGAGCTTATCACCGATGGTTTTCACGATTTTCACGCGCAGCAACTTCAAAGATGCAGACGCTTTGATCGGGACGCAGATGCCAAATCATGTGATGGTCGATAGGCGGTCGGAGCGGCCCACGCTGCAGTCGCGCGGTGCGCGTATCCTCATCGAGCTTGCCAATCCTGCGAGTTGTGCCCTCGTTGACCGCTCGTTGGGTGGAACACGATCGCGGGTCGTTGGCGTTCTGGGAATCCCCGATCGTTTCGTCTTGCGAATTCGATCCGTGAAACTTCGGGTACGGGTGGCTTGGCGCAACCCTGCCGAACTCCGCGTTGCGTTCGAGGGAGATTAATTCCCACACGGTCACGAAGTCAGTCCATCTTCTAGGGTCTGTCGTCGCCTGAACGTATTGGTTTGGCTTTCGTTTTCGTCTCTCTGATGCAGGA
>NZ_LMML01000029.1:1039017-1039313 GCF_001422215.1 Methylobacterium sp. Leaf89 | reverse complement strand
GCGGCCAGTTGCGCAACTTCGGCCTCAAGGTCGGCGTCGTGGGGGCTGCCGGGTTCGAGCAGCCCGTGCGCGACCTCGTGCTTGATCTGCCGTTCGTCGCGGCCGTGGTCCTGCCGCTGCTGGAGGCACGCTCCGCGCTGCGGACCCAGCTCGCCAGGCTGCACAAGATGCTGCTGGACCAGGTCCGTATCGATCCGATCTGCCGCCGACTGATGACCGCGCCTGGCGTCGGGCCGATCGTGGCGTTGGCCTACCGCACCTGCGTCGACAATCCGGCTCGGTTCGGGCGCTCGCAC
>NZ_LMML01000029.1:1031989-1038893 GCF_001422215.1 Methylobacterium sp. Leaf89 | reverse complement strand
CTCACTCCCTCTGATCCCATCATGAGGCGGCCCACGTCGATCTCGGAGAGAAGCAAGAGCTCCGCAAGACAATTCACGCGCTGATCTAGGATGCACGCCAAACGGAGTTGACCGATGAACCCCGAATAGAGAATAAGTTTCCCCAGGACGCCTCCTGCAAGATCAGCTTGTCGAGGGTGAGATCCGCAATCGCCTTCCGCAGCCGAGTATTCTCGGTCTCCAGATCCTTCATCGGTCGAACCTGATCCGACTTCAGGCCGCCAAACTCACGCCGCCACCGGTAGTATTTCACTGAGCTCACGCCGAGCACGCGGATTGCACTTGAGGCGCACTTTGGGCACGCTGCAAATCAAATCAACATAAAACATCGCGACCGACGAGGGACAGCATGAAGCTCAGACCAAGCCGGTCGCGAGATGTCTCAAACGATCTCGATCTCAGGAAACGGAAAGATGAATTTTCCGCCTTTTGCGATGTATTCTTGCTCCCGCTGCAGGATGCTTTCTTTGAAATGCCACGGAAGAACGAGAAAGTAATCGGGTTCCATTGCGCGAGCTTCGGTCTCAGAAATAATTGGAATTCGGGTGCCTGGAGTTTCAGCGCCGAATTTCTCCGTATTTACTTCAGCGATAGCAGAAATCTCGTTTGTGGTGACGCCACAGAACTGAAGCGTTACATTGCCTTTGGTCGAGGCGCCATATCCGAGCACCTTCTTACCGTCGGCGGCCAAGCTTTTCAGGAGGCGTACAAGATCAGCTTTGTGACGGAAAACCCGATCCTCGAACTCTCGAAAGGGGCGAACGGTATTCAGACCCATGCGCTCTTCCTGGCCCAAGAGCCAATCGATCACCGCGTGGTTGGGGGGGCGAACTGACTTCCGCAGAGCTGCAGTGACGGCAAAACTTCCTCCGTTTACACTGTTCATCTGCACGTCGACAATTTTCATGTCGGCGGCATCAAGAATCTTCGCGACTACACTTAGTGAGTAATACTCGAGGTGCTCATGGCAGATGGTGTCATAGGAAGTTGTTCTAAGCATCGCGGGCATGTAGCTTTGTTCAAAATGCCACACACCATCTGGTGCAAGCACCGAAGCAATGTCGCGTGCAAAGGCAATGGGATTGTCAAGGTCATAGAACATCGAAATTGATGTTACTATTTTCGCTTGACGATCTGTTATTTTACGAAAATTAGCCGCCGAGAAAAAGTCCGGAACCAACGCAATGTCGTCCGGATAATATGACTTAAATTTTAGGCCGGTTGGATCGATTCCAATCCTTTTTATCCCTGCGATTTTGTAAGCTTTAAGCGACGTCGCGTCGTTTGAGCCAATATCAAGAACCGTTTCACCCGCGGTCAAGTCAGCTAACTTTTCCAAAAAGTCAACTTTCTGTGTCAAATGTCGGACCATGGACGCATTCAAACCTGAGCGATAACCGTAATTATCACCGTACATCTCGCCTGCATTGTAGGTATGCGCGAGCTGGAGCAGACCGCTATCGGGGCACCAGACGAGGTCCAAGGGCCCAGCCGTAACCGGTTGCCCCGGCTTGGGGAACACACCTGTTAGTTCTTGCTCTCCCAAGTGGAGAACGGGAACTAAATTCTTAGATCCGCTTACGCGGCATGCTTCTAATTTTGTGTAGGCTCCAGTCACGACTTTTCCTCCGATTTCAAAACTTGAAGTTTTAGCTTAGACCCAGTCGTATTGGTATCTGATAATTGCTGATTATTTGCGATCAAAACAAGTCTAAAAGTTTCACTTTACCGTTTTGCTTATTTGAACTAGTGTTGGCCCATTTGGTAAGGGTTTATTTAGCTACAATTCAAAAAACGTTCATTGATCAATATAAGTCCAGTTCGCCAACCAGATGAATTTCATTGTAAAGTCCAAAATTTATAAGAATCCTGCCTATAGATAGTCTGTCCCTAGTAATTTGACCAAACCCGAATGAATTCCCCCTCGAAAGTGTCAACTTGTTCGCGGGAGGGCTGAAGAGCTTTTCGACCAAATGGGGCGGTCGGCATTCACCTCATGCGCACCGCTTTGCACACTCGGGGTTTTGGGGTCAAACAGATATGCTTTCGCCGCATGGGCAGCGGCAGACCAACGAGAGCATTTTGGCATTCTAACGACAAACCGGTCTCGATTCTAAGAGTGCAGGTCCGCACGAGCGTGCAGCCATGTGCCACACAGCCGTTTGTCGACAGCCTCACTGCATTCGGGGAAAATCTGGAGTTCTATCAGATCTGATCCAGCCAGGGCTTGTTCAACAGCCCGTCCCTTTAAGGGGCTGATGCGCGATTGGCTAGCTGTTGTTTCCAAGAAGGTGGCTCGGCTGTTGCGAGGGTGTCGTCGCCTATGGGCCTAGCTGTCTGGATGTGAGACCTCCTTGGCGTCTGCGACGACCTGCAGTGCTCGTTTGATGATGGTGCGATTGGGTGGTTTGTAAGTTGGATCACCCAGCGCCGGTTCTGCTTCCGGGCGCTGACTCAGGACCATTTCGGGCGAGAGGCCGTTGAGCACGCGCTGACGACGGCTGTTGTAGGCCGCGTTAAACCCACGCAAGACGGTCTCCAGGTCGCTGTGGCTGTAGAGGGTGATGCCCAACGCCTCGCGCTGCGCCTGGCCGTTGGAGCGCTCGACCATGCCATTGGTCTTGGGCGTATAGGGGCCCGTCTTGCGATGCTGCACACCGTGCCGCTCGCAGGCAGTCTCAAAGGCATCGGCCGTGAAGCAGGAGCCGCGGTCGGTCAGAACATCGGTGACCTGGAACAGAAAGGCACTGAGCGCATCCGCCAGGTAGGCAGTGGCGGACGCCGTGGTCTGGTCGTCTTTGACGGCAGGTGCACGTAGCGGGCGGCGCGGTCGATGGCGACGTTAGGTAGCGTTTGCGCAAGGCGCGATCGCGGTCCCGCAGTGTGGGGGGGGGCTAGATGTCAACGTGGATGAAGCCGACCTGGTACTCCTTGAAGGTACCGTGCGGTTTGCGAGCCTGCTGGGAGGGGGCAAGCGGTTGAGCCCCTCCGCCTTGAGGATGCGATAGACCGCATCCCGGTTCAGGTGCGGCAGGAAATGGCAGACGACGAAGGTCGGCGCGTCAAGAGGGAAGCCGGTGCTGCGGCGGAGCGCACACACGATGGCGCGCTCCTCGTCACTGGCGCATCAGGGCAGCTTATGTCTCACTATGAACAGCGCCGGCCAGGCCGTCCGCCTTCAATTTCACCAGGCGCTCGGCCGCCAAGCCGATTGGATCGCGTAGCAATTGCGCGTGGGCGCTCTTCTCCATCAGCCTACACAGGGCCATCATCTCGTCGGTCGTCGGCGATCTCTCAGGTTCGGGGTTTGTGGTCGCAACCGAATCCTACCTGGCAATCGCCAATGGCGGCCTTTCAGCTACATCACCGCTGAGGACACGACTCGGCGCGCGCCAATCTCAGTCGGCAACATTTCTCATCCAAGCACCGAGCACAGCACATATAGAATGGTCGTAACCATCGCGCAACTGATATTCGCGGGCGTCCATCCGTCGGCTTGACCGTTTAAGCTGGTCGAATCGCCGCAATCAGGGCGTATAAGCGGTCGGGAAGGGATGGTTTTTCCATTTAGTCTAACTGAAAATCAACATGTCTATTCAAAACATCCAAGATAATAAAAGAAATTATATTCTATCAGGCTAAATACTAAAATTTTTAGTAGAGTTACTGCTAAAACTTACTGGATTTATTGTTGGCCTGGGGTCTGCGAGGACTCTTCCGGTGCGCTCAATCTCATTGAATGGGATTTAAGCCGTTACCGTTCCCTGATCCTCGGCGCGCCTTGAGCTTGACAACAAAATTCTGATTGATTGAACTTTGCGTGATCCTGAGGGCGGACAGAGCGGTGAGCTTTCGTCGCTTCAGCGCACTTGCGCGTGCACCTGATGTTGTGGGATGCACTCACGACGATCGAGCCCTTGGCGAAGCCCCCTGTGTTCCTGTAGGGAGGTCGCGGCTGATGCAGACAGTTGCACGTAATGCCCTGTGCCCAAGAGCAATTGGCGGCGAACGTCCGCGATCCCGGAGCTGAATGTGACGAACAAACGCGCGCTAATTAGTGGAATCACGGGCCAGGACGGCGCCTACCTAGCGCAACTTTTGCTCGGTAAGGGCTATTCCGTTCATGGAATCGTTCGTCGCTCGAGCCACGCAGGCGTTTTCGATCACCGCCTCAAATGGCTTGGAATTCAGGACGACGTCGAGCTTCACGACGGCAATCTTCTCGACCTATCGAGCCTTGCGCGCATCGTGCAGGCAGTGCAGCCCGACGAGGTTTATAACCTCGCAGCTCAATCCTTTGTAACGGCTTCCTGGCAGCAACCGCTTCTGACTGGGCAGATCACCGGGCTCGGTGCCGTGAATCTGCTCGAGTGCGTTCGCACTTTGAAACCAGACGCTCGTTACTACCAGGCCTCGTCGTCGGAGATGTTCGGCCTTATCCAGGAGCAGATTCAGAGTGAGACGACGCCATTCTATCCGCGTTCTCCGTACGGTGTCGCCAAGCTTTACGCTCATTGGATGACCATCAATTATCGCGAGAGCTTCAATCTGCACGCCTCAAACGGAATCCTGTTCAATCATGAATCACCGCTGCGCGGTGTGGAGTTCGTCACGCGGAAGGTCACTGATAGCGTGGCTCGGATCAAGCTCGGGCTTGCCAAGGAACTTCGTCTCGGCAATATCGATGCGAAGCGTGACTGGGGGCATGCAAAAGATTACGTCCGTGCGATGTGGATGATGCTGCAGCAGGACTCTCCTGATGATTATGTAATCGCGACCGGTCGCACTGTGACAGTCCGTGAAATGTGTGAGATTGCATTCAGGCACGTCGGCCTCGCGAGCGCGGATCATTTGATAATCGACGAAAAGCTTTTCCGTCCTGCGGAAGTCGAAGTGCTGCTCGGAAATCCTGCCAAGGCGCAAGCGGCATTCGGCTGGCATGCGGAGATTTCATTGGAAACAATGATCCAAGAGATGGTCGAGGCTGACCTGAGGCGCCTCGGTGCAAAATCCTGATCCTCGTCTGCCCGTGAAGCGAATAATTGTATCCGGCGCGGCAGGGTTTGTTGGCCGACATGCCCTGAAAACGCTCTTGAAGACGATGGGGCCCTCGGATCGCATTATCGGAATTGGGCGGGGTAACACAGATGCGTTACCTGAGGGGGTCGTGTTCAAGTCGTTGGATCTGCTAAATTCGCAAGCTTTGTCGGATTTCATTGCGGATTACCAACCAACCGACGTTCTTCATCTGGCTGCGATTGCTTCCATAACGCAATCGGCTAGCGCCCCTGGTGAGACGTGGCGAGTTAATCTTGTCGGTCTACTCAATCTGGCCGAGTCGATAGTTCGCTTTGCACCGAAGGCGACGCTTCTATTCGTCAGCTCCGGCGAGGTCTATGGGCGTGCCTTCCTTTCGGGACAGCCTTTGACGGAGGAGGCCGTGCCGGATCCCCAAGGCGCCTATGCATGCTCAAAATGGTTTGGTGAGACGCTCCTGGGCGATGTCTTAAAGCAGGGGCGCTTCATCGTCGTTCGTCCCTTCAATCATATCGGCCCAGGCCAAGATGAGCGGTTTGTCGTGCCGTCCTTTGCGGGACAGATCGCGCGGATCGAAGCCGGTCTCGTTCCGCCCGTGCTGGAGGTGGGCAATCTAGACGCGGCACGCGACTTTCTCCCGGTCTCCGACGTCGTACAAGCCTATGCCTCACTGATCGCGCAGGGGTCTGAGATCGAAAGCGGCACCGTGTTCAACGTGGCTTCGGGTCAGCCACGGAGCATCGCCAGTGTGCTCGAAGACTTGCGTCGGCATGCGCAGGTGCCATTCGAAGTCAGGATTGCGCCGGATAGGATGCGTCCGTCGGAAATCCCCGTCGCGGCAGGCGACGCGTCGCGGCTTTCGGCAGCAACCGGGTGGGTCCCGCGCGAGAATTGGAACAGGACCCTCGCCGATATTCTTGCTCAAGCCCGCACGAATTTGCGTGATTAAACGCGCGAAAAGGCTGAACCGATGAGTGAATCGTCCAATCTGATCCATCCGATCATTCTCTGCGGCGGTTCGGGCACGCGGCTCTGGCCGGCGTCGCGGGAGAGCATGCCCAAGCAGTTCACGCCGCTGGTGGACCCCAAGACCTCGACCTTCCAGGCCACCGCCCAGCGCCTGGGCGATACCGGCGTGTTCGCCCGCCCCACCGTGCTCACCAGCAGCGACGCCCGCTTCATCGTCGCCGAGCAGCTGCAGCAGGCGGGCATCCAAGCCGACATCATCCTCGAGCCCGAACGGCGCGACTCGGCCGCAGCGGTGGCGGTCGCCACCCTGCACGCGGCCCGGCGCGACCCCGAGAGCGTCGTGCTGATCATGGCCGCCGACCACGTCATCGGCGATACCCCCGCCTTCGTGGCCGCCGCCCGGGCCGCCGCCGCCGGTGCCCGGGCCGGGGCGATCATGACCCTCGGGATCACCCCGACCGCCCCCGCCACCGGCTACGGCTACATCCGCGTCGGCGCAGCCCTTTCGGGCGGAGCGGGCAACCACGCGGTCGAGCGCTTCGTGGAGAAGCCCGATCACGCCGGCGCCCTGCGGCTAATCGAGGAGGGCGCCCTCTGGAACTCGGGCTACTTCCTGTTCCGCGCCGACGTGATGCTGGCCGAGCTCGAAGCCCACGCCCCGGAGATCCTGGCGGCCACCCGGGCGGCCCTCGATGCGGCCGTGACCGACCTCGACTTCGTGCGCCTCGACGCGGAGGCCTTCGGCCGGGCGCCCAAGACCTCCATCGACTACGCCGTGATGGAGCGGACCCGGCATGCCGGCGTGCGCCCGGTCTCGTTCCCCTGGTCGGATGTCGGCACCTGGGACGCGGTCTGGGAC
>NZ_LMML01000029.1:1021685-1031956 GCF_001422215.1 Methylobacterium sp. Leaf89 | reverse complement strand
TGGCAGCCTGATCCACAGCGAGGGCGAGCACCTGACGACGGTGGTGGGGCTCGACGACGTCGTCGTGGTCACGACCCCCGACGCCGTGCTGGTGACCTCGAAGGCGCGCTCGGGCGAGGTCAAGGACTTGGTGACGCGCCTGCGCGCGCAGGGCCACCCGGAGGCGGACGCGCATCGGCGAATGTACCGGCCCTGGGGCTGGTACCAGCGGATCGACATCGGCGAGCGCTTCCAGGTCAAGCGGATTATGGTGACGCCGGGCGGACGGCTGTCGCTGCAGAAGCACTTCCACCGGGCCGAGCACTGGGTGGTGGTCAAGGGCACGGCGGAGGTCACGCTCAACGAGGCGGTGGTGCTGGTGCACGAGAACGAAGCGATCTACCTGCCGATCGGCTCGATGCACCGCCTGACCAACCCGGGCAAGATCCCCCTGGAGCTCATCGAGGTGCAGGTCGGCTCCTACACCGGCGAGGACGACATCATCCGCGTCGAAGATATCTACGGACGGTGAGACGGACAACGGGCGCTCAGGCAATGTCGCCTCGTTCGGCTGAGCGCTAGACAGCCGCGCTGCGGATCGCGACACGGTGGATCAGGGAGACCGTCCCGGCCGTGCCGTCGAAAGCCCATCGCAACCACTTCCCGTCAGCCGCCGGTGAAGCGTTATCGTTCGGGATTTGGGAAACGAGCCCGGCTGGGTGCATCGCGTTCGATGAGGGCCGATCCGGCGTGACGGGTGACGGCGGGCGCGTCCGTATCCCCCGGTCGGCCGGAGAGCCCGAGAGCCCGAGAGCCCGTCGCGGCCTCGCAGGCTCTTCCATGCGCGAGGGACAATGATCTGGAGCTCCTTGCGGACCGAAGCCGTGTCGTGGACGGGGAGCCCGATTCCGGCACGGCAGGAATTCGGACCTCGGCATGGGAATCCAGGCCGCCGGACCGGCTGATTTGTATCGGTCGGTCGAGGTGCTCTAAAGGACTGCCCCAGGGACGGAATTTTCGCGCAAGGCCCGTTCGTTCTGGCAGGGTACCGGGTCATCAGCTGGCAGCAATGTATCCCATGATTACAATGCTAAACCGTATTTATTCGGCCTGGCGTGTCAAAGAATTACTAAAAATTCTTAACGAAAACATCAATTTCGAAGAATACTCCGCTTTGAACCCGGACGTGAGTCTGGGTGGGATGCACCCGGCGCATCATTTCATTCGGTTCGGCTGGTCTGAAAATCGGTTGGTGAGCGGAAACCGAACGTCTGCGGAATTTTTTGCGACCCATTCGTCCGTCGCGGATGCCGTCAAAAAGTTGAACAAAAACGTCTATCTGAAGGAGGTCGACAAGATATTCGACCGGAAGCATCCGCTTCTGTCGAAGAATGACGTTCGGTTCATCGGTTACGTCGAATCGAAGCTTGGGCTGGGAACTGCGACCCGGGGCACAGTCACGTGTTTCCGTCGGTCGTCCTCCAGATACTCGATCTATCCCTACAGCCATGGCGCGGTGGACAGATACGAGGCGAAGTTTCAATCCGAGAAATACGATACCTATCGTCGACACAAGATCAACGTCTTCGAACTCGGTCTCGATCACATCGATCACGCCATCAACTACGTTCATGGTGGATCCAAGGCCACCTCTTACAATGTCCTGAAGCTGTACTGGGAGCTCTCGGAGATACCGTCGGAAAAAATTGAGGCCTTGAACCTCTACGACGAAATCTGGGCTCCATCGAAGTTCGTGCATGATGCAGTTGCGAAGGTTTTCGAAAAAAAAATTCTAATCATGCCGCCTTACGTCAATGTAACCGGCCGGGGTCGTTTCAAGAGAGATCGATTTGGTCTCTCAAAAGAAAAGTTCTACTTTCTATTTTCATTTGATTATAATTCGTCGATCCATCGGAAGAACCCTTTCGCGGTCGTGAGAGCCTTTCGGGCGGCTTTTCCGGCGACCGATTCGTCTGTCGGTCTCGTGGTCAAATCTAACGATCCGGTGAATTCGTCCGTCGACCGACGCCTGGTCGAGGAGTTGAAAAGCATCGATGAGCGGGTCGTTTTCATCGAGGATTACTTAGATCGGGCGACGATGCTCTCGCTGATCGCATGTTGCGATTGCTACGTCTCGTTGCATCGCTCGGAAGGATACGGCATGGGCATGGCGGAAGCCATTTGCCTCGGCCGCAAGGTAATTGCGACGAATTATTCGGGCAATGTCGATTTCCTGAATCAATACAACAGCTTCCCGGTCGATTACAAGATCGTCGATGTCGAGGCCGATCAGTACTACCTCGCATCCGGCAAGACATGGGCTGAGCCCATCCATGACAGTGCCGTACAGCAGTTCCGTGCCGCCGCCCGCGATCGTGGTCCCCGCGCCAGGAGCCTTATCGAGCGGACGCTATTCTATCGCCGTTCCATACCCAGCAAGGCGCGGTTGGCTAAGATGATGTCAGCGCGGATCCGCGCCATAAAGAAAGAATTCTGGCTTCATTGAAGCGGGTCTCAAGTCCGGCGCCACGCGCGAGCTGGATAAAAAATCTGGGAACAGGCTAGCGCGCAGTCGCAACGGATCATCGCGTGCGTCAAGCTCGCGGTCGGTTGGATCGTCCTTCGACCGTCGCGCGGTTCTGGTCGAGACGCAGGTGCAGGACACGCTCGGGAATGCCTTGTTCTTGAGCGAAGGCCCGGTCGTGCTCTTCCATGCCGCGGATCGCCCCCTCCGCGTCCGGGTGCAGATCGATCCCGAAGCGCTCCGCCCAGAATCGCCCCTCGATCGCCGAGACAGCGTATTGCTGCGTCACGTCGAAGGCGTGGGAGTGGTAGACCACTGCCTCGTCGACATAGGCCTTCTGAAAGCCAAGCCTCAGGGCCTCGGCCGCCCAGATCTGGTCCTCGCCCCACTCGACGTCCGGATAAGGCAGGATCTTCCAGGCTTCCCGGGACATCGCCGAATTATTGTCCGAGTAGAACTGCAGGGTCATCGCCCAGCTCTGGCCACCCGGGTAGAAAAAGCTCGGCAGGCCGGTTTCGCGATCGATCGCATCGGGCAGGAGGGCGAGGCGGTCGAACATCTCCTGCAGATCGCGCCGGGTGAAGGGATCGTGGTCCGGATAGGCGTCGTGCCGGCCGATCACGCCCGCGACGCGCGGTCCCCGCGCGAAGCCGCCGATCAGGGCCGACAGCCACCGCGCGTCCTTCGGACAGGCATCCTGGGTCAGCAGCGCGACGTAATCGCCCTCCGATCGGGCGATTCCGAGATTGCGCGTCCGACCGTGCTGGAACGCGGCCTTGTCGATCGTCTCGACCCGGAACTTGCCGCCGCGCGCCCGCACGCGCTCGGCGGTGCCGTCCGTCGAGCCGCTGTCGATGACGAGCACGTCGTAGGGAAAGTCGCAGACCTGTTCGGAGAGGGCGTCGAGGACGCTGTCGAAGGCCGGCCCGGCATCGTAGGTCGGGATGAAGACCGTGGCACGGGTGCCTTTCAATGAGGCGGGCGCGGGAAGCGTTGCGACGGAGACCGGTGTGAACCCCGTCTCGCCGAGCCGCTCGAAGAGGGCGGCCTCCAGCGCGCGGGCGCTCCGCTCCCAGGACGTCGCCTGCGTGAAGGCGAGACCGCGGGCCCGTTGCAGGGCCTGGCGATCCGGATCCGAGGCGAGGCGCTCGATCGCGTCGGCGATCGCGTAGGGCATCGGGCTGGCAAAGGTGACCTCGTCGTTCTTGAAGATCGCCCGGGTGCTCTCGGTGTCGATCTCGATGACCGGCAGGCCGCAGGCCATCATCTCCAGCGGGATCAGCGAGTAGTTCGTCGTCGAGAAGACGACTCCCAGATCGCAGGATCGATAGAGCGCAGCGAGTTCCTTCGGCGTCAGGATGCCGTGCTGGACGTGGGGAAACGCATACTGAAGCACGAGGTCCGCCTGGCCGAACAGCGCGACCTCGAACGGGAATCCGCGCTCGGACAACGCTTCGAACGCGGCGAAGCCGAGGGCGACGGCCCGGCGCGGCGTATGCTCCCGCGCGTAGAAGGCGATCCGGATGGGCCGGGCGGCCACGGCCGGCCGCGGCGCCCCCTCGGAATAGACCGTGTGATCGGCACAGAGCTCCCAGGCCCGCGCCCAGACGCCACGGGCTTGCATGTGGTCCAGCAGCCAGGTTCCGGCGCAGAGATGGGCGAACCCGAAACCGTAGGTGGCCTCGGCGATCAGGTTCAGATCCCCAGCCGCATGGAAAGAGGGCTCGAAGTCCTGGATCAGGTAGAAGCGTTCCTTGACGTTCTGCACCTGGGCGGCCGGATAGGCGCTCCAGCAATCCGTGGCGATGAGCACGTCGGCCGAGATCTGGCGCACGTCGTCCGGCAGGAAGCGGACATGGACCCGCGATCCGATGGGCCGGTACCAAGTCTGGAGCAGGCGCTTCGCCTGCGCCTGGTTGTCGAAATGCGCGGCGTTCTGAAACCAGAGGGTCTGGTGGTGCCCGAAGCGTTCGAGCCACTCGACGAGACGGAAGATCGTCATGTGGCCCCCGGCCCCGCCCTGGGCGAAGGACGGCACGATCCAGTGCACGTCGAGGGCGTCCGGGTTGTAGAGCCGGCTGACCGGCGCCACCGGAAGCGGCGGCCGCCGCGCGATCCGCGGCGTGTCCCGGGGCCAGAGCGTCGCGGGCGGGCAGCGGCTGCTCTCCCGGTCGGGAAGGCCTGAGACCGGGATCAGGCGGTCGCGGCGTTCCGTGACGTAGTTGCGGACCGCGTAGCCGAAAGCGCGCACCACCAGCGGCATGATGCGTTCCAGGGCATGCGCGAAGGTCAGGTCGACCTGATCCGCCTCGGCTTCGAACCGGTCGAGGGTCGTCAGGGCGTCCGCGAGCGTCGCCAGGCCCGCGGTGCGGTACCAGGCCATCGATCCGGCCGGGTAGTCCGGTTGGGCTCCGGCAGCGGCCGGGAGTCCGAGGACGGCGAGGAAGGCGTCGATCGCCGCGCTATTCTGCTCGACGTTCACGTATTCCCGGATGCGGTGGAAATTGCGCGGGTAGAGGCATCCCAGCGTCGGGTCCGCCGCGAAGCGCTCCAGGACCCAGTCCACCAGCGCCTTCGATCCCAGGGTCTGGTCGAAGAGGTAGAGGCGCCACTCCTCGCCCCAGGAAACGTGGGTGCTGACCTTGGTGTGCAGATGCAGGACGACGTCGAAGGTGCGCCAGACATCTTGGCATCCCACCAGGAGGGGACCGATGTCCCGGCCGCGATTCGGCACGACGCGGACCTCGGTGGGCTGCCTCACGGCATGGCGGTGCATCGCGCGCGCGATGAACTGCGCATCGGCCGCGGAGACGGCGGTGATGACGATCCTGGCGTCGGGCGGCAGGTTGTGGAAGCCCGGGATCAGCTCCTTGATCAGCTCCGGGTAGAAGCAGTGCGCGTGAACACAGAGACGCGGCGCGGGTCCCGTCGTCTCGGTGGGGCGGTCCCTCAGGTCGACCGCGATCGACTCGGCGCTCGCCGTTTGCGGAGCGATCCGTTGGACCTGCGCATGGTAGGTGTCGATCAGGCTCCGTCCACGGCTCTCCTGAGCCGCGAACCTCCGGTGATAGAAGAAGGACTCGAACGCGGAGGACGGATCGCGAAACTCGGCTTGTCCGAAATGGATGAAGTGCTGGAGCGCATCGATGTTCGCAGCGGCAACGTCGGGATAGTGGCTCTCGTAGAAGCCGGCATCGAAAACCGACCGGAACGTCGCCTCCGCCGCCGCGGAGGTCGTCGGCGGGACGTCCGGGCCCTCGCGCCAGCGGTAGCTCCCATAGAGCGCGACGCAATGCTCGGCGGGGGTCCTGGCGGTGACGTCGAGGGTCGGGTGAGCGGCGTAGAACGCCTTCGGGTCGAAGTCTTCCGTGGGGCGCCGCAGCTCGGGCCCACCGTCCAGGAGGTAGTGGATCAGCGGATTGATCCCGATCTCCTGCACATCACGGTAGGATGTCAGGTAGAATTGCGTGTCGAAGAACGGTGAGGGCCGGAAGCCCTTCTTCCAGCCGATCGTGTGGAAGTGCTTCTCGGCGTTGACGTAGCGCCCGATACCGTAGCTCTTCCTGTAGAACTTCCGATTGAACAGATTGCTCCTGCGGATCATGCCGACATGCCGTCGGAAAGATTTTCTTCTCCGCAAGAAAATCATCGTATCCCAGACCCTGCCGTGAAAATGAGATGCGGGCGCCGCGCCAGTCGAAGACCGAAGGCTCTGACGCCTTGGACAGAGCGAATCGAAAGGGGGCCGACCGCATCCGCGCCGAGGCCTTCGCGCAGACCGGTGGCCTGATAGCACCCCCCCTTGGCACCCGGCAACGCAGGCCCGGACCGGGTACCGCCCCCACGGATTTGACTCGGCAACTGAGGCCGTCGCGGTCGTGCAGAGCCCGGCAGCCGTGACGCCGCTGCGCGGACCCGGTCGATGTTGGGAGGCCGACTCCCGAAGCGACGCGTTCCGATCCTTGGTTGTCGCCGATTCCAAGGTTATGGACGTCCGATGAAAGCAGTCTACACCGCGCGTGGCGACGGCCTCGGCACCCGCATGCTCTCGGCGCTCTACGCCCGCATCCTGGCGGAACATCTCGGCCTGCCGCTCAAGGTGATCTGGGCTCCGCTGGGCGGCGCGAGCATCTATGCCGATTACGGGCTGATGCACCCGGATTTCCTCCTGGACATCTTCGCCGATCGGACCCTGTTCCGCGACACGAATCCAGGCCTCCGCGGCGTGATTCTGAGGAGCGACGCGATCGCGGATGTCAGGCTTCGAAGCCTGTACCATTCCATCTATCAGCTCGCCGGTTTGAGCGCGGACGAACTACTGGATGCCTTGGGAGAATCGGAGGACCTGCTCTACGATTTTCCGGGCCCGCTCATCACCTTCATGTCCAGCGACATCGATCTCGGAAGCGCCCTCACGGCTGCGTGGTCGAAGGTGAACTGGAGCGCAGCGGTCCTTGAGGCGGTCGGGCGAATCGGCAGACGTATTGACCTTCCCACCTGCACCGCGGTCCATGTCCGCCGTGGCGACATCCTCGACGTCGTCAATCGCGCCGACCTCGAGCATCTCGTCAACGACGGGATGGTCCAGGTCCTGCAGCGCTATACACCGCTCGCGGGCTTCTTCCGGCAGATCGACGCGTCGCGCCAGTTGGGCGACATCCTGGTCTGCACGGAGGACGCGGATGTGGTGCAGCGCTTCGCTGATCGCTACGGACGCGCGCGCGTCGCGTCGAGCATCGGCCTCGACCTCACCGAGAACCAGCGTGCGGCCACCGATCTGCTGCTGCTCTCGAAGGCTCGGCAGATCTTCGCGCCGTCGGTCAGCTTCTTCTCGCACTGCGCCGCCGCCGTCAGCGGGGCCCGCCTCACGAACACGGGCTGGGGCCTCGCGGCGAGCCTCGATGAAATCCTGGCCCTCGTCGATCGCAGAGACGCCACGCGGGTGCGGCAGGTCTCCGCCATCGCCTATGCCGCCGCGAGCCGCTTGGTCGCCGCGCAGGACCCGAGCCTCGCGTCGCAGTTCCGGAGCCAGGCCCTACACTTTGATGCGGGCTTGTCTGCCCGCGTGATGGGCGAGCACGCACCGGCGGCCTGAACCGGTCCGGCCCGCCACTGCCCGGGTCGGCGAGCTGTCCTGGCTGTCGGTTCAGGACACACCCGGATCGCCCCCGCCCTCCAGCGCCCGAACAAGCGCCGTCAGCGCCTGATTGACCGGCGTGGCGATCCCGGCCGCCTGGCCTTTGTGCAGGATAAACCCGTTGAGATGGGCGATCTCGCTGGGCCTGCCCCGCGCCAGATCCTGGGCGGTGGAGGAGATCTGGTCCGGCATGGTCGCCGCGAGGGCGAGGACCTGGGTCAGGATGTCGGGTGCCACCGAGATGCCCGACGCGTGCGCGACGGCGACGCATTCGGCGACGAGATCCGTCATCACGGCGTCGATGCCCGGTACTCCGAGAAGCCGGCCGTAGGGCAGCCGCGTGATCGCCGAGAGGGCGTTGTAGGCGCAGTTGACGATCAGCTTGCCCCAGAGGGCGTCGAGGGCGCGGTCGGAGATCTCCGTCGGGACGCCGGCGGCGGCGAAGAGCGCGGCCACCTCGGCGCTGCGGGGGAACGGACCCATCACCACGTCGCCCCGGCCGTAATGCCGGACGTGGCCGGGGCCGGGCATCCCGGTCGCGACGTAGACCGCCACAGGCACCACCGGCCGGTCGAGTACCGCCTGGAGCCGCTCGGGGTTGTCGACGCCGTTCTGGAAGCTCAACACCGCCGCGTCCGGTGCCAGGAACGGGGCGATCGTCCGGCCGACCGTCTCGGTGTCACCGGACTTGACGCAGAACAGCACGAGGTCCGCGCCGGCCACCCCCGCCGCTTCGGTCGTGGCCTGCAGGCGCACCGCCTCCTGCCCGGCCGCGGTCTCCAAGAGGAGGCCGCGCGCCTGGATTGCGTCCACGTGGAGCGCCCGTCCGACCAGGGTGACGGTGGCCCCGGCGCGCGCCAGCAGGGCGCCGTAATAGCACCCCACCGACCCCGCCCCCATCACGGCGACCTTCATCGCAACGTCTCCCTGTGCCCGATCCTGGCCGGAGGCTTACGGGAGGCCGCCGCCCTGGGCCAGCCGTCGTTCCCGACCGGTCTCAGGCCGCCGGGGCGAGGGCGTCGCTGCCCGCGAGGCTTTCGGTCAGAAAGGCGATGAGGGGGCGCATGAGCGCGCCCGCGCGGTCCTCACCGATCAGCACGACCTCGGTTATCGACGGCGCCGGCCAAGGCGCGGGAGCCCGCAGGATCCGCAGGCCCGCCTTCAAGAAGGAGCGCCCGAGCAGGGTCACCCCGAGGCCGCTGGCCGTCGCCTCTACGCCTATCAGGCCGCTCGTCGTGCAGGCTGCGACCCCGGCGCCGTGCCGGGCGGACCGAGTCCTAGAAAAATCGATCGCGGCCCGGAACCGCATGCAGGCGACGACGTTTCGCGCGTGCGGGGCTCGATGGCCCGCGATCAGGGCGCCGGCGCACGCGTCCGGCGTCCCTCGTCATCACGTTGCTCAACGGAGGATGTGGTCATGAGGACTTACGATGTGTCACCCCTGTTCCGGTCCTCGGTCGGCTTCGACCGGCTGTTCGATCTGCTGACCCAGGCCGAGCGGGTCGAGGCCTCGACGGCCTGGCCGCCCTACAACATCGAGAAGGCGGCCGAGGACAGCTATCGCATCACCATGGCGGTGGCGGGCTTCACGCCGGACGAGATCGACCTCGTCCAGCACGACACCACCCTGCTGGTCTCCGGCCAGAAGACGGGCCCGGAGGACGAGCGCCAGTATCTCCACCGGGGTATCGCGTCGCGGTCGTTCCGCCAGACCTTCAACCTCGCCGAACACGTCACCGTGCTCGGGGCGTCCCTGGAGAACGGGCTGCTCACCGTCGACCTCAGGCGCGCGGTTCCCGAGGCTCTGAAGCCGCGCCGCATCGCCATCGGCGGGGCCCCGGGCGCCGTCGGACAGGATAACGCGCCGGCCCGGATCGGGGAGGCCGAGCCGGGGGAAACGCAAGGGCCCGGCGCTCGGAGCGTCGAAGGCCCACGGACAGGTGACAGCGCTCGCGGCCGGGGACAGCCCGAGGCCGCCTGATGCCCCGCCCGGTCGCCGCGCGAACCGAGCCCGGCCCCGTTCGGACATCCGCTCCCTCGCGGACCCGGGGTGCCGTGAAGACCTCCGGGCCCGCGAAAAACCTTTGGACGTCAACCCTGCTGATGGAGTGAGCCATGAGTGTGAGAGATCTTCTTCCCTGGACGCGCAGCGCGGGCGCCGCCGGGCCGGGTCCGATGCGGTCCGATCCGCTGAGCCCCGTCCTGACGCTCCACCGCGAGATGAACCGGCTGTTCGACGACGTCTTCAGCGGCCTGAACGGCGCGTCCGCCCTCGGCCGGGGCGGCGCCGGCTGGCCCAGCGTCGAACTCGTCGAGACGGACCAGGGCCTGCGGGTCTCAGCCGAGCTGCCGGGCCTCGACGAGAAGGATGTCGAGGTGCTGATCGAGGACGGTGTCCTCACCCTGCGCGGCGAGAAGCGCTCGGAGACGGGCGACGCGGCCCGCGGCTACACGGAGCGCGCCTACGGCCGCTTCGAGCGGACGATCGCGCTGCCGTTCGCGGTCGAGGAGGACAAGGCGGAGGCCACCGTCCGGAACGGCGTGCTCAGCGTGACCCTGCCCCGCTCGGCCCAGGTTCCGGCCTCGGCACGCCGCATCGCGATCACCGGCGGCGTGCAGACCGAGACGGCC
>NZ_LMML01000029.1:943658-1021655 GCF_001422215.1 Methylobacterium sp. Leaf89 | reverse complement strand
CGGGCGCGGACCCTCGGGTCGCGCCCGCCGATCCCGCAGTTCCGAAGAGATTCCGGTTCACCGAAACACCGTTGCTCACGAAGAGGAGGATGTCATGCAGTTGCTGGACACGACCATCGAGCGCCTGGGGCCGCTGGCCTCGGCGACCCTCCGGGCGACGGCCGTCGATCCGTTCGAGGCCTTCGTCGCGCCGGGCGACGTCTTCCGGCACCCGCGCGAGGTGCTGACCTATCCGGGCCTGTCGCTCGCCGAGAAGCGCGCCGTCCTGGCCTCCTGGGCCTCGGATTCGCGCGCCGTCGAGTCCTGCCCGGCCCTGCGCTGCCTCGAGGGCTGCCGGGCCGAGCCGGTGCCCCTCGACGCGGTGATGGCCGCGCTCCAGGCCCTAGACGCGGTGCCGGTGGCGGGGATCTGCGCCCGCGACGGCCAGGCGGGCGAGGCCGCTGGGGCGGACGGCCTGAACTGAGGGCGGAGGTGCGGCATGCCGACCTTTCCGCTGAAAAGCCCGCCCCATCGGCCGGACGGGCACCGCCGGGCCAGGCTGCCGTGGCACGGCGCCGACGCGACGCGCCTCGTCGATGGGGTCGTCACAACAGGCCTTTGCGTCGGGCTCGCCGTGCTCCTGCGGGTGTGGCTGGCCGGGCCGGCCCTGGCGGGCGCGATCCTGGCAGGGCTCCTCACGGGCACCGGCTATGTCTGGCTCGCCGTGGCGATCACCGGGGACGACGCACCCGGCGATACCCGGCGCGGGAGGTCCTGGGACGTCACCGCCTGGCATGTGACCGCCTGGGATGTGGCCCTGGTGATCCTCGCCGCCAGCGTCGCGGTGCAGGCCGCGGCGCCGCTCGGTGCCTGATTGGAGCGCGAGACCCCCATGCGTGACACCATCCTCGCCGTCGGACACAGGTCGCCGCCCGTAGCGCCGGACCCTGGACGCCGCGACCCGGACTGGGAGCGTGCGCTCGTCAACCCGGCCGCGGTGTTCGGCACCGTCCGGGCCGTCCTCGAGCACCCGCGCCTGATGCGCGGCGTCAAGCGGGAGATCCTGCGGCGCTGGGCCTGGGACGAACACCTCAAGGAGGTGGCGGCCTCCGAGGGCATGGCGGAAGGGGAGCCCTCGTGCCTGGACGAGGTCCGGGCCGCCCTCCTCAGCTTCGACGCGGCGTGGCGGCCGAAGCCCTCCGCCCCCGCGGCGGCCATCCCGCTCCTGCGGGAGGCGGACAGCCGCCTCGCCGCCTGATTCCCCCATCGCGGCCGGCCCCTCCCCGCAGGTACCGTTCGGGCCTGTTCGGCCGACGCGCTCCGGCGCGGGTCAGTCGATGACTTCGACCACGCGGCGGGTGCCCGGCTCGACCAGCACCGGGTGGTCGTTGACGATGGTGTAGTTGTAGCCCTTCAGCGCGAATTCGGACGGGACGTCGTAGTAGACCACGCCGTCCTCGGGCAGCACGGCGCCGACCCGGACGGTGCCCTGATAGGCGTAGGACGGGCGCCGTTCGGCGCTGGCGTAGATCCGGAAGCGCTCGCGCCGATCGACGCCGAGGATGCCGTTGGCCGTGCCGACGGCGGCGCCGATCGCGCCGCCCACCACCGCGCCGAGGGGGCCGGCCGCCATCTCGCCCCGTGCGGCCCCTTCCTGCGCGCCCTGGACGAGGCCTTGCGCCTGGACCGGGCCGAGGCTCGCCAGGACGAGGGCCGAGGCGGCGAGGATCTTGAGGGTCATGGGGCGGGTCTCCGGTGCGGATGGATGCGGCTGCGAGCGGGCAACGCGGCCCGCCCCGTCCGGTGCCGGTGGTCGTACCGACAAAGCCGACCCGTGTCGCGCCGGACACAGCGGCGTCACGAGGCGTCTTCATGAAAGGCCAGGTTTCGCGCGTACAGATCACCAGGAAGAAACAGGAAACCCGATGGCGGCCGTCGAGACGATCGAAAAGCTGGAGCGCATCTACGGAGCCCCCGGGGCCGTCGGGGAGGCCTCGACCACCAAGGTCGCCGACCACATCACCCCGGATTACGGGCGCTTCCTCGCGGTCGCACCCTTCCTCGCCCTGGCCACCGTGGGCCCGGAGGGGCTGGACTGCTCGCCGCGCGGCGATGTCCCGGGCTTCGTGCGCGTCGCCGACCCCCGGACCCTGATCCTGCCGGACCGGCGCGGGAACAATCGGATCGACAGCCTGCGCAACGTCGTGCGCGACCCGCGGGTGGGGCTGATGTTCCTCATCCCGGGCATCGGCAACGCCCTGCGGGTCAACGGCCGGGCCGTGGTGGATGACGATCCGACCCTGCTCGCCAGCTTCGCGGTGGACGGCAAGGCGCCGCGCACCGCCCTCGTGATCACCGTGGGCGAGGTCTACTTCCAATGCGCCCGCGCGTTGATCCGCTCGGGCCTGTGGCGCCCGGACAGCCACGTCGATCCGAAGACCCTGCCGAGCCCCGGCGAGATCCTGGCCGGGTTGAGCGGGGGGCGCGTCGGCGGCGAGGCCTACGACGCGTCCTGGGCCGAGCGGGCGCGCCAGACGATGTGGTGACCTCCGGGGCCCGGGTCCGCGGATGCGAAAACGGCACGGCGTCTGGCCGGCTTGGCGCTGATGATGCATCTGAGCCGCCTCCCGTTCCGAAATTCCCCGCCCCGAAGTCCCCTGCCCCGAAGTCCCCCGGACCTGATGATCGCCCTCCTCCCGCCCCGCCCCACCGCCGACCCCTCCGCCCGCCCTGCCCCGCCCCGGACCGGGACGGCGGCGCGCGGCACCGTGAGGCGGGTATGAGCGAGCTCGACGGCTGGGCCGAGCGCCGCCGCATCGCCGAGCAGGGGCGCGGCGAGCGGCCCTGGTCCCTGTGGGGCCCGTATCTCAGCGAGCGCCAATGGGGCACCGTGCGGGAGGATTACAGCCGGGACGGCAATGCCTGGCGCTCGCTGCCGCACGACGAGGCGCGCTCGCGGGCCTATCGCTGGGGTGAGGACGGGCTCGCCGGCCTCTGCGACGAGCGCGGGCAGATGTGCCTCGCCCTCGCCCTCTGGAACGGGCGCGACCACATCCTGAAGGAGCGCCTGTTCGGCCTCGCCAACGAGGAGGGCAACCACGGCGAGGACGTCAAGGAGGTCTACCACTACCTCGATGCGGTCCCGAGCCACGCCTACCTGAAGTTCCTCTACCGCTACCCGCAGGGGCCCTACCCCTACGACGACCTCGTGCGCGAGGGGCTGCAGCGCGGCCGTGACCAGCCGGAATACGAGATCGAGGACACCGGGCTGTTCGCCGAGAACCGCTTCTTCGACGTCACGGTGGAATACGCCAAGGAGGACGTCGAGGACATCCACGTGGTGATCACGGCGGTGAACCGCGGCCCCGAGACGGCGGACCTGCACATCATCCCGCAGATCTGGTTCCGCAACACCTGGTCCTGGTGCGAGGCGGCGGCGCACCGGCGCCCGGCCCTCACCCTGCGCCCCGACGGCGGCATCGCCTGCGAGCACCCCCGCCTCGGGCTCTACCGCCTCAGTTTCGACGGCTATCCCGACCCGCTGTTCTGCGAGAACGACACCAACCTGCGCCTGCACGGCTGGGAACCCGACGCTCCGGGCCCGTTCAAGGACGGCCTGCACGCGGCGATCGTGGACGGCGACGACGGGGCCGTGCGGCGCGATGCCGGCACCAAGCTCGGACTGCACTACTTCCGCCAGTTGGAACCGGGCGAGACCACCCGGGTGACCTTACGTCTCGCGGCCGGCCCGCGCCTGCGCCCCGTCGACCGCGAGGGCACCATCGTCCATCGCCGGATCGCGGAGGCGGACGCCTTCTACGAGGCGCTGCAGGACGGCATCGGGGATGCCGATTCCCGCGCCATCTACCGGCAGGCCGCCGCCGGCCTGATCTGGTCGAAGCAGCTCTATGCCTACGACGTCCGGCTCTGGCTCAAGGGCGACCCCCTCCAGCCGGTGCCGCCCAAGGAGCGCGACAACGGCCGCAACGCGCATTGGCGCCACTTCGCCGGAGCGGACGTGCTCTCGATGCCGGACAAGTGGGAATATCCCTGGTTCGCCGCCTGGGACCTCGCCTTCCACTGCCTGCCGTTGGCGCTGCTCGATCCGGACTTCGCGAAGAAGCAGCTCCTGCTCCTCACCCGCGAATGGTACATGCACCCGAACGGCCAGCTGCCGGCCTACGAGTGGGAGTTCGGCGACGCCAACCCGCCGGTCCATGCCTGGGCCACCTACCGGGTCTTCGAGATCGACCGGGACCGGCGGGGCGGGCGCGGCGACCTCGCCTTCCTGGAGGGCGTGTTCCACAAGCTCCTCATCAACTTCACCTGGTGGGTGAACCGCAAGGACGCGGACGGCCGCAACGTCTTCCAGGGCGGATTCCTCGGCCTCGACAATGTCGGGGTGTTCGACCGCTCGCGCCCGCCGCCGGGCTTCGGCCGCATCCACCAGGCCGACGGCACCGCCTGGATGGCGATGTACGCCCTCAACATGATGCGCATCGCCCTCGAGCTGGCGCTCCACAACGACGTCTACGAGAGCACCGCCTCGAAGTTCTTCGAGCACTTCCTCCTCATCGCCGAGGCGATGACCGACATGGGCGGCGAGGGCTTCGGCCTCTGGGACGAGGAGGACGCGTTCTACTACGACGAGGTCGACATCCCGGGCGGCGGCATGCTGCCCCTGCGGGTCCGCTCGGTGGTCGGCCTGGTGCCGCTCTTCGCCGTCGAGGTGATCGAGCCCTGGGTGCTCCAGCGCCTGCCCGATTTCGCCCGGCGCCTGAACTGGCTCCTGGAGCACCGCCCCCACCTCGCCTGCCTCGTCTCCCGCTGGGACGAGGGCGGCGTGCAGGACCGCAAGCTGCTGTCGCTCCTGCGCGGCCACCGGATGAAGGCGCTCCTGCGCCGGATGCTCGACGAGGCCGAGTTCCTCTCGGCCCACGGCATCCGCTCCCTGTCGAAGGCCCACCGGGACCAGCCCTACGCGCTGAACGAGTTCGGCGCCTCCTTCACGGTGCGCTACGACCCGGCGGATTCCACCTCGAACATGTTCGGCGGCAACTCGAACTGGCGCGGGCCGGTCTGGATGCCGATGAACTACCTCATCATCGAGGCCCTGCGCCGCTTCCACACCTATTATGGCGACGACTTCCTGGTGGAGTACCCCACCGGCTCCGGCGACCACCGGACCCTGGCCGCCATCGCGGACGCCCTGGAGGACCGGCTGATCGCCCTGTTCACCAAGGATGCGGAGGGCCGCCGCCCGGCCTTCGGCGACCGGCCGCCGATCCCGCCCGCTCCCGGCGCCGAGGAGGCCCTGCTGTTCCACGAGTTCTTCGACGGCGACACCGGCCGCGGCCTCGGCGCCTCGCACCAGACGGGCTGGACCGCGCTGATCCTCAACCTGCTGCATACCCGCGCCCGGAGGACGGCCGGATAGGGATGCGCCGGGCGGCCGTCGACGCGCCCGCTCCTCAGGCGACGGGCTGGCTCAGATAGGCCACCATCATCTCGGCGACGGCCCGGTCGGCGTAGTCCGACACGCTCTCGCGCCAGGCGACCGGAAAGGCCTCGACCACGCTGCGGCCGGCCAGGACCTCCGCGAGTTCCTGCGGCAGGAGCCCGTTCTCGATCGCCGCGGCGGCGGCCGCCCGGCCGTAGCTTCGCCGGACGTTGTGCGGTCCGGCCAGGATCGCGGGGTTCGCGGCCCCGGTCGGCTCAAAGCCTGTGGTGTGAAAGCTCATGGTCGTCATCCCCGCCGAACTGTTGCCCTGTCTGCGTCGCGTCGCGTCCTACGCAGCGGCGACAGGGGGCGGGGCGGAAGGTGCGGCGACGGTGATGCTGGGACGGCTGGCTCATGGCGTCGGCTCCGATCGTCGGCGTATCCGTGCGGCCGATGGAAGAGAGGATAGCCGCATCGCCCGGGAATGTGCTCCCAAAGATCCGGCGCGGCGGAGAGGGGCGTCGCACCGAAGACCGTTTCGGCGAAAGGCTCAGGCGGCCAGGCGGTCGCCGAGCTGGTCCGCCACCGCCCGGGCCAGGGGGCGGGCCGCGTCGCGGATGTCCGGCACGGCGATGCATTCCCAGACCACGCCGCGCAGCATCGGCCCGAAGGCCCAGATCGGGGCGTCGTGCGGCGCGCCCGCGACCCGGCCCCCGGGGCTCGCCGCGATCCCGAGGCCGAACGGGCCGGGCCGGACGAGGCCGCGCGCCAGCAGGTTGCGGATCAGCGGGTCGTCGGTCTCGGCGAGCCGGCTGAAGCCGGTGGCGTCGAGGATGCCCTGGACCGCGATCCGCTCGCGTCCGTCGGTGCCGCGCGGGCGCAGCGTCACCACCGCCCCATCCGGCGCCTCGGCGATGGCGAGGATGCGCCCGGCCCGGACCACGAGGCCGCCGCTGCGGATTTCGGCCGCGATCGCCTCCGCCGCCGGGGGCGCCGTGCGGTGGCGGTGCACGTCCCAGTAGGGGCGAACATGGCGCAGCATCCGGGCCTGCTCGGCCCGCGGCAGCCCGGCCCAGAGGGCGTCGGTGATCGGGCGCAGGGCGTCGATGACCCCGCGCCAGTCGTCGCCGGCCTCCCGGGCCGTCGTGATCGCACGACGGATGGCGGCGACGAGTTTGCGCGCCGAGCCGCGGATCTCGGGAGTGAAGTCGGGCCGCCGGCCCGCCGGGACGGCGGCGTGGGGCTTCGGCAGCAGCCCCCGGCGGGACACGGCGACGATGCGGCCGGCGAACCCTTCGCGGCGCAGGGCCGCCACCGAATCCATCATGGTCAGGCCCGTGCCGATCACCAGCACGTCGCGCGCCGGGTCGAGGGTGCCGAACGCCTCCGGGTGCCACGGATCGAGCCGGTGCCGGGCCGGCGCGAGCGCCGGGCCCGGAAGGTTGCCCATCGCCAGGACCAAGCCCGCCACGACCCGGGGCGGCACGCCCGCGCCGTGCAGCCGGAAGCCCTCCGGCACCGGCTCCACGTCGCGGATCGCCGCGCGCAGGGGGATCAGCCGGTCGCCGGCCCCGGCCGCCACGCGGTCCCAGCGCTCGGCGAGGTAGCGACCGTAGAGCCCGCGCGCCGCAAAGGTGCCGGCCTCGGTCTCGCGAATTCCCTGCCGCTCCGCCGCACCCAGGGGCGTGCATGCCAGCCAGTCCGCAAAGTCCTCGGGCCGCTCCGGGTCGGCGCTCATCTGGCTCGCCCGGAGGTTCAGGAGATGGTCCGGGTTGGGGGTGGCGTAGGCGAGCCCGAGGCCGAAGGGGCGGCTGCTTTCGCAGAGCAGCACGGGGCGGTCCACCGGCAGCGCGCGAAGCAGCTGCTCCGCCGCCATCAAGCCGCTGAAGCCGCCGCCAATGATCGCGATGGGAAGCGGCCGGTGGGTGGAGATCATGGCGATGGGCTCCCGGGTGGTACTCCACCGGGCTCTTACGGACGTTCGTTTTAGAGAACAAGCGCGTATTCCGGCGACGACGCGGTCGGGAGGCATGCGGCGAATTCCGCCGAAACGGAGGCTGCGGTGAGCATAGACGCAGGATATTCCAGGATGCCGATGCGGCGTGGGATGGTCTCCTCCGTTGGTCGGTTCTTTAAAAAGAACGTTCTCGTTGACTCGCGGGGCAGTGAACGGGACGATGGAGGTGGCTCGGCGAGTCCTGGCCGCGCCCGGCCGCCCGTCGCCGACACATACCCTTGAGAGGGACGTCATGAGCTTCCTCGAACCGGACGCCGTCGAGTTCATCGGCTTCGCCGCCCCCCGCGAACAGTCGGAGATCCACGCGCCTACGGGCCCGGCCATCGACCGGGACTACCTGCGCCTGCTGGCCCAGGCCCATGAATGGGGCGGGTTCGACCGCATCCTGGTGGCCTTCTACGCCACGGCGCCCGACGCGCTCCTGCTCGCGGCGCAGGTCGCGGCGGTGACGGAGCGCATCGGCCTGATGATCGCCCACCGCACGGGCTTCACCGCGCCCACCGTGGCGGCGCGCCAGTTCGCCACCCTCGACCAGCTCACCGGCGGGCGCGTCGCGCTCCACGCGATCAGCGGCGGCGACGACCGCGAGCTGGCCCGGGACGGCGACCACCTGACCAAGGACCAGCGCTACGCGCGCACCGACGAGTTCCTGGCCATCGCCCGGCAGGTCTGGACCGCCGCGCGCCCCTTCGATTTCGCCGGCGCGCATTACCGGGTGGCGGGCGGTTTCTCCGAGGTGAAGCCGGTCGATCCGCGTGGCATCCCGGTCTATTTCGGCGGCGCCTCGCCGGCCGCCATCGCGGTGGCGGGCCGGCACGCCGACACCTACGCCCTCTGGGGCGAGAGCCTGGATCAGGTCCGCGAGGCGATTCGGACGGTCCGCGCCGCGGCGGCGCCTCATGGGCGGTCCCCACGCTTCAGCCTGTCGTTCCGGCCGATCCTGGCCGACACCGAGGAGGCCGCTTGGGCCCGGGCGGAGGACATCCTGGCCCGGACCCGCGCTACCCGGGCCGCGCAGGGGCTCGGCCCGGCGGCGACCCCGGAGAACGAGGGTTCGCGCCGCCTCCTGGCCGCAGCGGCGCAAGGGAACCGCCTCGACACGCGGCTCTACACCGCCATCGCCCGGGAGACCGGGGCGTCCGGCAATTCCACAGCCCTGGTCGGCACGCCCGAGCAGGTCGCCGAGGCGCTGCTGGCCTATCACGACCTCGGCGTGCGCACCTTCCTGATCCGGGGCTTCGACCCCCTGGAGGACGCCCTCGCGTATGGCCGCGACCTGATCCCGGCGGTGCGCCGGCTGCTGGCCCGGCGCGGTCCCCGGGCGGAGGCGGCGTGATGCGGTTTCGTCTCGCGGCCCTAGCGCTTCTGGCCCTCGCCGGTCTCGCCCGCGCCGACGACGCCGTGTTGCGCGTCGGCGACCAGCGCGGCAATGCCCGCGCCCTGATGGAGGCGGCCGGCGTGCTGGCCGACCTGCCCTACCGCCTCGACTGGAGCGAGTTTCCCGCCGCAGCGCCCCTGCTGGAGGCGCTGAATGCCGGGGCGATCGATGCCGGCGGGGTGGGCGACGCGCCCTTCACCTTCGCGGCCGCCGCCGGGGTTCCGGTGAAGGCGTACCTCGCCTTCCGCAACCGGCAGGACGGCCTCGCCATCCTGGTGGCGAAGGATTCGCCGATCCGGACGGTCGCGGACCTGAAGGGGAAGAGCATCGCCACCAATCGCGGCTCCATCGGCCATCAGGTCGTGCTCGCGGCCCTCGAAGAGGCGGGCCTGCCGGCCAGCGCCGTGACCCTGCGCTTCCTGCCGCCGGCGGACGCCAAGATCGCGCTCGCCAGCGGCAGCGTCGACGCCTGGGCGACCTGGGAGCCTTACACCTCCACCGCCGAGCTCGCCGGCCTCGCCCGGGTGGTCCGGGACGGCAACGGCATCACCCCGGGCCTGAGCTTCGCGGTGGCGAGCGACGCCGCCCTGACGACCAAGCGGGCGCAGCTCGCCGATTTCGGCCGGCGTCTCGTGGCGGCCCGGGACTGGGCCCTGAAGGATCCCGCCCCCTACGCCGCCGTCTGGTCGAAGCTCATCGGCCTGCCCGAGGCGGTGCCCCTGCGCTGGTTCGCCCGGGCGCAGTACCGGGCCGTGCCGATCGACGAGGCCGTCATCGCCGACGAGCAGCGCAACATCGACCTCTACGTCCGCTCCGGGCTGATCCCGCAGGCCCGCGCGCCGAAGGCCGCGGCGATCCTCGATCGCAGCTTCGAACCGGGCGCCGCTGCGGTACGATAGGCCGCGAAGTCCAGCGCGAGAGGCGAGCCATGCACGGCGACCACGACCACGACCACGACGACGACCACGATCATAACCACAGCCACCATGACCACGCCCACGCGGCGGCCGAGCGCTGGAAGCACGACGGCGTGCGGGTGATCCCGGGCGACAAGCTCGACGCCAACACGGCCCAGACGCCGGGCATGTTCCGGCAGGCGGCGATCAATCAGGCCCGGGTCGGCGCCCAGAAGATCTGGGCCGGCACCGTGGCGATCGCCCCCGACGCCAAGACCGGCGTCCACCACCACGGCGCCCTGGAGAGCGTGATCTACGTGGTCTCGGGCCGCGCCCGGATGCGCTGGGGCGACCGGCTCGAATACGTGGCCGAGGCCGGCCCCGGCGATTTCATCTTCGTGCCGCCCTACGTGCCGCACCAGGAGATCAACGCCGATCCGGACCAGCCCCTGAACTGCGTCCTCGTGCGCTCCGACAACGAGGCCGTGGTGGTCAACATCACCGAGGTCGAGCCCGTCGAACGGCCCGAGACGGTCCACTGGGTCGACCCCATCCACAAGCATCCCTGACGAGACGAGACCCCATGATCCATCGCCGCCACGCGCTGCGCGCCGCCGCCGCGCTCAGCCTTTTCGCCCTGACCCTCGCCCCCGGCTCCGGCCGGGCCGCCGAGGGGGCCAAGCTCCGCATCGGCTTCCAGAAATCCTCGACGCTGATCGCCCTGCTGAAGGAGGAATCCGCCCTGGAGAAGGCCCTGGCGCCGCTGAACGTCACCGTCACGTGGCACGAGTTCACCAGCGGCCTGCCGATCATGGAGGCCCTGAATGCCGGGCAGATCGACGTGTCGGCGGATGTGGCCGACACCGTGCCGATCTTCGCCCAGGCCGCCCAGGCGCGGATCGCCTACATCGCCCAGGAGGCGGCCTCGCCGACCGCGCAGGCGATCCTGGTCGCGGCCGATTCGCCGATCAGGACGGTGGCCGACCTGAAGGGCCGCAAGGTCGCGGTGACCAAGGGGGCCGGCAGCCACTACCTGCTCCTGGCCGCCCTCGCGGCCGAGAAACTGCCCTTCAAGGCGATCAGCCCGGCCTACCTGACGCCGTCGGACGGGCGCGCGGCGCTGGCCAGCGGCAGCGTCGAGGCCTGGGTCGCCTGGGACCCGTTTCTGTCGGCGGCCGAGCAGCAGACCGGCGCCCGCGTCCTGCGCGACGGCACCGGCCTGTCCCAGTACAAGCGCTACTACCTCGCCGGCGCCGACTATGCGACGCAGCGCGCGGACGTGCTCGCGCTGCTCTTCGGCAAGCTGCGCGAGACCGGGGCCTGGGTGAAGGCCAACCCGGACGCCGCCGCCGCCCGCCTCGGCGCCCTGTGGAAGCTCGACCCGGCCATCGTCCGGCAGGCGAATGCCCGGCGCAGCTACCAGGTCGAGCCCGTCACCCACGCCGCCCTCGCCGAGCAGCAGACCATCGCGGACGCCTTCCGCGCCGAGGGCCTGCTCCCCCGCGCCGTCGACGCCGCTTCCCTGCCGATCTGGGCGCCGCCGGGTCTCTAATCGGGCCGGCCTCGCAATGCCCCTACGGGGCGCCCGAGGCCGGACTGTTCAGCGGATGCCGCCGCTGGCGGTGATGTTCTCGCCGGTGAGCCAGCGGGCCTCGTCCGAGGCCAGGAAGGCGACGACGTCGGCGATGTCGCCCGGGTGGCCGGCACGGCCCAGCGGCGTCTGGGCGACGAAGCCGGCCTCCATCTCCGAGCCGGTGATGCCGGCCGTGTGCGTGCCCTCGGTGACCACGTAGCCCGGGCTGACGGTGTTGACCCGGATGCGGCGCGGGGCGAGCTCGTTGGCGAGGACGCCCGAGATCGCGTTCACGGCGCCCTTGGTCCCGCTGTAGACCGCGGCGGCCGGGGTGCTCACGTGGGTGATGGCCGAGGAGATGTTGACGATGCTCCCGCCCTCCCCGAGGTGCTTGGCCGCCGCCCCGGAGGCGAGCAGGACGCCCAGCACGTTGACGTCGAAGAGCCGGCGGTAATGCGCCTCCGTGACCTCCTCGATCGCGGCGAATTCGTAGACGCCGGAATTGTTGACCAGCACGTCGAGCCGGCCGAACTGCGCCACCGCCGCCGCGATCAGGGCCTGCGCCTCCGCGGGCTTCGAGACGTCCGCCCGCACCGCGATCGCCCGCCCGCCCGCGGCGGTGATCTCCGCCACCACCGCCTCCGCGCCCGCCTGGCTCGAGGCGTAATTGACCACCACCGCCGCGCCGTCCCGTGCCAGCGCCGTGGCAATTCCCGCGCCGATGCCCTTCGACGCGCCGGTCACGACGGCCACCTTGCCCTGAAGCTTCGACATCTCAGCATCCTTCGACCCTGGGCCGGCGCCGCCATGGCGCCTTGCGTCCCATAGTTCGGAAGTTCGGAACTTCCGAAGCGGAGATCAAGACCCTAGATGTCGAAATCATGAGACCGCTGTTCCACCCCGCGCCCGAGGACCTGCAAGCAAGTGCGATCCTGCACGCGCTGGCCGACCCGAACCGGGCCGCGATTTTCGCCAACATCATGCGGGCCGGCTGCGTCGAGGCCTGCGCGTCGCTCGCGACGGTGGGCGACCGGGTGATCCCGAAATCCTCGCTCTCCAACCACTTCAAGGTGCTGCGCGAGGCCGGGCTGATCCGCAGCGAGCGCCACGGGGTCGAGATGCGCAACCACGCCCGCTGGGACGAGGTAGAGGCCCGCTTCCCGGGCCTGCTGCGATCGATCCTGAACGCCTATGCGGGCGAAGGGCCACGGGGGGAGCCGCCCCTGCCTGCCTCCGATCCCGACTAGCTGCGGGCGTTCCGATCGCCGACAAATCCGCACCGTCATTCCGGGGCGCCGAAGGCGAGCCCGGAATCCAGAGCCGCCGACAGTGCAAGTCGTTGCACCACATGTGTTTCTGGATCCCGGGTTCCGCTGCGCGGCCCCGGGATGACGGGGTGCTTCAGGTGGAGGGCACGGGGGGTGATGGAGCTGCCCTCGGCCGACCCCCTCACCCTGCGGCCGCCAGCGCCTTCTGGAACTCCGCCTCGGGCAGGAGCGCCCCGCCGGTGGTCCACACCACCTGGGTGGCGTCGCGCCAGTCCGGCCGGGTCGCGAGCGTCGGGCGGACCGCCGCGAAGGCGGCGGCGGCGGAGGGTTCGAGGCGCAGGGCCGCCCGCTGCCAGAGGTCGCGGACCCCGCCGAAGAGCGCGGAATCCGTCACCGTGACGATTCCCGCGACGAGCGGGCCGACGGTGCCGGCGACGAGGAGCGAGGCGCTCGACACCGCGAGGCCGTCGGCGGCGGTGCGGTTGTCGAGGCCGATGTCGTAGACGCTGACCGGCCGGTCGAGCCCGGCGGCGAGCTGCACCAGCATGCAGGGGGCGGCGACGGGCTCGACGAAGACGCAGTGCACCGCGTCGCCGAACAGGAGCTTCAGCCCGAGGGTGACGCCCCCCGGCGCCCCCCCGACCCCGCAGGGCAGGTAGACCACCAGGGGATGCGCGGCATCGACCGGGATGCCGGCCGCCGCCAGCTGGCGCTCCAGGTCGAAGGCTGCCGCGGCGTAGCCGAGGAACAGGTCGACCGAGCTCTCGTCGTCGACGAAATGCGCGTCCGCCCGGTCCCCGAAGGCGTCCCGCGCCGCCGCGACCGCGCTGCCGTAATCGCCCGCATGCTCCACCACCCGGGCCCCGATGTCGCGCAGGCGCTGCTTCTTCCAGGCCTTGGCGTCGTGGGACATGTGGACCTCGACCTGAAAGCCGAGCGCGCGGGCCATCACCCCGACGCTGAAGCCGAGATTGCCGGTGCTGCCCACCGCCACGGTGAAGGCTCCGAAAGCGGCCCGGATCTCGGGCTCGGCCAGGCGCGCGTAGGACTCGCCCGCGCGCAGCCAGCCCCGCGCCAGGGCCAGCCGCTCGGCGCTGACCAGCACCTCGTAGACGCCCCCGCGCGCCTTGATGCAGCCGGTCACCGGCAGGTCGTGGTCGGCCTTCACCCAGACGGCCGGTGCCTCGCCGCCGCAGAGATGGGCGGCGACCTCCGGGGCCAGCGGCAGCAGGGGCGAATCGATCCGCCCGGTCTCCAGCTCGGGGAACAGCGCCTTCAGCAGCGGGTCGCACCGGCGCCAGCGCGCCTCCGCGTCGCGCACCTCGGCGAGGCCGAAGGCGAGTCCGGGCAGGATCTCGCCGGCCGGCTGGACATGCGGGTTGCACCAGACCGTCGGACGCCCCGCGCGCACGGCCTCCGGAATTCCCTGCGGTTGGTCGGACATGGGGGTGGACCTTTATCGGTGGTTGGAAGCGTGAGCGCGACGCAGCCCTCCTCCCCCTTGTGGGGCGGAGTTGGAGGTGGGGGTGGTTGGGCGACCCGCGACCGGCGGAGGCCAGCGGAGCCACCCCCACCCCTGACCCCTCCCCACAAGGGGGAGGGTAACCCGTCGGGGTTCTGACAGGACCGCTCTGTTGGAGCGGCAGCCTTCCCGACAAGCCGCACCACCCCGTCGCCACGCGTCTCAGATGTCCAGCGGCGCATTGTCGACCACCTCCTTCATGACGAAGAAGGTCCGGGTCTGGCGGACTCCCGGCAGGGCGATCAGGGTCGCGCTGTGGAGGCGGTTGAAATCCGCCATGTCGGAGACGCGGATCTTCAGGAAGTAGTCGAAATCGCCGGCCACGAGGTGGCAGTCGAGCACCATCGGCATGGCCCGGGCCGCGGCCTCGAAGGCGGCGAAGCTCTCCGGTGTCGAGCGGTCCAGCACCACGCCCACCATCACCAGGGAGCCGCGCCCGACCTTCTCCGGCGCGATCTGCGCCCGCACACCCCGGACGTAGCCCTCGTCGAACAGGCGCTGGATGCGCCGGTGGCAGGTGGCCGCGCTGGTGTTCACCCGCTTGGCGATCTCGGCATTGCCCATGCGCCCGTCCGCCTGGAGCAGGCGCAGGATCTTCAGGTCCATGCGGTCCAGCCCTGCGTCCATGGAAGATCCTTTCGCCAGGGGCACTATCGACGAAAGCGATGTCCGTCACGACGGGCTGCAAGCCGAACATTGCAAAATCCGAACCCCGATTTCGAGAGCACCTTTCGCAGCCTCTTTGCTAGCGTTTCCGGGCTGACCACGAAGGACCCCGCCCATGCTGTCGCAATTCGAGCGCTATCCCCTCACCTTCGGCCCGACCCCGATCGAGCACCTGCCCCGCCTGACCGCCCATCTCGGCGGCGACGTGCTGATCTACGCCAAGCGCGAGGACTGCAATTCCGGCCTGGCCTTTGGCGGCAACAAGCTGCGCAAGCTCGAATACATCGTGCCCGACGCCATCGCGAGCGGGGCCGACACCCTGGTGACCATCGGCGGCGTCCAGTCCAACCACACCCGCATGGTGGCGGCGGTGGCGGCCAAGATCGGCATGAAGTGCCGGCTGATCCAGGAGGCCTGGGTGCCGCACGAGGACGCCGTCTACGACCGGGTGGGCAACATCATGCTGTCGCGCATCATGGGCGCGGAGACCCAGCTCGTGGAGGACGGCTTCGACATCGGCATCCGCGAGAGCTGGACGAAGGCCATCGAAGACGTGAAGGCCAAGGGCGGCAAGCCCTACGCGATCCCGGCCGGCGCCTCGGTGCACAAGTTCGGCGGCCTCGGCTTCGTCAGCTTCGCCGAGGAGGTCCGGGCCCAGGAGGCCGCGATGGGTCTCCGCTTCGACTACGTCGTGGTTTGCACCGTGACCGGCTCAACCCATGCCGGCATGGTGGTGGGCTTCGCCGCCGACGGGCGCGCCCGCAACGTCATCGGAATCGACGCCTCCTGCACCCCGGCCCAGACCAAGGCGCAGGTGCTGGAGATCGCCCGCAACACCGCCGAACTCATCGGCGCCCCGGCGATCACGGCCGACGACATCGTGCTCAACGCGGACTACGCCTATCCGGTCTACGGCGTGCCATCGAAGGAGACGGTCGCGGCCATCCGCCTCTCGGCGCGCCTGGAAGGCATGATCACCGACCCCGTCTACGAGGGGAAGTCGATGCAGGGCATGATCGACCTCGTGCAGAAAGGCTTCTTCCCCAAGGGGTCGAAGGTGCTCTACGCCCATCTGGGCGGCGCCCCGGCGCTCAACGGCTACAGCTATACCTTCCGCAACGGCTGAGTTGCCGGGTTGGTCACGGGGCTGACACTTCAGACCCGTTGAAAGCCAAGCGCTTCCTTTCGGGGCGGCCGCGCGACATGGTCCGTTCCCGAAGGCCGAACCCAGCCACGAAGAGCCCCGCCCCATGCCGGAATCCCTGCCGGACCGCGACGCCCTCGCCCCCTTCGAGTCCCTGCTGGGCTCCGGCGGGGTCCTCACCGACCCCGTCCTGACCGGGCGCTACACCCGCGACCAGCGCGACCTGATGCAGGGCGAGACCCCCGCCGTGCTGCGCCCGCGCAGCGTGGAGGAGGTCCAGGCGCTCGTCGGGCTCGCCCGGGCCCAGGGCTTCGGCCTCGTGCCCCAGGGCGGCAACACCGGCTATGTCGGCGGGGCGACGCCGGAGCCCGGCCGGCGCCAGCTCGTGGTCAGCCTGGAGCGGATGACCCGCATCCGCGCCGTCGACCCCCTGAACTTCACCCTTTCGTGCGACGCCGGCACCATCCTGGCGGACGCCCAGAAAGCCGCCGAGGCCGACGGGCTGTTCCTGCCGCTGAGCCTCGGCTCCGAAGGCAGCTGCCGCCTCGGCGGCAACCTCGGCACCAATGCGGGGGGGCTCCAGGTCCTGCGCTACGGCATGGCCCGCGACCTCGTCCTCGGCCTGGAGGTGGTGCTGCCGGACGGGACGCTGTTCTCCGACATGCGAACCCTGCGCAAGAACAACATCGGCTACGACCTGAAGCAGCTCTTCATCGGTGCCGAGGGGACGCTGGGCATCATCACCGGGGTCGTCCTCAAGCTCTGGCCGGCCCAGGGCCAGCGGGCGACCGCCTGGCTCGAACTCGCCGCAGGGGCGCCGATCCCCGAGATGGCCGCCCTAGTGCGCCGGGAAACCTCCGACCTCGCCTCGACCTTCGAGCTGATCTCCGCCTCCTCCCTCGGCCTCGTCACGGAGATGCGCGGTGCCGAGACCGGCCTGAAGGCCGGCCCCGGCGGGGCGGTGCTCCTCGAGCTCACCGCCTCCTCGGAGCGCATCCCCCTCGACGACGTGCTGATGGGATGCCTGGAGGCCCTGATGGAACGGGGCTGGGTGGTCGACGCGGTGCTGGCCCAGTCCGAGACCCAGCGCCGGGCCTTCTGGGCGGTGCGCGAGACGATTCCCGAGGGGGAGAAGCATGCCGGCGGATCGGTCAAGCACGATATCGCCGTGCCGATCTCCCGCCTGACCGATTTTCTCGCCCGCGGGGCCGCCCTGCTCGCCGAGCGCCTGCCGGACGTCCGGCTCTCGGTCTACGGCCATGTCGGCGACGGCAACCTGCACTACAACCTCGTCGTGCCGGCGGGCCGCGACCGGGTCGCGTTCACGCGCGAGATCGAGGCGGGTTTTGCCCACGACCTCTACACGATCGCGCTGGAATACGGCGGCGGATACAGCGCGGAATATGGCATCGGTCGCTTCAAGCGCGACCTGCTGGAACGCTACTCGGATCCCGCCCGCCTGCGCCTGATCGCAGCGGTCAAGCACGGCCTCGACCCGGACGGAATCATGAACGCGGGCGCGCTGGTCTAGGGACGCCTCAGTGCTGGAAGGAGAGCGTCGCCCGGGTGCCGATCGGACCGCCGCCATAGACCAGGGCCGAGCGCAGGTTCGTCGCCATCGCCCGGATGATCCGGGAGCCGAGGCCGGTGCCCCGCGGCTGGCCCTCGCCGGTCCAGCCGATGCCGTCATCCTCCACGGTCAGGGTCAGGCCATCGCTGCCCTGCCGAGCGATGGAGACCCGAATTTCCCCTGACGCCTCAGGAGGATAGGCGTATTTGTAGGCGTTGGTCACGAGCTCGGTGACCACGACGCCGACCGAGACGGCCTTGTCGGTGGCGAGCCGCACCGGCGCCGCGTCGAGGCGGATGGCGTGGTCGCGCCCAGCCGCCTTCATGGCTGCCTGGAGCTCCTCCACGAGGCTCGCCAGGTAGGCGTCGAGGTCCACCGCCTCCACGTCGTCGGAGGTGTAGAGCCGGCGGTGGATGCCCGCGATCGCCGAGATCCGGGCCTGCATCTCCTGGAGCGCGGCCTTCGCCGCCGGGTCCGTCACCGCGTTGGTCTGCATGTGGGTCAGGGCCGCCACCAGCGCCAGCGAGTTGGCGACGCGGTGGTTCACCTCCCGCAGCATGATCTCGGCCCGGTCGCGCGCCTCCCGCACCGCCTGCTCGGCCCGCTCCTTGTCCCGCCGCAGAGCCTCCTGCCGCAGAGCGGTATCGATGGCCTCGCCGAGGAGCTCGCGGAACTGGCCCTGCAGGTCCTTCCAGACGTAGTCGACGGCCCCCGCCTTCAGGGCCGCCACCGCGACGCGGCTGTCCTCCGAGCCGGTGACGTAGACCACCGGCGGCGCCTCCGGCAGGGCGCGGATGGCCGGCAGGATGTCGAGGCCGGTCTGGCCGGGCATGTGATGATCGAGGGCGACGACGTCGATGTCGCCCTGTCCGAGACGCGCCAGTCCGGCATCGCCGTCGAGGGCGAGCTCCACGGCGTAGCCCCGCGCCGCGAGGGCGCGCTGCACGAGCCGCCCCAGGCCGGGGTCGTCGTCGATGTAGAGGACGCGACCGCGGCCTGGAGGCGCGGGCTCGGTCATGTGCGGTCCGATGTCATGGGTTTTCCGGCACCTGCATCACGGAGAAGAACAGCCCGAGCTGCCGGATGGCGTTGGCGAAGCCCTCGTAGTTGACGGGCTTGGTGATGTAGACGTTCGCGCCGAGGTCGTAGCAGCGCTGGATCTCGCGCTGGTCGTCCGTCGTGGTGAGGACGACGACGGGCGAGCGCTTAGTGTGGGTGTTCGCCTTCACCTTCTCGAGGATGTCGATGCCGGTCATGTCCGGCAGGTTGAGGTCGAGAAGGATCAGCAGGTGGCGCTTGGCGCTCGCCTCGCCGGTGCCGTCGGCGCCGAGGAGATATTCGAGCGCCGACGTCCCGTCCCGGAAGGGCAGGATGGTGTTGTTCACACCGGCGCGGCGGATGTTGCGCTCGATCAGGCGCGCATGGCCCTCATCGTCCTCGATCATGACGATTTCGACGGCGTTCACGCTTCGCTCCGCACCTATTCGGCGGCGAGCCGCATGGGCGGCCCGTCCTGTCCCTGACCTGTAGCGGTCTCGCGCGGCAGCGTCACGCTGAAGGTTGTGCCCACCCCCAGTTCCGACGCGACCTCGATCCGGCCGCCGAGGGACCGGACCAACGCCTTGACGTGGGCGAGCCCGATGCCCTCCCCCGGCCGATCCTGCGCTCCGGAGCGTCGGAACAGTTCGAACACCCGTGCATGGTCCCGCTCGGCGATGCCCCGGCCATTGTCTGCGACGCTGTAGCGGACGCGGCCGCCCCCCAGCACTTGTGCCTTGATCTCAATCCGCCCCGGCCGTGCCGGATCGAGATACTTGACCGCGTTGTCGATGAGATTGCCGAAGATCTGCTCGATCGCCAGCCGGTCGGCGACGAGACGCGGTAGGTCCGGCGCGATGACGACGCGGGCGCCCACCTGCTCGGTCTGGTGGTGCTGTGCGTCGGCGAGGCGGCGCAGCAGGCTCGTCATGTCGAGGCGTTCCGGCGTGAAGCTGCGCCGCCCTTCCCGCGACAGCTTCAGGATGGCGGCGATCAGGCGCTCCATGCGCGTCACCGCGGCCTTGATGAAGCCGAGAGCCTCGCCGAGATCCGCGTCGATCCGCTCTGCCTGCGGATGCCCCTGCAGGGCGGCGCGCACGTCCTCGCGGGTCGTTTCCAGCTCGCTCGTGAACCCCATGACATTCACGAGGGGCGCGCGCAGGTCGTGGCTCACGATGTAGGCGTAGCGCTGGATCTCCTCGTTGGACTCGCGCAGTTCGGCTTCGGCTTGGCGCTGCTCGGTGATGTCGGTGTGGACGCCCACCCATTCCCGGATCGACCCGTCATCGTGAAAGACCGGCACGGCGCGGATGGCGTAGTGGCGCCAGGCGCCATCGGCGGAGCGCACCCGGTGCTCGTGAACGAAGGTCCGCCGCGCCCGCACGGTCTCGTTCCACGCCTCGATGCTGGTCTGCTGATCGTCGGGGTGGACGGCCTTGGCCCAGCCGTAGCCTTCGTACTCGGCCCGGCTCTGCCCCGTGATGGCGCTCCAGCCCGGCTGCTCGCCGAGCATCCGGCCCTCCGCATCGTTGGTCCAGAGCACGCCACGCACGGCCTGTACCGCGGCGCGGAAGCGCCCCTCGCTGGCCTGGAGGTCGCCCTGGACCCGCTGCTGGTCGAAGGAGGAGGCGAGCATCGCCAGGAATAGGATCAGGAAGGTCGCACCGGCCACCGCCAGCGCCAGGTTCTGCTGTACGGCGCCGAGACCGGTCGGATGCGCACCGGCGCCTTCGGGCGAGAAGGTCGCCGCGGCCATGCCGGTGTAGTGCATGCCCGCCACCGCGAGGCCCATCACGGTGGCGGCGATGAGCGTCTGCCATACGCTATTCTGGCGCAGGGTGAGCCAGAGGGCCGCCGTCGCTGCCGTGACCGCGATGACGACCGACAGCGCCACCAGCTGCCAGGCATAGGTGAGATGGCCCGGCATCTGCATCGCTGCCATGCCGGAGTAGTGCATCGCGGCCACCCCCAGGCCCATGACAGGGCCGGCGACGAACAGGTCGCGTCGCGTCGCGCCCGGCCGGCTGATCCACGCGAAGGCGGCACCGGTGCAGGCGATGGCCAGCGCGAGGGACAGGGCCGTGGTGCCGAGGTCGTAGGCGACCGGCATTCCCATCTCGAAGGCCAGCATGCCGACGAAGTGCATCGACCAGATCCCGCCGCCCATCGCGCAGGCGGCGGCAGCGATCCAGGCCCAGCGGCGCCTGCCCGCCGAGCCCCGGCCGCGGCCACCGAGATCCAGCGCGGTGTAGGAGGCGAAGATCGCGATCGTGACGGACAGGGCGACGAGCGCCGGATTGTAGCCGGTGTGGACCATCGGGGGCGCGGAGAGACCGTTCTGACCGTGAAAGCGCCAGCCTAGCGGGTCTTCGCCTCGAGGACCATCGGCGCCGAACGCGGAGGACGCGCCGGCCCGGTGCCGGGCTGCACTACCCCTCGGGGCGCACATGCCGTAAGGCCGCAGCACCCGCCCGAACCTCCGTGAGCCCGTGATCCGCATCCCATGATCCGCCTCGAAAAAATCGGCAAGCAGAACGGTCGCCAGATCGTCTTCATCGAGGCCTCCGCCGCCCTCCAGCGGGGCGAGAAGGTCGGTCTGGTCGGCCCCAACGGTGCCGGCAAGACCACTCTGTTCCGGATGATTACCGGCGAGGAGCAGCCCGACGAGGGCCAGGTCGCCGCGGATCGCGGCATCACTATCGGGTATTTCAGCCAGGACGTCGGCGAGATGTCCGGCCGTACCGTCGTCTCCGAGGTGATGAACGGCGCCGGCCCTGTCAGCGAGATCGGCGCCGAGCTGAAGGAGGTCGAGCAGGCCCTGGCCGACCCCGACCGGGCCGACGAGATGGAGGCGCTGATCGAGCGCTACGGCGAGGTCCAGGCCCGCTTCGAGGAGCTCGACGGCTATGCCCTGGAGGGGCGTGCCTACGAGGTGCTGGCGGGCTTGAGCTTCTCTCAGGAGATGATGGACGGCGACGTCGGCAAGCTCTCGGGCGGCTGGAAGATGCGCGTGGCGCTCGCCCGCATTCTCCTGATGAACCCCGACGTCATGCTCCTCGACGAGCCGAGCAACCATCTGGATCTGGAGAGCCTGATCTGGCTCGAAGCCTTTCTCAAGGGCTATGAGGGCGCCCTGTTGATGACTTCGCACGACCGCGAGTTCATGAATCGCATCGTCACGAAGATCGTCGAGATCGACGGCGGACAGCTCACCACCTACTCGGGCGACTACGCGTTCTACGAGCAGCAGCGGGCGCTCAACGAGACGCAGCAACAGGCCCAATTCGAGCGCCAGCAGGCGATGCTCGCCAAGGAGATCAAGTTCATCGAGCGTTTCAAGGCGCGGGCCTCCCACGCTGCCCAGGTGCAGAGCCGGGTGAAGAAACTCGACAAGATCGAGCGGGTGGAGCCGCCCAAGCGCCGCCAGAGCGTCGCCTTCGAATTTCTGCCCGCCCCCCGCTCCGGCGACGACGTCGTGATGCTCAAGAACGTGCACAAGCGCTACGGCAGCCGCACCATCTACGAGGGCCTCGACTTCTCGATCCGGCGGCGCGAGCGCTGGTGCGTGATGGGCATCAACGGGGCCGGCAAGTCGACGCTCCTCAAGCTCGTGACCGGATCCGCCAAGCCCGACGACGGCAACGTCGCGGTTGGTGGCAGCGTCAAGCTCGGCTACTTCGCGCAACACGCCATGGACGTGCTGGACGGCGACCGCACGGTGTTCGGGTTCCTGGAGGATTCCTTCCCGCAAGCGGGCCAGGGCTCTCTCCGGGCGCTGGCCGGCTGCTTCGGCTTCTCGGGAGACGACGTGGAGAAGCGCTGCCGCGTGCTCTCAGGTGGCGAGAAGGCCCGCCTCGTGATGGCGCGAATGCTCTACGACCCGCCGAACTTCCTCGTCCTCGACGAGCCTACCAACCACCTCGACATGGGCACCAAGGAGATGCTGATCGCCGCCCTTGCGAACTACGAGGGGACGATGCTGTTCGTGAGCCACGACCGCCACTTCCTCGCCGCCCTGTCGAACCGCGTCCTCGAACTCACGCCGGACGGAATCCATCAGTATGGCGGCGGCTACACCGAGTACGTCGCACGCACGGGTCAGGAGGCGCCGGGACTGCGGAGCTGATGGTCGACGCGATGGGGCGGCCGGCGTTCTGGCTGATCCGATGCTGGCTCGCAGCGGACAGGTCGACCTCGCTCTCATCACGAGCCTGCAGGCAGCGCGTGGAGGAGGAATTGTCGTACGGACAGCCCCTTGAGGCTGCGATCGGACCCTGGGCGACCGTTGGAAGCTAAGCGCTCGCCATCCCTGAACTTGAAATGAACAAAAAGTCAGATTAACTGAATATGAACGAACAGCCTTCCACACTCGGCTGCCATTCACCAACCAGGAGTACGGATATGTCCAGCGGACTGTTCCAGAACCTGCCGGGCGCTCATGAAATGGGAGGGCTTCAGGCCCTACCGAGTGAGCCGTGGCTTCTCCCGATCTCGGACCGAATGGACGCCGCGACGACGGATGCCGATCGACTGGAAGCGACTGTGCGGCTGTCCGTTCGTCCCTTCCAGCGGGCTGCGAACGCCCTTATGGCGGCGCTCCTGCTTCTCCTGTCGGTGCAGATCTGTGCGGATTGGATGAACGCTCGAACCCCGCATCCGACCACAAACCAGATCGCGGACGCGACGCCGCCGGACATGCCGGTGACGAAGGCCACGCTGACCATCAACAACTGAGCGCTTTTCGTGCCAGTCGCATGACCGACCCGCTCCCGAGCGGGTCGTGAGGCCGCCCGCTTATTCGTCGCGGCGGCGGGATCGACCCCTCCTTCGGAACGACCTCAACATCGTGAGATCGTTGTTCGCCGGTCGCGTCATCCCTTGATGTGCGAGACGATCGGCACCTTTCAACTGCCCCCTCTAAGGTTCCCTGATCGCGTTCTGAGCCCAGTCAACGGCTGGGTGTCGACGCGCGGTTAGGCCGGGTCAAGCGGTGACCGAAGCCGACTGCAAAGCCGCGGTCGATCGCGGGTCACCATCCTCCTCCTCGGCCAGTCCGGGCTTTCGCCGCGAAAGCGTGAGGATGAGCACCGGCAGGATCAGCAGGATGAGGAGCGGCGCCAGGCTCATGCCGCCGACGACGACCAGCGCCAGGGGCTTCTGAACCTGCGATCCGACACCATTCGAGAAGGCGGCCGGCAGGAGGCCGACGCCGGCGACCACGCAGGTCATCACCACCGGCCGGAGCTGCGTGTGACAGGTCCGCAGCATCGCCCGCACCCGCTCCTCTCCCTCGATGATCAGACCGTTGAAGTGCGACAGCACGATGATGCCGTCCATCACGGCGATGCCGAGAAGCGCGATGAATCCGATCGCCGCCGAGACGCTGAACGGTGTGTCGGTGATCACCAGGGCGAGCACGCCGCCGGCCGCTGCCATCGGGATGACGCTGAGCGCCAGCAGCATGTCGATCGCGGAGCCGAAGTTCATGAACAGCAGGATCGCGATGAGGCCGATGGCGATCGGGACCGTCACCGACAGGCGCGCCAGGGCACCCTGCATGTTGTTGAATTCGCCCACGAGTTCGAGGCGGTAGCCCCGCGGCAGGGCCACCTCGGCGTTCACGCGCTCACGTGCCTCCAGGATCGCGCTGCCGAGGTCGCGGTCGCGGACGCTGAACTTCACCGGAAGGTAGCGCTCCTGGCCCTCCCGGTAGATGTAGGCCGGCCCTGAGACGAGGGCGACCTGGGCGACCTCGCTCAGGGGCACCTGCATCAGCGTGCCGTTCGGCCCCTGCCCGGAGATGCGCAGGTTGCGGATGGAGGCCACGCTCTGGCGGAACTGCTCGGCGAGGCGGATGACGATCGGATAGTGACGATCCGAGCCGCTGTCGTAGAGGTCGCCGGCGCTGTCGCCGCCGATGGCGGTGCGGACCGTGGCATTGATGTCGCCGGGGGTGAGGCCGTAGCGTGCGGCACGGACCCGGTCGACGTCGATCTGCACCGTGGGCTGACCGAGCGACGTGAACACGCCGAGATCGGTGACGCCGGGCACCTTGCGGAGCACGGCCTCGACGCGGTTGGCAACCGCCGTCAAGGTTTCAAGGTCGGATCCGAACACCTTGAACGAGTTCTCGCCCTTGATGCCGGAAACCGCCTCGGCGACGTTGTCCTGCAGGTACTGCGAGACGTTGAACTCCACGCCGGGGAAATCGGTGCGCAGCCGGTCTAGGAGATCGCCGACCATCCGGTCCTTGGTCATGCCCGGCCGCCACTTCTCGGCCGGCTTGAGCGGCGCGAAGAACTCGCCGTTGAAGAAGCCGGCGGCATCGGTGCCGTCATCCGGGCGGCCGTGCTGCGAGACGACGCTCTCGACCTCCGGCACCGCTGCGATGATGCGGCGGATCCGGTTGACGTAGAGGTTTCCCTCCTCCAGCGAGATCGTCGCCGGCATGGTGGCACGCAGCCAGAGATTGCCCTCCTCGAGCTTGGGCAGGAATTCCAGGCCGAGCTGGCGCCCCGCCACGCCGACTCCGGCGGTGAGCAGCAGCGCGAGGCCGAGGGTTAGGATGCGATTGCCCAGGGCGGCGCGGATGGCGGGCCGGTAGAGCCGGTCCAGGGTCCGCACGAGGATCGTCTCGACCTCTTCGACATGGGCTGGAAGGAGGTAGGCGGAGAGGACTGGCGTCACCGTGAAGGTGGCGATGAGCCCGCCGAGCAGCGCGTAGGCGTAGGTCTGCGCCATCGGCCCGAAGATGTGGCCTTCCACCCCCGTCAGGGTGAAGAGCGGCAGGAAGCCCGTGACGATGATGATTGCCGCGAAGACGATCGAGCGACTGACGTCCCCGGAGGCTTGTCGGATCCGCAGGAGCTTGCCTGCGAGGCCCGGCCGGACCACCTCCCCTGTCGGTGTCCCGTGACCGGAGAGCCGCCGGAAGATCGCCTCCACCATGATCACCGTGCCATCGACGATCAGTCCGAAATCCAGGGCGCCGACGGAGAGCAGGTTCGCCGACTCGCCGCGCATCACCAGAATGATGACGGCGAAGAACAGCGCGAAGGGGATGGTCGCCACCACGATGAGGGCGCTGCGCAGATTGCCGAGAAAGAGCCACTGCACGATGAGGATCAGCACGATGCCGACCAGCATGTTGTGCAGCACGGTGTGCGTGGTGACCGCGATGAGGTCGGCCCGGTCGTAGATCCGCTCGATCCGGACGCCCGGCGGCAGCAGGCCCATGGCCTCAATGCGCCCCACCTCCGCCTGCACGGCAGCGATGGTCGGCGTGCTCTCCTCGCCCCGCCGCATCAGCACGATGCCCTGGACGATGTCATCGTCGTCGTTCATGCCGGCAATGCCGAGGCGTGGCTGGTGCCCGATCGTGACGGTGGCGACGTCGTTGACCAGCACCGGTGCGCCGCCCGACTGCGTCAGGACTGTCTCGCCGATGTCGTCGGTGGAGCGAATCAGGCCGACGCCGCGCACCACCGCCGACTGGGTGCCGAGATTGATCCGGTTGCCGCCGACGTTCAGGTTGCTGTCGTTAAGGGTCTTTACGACGCCCGACAGGGTCAACCCGTAGGCGGTGAGCCGGTCGAGGTCGACGGCGATGTCGAAGGTCTTGGTCTTGCCGCCCCAGCCGATGACGTCGATGACGCCCGGCACGGCGCGGAAGCGCCGACGCAGCACCCAGTCCTGCAGGGATTTCAGGTCGAGGACGCTGTAGCCGGCCGGCGCCGTCAGTTTGTAGCGAAAGATCTCACCGATGGGGCTCACCGGCGAGATGGTCGGCTTGGCGCCGTTGGGAAGGGCGTCGAGCTGGGCCAGCCGGTTCAGCACCTGCTGCTCGGCCTCGCGGTAGCTGAACTCGAAGCCGAACTGCAGCTTCACGTCCGACAGCCCGTAGAGGGAGACCGAGCGGACCTGCTTCAGGTTCGGCAAGCCGGAGGTGATCACCTCGATCGGCACGGTGACGTAGCGCTCGATCTCCTCGCCCGACAGACCGTTCGCTTGCGTGATCACGTCGATCATCGGCGGGGTCGGGTCCGGATAGGCCTCGATGTTCAGGGTTCGGAAGGCGACCAGCCCGCAGGCCAGCAGCAGAACGAACGCGAGAACCACCAGGGCACGCTGGCGCAGCGCGAGATGGACGAGGCCGGTCATGCGTTGGGTTCCTGCTGACGGGAGCCGACGGATCAGCCCCGGGTCACCATCCGGTCGATGAAGAGGGAGCCGCGCGAGATCACGCGCTCGCCGGTCGCCAGACCTTCGAGGATCTCGATCTTGCTTCCGTCGATGATGCCGGGTTTGACCCGGCGGCTCTCGACCGTGTTGTCGGCCTTCAACACCCAGACGCTCGCCTTGCTGCCCTCCAGCACGACCGCTGCACGGGGGACCGATTGCGACAGGGTTTCGCGCTCGTTGATGATGCGCACGGTGGCGTACATCTCGGGCTTCAGCAGATTCTGTGTGTTGTCGATATCGGCCCGAACCGTGATGCGACGGGTCGTCGGGTCGACGGACGATCCGATGAAGTTGATCCGCCCCTCGAAGACCTTGTCGGGATAGGCGAGTACGCGGAACTTGAGCCGATCGCCGAGATCGACCTTCGCCGCGTCCGGCTCACGCAGCTGCGCGATGAGCCAGACCTTGGACAGGTCGCCGATGATGTACGAGGGGTCGCTGCCCCCGGTGCCGACATACTGACCCGGTCCGATCTTGCGCTGGATGATCGTTCCCTTGAGGGGCGCGTTGATCGCCGTTTCGGGGTTGATCGAGCCCTTCTGTAGATTGGCGACCTCGTCGTCGCGCAGGCCCAGGATGCGCAGCCGGTTGCGCACGGCCTCCAGACCGACCTCGGCCGTCCGGGCATCGTTGGTGGCCGTGTTCAGATCGTTCTGCGCGGATTGGAGCTCGCGCAGCGTGGTGACCCGTGAATCATAGAGATCGTGCAGGCGCTTCTCGGCGGCCTGGGCGTAGCCGAGTTGCGACCGTGCCTTGGCCAGGACGTTCAAGGCCGCAAGATAATCGTTCTGGGCCTGGACCATCTCGTTGGCCTGGATCGAGAAGAGGCGCTCACCCTTCTGCACCTGCTCGCCGGTGCGCGCGAAGATGGCGATGACCCGACCCGGATAGGGGGAGAACACCGGGGTGGCCTGATACTCGTCGACGCCGATCTTACCCTCGGTGGTGATCTCCTCGTAGAAGAGGCGCTGCTCCACCGTCTCAGTGTCGATGGCGGCCAGCTGGTCCGGGCTGAGGACGAAATCGCCGTTGCTCGGTGGTGTGACCGTGACGGCTGCCGGCGTCGGCGTCGTTGCAGCACCCGCGAGCGTACTGGGCAGCCACAAGAAGCCAGCAACGCAAAGACTTGAGGCGACTAAGAGAATGGAAACCTGAGTGCGATGCTTCAACCCGACGAGTGGAGCGAACGAACCCTGAGGCTCAATCATCGAATCAATCTCGCATGTCTTCGCATTTGTGCACTCATCCGGTCCAGCCGGATGGTGCGTCGGTCTGTAGAAGGCCGTCACCTGAGATACAAGCGTGGCCCATTCACGATTTGGTCGCGTCGTCCATCGCGTGATCGGTGTGACTTCCCAACCCAGAGAAACGGGTCGCTCCGACAGATCGCGCGGCTTTCCAATATTGGGCTGGCGCCCGTCGTTCGGCCCGTGTGGGAGCTGAAAGTTCGGACGAGAAAACCCCGCGGACCCTAAGGCCTGCGGGGTTAAAGTTGCGTCACATGAATCCCTGGGAGGGACCTTTGGTATACTACATGCCAATTAGGGCGCAGCAAGGGGTATCGTGCGCCATGACGATTTATCCTGCCAGCGACACTGCGGGGCGCAGAGAAATCTTTTTCATCGGTCCCCCCTGCCCTTCATTCCCACTCGATCGTTCCGGGCGGCTTCGAGGTGATATCGTAGGTCACGCGGTTGATCCCCTTGACCTCGTTGATGATCCGCGTTGCCACCCGACCGAGGAACGTCATGTCGAACGGATAGAAATCGGCGGTCATGCCGTCGACCGAGGTCACGGCGCGCAGGGCGCAGACGTGGTCGTAGGTGCGTCCATCGCCCATCACCCCGACAGTTTTCACGGGAAGGATCACCGCGAAGGCCTGCCAGATCGTGTCGTAGAGGCCCGCGTTGCGGATCTCCTCCAGGTAGATCGCATCGGCCTTGCGCAGAGCTTCGAGCTTCTCGGGGGTGATCGTGCCGGGGCAGCGGATGGCAAGGCCCGGACCCGGGAAGGGGTGGCGTCCGACGAAGGCCTCCGGCAGCCCGAGCTCCTTGCCGAGCACACGGACCTCGTCCTTGAACAGCTCGCGCAGGGGCTCGACGAGCTGCATGTTCATGCGCTCGGGCAGGCCGCCGACATTGTGGTGGGACTTGATCGTGACCGAGGGACCACCGGTGAACGAGACGCTCTCGATCACGTCCGGGTAGAGGGTGCCCTGGGCCAGGAAGGCGGCGCCGCCGATCTTCCTCGACTCGGCCTCGAACACGTCGATGAACAGGCGCCCGATGGTCTTGCGCTTCTGCTCCGGGTCGCTGACGCCGGTCAGCTCGCCGAGGAACAGGTCCTGCGCCTCCACATGGACGAGGGGGATGTTGTAGTGGTCGCGGAACAGGCGCACGACCTCCTCGGCCTCGCCCATGCGCAGGAGGCCGTGGTCGACGAAGACGCAGGTGAGCTGTTCGCCGATCGCCTCGTGGATCAGCACCGCCGCCACCGCTGAGTCGACGCCGCCGGACAGGCCGCAGATCACCCGCTCCTTGCCGACCTGCGCTCGGATCTTCTCGATCGCCTCCTCGCGGTAGGCGCCCATGGTCCAGTCGCCGGAACAGCCGGCGATGTCGCGCACGAAGTTGCGGATCAGGAGGGCGCCATGCGGCGTGTGCGCCACCTCCGGATGGAACTGCACCGCGTAGTACTTGCGCGCTTCGTCCGCGACCGCCGCGAAGGGGGCGTTCTTCGACATGGCGACGGTCGTGAAACCGTCCGGCAGCTTCGTGACGCGGTCGCCGTGGCTCATCCAGACGGGGTAGTGCTCGCCCACGTGCCAGACGCCCTTGAACAGGGGGCAATCCGACAGGATCTCGATCTCGGCCCGACCGAACTCCGCGTGGTGCCCGCCCTCGACCTCGCCGCCGAGCTGGGCCGCCATGGTCTGCTGACCGTAGCAGATGCCGAAGACCGGCACGCCGGAATCGAACACGATCTGCGGGGTCCGGGGCGAGGCGTCGGTCGTCACCGATTCGGGACCGCCCGAGAGGATCACGCCCTTGGGCTTGGTTTCGGCGAAGGCTTCGGCCGCCTTGGTGAAGGGGACGATCTCACAGTAGACGCCCTCCTCGCGAACGCGGCGCGCGATGAGCTGCGTCACCTGGCTGCCGAAATCGACGATGAGGATCTTATCGTGCTCTGTAGTCATGGAACCGGAGTTAGACGAGGCCTCGGTCCGGTGCAACGGATCACCCCGCAGAGCCGCCCCGCGGCCGGCATCGGGCTGGGGATGCGGCGCTGAAGACCGTTAACCCGGTGTTCACCGCCGGGCGTCGACACCGTGCGCCCCCAGCAACGAACAGGAGCCTCAGCCATGAGAGCCACCATCTTCGGGATCGCCACCCTCGCCCTCGCCGGCTTCGGAGCCACCTCGGCCTCCGCCTTGCCCGTTCCGGCCGGCATCGCACCCACCAGCGGGATCCAGCAGGTCCGCGTCGTCGAGCGCACGGTGATCCGCGGCCCCCGTTGCAAGACCGTCGTCACCAAGCGCCGTGGGCCGATGGGCCGGATGGTCGTGGTGCGGAAGCGCCGCTGCTTCTAAAACTGCGCCGCTCCTCCTGAGCAGATGTCTGGAATGGCCCCCATGTGGGGCCATTCCTCGTTTCAGGCCAGCCGCTCCAGGGTGGCGACGTAGAAGCCATCGGTGCCGGTCCGGGCGGGACTCATCTGGAGGCCGTACCGGGTCAGGCGGATGGCCGAGCCGAGTTCGGGGGCGTGCGCGGAAAGGATCTTGGAGGCTGAGACCACCGCGAAGTCGTCAGGCCGACGCGCGAGGAGGCCAGCGACGGCCGCGTCGTTCTCCTCGGGGAGCAGCGAGCAGGTGATGTAGGTGATGCGACCGCCGGGGCGCACCAGCCTTGCGGCCCGGTCGAGTACCGTGGCCTGGTCGGCGACGCGTGTGCTCAGGGCATTCGGGCGCATCCGCCACTTGGCATCGGGATTACGCCGCCACGTGCCGGAGCCGGTGCAGGGGGCATCGACGAGGACGCGGTCCGCGCGGCCGTCGAGGTCTGCGAGGACGTCGGTGCGGGCCTTGCCGGCACGGGGCGTGCGGATCTCCGCGACGGCGCCGGCGCGCCGTAGGCGCTCGTGCATCGGGGCGAGCCGGCGCGGATCGTCGTCACTGGCGATCAAACGGCCGGAGTTCTCCATCATCGCGGCGAGGCTCAGGGTCTTTCCCCCGCCGCCGGCGCAGAGATCGATGACGGTTTCGCCGGGCCGTGCGCCGCTGAGAAGGCTTGCGAGCTGCGAGCCCTCGTCCTGAATCTCGTACCAGCCGTCGATGAATTCCGGCTCGACATGCAGGGCGGGGCCGCGTCCGTCGTCGCCGATGGGGATGCGCAGGCCATTGGGCGCGTGCGGGGTCGGTTCCGATGCGAGGTGGGCGAGGCCCGCCTGGGCCTCCAAGCGGCTGCGCTTGAGGGTGTTGACACGGATGTCGAGGGGCGCGCGTCGGCCGAGGGCCCGTAGTTCGTCGAGGATAGCGGATCCGAAGGTCGCCTCGAGGGAGGGGAGCACCCATTCGGGAACATCGCCGGCGACATGGAGCGGGGCGTCGACCAGGGTGCCGTCCGTCAAGCGCGTCCGTTCGTCTGCGGTCAGCGGCTCCGGGGCGAAGCGTTCGCCGCTGAACATCTCCGCGATGGTCGGGGCAGCGAGACCGTATTGGAGCCGCAGCATGCCGATGACGAGGCTGCGCGGGCTCTCGTCGGCCATGATCCAGGCGGCGGAGGCGCGCCGGCGCAGGGTGTCGTAGACGAGGCTGGCGATGGCGGCCCGGTCGCCCGATCCGGCGAAGCGATGGGCGAGGCCCCAATCCTTCAGGGCATCGGCGGCGGGGCGGCGGCGCGCGGCGATATCGGCGAGGACCTCGATGGCGGCGGAGAGGCGGGCGGGGGGCGTCAGGGCAAGATCCTCGGGTTCTGGGCAGTCGCTTTCGGCGGGCGCCGCGATACGGCCACGCTTCGGGCGGCGGCCGGACACAATACAGTCGAGCTTCCGGCGCGTTTACGGCTCAGCTTGCGCCACGGTGCCGCGCAGAGCGGACGCCTGGAGCTTTAGAGAACCCCATGTCTCCCGTCATCCATCTCAGCCTCGCCGGCCTCGTCATGCTGGCGGTCGCCGCCTGTTCCACGACGCCGGACGCCCCCGACCTGTCGGCGCCGCCCCCGCGCCGGCTCGATGCCAAGACCCAGCTCGAATACGGCGCGCCTCCGCCCCCGCCGCCCGGCCCGCGCTACTGAGGGTTCGCGGCCGCCGACTCGCGGGCGCGGCGGTTCTCGTAGGCCTTCAGGTGTGTGTAGACGCGGTCGAGCACCGGATGCCCGGCCGCATCGGGGGCCCGCGCGATCAGGTCGCCGATGATGTGGTCGGCCTCGATCCGGGCGCCGCCCTCGATGTCGCGCAGCATCGAGGCGGTGAAGGCCGAGCCCTCGGCGGTGAGCGTCCTGCGCGTGTTGTCCATCACGGTCGACCGCGGTGCGTAGCCGGCGGCTTCGGCGATGGCGCGGCACTCCTCCATCAGCACCGTGATGAAGGCGAGCCCGCCCGGAGCGGCCATGATGTCGCCGATGGTGGCGCGCATCAGGCAGGTGGCCCCGGCCAGGGTCGCCAGGAAGCTCCATTTCTCCCACATTTCCAGCAGCATATGCTCGCTGAGGCGGGGCTGGAAGTTCACGCCCTGCATCAGGGCCTCGATGGCCTCGACGCGGGCGGAGCGGCCGCCGGCGCGCTCCCCGTAGGTCAAGGTATGGAGCGGGTTCATCTGGCGGATCTCGCCCGCGGGGCCGAGAGTCGCCACGATGGCGCAGGCGCCGCCGAGCACGCGGTCCGCACCGTATACCACGTCGAACGCGTCGAGGTGGCGCATCCCGTTGAGCAGGGGCAGGATCGCGGTGTCGGGTCCGACGGCCGGCGCGACGTCGGCGATGGCGCTGTCGAGATCGTAGGCCTTGCACGAGAACAGCACGAGGTCGAAGGCGCCGCCCTTGCCGGCGGCGAGGTCGGCGGCGGTGACGGTCTGCGGCGCCGGAATATGCAGGTTGCCGGCGGGACTCTCGACCCTCAGCCCGGCCGCGGCGAGCTTCGCCGCGCGGGCGGGACGGACCAGGAAGGTGACGTCGCGGCCGGCCTCGGCGAGGCGTGCGCCAAAGTATCCGCCGGTGGCCCCGGCGCCGACAACGAGCACGCGCATGGTCTGATCCCTTTCGTCGTTCGCGGATCGCGGCCCGATGCGGCCACCCATCCGTCAGGCCGCGTCATCGTCCCGGGTCAGACGCCGATCGGCGCCAGGAAGATCCGGAACGCGAAGAGGATCCACATCACCAGCAGCACCAGCGTGCCGACGGCATAGGCGCGGAAGCGGTGCGGGATGTGGTTCGTGGTGAGATAGACGCCGGCATGGACAACGCGCGTGGCCACGAAGACCCAGGCCAGGATCACGAACAGGAGGTCGGCCTTGCGGGTGGCCAGGGCGAACCCGACGAGGACGTAGAACAGCACCGGGATCTCGAACTGGTTCGAGAAGGTGTTGGCGGCCTGCTGGGCCGGGGCCGGCCAGTCGCGCTGGCCCAGTGTCAACGCGCGGTCCTTCACGGCGCCGCCGCGCACCGCCGAGAGGCGCATCCGCCCGGTCCAGAACAGCAGCGCGAAGGTAAGGAGGACCTGGGCGAAGACGGGCGCCAGGATGGCTTGGACGGTCACGGCGATTCCTATCGGGCGGCGACCCGTGCCGGACGTCCGGCACGGGCGCGCGCGGCGCGGGTCAGGCGCGGCCGGGGTAGTTCGGGCTCTCGCGGGTGATGGTCACGTCGTGGACGTGGCTCTCGCGCAGGCCCGCATTGGTGATGCGGATGAACTGCGCCTTCTCCTGGAACTCGGGGATCGTCGGGGCGCCGACATAGCCCATGGCGGCCCGCAGGCCGCCGGCGAGCTGGTGGAGCACCGCCGCCACCGGGCCCTTGTAGGGCACCTGCCCCTCGATGCCCTCGGGCACGAGCTTGTGGGTGTCGCTGACCTCGGCCTGGAAGTAGCGGTCGGCGGAGCCGCGGGCCATGGCGCCCACCGAGCCCATGCCCCGGTAGCTCTTGTAGGAGCGGCCCTGGTGCAGGAACACCTCTCCGGGGGCCTCGTCGGTGCCGGCGAGGAGCGAGCCGAGCATGGCCACGGAGGCGCCGGCCGCGATCGCCTTGGCGAGGTCGCCCGAGTACTTGATGCCGCCGTCGGCGATGACCGGCACGTCGGCGCTCTGCGCCGCCTCGACGGCCTCCATCAGGGCGGTGAGCTGCGGCACGCCGACGCCGGCGACGATGCGGGTGGTACAGATGGAGCCCGGGCCGATGCCGACCTTGATCGCGTCCGCGCCGGCATCGATCAGCGCCTGGGCGCCGTCGCGGGTCGCGACGTTGCCGGCGACGATCTGCACGGTGTTGGAGAGCTGCTTCACGCGGCGCACGGCGTCGAGCACCTTGATCGAGTGGCCGTGGGCCGTGTCGACCACGATGACGTCGCAGCCGGCATCGATGAGGCGCTCGGCCCGCTCGAAGCCGCTGTCGCCCGTGGTGGTGGCGGCCGCGACCCGCAGGCGGCCCTGCTCGTCCTTGACCGCCCCCGGATAGGCGACCTGCTTCTCGATGTCCTTGACCGTGATGAGGCCGATGCAGCGATAGTGGTCGTCGACGACGAGCAGCTTCTCGATGCGGAACTGGTGCAGCAGGCGCTTGGCCTCGTCCTGGCTCACGCCCTCGCGCACGGTGATGAGCCGATCGCGGGTCATCAGGTCGGCGACGGTCTCGGACGAGTTGGTGGCGAACCGGACGTCGCGGTTGGTGAGGATGCCGACGAGCTTGCCGCGGGAGCCGTTGGGGCCGCGCTCCACCACCGGGATGCCGGAGATGCGGTTCTGCTTCATCAGCGAGAACGCATCCGCCAGGGTCTCGTCCGGGTGGATGGTGATGGGGTTTAGCACCATGCCCGACTCGTACTTCTTGACGAGGCGGACCTGCTCGGCCTGCTCGGCCGGCTCGAGGTTGCGGTGGATGACGCCCATGCCGCCGTTCTGCGCCATGGCGATGGCCATCGGGGCCTCGGTGACGGTGTCCATGGCCGAAGCCAGGATCGGCAGGTTCAGGTGGATCGAGCGGGTGAGCCGGCTCGCGATCTTGACGTCGCTGGGCATCACCGAGGAGGCCGCGGGGCGCAGCAGGACGTCGTCGAAGGTCAGGCCCTCGATGATGGAATCAGCGGTGATGCGGGCCATGAACCAACTCCGGAACGGGTGCTGCGTCGGGCGCTCGCGGGCGTTCCGACGTCACTGGGTTGGCACGGGCCAGTATCATGCACGGGGAACCGGCGCAAAGCCGCCGGTGCGCGCGTCCGACAGGAAAATGCGCCCGGGACGCCGTTCTCCGGTGGGGGTTGCGCCTAGCGCACGCCTCGGGGCGCGCCCGGCAGGCCCTCGGCCGGCCCCCTGTCGGTCCATTCCGGCGGCGCGCCGACGTAATCGCCGAGGATGCCGTCGAGGCCGGGGGCACGGCCGAACGCCTCGCAATCGGGGTCGAGGGGCGCTTCGCCGAGGGTCGTGATGCGGACGCGGTCGTAGGTCGGCAGCGTGAGCGGCGCCTTGAACGGGTCCTGGCCGGTGGCGAGGTAGAAGCCGAAATCCTGGCCGAACTCGCCGGCGAGGTCGTAGGCGTCGCTGGCCGGGGAGAACCGGGCCTGGTTGGTGAAGGCGTTGCTGGCCCCGCCCCAGACCATGGCGGCCCGCTGCACGTTGCGGCTGTCGAGAGCCTCGGCCTCGACGGTCAGGCTGCCGAGACCGATCGGGATGCGGGGGATCGGGACGCGGCCGACGGCCGTCGCGAAGCCGGCGCCGAGCTGGGACGCGATGGTGATGCCCGCCGAGGTCGCCACCGTGGCGCCGGCCGCCGGCACGTTGGTGAGATCGATCCGGGTCACGGCCGAGCGCACCGTGAGGTCCGCCTTCCGGCCCGAGACCACGTCGTAGCGCAGGGAGAGTTCGTAGCAGAGCGCCCGGTCGGCCGCGTTGGCCACGAGCTTGCGCTCGGCCGGCGTCAGGCCCGGGGCCACGACCTCGGAGAAGGCGGTGGGGACGATCCGCACGGTCCGGGTGGCCGCGAGGGCCGCCGGATCGACGAAGATCCGCGAAGAGCTGGCCGTCTCGTCGCTGCCGGCGAGGCGGTCGTACCGGGTCAGGGCGCCGGATTCCGTGAGCACCACGGTCCCGCAGCCGGCGACGGCAGCCGACAGGGCGAGGCAGGAGACGAAGCCCGCCAGCCTGCGTCGATGTTCGAACCTCGGAAGCATCGGTGACTTTCTTGGGGACACGGTGGGGAGCGCCCGGCACGGCTCCGAAGCGGAGTCGAGCGGCACCCGATCATGCCGTCGAGCTTAGCGGCTCCAGCAACATTGTGGAAAGGTGAGCGAGGCCGTCGCCGGTTCGATGCTGGGCCGATGTGGCCGCAGGGCCACGCCGTCGAAAGGCCCGGGCCCTGCACGTGCGGCATGTCCCTTTCATCCGGAGACATTCGTCATTGCATACGCGCTTGCCGCGGCATCGCTTTTTGTCGGTATGAGGCATCCGAAACGCCCGACCGGACCTATGTCTCGCCGATGCGCACGTCCCAGATCGTCCCCCTCGTCGTCGCCACCGCGCTGTTCATGGAGAACACCGATTCCACCGTGATCGCCACCGCGCTCCCGGCCATCGCCCAGAGCCTGAACGAGGACCCGATCGCCCTCAAGCTCGCCCTCACCGCCTACCTCGTCAGCCTGGCGATCTTCATTCCGATCAGCGGCTGGATGGCGGACCGGTTCGGGGCCCGCACGGTGTTCCGGGTCGCCCTCGGGGTGTTCATGGCCGGTTCGCTGGCCTGCGCGGCCTCGAACTCCCTGGCAGGCTTCGTCGCCGCACGGTTCTTCCAGGGGCTCGGCGGCGCCATGATGGTGCCGGTGGGGCGCCTCGTGATCCTGCGCAGCGTGCCCAAGAGCGAACTCGTCAGCGCGCTGGCCTACCTGACCATCCCCGCCCTGATCGGGCCGATCTTCGGTCCGCCGCTGGGCGGCTTCATCACGACCTATTTCGACTGGCGCTGGATCTTCTTCATCAACATTCCGATCGGGATCGCCGGCATCGTGCTGTCGACGCTCTACTTCGAGAACATCCGCGAATCCGAGCGCCCACCCCTCGACGTCCTCGGCTTCCTGCTCTCCGGGCTGGGGCTCGCCACGCTGATGCTCGGCCTCGCCTCCACCGGCCGCCCCCTCCTCCCGGAGGGCGTCTCCTGGGGCTGCCTCGCCGCCGGAGCGATCCTCCTGGGGCTGTATTTCCGGCATTCGCGCGGCCTGGCCAACCCGGTGATCCGCCTCGACCTGCTGCGCTACCCGACCTTCCGCGCGGCCGTGACTGGCGGCAGCCTGTTCCGGATCGGCACCGGGGCGATCCCCTTCCTGCTGCCGCTGATGCTCCAGATCGGCTTCGGCCTCGATCCCTTGCGCTCGGGCCTCATCACCTTCGCGGCGGCGGCGGGCGCGCTCCTGATCAAGCTCGTCGGCCCCCGCATCCTGCGCGCCTACGGCTTCCGGCGGGTGATGCTCGTCAACGCGCTGGTCGCCTCGGCCTTCCTCGCGGTGAACGGCCTGTTCACCGCCGAGACCCCGCACGCGATCATCATCTGCGTCCTGCTGATCGGCGGCTGCGTGCGCTCCCTGCAATTCACCTGCGTCAACGCCATCGCGTATGCCGAGTTGGAGACCCGGGAGATGAGCGCGGCCACGAGCCTCGCGAGCGTGGCCCAGCAGCTCTCGCTCAGCCTCGGAGTGTCCTTCGGGGCGCTGGCCCTGGAGGGCGCCGCGGCGTTCCACGGCCGCACCGAGATCGTGGCGCAGGATTTCGCCCCGGCCTTCCTGGCGGTGGCGCTGATCTCGGTGATGTCCTTCTTCTCCTTCCGGCGGCTCAACCCGGAGGCCGGCGCCGAGGTCTCGGGGCACCGGCTCGCCGCCGCCGCCCCGCGCAACGCGATGCCGTAGGACGCGATGCCGTCGAACGCGGGGGCGTCCGGGACCTCAGGCGGCGGCCCGGGCCGGATTCCGCCCGGGGGCGCGCTTCGGCTTCGATCCGCCCCGCGCGGCGGCCGAGGAAGTGGCCGGTGCCTTGGCCGATGCCTTGCCCGCGCCCGCCGACGCGCGTGCGCCCTGGCGCCAGCCCTGCCAGCTCCAACGGCCGGGGCCGGTCATCGCGTAGATGAGGAAGCCGCCGGCGAGGCCGAAATCGGCCAGCATCAGGGTGCGCTCGGCCACCGCGCTCGGCCCGGAGAACTGCCAGAACGGGTGCAGGAGCACGGCCATCACGCCGACGAAGACGGCGAGCGCCAGGCCGCTGAGGCGCGGCAGCACGCCGAGGATCAGCGCGACGGGGCCGAACACCTGGAGGATCACGGCCGCGGTGGCGACGGCGTTCGGGGACGGCAGGCCTGTGGCCGCGAGGGTGACGGCGAAGCCGGAGACGTTCAGGGCCCGGGCGACCCCCGTGGGCAGCAGCGCGGCGGCGAGCAGCAGCCGGGCGAGGAAGAGCAGTCCGTCTTGGGCACGGCCGGTCACGTCTGGGGCTCCGTCAGGGATCCTGGGAGACCGAGCTTTGTCGCGACCGCCTGAAGACGGCGTTAAGGCTGCGGTGTCCTCAACCGGAGACGCCGCCGCGGAAGAGGCGGCCCCGCTCCGTCCAGGCCACCACCGCGAGGGCCAGGCCCCCGAGGAGGGCGTAGCCGATGCCGATGGGCAGCACCGAGCCGTCGAAGGCGTGCCCGATCAGGAAGCCGCAGAAGGCGCCCAGGATCGTGGTGTAGAAGCCGAGGAAGGACGAGGCCGTACCGGCGATCTCGCCCAGGGGCTGCAACGCCAGGGCGTTGAAGTTCGGCATGGCGAAGCTGATCAGGAACTGGTTGGCGGCCAGGATCGCGAGAAACAGCCCCAGGGGCGGGTGACCGTGATAGGCGAGCCCCGCCACCACCTGCCCCACCGCCACGACGACGAACAGGCTCAGACCCGCATGGGACAGCGGGCGCATGCCGAGGCGCCGGACGAGGCGGGCATTCACCAGGGTGGCGGCCCCCATGGCGCCGGCGACGAGGCCGAAGGCCAGGGGGAACAGGCCCCCGAGATGGTAGAGCCCCGTGTCGAAGACCTGCTGGGCCGAGCCGACATAGCCCATGATGCAGCCGGTGAGCAGGCCGAGCGCCGTGGCGTACCCCACCGCCACGCGGTTGCGGAAGGTGATGGCCACCGCCTGGGCCACCGCCGCGAGGGAGAAGGGGCGCCGGTATTCCGGATGCAGCGTCTCGGGCATCCGCCAGGCGAACCAGATCACCAGGATGCCGGCGAGCGCCAGCATCGAGACGAAGACGTAGACCCACGAGCCGAACAGCAGCATCGCGCCGCCGATGGCCGGCGCGATCATCGGCACGATCAGGAACACCATCATGATGAGCGACATCACGCTCGCCATCTCGCGCCCCGCGAAGCGGTCCCGCACGATCGCCGTCGAGAGGACGCGCCCGCTGGCGGCGCCGATGCCCTGGATGATGCGCGCCGCCAGGAGCCAGCCGAAGGACGGGGCCACCATGGCGAGGCCGGTGCCGACGACGTAGATCGCCAGGCCCGCAAGCAGCACCGAGCGCCGCCCGTAGGTGTCCGAGAGCGGCCCGTACACGATCTGCGCCGTGCCGAAGCCGATCATGTAGACGTAGATGAGGAGCTGCAGGCTGTTCGGATCGACCACGCCGAAGCGGGCCTGGATCGCCGGAAACGCAGGCAGCAGGTTGTCGATCGAGATCGCCGTGACGGCCATCATCAGCGCGACGATGCCGACGAACTCGCCGAAGCCCGGGCCTGTCCACGGCCGGGCGGCCGGTTCGGAGACGGTGACGGGGATGGGGGCGGCCGGGGCGTGCGCGGCGGGGGCCTGCGCGATTTTGGCCGGGGTGGTGCTCACCTGGGACGGTCCTCGGGGGCTGGGGCGGCGCGGCGGATCATCAGTCGAGCCAGAACGTTTCGTCCGGCTCTTGGTGCCTTCGGCGCGGCGGGGCCATCGGGGGCGCTGCATGGCAGCCGCGCGGGGTCCTCGGCGCGCTCGCGCCACAATTTCGGAGAACCGTGACCGGATGCCGGGATCGCGGCGGGTCGGGGAGCGGAACGGCGGCAGCATGCAGGAGACGCGTCGCCGCATCGTTCAGTTCGGGCTCCTCGGGGCCCTCCTGCCGGGCCGTCCGGCCCGGGCCGGCGCCGATTCGATCGCCTCGCCCGAGATCACCCCGCCCGACTTCGCCGCCCGGGCCGACGCCCTGGTGCGGCCCTACGCCCGGGCCGGGATCTTCTCCGGCGCCGTCATCGTGGCCCGCGACGGCGCGGTGCTGTTCCGGCGGGCCTACGGCGTTGCCCAGCGCGAATGGTCGGTGCCCAACACGCCCGAGACCCGCTTCCGGATCGCCTCCCTGACGAAGCAGTTCACCGCCGCCGCGATCCTGAAGCTGCAGGAGGCCGGGCGGCTCCGGCTCGACGACCCGGCCGCGCGGTACATGCCCGGCCTGCCGGCGACCTGGGCGCCGATCACCCTGCGGATGCTCCTCGACCACACCGCGGGCCTGCCCAACGTGACGGCCCTGCCCGATTACCCGACCCTCCTCGCCCGGACCGCCCGGACGCCCATGGACGTGGTGGGCCGCCTCTATCGCGAGGCGCTGCTGTTCCCGGCGGGCTCGGCGCAGGAATACAGCAACACCGGCTACATCCTCCTGGCGGCGATCGTGGAGGGGATCACCGGCGCGCCCTTCGCGGCCGCGCTGCACCGCCTAGTCCTCGCCCCCGCCGGCCTCGCCGAGACCGGGGACGCCGATCCGGCGGCGGTGATCCCGCAGCGGGCCGCCGGCTACCACCGGGCCGCCGGGCAGTGGCACAACGCGCCCCCCGAGGTTCCAGCGGCCGTCCTCGGGGCCGGCGGCCTCGTCTCGACGCTCGACGACCTCCTGGCCTGGGACGCCGCGCTGTTCTCCGGCCGGGTCCTGCGACCGGCCTCCCTGGCCGAGATGGTCCGCGACGGCGGCCACGGCTACGGGCTCGGCCTCTATGTCGGCCGCGCCTACGGCCAGCGGCTCCTGTCCCACGGGGGCTTCCTCGACGGGTTCTCGGCGATCAAGGACAGCTACCCGGATCTCGGCCTGACGGTCGTGGTCCTCGGCAACACCGAGACCACGCCGGCCCAGACCGTGTCCCGCCGCCTCGGCGCCCTTGCCCTCGGGCAGCCGGAGGTCAGCGAGATCGCGGTGCCGGCCACCGTGCTCGACCGCTATGTCGGGTTCTACCGGACGGGGCCGCGCGCCGTGGTCGCCCTCGTCCGGGAGGGCGACCGCCTCGTCGCTCGCGGGGCCGGTCCCGCGCGCCTTGCCCTGACACCGGAGAGCGACCGCGTCTTCGTGGCCGAGGACGGCACCCGCCTCGCCCTCGACATCGAGCCGGACGGCCGGGCGACGGGCCTCCTCCTCGACCTGCCCGGCGGCGCGCGTTCGGGTCCCCGGATCGACGCGCAGACGGCCCGGCGGATCGGCAGCCGCCGTCTGGCGCGCCTCGGGCCGCGCTGAGCGCCGCCCGGGTCGCCAACCCGCCCGAACGGGTCTAACATCGCCCCCGCGCCACGACGCCATCGGGCGCGCCGATCATCCGGGCCGTGCGCTCGCGCGACCGACCGTTGGCCAAAAGTCCATCTTGATTTGACGCTGCGTCTGGCTTTGGCTGCTGCCCATAAGAACAATCAGGAGGATACGCGATGAACAAGCCGGAATTTCTCGACCAGGGTACGAAGGCGCCGTTCTCGGCGCGCTACGACAACTTCATCGGCGGCCAGTGGGTCGCGCCCGTGGCCGGCCGCTACTTCGAGAACACGTCCCCGATCACCGGCCGGGTGATCTGCGAAGTCGCCCGCTCGGACGCCGCCGACGTCGACAAGGCGCTCGACGCCGCCCACGCCGCGAAGGAGGCCTGGGGCCGCACCGCGCCGGGCGAGCGCGCCCGCATCCTGAACAAGATCGCCGACCGGATGGAGGAGAACCTCGACCTGATCGCGCTGGCCGAGACCTGGGACAACGGCAAGCCGATCCGCGAGACGACCCACGCCGACATCCCGCTCGCCATCGACCATTTCCGCTACTTCGCCGGCTGCGTCCGCGCGCAGGAGGGCTCGATCTCCGAGATCGACCACGACACCGTGGCCTACCATTTCCACGAGCCGCTGGGCGTCGTCGGCCAGATCATCCCGTGGAACTTCCCCATCCTGATGGCGGTGTGGAAGCTCGCCCCGGCGCTGGCGGCCGGCAACTGCGTCGTGCTCAAGCCCGCCGAGCAGACCCCGGCCTCGATCCTCGTGGTGGCCGAGCTCATCGCCGACCTGCTGCCGGCGGGCGTGCTCAACATCGTCAACGGCTTCGGCCTCGAATGCGGCAAGCCGCTCGCCTCCTCGCCCCGCATCGCCAAGATCGCCTTCACGGGTGAGACGACGACGGGCCGGCTGATCATGCAGTACGCTTCGCAGAACCTGATCCCGGTGACGCTGGAGCTCGGCGGCAAGTCGCCGAACATCTTCTTCTCCGACGTCGCCAACGAGGATGACGACTTCTTCGACAAGGCGCTGGAGGGGTTCACGATGTTCGCCCTCAACCAGGGCGAGGTCTGCACCTGTCCGAGCCGCGCCCTGGTGCACGAGTCGATCTACGACCGCTTCATGGAGCGGGCGATCAAGCGCGTCGAGGCGATCACCCAGGGCTCGCCCCTCGATCCCGCCACGATGATCGGCGCCCAGGCCTCCTCGGAGCAGCTGGAGAAGATCCTCAGCTACGTCGACATCGGCAAGCAGGAAGGCGCCCAGTGCCTCACCGGCGGCGAGCGCAACGTGAAGGAGGGCGAGTTCGCGGAAGGCTATTACATGAAGCCGACCGTGTTCCGCGGCCACAACAAGATGCGCATCTTCCAGGAGGAGATCTTCGGCCCCGTCCTCTCGGTCACGACCTTTAAGGACGATGCCGATGCTCTCAGCATTGCCAACGACACCCTCTACGGCCTCGGTGCCGGCGTCTGGACTCGCGACGGGACCCGCGCCTACCGCTTCGGCCGCGCCATCCAGGCCGGCCGCGTCTGGACCAACTGCTACCACGCCTACCCGGCCCACGCGGCCTTCGGCGGTTACAAGCAGTCCGGCATCGGCCGTGAGAACCACAAGATGATGCTCGACCACTACCAGCAGACGAAGAACATGCTGGTGAGCTACTCGGCCAAGAAGCTCGGCTTCTTCTAGGACCCGTTCAGGCCACGCAGACTCGCGTGAGACTTGCCCCGGCCGGATGACGGCCGGGGCTTTTTAGTCTTCCGCCCTATTTCTCCCGAAAGGCCTTTCCCGGAGACCGCCCCATGAGCGAGACCGCCCTCGACCCGACCACCGCCGACCAGGCCGGCGCCGACGGGACGCCCCTGCGCGTCACCGCGACCCCCGCCGCCATCGACCTCATCGCGGAATTGCGGGCCGAGCACGGTCCGGTGATGTTCCATCAGTCCGGCGGCTGCTGCGACGGCTCGTCGCCGATGTGCTATCCGGTGGGCGACTTCCTCACCGGCGACAGCGACGTTCATCTCGGTACCGTGGCGGGCGCCGATTTCTGGATCAGCCGGCCGCAATTCGCGGTCTGGAAGCACACGCACCTCATCCTCGACGTGGTGCGCGGCCGCGGCGGCATGTTCTCCCTGGAGAACGGGCGCGACAAGCGCTTCCTCATCCGGTCCCGGGTCTTCACCGAGGCCGAGAACACGGCGCTGGAGGGCGCCTGCCGGCTCTGAGGCGTCAGGAGCGCGGCTTCGGCGCCCCGCCGGCATTGCAGCGCTTCATCGCCGCGAAGGCGTCGGCGGCGCCGCTCAGGTCGAAGGCCGCCTTCCAGCCCTTGCCCTTGATGAGGATCTCTTCGGACTCCGCGGCCTTCTCGGCGAGGTTGCCCGGCAGGGTGCCGACGAGCCGGGTGCCGTTGCCGGTCCAGGTCGATTTGGCGTTCACGGTCTTACCGCCGAGTTCGGTGGCGGCCGTGATCTTTTCGTCCCGGTCGTGCTGCCACTTGCCGTAGGTCAGCACCACCACGAGGGCCTTGTTCTCCAGCGCGAAGGTGATGGAATTGTCGGCGTCGTCATCGTCCTCGTCGACATAGGACCGCACGATCACGCAGGACGGACTGCCCGTGATGCTGGTGGCACGCTCGACCTGCCAGCCGTTCAGACTCTCGAACAGGAGGCGCTCCGGGACAGGGCTTTCCTGGGCCTCCGCAGGCGCGAGGGAAACCAGACCGGCGACGAGGCCGAACAGGCAGGACCGAGCGGGCGACGGGCGCTTCATGACGGGATTCTCTGGTGGGAATGCGGACGGTCGCGGCTCAGAGCTTGGCGCCGGGCACCGGCGTCTCCGCCGGATTGGGGGGCGCCTTGGCGGCCTCGCGGGCATCCATGAAGGTGGCGAAGTCCTCGGGCGTCCGGGTCGAGAAGGCGACGATGGGCTGCGGGTCGTCGGACAGGTCGCGGAACGCCGCGCAGAGCTCCGTCGCCGGCTTCGCGAAGGTCGGCTGCAGCTTTGCCTGGATCTCCTCCATGACCGGGGCCATCTCGGGCGCCAGGGCCGCGAGCTTGGCATCGAAGTCGGCCCGCTGCCGCGCCGTGGTGGGAATCTCGCAACTCGCGAGGACCTTCTGGAAGATCAGGCCCATCCCGTAGACCTTGATCCGGGTCTCCGGCGGTCGCGCCGCCGCCTTCTTCTCACTCTGGCGCCGCTCCGTCTCGGCCGCGAAGGCTTCCGGAGTCATGACGAGGTACTGGCCCAGGGCTGTGCCGAAAGCCGCCGCATCGTCCGGCTTGGGGCAGAACGGCGCCTTCGGGTCCGTGAAGCGCTTGCCGAGTTCGATGTCGATCAGCGCCTGGATCGGGCTCATCTCCGGACGCATCGCCGCCAGTTTGGCCTCGAGCTCGGCGCGCTGCTTGCCCGTGCTCGCGACGTCGCAATCCTTCAGCGCTTTCTGGAAGAAGAGCCCGCTCGCGTAGTTGGCGATACGGCCCTGCGACGGAAGCTCCGTCGCGACTTCGTCCGGCGGTCCGCTGCAGCGCTTCAGGGCCTCGAAGGCTTCGGCGAAGGCCGGGATCTTGAAGTCGGCGTCGCCATCCTTGAATCGCAGGACGATGGCGTCGGCGCCCAGGAGGTGCGGCAGGAGTGTGTCCGGGAACTCCCCGGTCAACTGGGTATCGTCGGCCTTCCACTTGGAGCGCGGAAGGACGACCTTGCCGCCAGCCAGGAGAACGACGGTGCGGTCGCCCTTGTCGTGCGACCAGCCCTGATAGCCCAGGGAGATGATCAGGAATCCCGGATAGGTCCCGATCGCTACCGCGCTGGCGTTCTCGTCGTCCGCATCCTGGTAGCCGCGCACCATCATGCACTTGGCCTTGGCGCCGTCGCCGCTGCGGCTGATGTCCCAATCCGCCACCTTCGCGAAGGGGACGTCCTTGGCCGTCGCCGCCGTCGCGGCAAAGCCGATCCCGGCCGCGAACAGGGAGACCAGACACCGGAAGACCATCGACAACTCCACACCGCCTGCCCGTCCGGGGCAGGCGCCCGGATCGCGTTCGGCAATCTGGACTGCGGAACATGGAGGATGTGTTGAAGTCCGCGACATCGCCGAGTGATCGTGGCGATCAGGGCTAATGAAAACGTAATGATCCGGCCCTGCAGATCGGAAAATTGCTGCTCCGCAAAGAAACCGCGCGAGAGCGCTGCGCATCGATCCTTCGATTCACGGAGCGCCGCGTCGGCCGGGATTGAAGATCGAAGGCGTCCTGAGCGTTCGGCGCAATGCTGCGAGCCGGACGGGGCACCGCGATGGATGCCGTAGTCTTACCCGACCTGTCCCGCCGGTTCGCCAACCGAGCCCTGGAACGCGGATCGCTCCCCGGGCGGTTCTGCCCGAGAAGCGATCCGGAGGGGGCGGCGCACGGGTTTCGCCGCCGTGTCGATGATCTCAGGCGCGGCTGACGCTGGCAGGCGTGATCTCGGCGAGCTTCGTCGCGCCGACCTGGCGCATGATCGTCTCGAACTCGCGCTGCATGATCGCCAGCACCGCCGTGACGCCGGGCTCGCCGAAGGCGGCCAGACCCCAGACGTAGGGACGCCCGATGCAGACCGCGTTGGCGCCGAGGGCCAGGGCCTTGATCACGTCGGTGCCGCGGCGGAAGCCGCCGTCGATGAGCACGGGCACCCGGCCGTTGACCGCCTGGACGACCTCCGGCAGCGCATCGATCGTCGCCTCGAGGCTCTCCTCGGCACGGCCGCCATGGTTCGACACGATCAGGGCGTCGACGCCGTAATCGAGGGCCTTCCTGGCGTCCTCGTGGGTGACGATACCCTTGAGGACGAGCTTGCCCTTCACGATGCCGCGCAGGCGCTTCACGTAGTCCCAGGTCATGCCGGTGCCGTAGAGGTTCGTCACCTTCGAGACGTCGATGTCGTCGAACATCGGCTTACGGCTGACCTCGTTCTTGAAGCCGGGCGTATGGCAATCCGAGCAGGTGCGGGTGTCGAGGCGGCGTTCCCGGAACAGCGTCTCGGTGTTGCGGCCGCCCTGGCGGTCCACGGTGAGGACGATGGCGGGGGCGCCGGCCTTCTCGGCCCGCCTCACCAGGGCTTCGGTCACGGCCCAGTCGTCGGTCGGATAGAGCATGTACCAGACCGGCGCGCCGCGCTCCTTGATCACGTCCTCGATCGACGTGCTGCCCACGGTCGACAGGATCATCTGGTGACCCTTGACCTTGGCGCCGCGCGCCACGGCCGACTCGGCCTCGGGGTGGAAGGCGGCCTGGCTGCTCACCGGGGCGAGCACGATCGGGCTTGCCCAGGTCTCGCCGAAGATCTTCACCGTGGTGTCGATCTTGCGCACGTCGATGAGGCGGCGGGCACGGATGCGGATCTTCTCGAAGCCCGCGCGATTCGCCTTCAGGGTCTCGTCGCCGTCGACGCCGCTGGCGAGGTAGCCGTAATGGGCCGGGGGCAGGGCCTTCTTCGCGGCGGGCTCGAAATCGAAGACGTTGAGGGCCTGGCTCGGCGAATCGATGATCTCACCGACATTGCCGGGGGACTGCCGCAAGACGTCGTAGCTCTGGGCCATGGCGGCGTCGGTGCCGAGGGCCGACAGGCCGGCGAGCGCGCTCACCATCCCGGGCGCCACCACCGGGCTGGCCGACAGGAACTCCAGGAACTTGCGGCGGTGGAACAGTTTTTCCGTCTCGGCACCGGACTGAGGGTGAAACGTCTCGGACATTCAAATGGCTCGCAGCGATCTCGCGGAGATGCTGTCCTGCACCATTCATGTTGCAGCGCGCAAGATTGCTGTCCGGGACTATATTTCTACTTTGGCAGGCGAGATCCGTAACCTATAGTGCATAAATCTAAATTTTACTCTAAAAACGTCGCAACGGATCTTGAACAGAAAGTCGTCGGAAATAGAGAGGTCTGCGTCAGCCTTCACGCTGCGTTGCACGCAGTGCATTATGGTCACGCTTCCCCTAACCTGGGAACTTCCCCTGCCCGGGAGGAGCTCGGCTCAGGGATCCCGCGGTTCGACGGCGGCCCCGGTCGGCCCTCGATAGCCCGTCGCCAGCACGTAGAGTTCGCTCGAATCGGCCCGGCTGGCATTCGGCTTGACGTGGCGCACGCTGGCGAAGTCGCGTTTCAGGTCGGCGAGCAGCGTCCCTTCCGTGCCGCCCTGGAACACCTTGGCGAGATAGGATCCGCCGGGTGCCAGGATCTCGCGGGCGAATTCGGCCGCCGTCTCGGCCAGGCCGATGATCCGCAGGTGGTCGGTCTGCTTGTGGCCGGTGGTGTTGGCGGCCATGTCCGAGAGCACGAGGTCGGCCGGACCCCCGAGGAGGTCGGTGAGCAGCGTTGGCGCCTCGGGGGCGAGGAAGTCGAGGGTGATGAAGTCGACCCCGACCATCGGCTCGATCTCGAGGAGGTCGATGCCGACGATCTTGCCGCTGGTCCCCACGATCTTGGCCGCCACCTGCGACCAGCCGCCGGGGGCCGCGCCGAGATCGACGATGCGCTGGCCGGGCTTCAGGAGCTTGAAGCGCTCGTCGATCTCGATGAGCTTGAAGGCCGCGCGCGAGCGGTAGCCCTCGCGCTTGGCCCGGGCCACGTAGGGATCGTTGAGCTGGCGCTCCAGCCAGCGCTTCTGGGAGGCGGTGCGGCCCCGCCCCGTCTTCACCCGCTGCTTGAGTTCGCCGCGCAGACCCGCGCCGGCACCACGCCTGTCACTCACCGGTAGCTCCCACGGCGCCAGACGCCGTCCTCACGCATCATGTTCATCAAGAGACCCTCGCGCAGGCCGCGGTCGGCGATGCGCAGGCGGTCGGAGGGAAACGCCCGGCGGATCGCCTCCAGGATGGCGCAGCCCGCCAGAACCAGGTCGGCCCGGTCGCGCCCGATGCAGGGATTGTCCGCGCGCTGTTCGAGCCGGGTGTCGAGGAGGTCGTCGATGGCCTCGCCCACGTCGGCGTCGCTCATCCAGAGACCGTCGACCCGCCGGCGCTCGTAGCGGGCGAGACGCAGGTGCATCGCCGCCAGCGTCGTCACCGTACCGGAGGTGCCGAGCAGGTGGAAGTGCCGGGCATTCGCGGCGGGCGCGGCCCGGATGGCGAAGCGCGCCAGGAGGTCGGCCACCTCCTCCACCATGCCCTCGAAGGTCAGGCGGGTGACGTCGGAACCGCCGTGGCGCTCGGCCAGGGTCACGACGCCCACGGGCAGGGAGTCCCAGGCGCGGATGCGCAGGGTCGGATCAGCCGAGGGGTTCGTCGCCGCACCGTCGAGCCAGGCGATCTCGGTGGAGCCGCCGCCGATGTCGAAGATGACCACCGACTCGGAATAGGGGTCCGCCAGGGCGGCGCAGCCCGTCACCGCGAGGTAGGCCTCCGTCTGCCGGTCGACGATCTCGAGGTCGAGACCGACCTCGTTGCGCACGCGCTCGACGAACTCGGCCCCGTTCACCGCGAGGCGGCAGGCCTCGGTGGCGATGATCTTGGCCCGCACCACGCCGCGGGCCTGCATCTTGGCCTTGCAGACCCGGAGGGCTTCGATGGTCCGCTCGATCGCGGCCTCGCTGAGCCGGTCCGAGTTGCCGAGCCCCTCCCCGAGACGGACGATCCGCGAGAAGGCATCGATCACCCGGAAGCCGTGCGAGGCCGGTTCGGCCACGAGGAGGCGGCAATTGTTCGTGCCGAGGTCGAGGGCGGCATAGGCGCTGCGCCGGCTCGGACGGCCGGCCGGACCCGGCGCATCGGCGCGTGCCACCGGTGCCGCCAGCGGCGTTGTCCCGCCGCTCGGGCGGGCCGGCATGGTCGCGGCGCTCTCGTCCCTCATCGGCTGAGCCGAAATCCTCGATCATGGTCCCAGGCGGACAGCCGGACCAACAGTCGCTTGAGACGCTACAGGTCTCCCCGGCAAACTGCAAAGCCTCGATCGCGAACACGATCGGATCCGGGATGATTTCGGCGGCTCGAACGGAGCCGGCCGGGCCTGCTCCGAGCGGGCTTCACCCGAGCTTGCCGGCCGCGGCCATGCGCGGCACGGGCCGGAGGAGGCTCTTGACCTGCGAGAACGGGCGCGGCCGGTTGATCACCTCGTCGAGGCGCGACCACAGGGTCTTGGGCGAGAACGGCTTGGCGATGATCTCGTTGACCCCCAGGGAGATCGCCCGATCGACCACGTTGCGGCGGGGCTGGGCCAGCATCAGGATGATCGGCACGGTGGGCGACGGCGAGGTGGTGGGCGTGCGCGCCAGGCGGATGAACTCCTCGCCCGAGAGGATCGCCAGGTCCCAGTCGATGATGGTGAGGTCCGGCTTGCTCTCGGCCAGGACGCCCAGGGCTTCGGCCCCGTCCGGCGCCTCGAGCACGCGCTTGATCCCGACCCGCATGAGCATGTCGCGCACGATGCGGCGGATGTAGAGACTCTCGTCGACCACCAGTGCCGAGAGGTCCGGAAAACTCGGGGTGGCGATCATGGATGCGGCGTCGGGCCCGGCGGCTCGGGGCGGACATGCCCCGAGGGCACCCTACCGCCCGGGACTTTGCGCTTTGCTAACATCGACCCGCAAATCGATTCGATCGTCGGGCGCGAGACAGGCCTCGGCGGCGGGCGCGGGCCGCCCCCGCCGCCGGGATGCGCTAAAAAGCTACGCATTTTGCCGCAGGAAAGTTACGGAACTCTCGCCAACCGGGGCAGAAGCATCTTGCGATCAAGGCGGCTTTCAGTCAGGACTAAGGCGTTATTCTTGGTCACCGCTGCTGGGAGTAATGATAGAGCGGAGCGTGGGCTGTCTGGGATGGCGCGCACGCGGTTATCGAAACTGATGGTCGGCGGACGGTTTTTGCGAGCTTTCTATGGGACGTGGTCGTGATTTTCGGGGGCCGCAGAAGCGCGGCTTCGATGAGGGTGGAGCCGAGCCGCGTTGGCCGGATCAGGCTCCTCCGAGCGGCGGTGGCTACGGTGGTGGTTTCGGCGGTGGCGGCGGTTTCGACCGTGGTCCGTCGCGCGCCGCTGCGGCACCCTCTGGACCGGAGCGCGATGCGACGGTCAAGTGGTTCAACAAGGAGAAAGGCTTCGGGTTCGTCGAGCTGGCTGACGGTTCGGGCGATGCCTTCCTCCACATCCGCGCCGTCGAAGCTGCCGGCCATGCCGACCTCCTCCCCGGCACGCGCCTGACGGTTCACACCGCCCAGGGCCAGAAGGGTCCGCAGGTGACCGACGTCACCAGCGTGGATACCTCCACGGCCGAGGCCGCGCCCATGCGCGACGCGCGTCCGCCCCGCAGCGGCGGCTTCGGTGGCGGCGACCGCTTCGGCGGTGGCGGTGCCGGCGGTTACGGCGGCGGTGGCGGCGGTGGTTACGGCGACCGCGGTGGCGACCGTGGCGGCGGACGCTTCGCCAGCGGCCCGTCCACCGAGATGACCGGCACGGTGAAGTGGTACGACCCGGCCAAGGGCTTCGGCTTCGTCTCCGTCAACGACGGCGGCAAGGACGTGTTCGTGCACCGTTCGGCCCTCTCCCGCGCCGGCCTCGACTCCCTGGCCGAAGGCCAGCAGGTCGTCCTCGGCGTCGTCGAGGGTCAGAAGGGCCGCGAGGCCCAGAGCATCAACGTCGACGATTGATCGACCCGGGCTGGCCGCGCTGCGGCCACCTTTCACGGCATGACTGAAGCGGCGGCCCCTTCCGGGCCGCCGTTTCGCGTTTTGAGACATGACCTTTCGAGACACGACCTTGCCTCAGGAGATCGGGATGCGGACCACCCTCCTCGCGCTGATCGGCCTGGCCGGCCTGGCGGCGCCTGCGCCGGCCGCGGCCGAGGACTTCACCGGCTTCTATGCCGGCGTGAATGCGGGCTACGGCTTCGAGACGGGTGGGCGGGACGGACGCGGCTTCGTGCCGGGTGCGCCGGGTGACGCGCCGGGATCTGCCGCCGACACCGGACTTCCGCCGAGCGCCCGGGATGCGTCCCGTGCCCTGCAGTCGCGCAATCGCGCGTCCCCGGGTAGCGCCCTCCCCCGCTGAGACGGGGCGGCCGTTGCGCTGAAGCCGTCGCCCCAACGAGAAAGGGCCGCCCTCGCGGGCGGCCCTTTCGCATCTTCGACGATGATCCGGTGGGATCAGCGCGAGTAGAACTCGATCACGAGGTTCGGTTCCATCTGGACCGGGTAGGGAACCTCGCCGAGGTTCGGCACGCGGGTGACCCGGGCCGTCATCTTGGAGTGATCCACCTCGATGTAGTCCGGCACATCGCGCTCGGCGAGCTGCGCGGCCACGACGACGATCTCGAGCTGCTTCGAGGAATCCTTGACCTCGATCAAGTCGCCCGGCTTCACGAGGTAGCTGGCGATGTTGACGCGCTGGCCGTTGACCTTGACGTGACCGTGGTTGACGAACTGACGCGCCGCGAACGGGGTCGGAACGAACTTCGCGCGGTACACGACGGCGTCGAGGCGGCGCTCGAGCAGGCCGATCAGGTTCTCGCCGGAATCGCCGCGCAGGCGGATCGCCTCGGCGTAGTAGCGGCGGAACTGCTTCTCGGTGATGTTGGCGTAGTAGCCCTTGAGCTTCTGCTTGGCGCGCAGCTGCGTGCCGAAGTCGGACATCTTGCCCTTGCGGCGCTGGCCGTGCTGGCCGGGGCCGTACTCGCGGCGATTGACGGGGCTCTTCGGGCGGCCCCAGATGTTCTGGCCCATGCGGCGATCGAGCTTGTGCTTCGCCTGAATGCGTTTTGACATCGCGGTTCCTCTCGCAATGGAGATCTATCGAGGAACGCGCCCTCCTCTCTCCGCCGGGCCCGGGAGCCTGGAGCGGAGCGACAGGACGGACATGGCCGCCCACGGGTGCGCTTGAAAAGCATCGGGGCCCCTCGTCGGAGCCCCGTTACCGGCGTCTCGTTAGAGCACGAGGCCGCCGTCGTCAATGCCGAGCCGGCTGCCGATCGCCTATTGCAGGCCGAGCGGCATCGCCTCCACCGCCACGCGTCCGATCCCGCGCGATTCGAGGGAGCGGCGCAGGGGCGCCGTGAGGCCGGCGCCGCTCGTGAAGGCCCCGAGCACCGGCGCATCGTCCCGGCCCAGGGCGCGGGGGCTCGGCCCGATCAGCTGCGTCACCCGCCGGGCGATGGCCGGGGCCGGGTCGATCCAGGTCACGGGCCAGGGGGCGAGGGCCTGGAACCGGGCGAGGAGCAGGGGGTAGTGGGTGCAAGCGAGGCAGACCACGTCGGTGCGCCGGCCGTCCTCCAGGGTGACGAAGCAGGGTGCGATCTCGCGGGCCAGGGCCGCGTCGTCCACGGGCTGGCCGGCCAGCTCCGCTTCCGCGAAACCGGCGAGATTCGGCGCGCCCACCAGGGTGACGGCGCAGGCATTCGCGTAGGTCTCGACGAGTTCGTGGGTGTAGGCGCGCGCCACGGTGCCGGGGGTCGCCAGGAGGCTGACCACCCGCGAGCGGGTCGCCTCCGCGGCCGGCTTGATCGGCGGTACGACGCCGACGAAGGGGGTGGCGAAGCGCTGGCGCAGGGCGGGCAGCACCAGGGTCGAGGCGGTGTTGCAGGCCACCACCACGAGGTCCGGCGCGTGCAGGCCGATCAGGCGCTCCATGACCCCAAGTACCCGCCCGACCAGCACCGGCTCGGACAGGCGGCCATACGGGAAGGCGGCATCGTCGGCGGCGTAGACGTAGGCGGCATCCGGTCGGGCGCGCCGGACCTGCTCCAGCACCGTCAGCCCGCCCAGCCCGGAGTCGAACACCAGGATGGTGGGCGCCGGCGCCACGCTCCGTGCCACGGCCGCCGTGGTCGCTCCTGCCATGAGATCGATCCGCATCCGAGTCCGGCCCGACTGTCCCGCGTGAACGGCGAAGTGTCGGCTCCGGAGGGTTAAGGGGAGGTCACCGTGGCCGGAAAAAGGCGATCGATCCGGCGGTGCGAGCGTGGCCGCGACGAAGGACCCCGCTCGGCCTCCGTTGCCGAATGCCGTCGCGGCCATATCTCCCCTCTCACGTTCAGGTTTGCGGGTTCGGATATGGGAGTGGCCGCCATGGCAGCGACGGCAGCGTTTCGCGAGACCTCTGCGGCCGAGGCCGTTCAATCGGCCTTCCCGCCCCCGCCCCTCTCGGCGACGCCGGTGGATCGCGCGGCCTGGATCGCAGCCTTCCACCATGTCCGCGACGAGACCGAGCGACGGGCGGCACCGCTTTCGCCCGAGGACCAGCAGGTCCAGTCGATGGCGGATGCCAGCCCGACGAAGTGGCATCGCGCGCACACGACATGGTTCTTCGAGCAGTTCCTGTTGCGCGAGCACCTGCCGGGCTACGCCATCTACGACGAGCGGCTGCACTACCTGTTCAACTCGTACTACGTCGCTGCCGGCCCCCGTCAGCCGCGGATCATGCGCGGGCTGATCACCCGCCCGACGGCGGACGAGGTCGCCGCCTACCGCGCGCATGTCGACCGCTCGGTCGACGCCCTCCTGAGTCAGGCGTCCGCCAGCGCCCTCGAGGCGGTGCTTCCGGTCCTCGAGATCGGGCTCTATCACGAGCAGCAGCACCAGGAATTGCTGGTCACCGACATCCTGCACGCCTTCGCCCAGAATCCCCTCGGACCGGCCTACGACGCGGATTGGCGCTTTCCCCGGCTCCAGAGCGCAGGGGGGCGGGCGGAGCTGCGCCGGGGCATCGTGCCCATCGGTCATGCCGGTGAGGGCTTCTCCTTCGACAACGAGTCGCCGCGCCACGATGCGCTGATCCAGGGCGGCACCATCGACCGGGCCCTGGTCACCAACGGGCAGTGGCGCGACTTCATGGCCGATGGCAGCTACGCGCGGCCGGAGCTCTGGCTCTCGGATGGCTGGATCGCCGCCCAGGCCGAAGGGTGGGAGGCGCCGGGCTACTGGCGCGAGGCCGAGGGCGGGTGGGCGAGCATGACGCTCGCCGGCATTCGGCCGGTCGATCCCGACCTGCCCGTCACCCATATCAGCTACTACGAGGCCGATGCCTATGCCCGCTGGGCCGGGCGTGACCTGCCCACCGAGTTCGAGTGGGAGGTGGCGGCCCGTGAGGACCTGCTGCCCGACGCCTTCGGGCTGGTCTGGCAATGGACCCGCAGCGCTTACACCGCCTACCCGGGCTACCGCCCGGTGGACGGCGCGCTCGGCGAGTACAACGGCAAGTTCATGTCGAACCAGTTCGTCCTGCGCGGCTCCTCGGTGGCGACCCCGCAGGGCCATGCGCGGGTCGGCTACCGCAACTTCTTCTATCCCCATCAGCGCTGGCAGTTCACGGGCCTGCGCCTGTCGGACGCCCGGTCCTGATCCAAGACCCGTCCCTGAATCGTCGCGTAACCGGAGACGTTCCTTGACCATCAACCCCGTCTTCACGGACGCGACCCCGATCGCGGCCATCGATGCCGAGCGTCAGTTCCTTGACGATGTCCTGGCTGGCCTCTCGGCACCCCAGAAATTCCTGTCGGCGAAGTACTTCTACGACGCGGCGGGCTCGGATCTGTTCGAGGCCATCACCCGGCAGCCGGAATATTATCCGACCCGCACGGAGCTCGGCATCCTCGACGCCCAGGGGACGGCCATCGCCGCGACCCTCCCGGCCCGGGCGAACCTCGTCGAGCTCGGCAGCGGCTCGACCGTGAAGGTCCGGCGCCTGATGGTGCACCGGCCGGATCTCGCCGCCTACGTTCCGGTCGATGTCTCGGAGAGCTTTCTCCGGAGTGAGGCCGAGGCCCTGGCCCGGGACTTCCCGAATCTGACGATCACCCCCGTGGCGGCCGATTTCACCCGCGCCTTCACCCTGCCGGCCGGCCTGTCGGACGGCCCCGTGGCCGGGTTCTTCCCCGGCTCCACCATCGGCAATTTCGAGCCACCGCAGGCGACCCGGCTGCTCGCGCATTTCGGGCGGGTGCTCGGGGCCGGCGCCACCCTGATCATCGGCGTCGACCTCGTGAAGGAGAAGGCGGTGCTGGATGCCGCCTACGACGATGCGGCAGGCGTGACCGCGGCCTTCAACCGAAACCTGCTCGTGCGGATGCGCAGCGAACTCGGTGCCGAGGTCGATCTCGACGCCTTCGCCCACCGCGCCTTCTTCAACCCCGAGGCCTCCCGCATCGAGATGCACCTCGTCAGTCTGAAGGCGCAGGCCATCCGCATCGCGGACCGCGACATCGCCTTCGCCGAGGGTGAGACGATCCACACCGAGAACAGCTACAAGTATACGGTCGAGCGCTTCCGGGCCCTGGCGGCCGAGGCAGGCTGGCGCGCCGAGGCGGTCTGGACCGATCCCGGCCGGCTGTTCTCGATCCACGCCCTGCGGCGGAGCTGATCGCCCGAGCTCGATGCCGGCGATTCCCTCGGGAAGCCGGCGTCGGTGCTTCGCACGAGCGCCGCGCAGGTCAGGAGGATACCGGCGCCGGTTCGATCGACCGGCGTCCGTATCAGCTTCGCTTCTCCATCATCGCCTTGACCTGCATCAGCTGGTCCCAGAGCTGGCCCGGTGAAGTCCCGAGGAAATCGAGGCTCGCGGTCACGCCCCAGTAGATCCCGAAGACGATCAGCGGAACCAGGATCCAGCCCAGGATCTCCTCGCCGCGGCGCCGGCGCCGGCGCCGCAGCCGGCGCTGCTCCCGAGTCGTGAGTTTCGGTGAGGGGGCCTGCTTGGTCGCGATGGGCGTGAGGGGACCCTCATGCAAGTCGTTCATCGGGGACGCCCCTCCTCAACCGATCTCAGCGATGGGGAAGCGTATCCGGCCAGTCTCTCGCAGTGCCCGCTCTCCATTCCCGCGCTTGCTAACCATCCGGCGCCCGCATGTCGACCGCCGGATGCGGTTTTCCGCCACCCTGAGGACGTGAAAGAACGGCCCCTCCCGTCGGGGAGGGGCCGCTTCGACTGGGCCTGTCTGGCCTAGCCAACAGACCTGGCGGATCTCAGGCCCCGACCTTTCAGGCCTTGACCAGCGGCACCTTCGGAACGGTGCGGACGCCGGAGCCGCCGCTGGGGCCGCCCTTGTCGTCGCGCTTGTCGTTCGTCTTGCGCGCCGAGGCCTTGGCCTTGGTGCGCTTGTGCTTCTTGGTTGCGTTGGCCACGTCCTTCTCGGGCTTCGGCGTGACCGGACCGGCCGGAAACTCGAAGGCGAGCCCGTCCTTCTCCGCGCCCTCGCCCTTGCGCAGGACGACCTGCACTGCGCCGCCGTCCTTCAGGCGCCCGAACAGCACCTCGTCGGCCAGCGGGGTCTTGATGGTCGACTGGATGAGTCGGGCCATCGGACGGGCGCCCATCGCGTCGTCGTAGCCGTTCTCGGTCAGCCACTCCCGCGCCTCGTCGGAGAGCTCGATGGTGACGTTGCGGTCGGCGAGCTGGGCCTCGAGCTGGAGGACGAACTTGTCGACCACCTTCGCCACCACATCCTTCGGCAGGTGCCCGAAGGAGATGATCGCGTCGAGACGATTGCGGAATTCCGGCGCGAACAGCTTGTTGATCGCCTCGACATCGTCGCCCGTGCGCTTGGCCTGGGTGAAACCGTAGGCCGAGCGCGCGAGGTCGGAGGCGCCCGCATTCGTAGTCATGATGATGATCACGTTGCGGAAATCGACCTGCTTGCCGTTGTGGTCGGTGAGCTTGCCGTGGTCCATGACCTGCAACAGGATGTTGAACAGGTCCGGATGCGCCTTCTCGATCTCGTCGAGCAGCAGCACACAATGCGGATGCTGATCGATGCCGTCGGTGAGCAGGCCGCCCTGGTCGAACCCGACATAGCCGGGAGGCGCGCCGATGAGGCGGCTGACCGTGTGCCGCTCCATGTACTCCGACATGTCGAAGCGCAGCATCTCGACGCCGAGGGACGCGGCGAGCTGCTTGGCGGCTTCGGTCTTGCCGACGCCAGTCGGTCCCGCGAACAGGTAGGAGCCGATCGGCTTGTCAGGATCGCGCAGACCTGCGCGGGCCAGCTTGATCGCCGAGGTCAGCGCGTCGATGGCGTTGGGCTGGCCGTAGACCACGCGCTTCAGGTTCTCGGTGAGGTTCTTGAGAACCACCGCGTCGTCCTTCGAGACGGTCTTCGGCGGGATGCGGGCCATCGTGGCGATGGTCGCCTCTATCTCCTTGACGCCGATGGTGCGCTTGCGGCGCGCCTCCGGCACCAGCATCTGCGAGGCGCCCGTCTCGTCGATGACGTCGATCGCCTTGTCCGGAAGCTTGCGGTCGTTGATGTAGCGCGCCGACAGCTCGACCGCGGCCTTCACGGCCTCGGTGGTGTACTTGAGCTTGTGGAACTCCTCGAAATACGGCTTCAGACCCTTCACGATCTCGATCGCGTCGGGGATCGACGGCTCGTTGACGTCGATCTTCTGGAAGCGGCGCACCAGGGCGCGGTCCTTCTCGAAGTACTGGCGGTACTCCTTGTAGGTGGTCGAGCCGATGCAGCGCAGGGAGCCGTTGGCCAGGGCGGGCTTCAGGAGGTTCGAGGCGTCCATCGCCCCGCCGGAGGTCGCCCCGGCGCCGATCACCGTGTGGATCTCGTCGATGAAGAGCACCGCGTTCGGGTGCGCCTCGATCTCCTTCATCACCTGCTTCAGGCGCTCCTCGAAATCGCCCCGGTAGCGGGTGCCCGCCAGCAGGGTGCCCATGTCGAGGGAGAAGACCGTGGCCTCGATGAGGACCTCGGGCACCTCCTTGTTGATGATCTTGCGGGCCAGGCCCTCGGCGATAGCGGTCTTGCCGACGCCGGGCTCGCCCACGAGGAGCGGGTTGTTCTTCTGGCGCCGGCACAGGATCTGGATCGTGCGCTGCACCTCGGCCTCGCGGCCGATCAGCGGGTCGATCCGCCCGTCGCGGGCCTTCTTGTTCAGGTTGACGCAGTAGGCCTCGAGGGCATCGCCCTTCTTTTTCGCGCGGCCCTCGCCCTCGTCGCCGCTCGGACGCTCGGAGGCGGATTCCTCGTCCGCGCCGCGCACGGGCTTGGCCTCGGAGGCGCCCGGGCGCTTGGCGATGCCGTGGCTGATGTAGTTGACCGCGTCGTAGCGCGTCATGTCCTGCTCCTGCAGGAAGTACGCGGCATGGCTCTCGCGCTCGGCGAAGATCGCCACCAGCACGTTCGCGCCGGTGACCTCCTCGCGCCCGGAGGACTGCACGTGGATCACGGCACGCTGGATCACGCGCTGGAAGCCGGCCGTCGGCTTGGCATCCTGGCGGCCGTCCCCGATGAGGTTCGACAACTCGGTGTCGACGTACTCGACGAGGCTGCGCTTGAGGGTGTCGACCTCGACGTTGCAGGCCCGCATGACCGCGGCCGCGTCCTGATCGTCCACGAGGGCGAGCAGGAGATGCTCCAGCGTCGCATATTCGTGCCGGCGCTCGCCGGCGAGCGCCAGGGCGCGGTGGAGAGCTTGTTCTAGGCTGCGAGAGAAGCTGGGCAAAGCGTGGCCTCTGTGTGGGGTGCCTATTTCTTTTCCATAACGCACTGGAGAGGATGTTGGTGTTTGCGGGCGAAGTCCATGACCTGCGTCACCTTGGTCTCCGCAACTTCGTACGTGAAGATCCCGCACTCGCCGACACCGTTGTGGTGTACGTGCATCATGATCTGAAACGCGACTTCCTGCGACTTGTTGAAGAATTTCTCGACGACGTGGACGACGAACTCCTGGGGAGTGTAGTCGTCGTTCAGCAAGAGAACCCGGTAGAGGCTCGGTCGCTTGGTCTTCGGCTTGGTGCGGGTGATGATGGCGGTTCCGGACCGGCCGTCATCCGTACCACCCGGTTCGCGTGGCTCGTCCGTCGCCCGCACATCGGTGACGCGACGCTGGAGCGTGAAGGTCTCGGGGCCGTCCGCGCGTGAGGATTCGCTGCCCCGTATCAGGACGTCGGTCATCTGAATCGCATCGACCCCTTGGTGCGGCATGCTGCTTGGTGGCTGCTTCATCCGCGGGTCGCGCCGGCGAGGCGCGCTCGCATCGCTGGTAATCTATAGGGCCATCGGCTGCTTCGCCAGTCGGCTGCGCGCACTTGTCCGAGACGGCCGCGGACCGGCGTTCCGAACCGCCCGGACGGTGTTCCGCGATCGCCCGGTCCCGAACACGAAAATGGCCCCGTGCGATCGATCGCACGGGGCCGGACTGGCAAAACGTCTGGGCTCGCGGCGGGACCGTTCGCCCGACGCGGGAAAGCCGTGTGTCAGGCTGCCTTCTGGTCGGCCATGGAGAAGCCGGGAAGCTTTGGGGAAGCCTTGAGATCGAAGGCCTTCGGATTGAAGAACGTCTTCGGATCGAACAAGGTCTTCGGATCGAAGAAAATCTTGAGGTCGAACGGCGCCTTGGTCTGGAGCGGCGCGCCGACCTCCTGGGCGAGGCCCTGGTACAAGTCGGTCATCACCTTGGCTTGGTTCTGGAGGCGCTCGTAGGACGCCTTGAGGTACTCAGCCTGGATCGCCAGGGCGGACTGGAGCGTGCGCGCGGTGGCGAGCTTCTTCATCGCCGCGGCGCCGGCGCTGTAGGATTCCTTGGCGAAATCGGCCATCTCAATGCTGGCGGTCTGATGGGTCTTGGCGAGCGAGGAGACGCTCTTCATCACAGTGGCGAGGCCGGCCTTGTTCATCTCGGCGGCCTTCTCGTACATCTGCGTCATCTGACGATCCTTCCGCCCCCGCGGGGCTTACCCTGATGTGTCGGGCCATTGCCCGCGAGGCCGAGACCGGCCGGGGCCGTTTGTGTGCGATGCAATATAAAACGTCAAGCGATATATTGCACCGCAATATGACAGTCGGATCCGGCGAATTGGTCTCGCTGCATTAACCGGGCCGTAACTGCGTCCACCTAGCCTGATTGACAGATGTTGCGGGGTTACGGCGGCACGGCCGCACCCCCGCCGAGATGTTGCGGTGCAAGCCGGCCCGCGGGTCGTGCATGTCGAGGCAGTGAGTCGTGATGCGTAGCCATACTCCCCGCGTCGGCCGGGTGCCTGCCCTCTCGGCCGCGATCGCCGCAGCCGCCGTCCTGGCCGCCCTCGCCTCCCCGGCCGAGGCGCGACGTGGCCATCATCACCGCGGTGGCGGCGGTGGCGGCTACAATCCGCCCTACGCCGCCATGGTGGTGGACGTGAAGACCGGCAAGACGCTGCACGCGATCAACGAGGATTCGCTGCGCCACCCGGCCTCCATCACCAAGGTGATGACGCTCTACATGCTGTTCGAACAGCTGGAGCGCGGACGCTACACCCTCGAGTCGCCGCTCACCATCTCGTCCTTCGCGGCCTCCCAGGCCCCCTCGAAGCTCGGCCTGCGGCCGGGTTCCACCATCGAGGTCGAGGACGCGATCAAGGCGATCGTGACGAAGTCGGCCAACGATGTGGCCTGCGCCATCGGCGAGAACATCGCCGGCTCGGAACCCCGCTTCGCCGAAATGATGACGCAGAAGGCCAAGGCCCTCGGCATGAGCCGCACCCACTATGCCAATGCCTCTGGTCTGCCGGATGCCGACCAGATCACCACGGCGCGCGATCTCACGATCCTCGCTCGGGCGATCCAGGATCGCTTCCCGCGCTATTACAAGTACTTCCAGACCCGCTCCTTCGCTTTCCGCGGCCGGGTCATCGGCAACCACAACCGCCTCCTCGGCAATGTCCAGGGCGTGGACGGGATCAAGACCGGCTACACCCGCGATTCCGGCTTCAACCTGATGACGGCGGCCAAGCTCGACGACCGTCAGATCGTGGCGATCGTGCTGGGCGGCAAATCCGGCGCCAGCCGCGACCGGATCATGGCCGACCTCGTCCGCCAGTCCCTGCCCCGCGCCTATGCCGGCGCCCGCCAGGCTCCCTCGACCATCGAGGTCGCGGAGCGCGCCCGCCCGGCCGTGGTCGCCGACGGCGCCTCGCGCACCCGGACGCAGGTGGCTTCCGCCGACGACGAGGATGTTGAGACCACGGCGTCGACCCTGCGCGCTGGCCAGCCTCTCGATATCAGCCCCGCCCGCACCGCCACCACGACGCCCGGCAGCGCCGGCATGAAGTGGCGCTCCGGCGCGCTCCCGTCCTCGGCGCAGGCCTATGCGCCGGCGGGCGGCCAGGCCGCCTTCCCGGCCGGCGGCAAGAGCGATGCCCGCTTGGCGTCCATCGACGGTCCTCGCGCCGAGGCAGCGAAACCGGTTTCCGGCGCGCGGATCACCCCCACGGCCTGGGTCATCCAGCTCGGCGCCATGGACGACGAGGACAAGGCGAAATCCATGCTGTCCGAGGCCCGCAGCCGGGCCGGCGGCGCGCTCTCGAAGGCTTCGCCCTATACGGTGAAGGTCGAGCATGGCGGCGCGACCCTGTTCCGCGCCCGGTTCTCGGGCTTCGCCGAGCAGGACAGCGCACAGGATGCCTGCAACGCGCTGAAGCGCAACGGCTTCAATTGCTTCGCCACCCGCAGCTGAGTTCGCGCTGACGGGTTCGCAAGGGACCGGCGCCCCTTCGGGCGTTCCGGCTCAGGACACGGGCGCCCGGTTCGTATCGCCGGACGTCCGTACTCTCGACATTCCCTGTCTGACAACGCGCGTGGAGTATCAGCGATGTCGGTTGTTAAGCCTGTCACGGGCCGCGTTGACGCGGGCCGCCTGCTCGGCCGTGCCTCCTTGGTCGGGGTGCAGCCGCTTCATCAGCGTCCGGTGAGCCGCGCGGACCTGCTCCAGGGACGCCCCGCGCTCAAGCCCCAGGATCTCATAGGCCTCCTGCTCCGTCATCGCCCCTGGATACGCCGCGCGGCGCGGCCCCGGGTCGGGATTGCCCTGAGCGTCTACACGCCAACCGGGATGCCGGCGGTCGAGATACGCCTCTAGCCGACGGGCGGTGTCGGCATCGCGTCCGAACAGGGCGACGAGGGCGGGCAGCGGAATCACCGACAGGGGTTGGCCGGCATAGGGACCTGCCAGGGCGATCCCCTCCCCCGCTGCATCGAAGCGGATGGTGGCCCCCGAGAGCCGGCGCGGATCGTAGCGGGCGGCAAGGCTCCGGACCCGGCGGTTCAAGCCCGCCGACCCCTCCAGCAGCCAGATGGCACCGCCCCCGAGCAGGATGGCGAACTCGAGCCGGCCCCGCACTAGGAAGAGGGCCGCCAGCGCGAGGGCGGCGTAGCCCCCCACCTGCCGCAGGACGCGCGCCGTCAGGGCCGGATGGCGGATCTTCAGGTTCCGCCCGAACCACCACAGGAGAAGGAGCGCGACCGCTCCGGCAAGGAACGTCACCGGGCGAACCCGTGCTCGGCACCGATCCGGCCGCCGACGCGCAGCTTCACCCCGCCGACGTCACGGAACCCCTGGCTGTCCGGCGCTGCCGGCTTCGGGCCCGCCGCGGCGCAGCCGGGCTGGGGCGGCAGGCGGACGCCCTCGGGGGCATTCTCCGGGCAGAGATGGGGCTTTGTACGCTCGGCGGCACCGGCGGCGAGGACACCGGCCAGCCAGAGCAGGACGGCGCAGGAGGGGCGGTGGCTGACCATGGGTCACTTTCACTGGGCGATGGGTCGCTTTAGCGAGCGCTGCGCGGCGTGACGAGGGCCCGGCCTCAGAGCCGGCTCTCCGCCACGTCCGTGGTGGTGACGCGGACCCGGCGCGTGCGCCCGTCCCGCTCCACGATCAGGTCGACCGAGGCGCCGAGACCGGCCGCCTCCATGGCGGCGGTGAGATCGGCGAGGCGGTGGACCGGCCGGTTGCCGGCCCCCACGATGATGTCGCCGATCTCGCCCGTCTGCGCGTCGACGCCCTGCAGGCCGGCCGCAGCGGCCGGAGAGCCGCGCAGCACGCGCAGGACCACCACCCCGTCGATTCCGAGGCGGGCCGCGGTCGCCTCCTGCCCCGCGATGATGCCGATGCCGGGATTGCGCGTCCGTCCGTTGCGGATGAGCTCGGGCACGACCCGGTTCACGACATCGACCGGGATGGCAAAGCCGATGCCGGCGCTCGCCCCGGAGGGCGAGAAGATGGCGGTGTTCACGCCGATGAGGCGCCCGGCGGAGTCGAGGAGCGGACCGCCGGAATTGCCCGGGTTGATCGCCGCATCGGTCTGGATGACGCCGGAAAGCTCGCGTCCCGCGCTGGTGGGCAGGCGACGCTGCAGGGCGCTGATCACGCCGGTGGTCAGGGTGTGGTCGAGGCCGAACGGGTTGCCGATGGCGAAGACCGACTGGCCGACCTTGAGGTCGGCCGAAGTGCCGATGGCCAGGGGCTGCAGGGCCGCGGTGGTGCGCCCCAGGCGAATGACGGCCAGATCGTAGCTCGGGGCGGCGCCGACGAGGCTCGCCGATACGACCTCGCCGGAGGACAGGCGGACCGCGATGGCACCCCCACCCTGCGCAGCCGCCGCGACCACGTGGTTGTTGGTGACGATGTGCCCGGCCGCATCCCAGATGAAACCGGTCCCGGTCTGCGAGCCGCCGCCCGGCTCAACGCCCTCGTTGTCGACCCCCATCAGGGCCCGCCCCTGGGCCGCGGCCTGCACGAAGACATGAACCACGGACGGGCTGGCGCGGGCGAAAAGCTCTACCGTCGCCGTCTCGGCGGGCGCCAGATCGCCGCGGGCGGTGATCGCCCGCGCGGTGTCCGCCGAAAACAGGAAGCCGGTCAGGTAGGGCTGCGCCACGAAGAGCGCGAGCAGGCCAAGGGCTGCAGCCGCGGCCCAGCGCAGGAAGCGATCCGCCGGCCGCGGGGGAGACCGATCGGGCATGTGTCATCCTCTTCACCATGCTGCGAAAACCGCATCGCGTCGCATCGCCATTAACTGGGCGGTGACGCAATAGCCTTCAACTGGCTCGGTACCGTGACGGGCCAGGGTGCGTCAGCACACCGAAACCGGTTGTGGCGAAAGATAAACAACGGCTCGACATTGTCAGCCGAGGCGACAAACAGAACGAGAGGGCGTCCAAAAGCAGCCATATTCTGCGCGCTGATCAGCAACGGCGCGCTTTGTATGAGGGGGGGAGCGTTCAGGTGCGGATGAGCATTTCATCCCTGTCTGAAATGACCTCAAAGCTGCCTTAGAGATGCTTCCATTCACCCGGATAGACGTCCCGCAGCAAATGTTCAGGTTCGAGGTCGTACAGACCTTTCGCCGGGCAGCCGGCATCGCGGGGAACGACCCTCACGATCAAAGGAACACACACATGGAAACCCAAGCCCTGGAACGTCCCGCCGATCTGACGATCTGGCGTACCGCTCCGGTTCCGGCTCCCCTCGCTCAGCCCGCGCGCTACCGGACCCTGCGTGAGGCCATCGAGGCTGCCGCCGGCGCCCTGTCTGATCCGGCCAAGCAGCCCTGGATCATCACGGAGGATGGCGAGGTGCTGTCGCCGAACTGGATCCGGACCTACCTGAACTGAAACGACCCGCCGGCGCCGTCGCGTCCGTCGTCCCGCGAGCCGACCGCAGCCCTAGGCGCGGCCGGCTCGCGCGCCTTCCAGAGGCGCCTCCACCGATATCCTGCGGCCTGAGGCCGAGCCCTCGCTCCGCGATCCCGAATGCCGGATCGCGTGCAAATCCTTCCACCCGTTTCACAGGCATGCGTGCGCGCGTGATCGCGCGCCCGAACCCCGGGTCGCGCGCGGAGCCCAAGGCGCGTCGTGCCTGGGGCGTCCGTCTGCACCGTCCGGAGCAGGTACAAAAAAAGGCCGCTCCGAAGAGCGGCCCGAAGTCTAGGGAGGAAACGCCCAAGAAGGGCTGCCGAACCGCGACGCCATCGCGGTCCCGCAACGCACAATCTAAAGTGCGACGCACAAAAATCAAGGCCTTTGCACGTCGTTCAACCCGTTTTCTGGAGCTTGGGCTCGGCGTTCCCTGAGGCACCGAGCAGGCCGCGCCGGGGCGCGATCTCAGTGCTCGCTCAGAAGCTGCGCGATCTCGGCCTTGAGGGCCTCCGAGAGGTCCTTGCGCTCGAGGGCGTAGGCGATGTTCGCGGTGAGGAATCCAAGCTTCGAGCCGGTATCGTAGGTCCGGCCCTGGTAGTGCATGCCGAAGAAGGCCTGGTCCTTGGCGAGCTTGATCATGGCGTCGGTGAGCTGGATCTCGCCGCCGGCGCCCGTCTCCCCCGCCGACAGGATGTCGAAGATCTCGGGCTGGAGGATGTAGCGCCCGGAGATGATGAAGTTCGAGGGCGCGGTGCCGGCCTTCGGCTTCTCCACCATGCCGTTGATCTCGAAGGTCTGGCCGAAGGTCTGGCCGACGCCGACGATGCCGTACTGGTGCGTCTCCTCGGGCTTCACCTCCTCGACCGCGATGACGTTGCCGCCGTGGCGCTCGTAGGCGGAGAGCATCTGCTGCATGCAGCCGCGGCTCAGCATGTCGGGCAGCAGCACCGCGAAGGGCTCGTCGCCGACGATCTCGCGGGCGCACCAGACGGCGTGCCCGAGGCCGAGCGGCGATTGCTGGCGGGTGAAGCTGGTCTGGCCCGCGGCCGGGAGGTCGCGCTTCAGGGCCTCGTAGGCCTCGGTCTTGCCCCGCTCCTGCAGCATCCGGTCGAGCTCGAAGGCAACGTCGAAGTGGTCTTCGATGACTGCCTTGCCGCGTCCCGTGACGAAGATGAAGTGCTCGATCCCCGCTTCGCGGGCCTCGTCGACGACGTGCTGAACGACCGGCCGGTCGACGACGGTGAGCATCTCCTTCGGAACGGCCTTGGTGGCCGGAAGGAAGCGGGTGCCCAAGCCGGCGACGGGCAGGACGGCTTTGCGAATCGGTTTCATCAAGCGAGACCCGGTAGCGAGGGGAGGTGAGGAAGACCCCGAGTGGATTGACGTTGCCTCGGTACAGCCTCCGCCCAGGGAAGGCGATAGAGCCATCGACGTAACGGGCATAACCGACAAGCTCGTTTTCCGATATATCGTCAGTGAAACGTTTGGGGAGAAGGTGTCATGGCGGTTCTTGTGACGGGCGGTGCGGGCTATATCGGCAGCCACATGGTGCTGGCACTGCTCGACGCCGGGCACGAGGAGGTTGTGGTCCTCGACGACCTTTCAACCGGGTTCGACTGGGCGCTTCCACCTGAGGTGAAGCTCGTCATCGGCGATGTCGCCGACCAGTCGCTCCTTACGGAAGTCATCCTCCAGCATCGTATCGACGCCATCGCGCACTTCGCCGCGCGCATCGTCGTGCCGGATTCGGTCGCGGATCCCCTGCAGTATTACTTGGCCAATACCGTCAAGACCCGGGCCTTGATCGAAACGGCGGTTCGCTGCGGGGTCAAGCACGTGATCTTCTCCTCGACGGCTGCGGTCTACGGCGAGCCGGAGGTCGTGCCGGTGCCGGAGGATCTGCGGCCGTCGCCGATCAATCCGTACGGACGCTCCAAGCTGATGAGCGAGTGGATGATCGCCGATGCGGCCAAGGCCCACGGCTTCTCCTACGTCATCCTGCGCTACTTCAACGTGGCCGGGGCCGACCCGCGGGGCCGCACGGGGCAATCGACGCCCAACGCCACCCACCTCATCAAGGTCGCGACCCAGGCCGCCCTCGGGCAGCGGACGCATCTCGAGATCTTCGGCACCGATTACCCGACGCGGGATGGTTCGTGCCTGCGGGACTACATCCAGGTTTCCGACCTCGCCGAGGCCCATCGCGTCGCCCTGAACCACCTGCGGTCCGGCGGCGAGAGCCTGACCCTGAACTGCGGCTACGGGCGCGGCTACTCGGTCCTCGAGGTGATCGACGTGGTCAAGCGGGTCTCGGGACGCGACTTCGAGGTTCGGCTCTCGCCGCGCCGTCCCGGCGATCCGGCCCAGATCGTCGCCGAGGCCCAGCGCATCCGCGATCTCGGCTGGACGCCGCAGAACGACGACCTCGACCGGATCGTCGCCCAGGCTTTCGCCTGGGAAGAGACCCTGACCCGGCGCAACCGTCTGTGAGGGGCTGGGCGCCGCTCGCCCTTGCGGGCATGCTCGGGGCCGGCCCGGTGCTGGCGGCGGGCGGTCAGCCTGTACCGGCCGCAACGACGGCGGAAGCACAGTCCCGCTTCGCCGCCTTCATCGCCGCGCTGCGACCGGAGGCCGAGGCGCGGGGCGTCTCGGCCCGGACCTTCTCGGCGGCCTTCGCGGGGATGTCCGGACCTGATCCCGACATCCTCGCCCGCACGCGCAAGCAGGGCGAGTTCGGGCGTCCGGTCTGGGACTACCTCGTCGGCGCAGTCTCGCCCGGCCGGATCGCCCGGGGGCAGGCCCACGCCAAGCGGCTCGCGTCCGTCCTCGCGCGGATCGAGGCGCGCTACGGCGTGCCGCGCTGGATCGTGCTGGCGTTCTGGGGCGTCGAGTCGGATTTCGGCGCAAGCGGCGGCAGCGTCCCGACGATCTGGGCCCTCGCGACCCTGGCGGAGGCGCGGTTCCGCGGCACGCTGTTCCGCGATGAACTCCTGGCCGCCCTCACCATCCTGGAGCGGGGCGACGTCACGCCGGAGCATATGAAGGGTTCCTGGGCCGGGGCCATGGGGCAGGTGCAGTTCCTGCCGTCCAGCTTCCTGGCCCATGCGGTGGATTTCGACGGCGACGGGCACCGCGACATCTGGGGATCGGAAGCGGACGCCCTGGCCTCCATCGCCGCCTACCTCAAAACCCTGGGCTGGAACCCGGCCTTCTCCTGGGGCTACGCGGTCACCCTGCCGGCGGGGTTCGATCTCGCCCGTTATCGCGGCGGCCTCGCGGATTTCGCCCGGCGCGGGGTTCGACGCACCGACGGTCAGGCCCTGCCGGATGCGGGCACCGCCAGCCTGTTCCTGCCGGGCGGCCTCCGGGGGCCGGTCTTCCTGATCACCGACAATTTCGAGGTGGTCCGCGCCTACAACACCTCGGATTCCTACGCGTTGGCGGTGGGGCATCTCGCCGACCGACTGGCCGGCGGGCCGGTCCTTGCCGCGCCCTGGCCGGTCCGCGACGCACGCCTCGACAAGGCGGGGCTGCAAGCCCTCCAGGCGGGCCTCACGGAGCGCGGCCTCTACGCGGGCGAGGCGGACGGGCGCGCCGGACCAAAGCTGCGGGAGGCGGTGCGGCAGTACCAGATCGCCGAGGGCCTGCCGGCAGACGGCTACGCGACGCCGCGGTTGCTGGAACACCTGCGGGGGCGGCCTTAGACCTCGGCGGCATCCTCCTCTAAGGTGTCGGCCACCCGACCGGTCCTCCGGTCCGATTGATCGAGGCGTCCCATGACCTTGCCGGCATCGCGCGCGGCCTGGTGTTTCCTCTCCGGTCTGTCCCTGCTCCTCGCCGGCGCCGGGCCGGCCTGTGCGCAATGGGGCGATTCCTACGACGCGCCCCGGGGCGGCGACTACCAATCCCCCCGCCGCCGGGCCCGGGATTATTACCGGGACGACGACGGCTACGCCGCCCGCCAGGCGAACCGGCGCTACGCGCCTCCGCCCCAGGAGGCGCCGCGCCAGTTCTACTGGCCCTGGGAGGATCGCCCCGCCCCGCCCCAGGTCGCCCCCGTGCCGAGCGCCCGCCCGGCGCCGCCGCGCAATCGGGGATATGCCGATGACGGGCGCTCAAGCCACGATGACGGGCGCGCCGTCCGGCGCCGTCCCCGCCCGGCCCCGGTCGTGGCCCAGCCGAAGCCGGTCGCGCCGAAGGCCGAGCCGACGACGCGGATCGCGGTCTTCGGCGATACCCTGGCCGGCCACCTCGGCGGCGGCCTGTCGAACGTCTTCGAGGACAATACGGAGATCGGCGTGGTCGATCGCTCGAAGGCCGATAGCGGCCTCGTGCGGAAGGATGTGGTCGACTGGCCGAAGGCCGCCGAGGAGTTTCTGAAGGCCAACCCGAAGACCACCTATGCCCTCGTCATGATGGGATCGAACGATCGCCAGCCCATCCGGGAGGGCGACCAGACCCTCGATCCCTTGAGCGACCGCTGGCGCACCCTCTATGCCGAGCGCGTCGACGCCCTGATCAAGGTGTTCACGGACGCGAAGATCCCGCTGATCTGGGTCGGGGCTCCGCCCATGCGCAGCGAATCCCTGACGAAGGACATCGCCGCGATCAACGACATCTACCGCGAGCGCGTGGCCAAGGCCGGCCAGACCTACGTCGATATCTGGCCCGGCTTCGTCGACGACCGCAACCGCTACACCGCGACGGGGCCCGACCTGGAAGGTCAGGAAGCCAAGCTGCGCACGGCCGACGGTGTCCACTTCACCAAGGCGGGCGCGCGCAAGATGGCGCATTTCGCCGACGTCGAGCTGAAGCGGATGATGGGCACGGGTGCGCCGCCGGCCCAGCCGGCGCTCGCCGCCCCCGTGGCGGTGGCGCCGCAGCCGCCGCTGGAAGGCGAGGCGGCCAAGCTCGACGATGCCGCCGCCATCGACCGGCAGATCACCGCGATGCTCCCGAGCCTGCCGGAGCCGCCCGGCATCCCGGCCCTGCCGGTCAAGCCCCTCGCCGGCCCGGTGGTGCCCCTCGGCCGCGCCGAGGTGACGCCGGGGGGGACGCTGATCAGCGGACGCCCCCGCGACGCCGATCCCTCGGGCACCGTCGAGCGCGCCCTGGTGCGGGGCGCCGCCCCCCTGCCCCAGCCCGGCCGGGCCGACGACTTCAAGTGGCCGCCGGGCTGACCGGCGGTCGATCCTCGTGCCTGTCCAGGTGGCGGATCGGACGCGGGGCTCTCGGCCCCCGGGGCGCTAGCCGACGCCCACCGGATGCTTCGTCACCACGGGGCTGCGCATGGTGACGAGTTCCTCGCCGGCCGTGGGATGCACCGCGATGGTGCGGTCGAAATCCGCCTTGGTGGCACCCATGGTGACGGCGATGCCCACGGCCTGGATGATCTCGCCGGCATCGTGGCCGAGGACGTGGACGCCGACGACCCGGTCGCTGGCGCGGTCCACCACGACCTTCATCAGCACGCGCTCGTCACGGCCGGACAGGGTCGCCTTCATCGGGCGAAAATGCGAGCGGTATACGTCGATGGTGCCGTAGAGGTCACGGGCCACATCCTCGTTGTGGCCAACGACCCCGATCTCCGGGGTCGAGAAGACGGCCGTGGGGATGAGGCCGTGGTCGACGCACCACGGCTTGTCGCCGAACACCGTGTCGGCGAAGGCGTGGCCCTCGCGAATCGCGATCGGGGTCAGCGCGGCCCGGTCGGTGACGTCGCCGACCGCGTAGATCGACGGCACGCGGGTCCGCGAGAAGGCGTCGACCGGAATCGCGCCGCGGGCATCGGGGGCGATTCCGACCGCCTCGAGACCGAGGCCGGCGATGTTCGGGCGCCGGCCCGTGGCGGTCAGGACCTGATCGACCTCCAGGGTGCTGCCGTCGTCGAGGGTGACGCGGATGCCGCTCCCGGCCCGGTCGAGGCGCTCCACCGTGCGGTTGAGGCGCAGGTCCATGCGCTTGGCATAGGCTTCGCCGAGGGCGTCGCGGAGCTCGTCGTCGAAGCCCCGCAGGAGCCGGTCGCCCCGGTGCAGCAGGGTGGTGCGGCTGCCCAGATGGGCGAAGACGCCGGCGAACTCGACGGCGATGTAGCCGCCGCCCACCACCAGGATGCGCTCGGGCAGGGTTTCCAGTTCGAAGACCTCGTTGGAGGTGATGGCGAGCTCGGCGCCCGGGATCAGCGGCTCCTTGACCGGATGGGCCCCGACCGCGACGAGGATGAAGCGGGCGGTGACGCGGCGGTCCGATCCGACGAGGCGCACGGTGTGCGCATCCTCGATCACCGCCCGTTCGGGGATGACGGTGACGCCGGCCCGGCCGAGATTGGCGTCGTAGATGCCCTCCAGGCGCGTCACCTCGGCATCGCGCCGGGCCTTCAGGATGCGCCAGTCGAAGCGCGGCTCGGGCACCGACCAGCCGAAGCCGGCGGCATCCTCGAATTCGTCGGCGAAGCGCCCGGCATAGACCATGAGCTTCTTCGGCACGCAGCCGCGGATCACGCAGGTGCCGCCGACCCGGTACTCCTCGGCGAGCTGGACCCGGGCGCCGTAGCCGGCCGCGATGCGGGCCGCCCGGACGCCGCCGGAGCCGCCGCCGATGACGAACAGATCGACGTCGAAGGTGCGGTCCAGATCGTCTGCCATGAACTCATCCTGCGGGTGGGAGCGCCGAGGGCTCTCCATCGCCCGAACGGGGCGGCACATCAACCGTCCCGCGGCGCAAACGAAAAGGCCGCTTCCCCACCCGGAGAAACGGCCTAGAAGACACCGATGCGGCGCGAGGCGCCGGCGGGCTTACTTGATCTTGGTTTCCTTGAAGTCGACGTGCTTGCGCACGACGGGGTCGTACTTCTTCATCGACAGCTTCTCGGTCTGCGTACGGGAGTTCTTCTTGGTGACGTAGAAGTAACCCGTGTCGGCGGTCGAGATCAGCTTGACTTTAACGGTGACGGCCTTGGCCATGGACGCGGCGCTCCTGTGATCGCGGCATTCCGCATCAGCGAAACGCAAAAGGGCCGGCGGTGGCCGGCTGAATACCGGCGGGTGATTGCCCCATCGGCCGGGATTCGTCAAGGCGCCTCATACGTCGGATGGCGGACGATGCCCAGGGCGACGACCATCGCGTAGCCCAGGAACAGCAGGCAGAGGCTGTAGGCGAACCCCTGGGGCGGGATCAGATCCATCCCCCCGCCGATGAGCGGCGGACCGAGCATCAGACCGACATTGTAGAGGACCACGAAGGCGGCGTTGGCCCCCGCCAGTTCCGGCCCCCGCACGGTGGCGCCGAGATGGGCGAGGCCCACGGTGTAGAGCGTCCCGGCGATGCCGCCCCACAGGAACAGCAATCCGAGGAGGGCCGGAAACCAGGTCGACGCCAGGGGTATCAGCATCGACCCGAGGGCCCCGCCGAGCCCGGCCATGAGCAGGACGAGGCGCCGGTCGACCCGGTCGGCGAGCCAGCCGAAGGGGATCTGGAAGAGGACGTTGCCCAGCGCCAGCGCACTGACGAGGCCGGCCGCCGTCTCGGCGTCGTAGCCGAGGCGCAGGCCGTAGAGGGGCAGGATCGCGAAGCCGCCGGTCTCCACCGCCCCGTAGACCAGGGCCGCGGCGGTGGCGGCGGGCGCGAGGCGCAGATAGGCGTGGAAGGGGCGCGACGCGCCGTGCCCGATCACCGGGGACAGGCCCCGGGCCAGCAGGAGGGGGACCAGGGCGACGAGGAACAGGCCGGCCCCGCCGAGATAGGGCGCGTAGCCCTGCGTCCCCAGGACGGTGAGCAGGGTCGGTCCCACCGCGAAGCCCAGCGCCAGGACCGTGGCGTAGACGCCCATCACCAGGCCGCGCCGCTCCGGCGGGGCCGCCGCGTTGATCCAGAACTCCGAGAGCACGAACAGGGCGCCGAGGCTCGTGGAAAACACGAAGCGCAGCACGAACCACCAGGCGATGCCCTGGAGGAGCTTGAAGGCGACGAGGCAGAGGGCGCCGAGGACGATGGCGCCCACGAGGAGCGGCAGCACGCCGAGCCGGGCCGCCAGGCGCGGTACGAACGGCACCGTCAGGATGGCCGCGAGGCCCGCCACGGCGGTGTTCACCCCGATCAGGGTGCTCGACGCGCCCATACGCGCCATCTCGATGGAGAGCAGCGGGATCGTCAGGCTGAGGCCGATGCCGACCACCGCCACGCAGGTGATGGCCGCGGCGATCGAGGCGAAGCGGGAGCCGTCGCGCGACTCGGCGTGGGGAGGGGCCGGCATGAAGGGGTCCGCTGCGGGTCGCTGGCGCGACGCCGGGACCGCCTTGTCTACGCCGGGGCGGGCCGGCGCAACCGGGGGCCTGCCCTCAGCGCGCGGCCGATTTCAGCGGCTTGCCGTCGGCGGTCGGCGGCTTGCGCTCGATCTTCTGGCCGTCCTGCAGGTCGGCGGGGGGGCTGAGCACGATCTCCTCGCCGCCCTCCAGGCCCTGGCCGAGCTCCACCGTGGTGCCGAGGTCGCGCCGGATCGTCACCGTGCGCCACTGCGCCGTGCCGTCGTCGCGGGCCACCGCCACCTGGGTGCCGCGCTGGTTGAAGACGAGGGTCTCGGCCGGCACCCGCACGTTCGGTTCGGTGCGCGGCACCTTCAGGGTGACGTAGACGTAGAGCCCGGCCCGCAGGGCGCCGTCGGTGTTCGGGACGTCGACCTGCGCCGTCAGGGTGCGCGACGAGGTCAGCAGCGCCACCGAGCTGCGCTCGACCTTGCCCGAGAAGGTCCGGTCGGCGATCTGCGGCACCTTGATGGACGCATCCACCCCCGGCTTCACCCCGACGGCGACGTTCTGGGGTACGTTGACCGAGACGCGCAGGATGTCGTCGCGGTCCATGGAAAGCAGGGCGGTCCCGGTGCCGTCGGCGTGCACGAGGTCGCCGACATCGACGCCGCGCTGGGTCACCACGCCGTCGAAGGGCGCGATGATGTCCTTGAAGCCGGTGAGCGCCCGCAGGCGCTCCACCGTGGCCGCCTGGGCCTTGATGTTGGCCTGGGCCACCTTCACACCGGCTTCCGCCGAGGCGAGGGTCGCGGCCTGGCTGAGCACGCTGGCCTGGGAATTGTCCGCGTTCTGCTTCGAGGCCCAGCCCTGCCCCGCCAGGGTGGAGGTGCGGCTGTTGGTGACGTTGGCGAGGTTCACGTTGGCCTTGGCCTGGTCGACCATGGACCGGGCCTGCAGGAGCGCGGCCTCGAGCTGTCCCGTCTGCGCCTCCGCCTGAGCCAGCTGCTGGTCGAGGTCGGGCGCCGCGATGCGCATCAGGATGTCGCCCTGGCGGACACGGCTGCCGATATCGACCCGGCGCTCGGCGATGTAGCCGGTGGCGCGGGCGTAGAGGGCCGCCTTGGCGAAGGCGTCGGTCTGCCCCGGCAGGGTGATGTCGATGGGCTTGTCGGCTCGCTCCGCGGTGGCGGTCCGCACCACCGGCACGAAGCTGTTCACCTTGCGCTGGGTCTCGGAGGCGGCGGCGCGCCGCTGCATCTGGCCGTAGCCGCCCCAGGCGAGCAGGCCGAGGGCGGCCAGGGCCGCGATCAGGAAGGGCGCCTTGCCGGGCGGCGGCGGGATGGTGGACGGATCGTGGGTCTGATGCATCACGCCTGTCCCATCGCCGAACCGGGCCTCATCCTGCCATCCCTGTTCCAGACCCGCCAACGGCTCACGCGTAATCCTCCAGCGGCTTGACCGCGCCCCGGCGCAGGAGCGTGTACAGGAACGGCACGAAGAGCAGCGTCGCCGGCGTGCCGATGGCGATGCCGCCCATGACGGCCCGGGCCAAAGCCGCGTTCTGCTCGCCGCCCTCCCCCGTCCCCAGCGCCATCGGGATCAGGCCGAGGAACATCGCGCTCGCGGTCATCAGCACCGGCCGCAGGCGGGTCTCGCCGGCGAGCAGGGCCGCCTCGACGGCGCCGCATCCCGTGGCCTCGCGATGCTCCTTGGCGAAGGTCACCAGCAGGATCGAGTTCGCGGAGGCGATGCCCACCGACATGATCGCCCCGAAGAGCGAGGGAATCGAGAACGTCGTCCCGGTGATGAACAGGCTCGCGACGATGCCGCAGAAGGCCAGCGGCAGGGCGGCCAGCACCACGAAGGGATCGCCCCAGCTCTGGAAGTTCACCGCCATCAGCAGGTAGACCGCTACCAGCGCGATCGCGAGGCCGACCTGAAGCCGGAAGAAGGCCGATTCCATGTTCTCGATCTGGCCCCGGACCGTGATCTTGTCGGGGGCCGGCAGGGCCTTCTGCTCCTCGGCGACGATCCGGCGGATCGCCTTCGACACCGAGCCGAGATCGCTGTCCTGCACCGCTGCGTAGACGTTGAAGGTCGGCTGGGTGTTGACGTGGTTGATCACCGTCTGCGACCCCTCGCGGCGCAGGGTCGAGACGCTGGAGAGGAGCGTCAGCACGCCCGGCGCATCCGCATTGCCGTTGACGAGGAGCGGCGTGTTCTGGAGCGCGGTGAGCGAGTCGTTGCGGTATTCCGGCGTCTGCACCCAGAGCTGGTAGGGGATGCCGGTCTTCGGGTCGGTCCAGAAGTTCGGCGTCACCTGAAACGAGCCCGACAGCGAGACGTTCAGCCCTTGGGCGATCTGCTGCTGGGTCAGCCCGAGCTCCGAGGCGAGCCGCCGGTCGACGTCGACGAAGAATTGCGGCGTGCCGACGATCTGGTGCAGGTGCACGTCCACGGCGCCGCGCACCGCCTTCAGGCGGCGGACGATGCTCTGGGCCACCTCGAGGTCCTTGGCGGTGTTGCGGCCCGAGACCTGGATGTCGATCTGCGCCAGGGTGCCGAAGTTCAGGATCTGGGTGATGATGTCCGAGGGCTGGAAGTAGAACACCACGTCGGGGAAACGCTCGCGTAAGACCTCGCGCAGGCGCTTGGTGTAATCCGCCACCGAGCCGTGGCCCTCTTTGAGGTTGATGAGCATCTGGCCGTCGTTATAGGCGACGAACGAACCGTCCGAGAACGCGAAATTGTAGTTGTTCGCCGGCAGGCCGATATTGTCGAGGATCTGGTCGATCTCGCCCTCGGGGATCACCTCGCGGACCACGTTCTCGACCTGGGCGAAGACCTGCTCGGCCGTCTCGATGCGCATCCCCGGCCGGGTCCGCAGGTGCAGGGTCATCTGGCTCGAGGCGACCTGCGGGAAGTAGTCCTGCCCCACGAAGACGAAGAGCCCGGCGGTGGTGGCGAAGACGACGGCCACCAGGGTCAGCGTCGCGGCGCGGCGGGCGACGACGACGTGGAGCAGGCCGAGATAGCCGCGTTGGAAGCGCGCGAACCGCGCCTCGAAGCCGTGGCGGACCCAGCCGGCCAGCCGAAAGACCGGGCCGCCGATCCACGCGAGGGCGCGGGCGACGCGTCCCCGCCGCGGCGTGGTGCCCGCCCCGTGCTTGGCGTCGTATTCCCGCGCCACCAGCACGTCGATCAGCACCGGGACCAGGGTGCGCGACAGGACGTAGGAGGTCAGCATGGCGAACACGACCGCCAGGGCCTGGGGCGTGAACAGGTATTTCGGCGTGTCCGTGAGGGCGAAGACCGAGACGAAGGCGGCGCAGATCGACAGGGTCGAGATCAGCGCCGGCTTGGCGATGCCGGCCGCGCCCTCCACCACCGACTTGCGGAAGGGCTCGCCCTCCTCAAACAGCCGGTAGGTGTTCTCGATCGCCACCGTCGCATCGTCGACCAGGATGCCGACCGCCAGGGCGAGGCCGCCCAGCGTCATCACGTTGATGGTCTCGCCGAGCGCCGCCAGGATCGCCAGGGAGGTCAGGATCGAGAGCGGGATCGAGACCAGCACCACGATGGTGGAGCGCCACGACCCGAGGAACAGCAGGATGGTGAGGCCCGTCAGGCCCGCCGCGATGATCGCCTCGTGGATCACGCCCTCGATGGCGGCGGAGACGAAGACCGACTGGTCGAACAGCGGCTTCAGGCTCATGCCCTCGGGGGCGGCGGCCTGGATGTCGGGCAGCGCCTTCTTCACGTTGTTGACGACATCCAGCGTCGAGGCGGTGCCGTTCTTGAAGATGCGCATCAGCACCGAATGCAGGCCGTCCGCGCGCACGATGTTGACCTGCGGCGGGCCGCCGTCGCGCACGTTGGCGACGTCGCGCACCAGGATCGGCTGGCCGCCCACCACCTTGATGGGGATCTGGTTCAGGGCCTCGATCGCCTCGGGCGAGGCGTTGAGCTGCACCGGGTATTGCTGCTCGCCGATCTTGGCGAGGCCGGAGGGGATCGTCAGGTTCTGGGCCGTCACCGCGTTGGTGACGTCCAGCGCCGTGAGCCCGAGGGCCTGGAGGGCGTGCAGGTCGAGATCGACCATGATCTGGCGCGGGGTGCCGCCGAAGGGCGAGGGCAGGGTCGAGCCCGGCACCTGGGTCAGGCGCTGGCGGATGCGATACTGGGCGTAGTCGAAGACCTTGGTCAGGCTCTCCCGGTCGGAGGAGAGCGCGAGCTGGATCACCGGCACCGAGGAGGCCGAGAAGCGCAGGACGATGGGGGGCTGCACCCCGGGCGGCATCGTCGCGCGGATCGAGTTCATCGCCGAGACGACCTGCGCGATGGCCAGATCGATGCTCACCGCGCCGTCGAAGTAGATCTTCTGGATCGCCGTGCCCTGCAGGGTCGTCGATTCCATCCGGGCGATGTTGTTAACGTTGTTGGAGAGCGAGAACTCCGCGTAGGTCGTGATGCGACGCTCCATCTCGGAGGTCGACAGGCCGTTGTAGGTCCACACCACCACGACCACCGGGATATCCACGGTGGGCAGCACGTCCTTGGGCGCGACCACGACCGCCGCCGCGCCGCCGAGCATCATCAGCACGGCTAGTACGTAGATCGTGATGCGGAACTTCAGAGCATACTGGACGAGGCCCATGCGGCTCCCACGCGATCGCGTTCAGGCTGGTGTACCACGGTGGTCGCATGCCACCGGTTCCTCTGTAGCCGTGACGCCGCGACGCAATCGAGGTTTCAAGCCGGGATTTTTGTTTCCGGGTGTAAACCGGGAGCCGCATCGCCGGCGCCGCGGCCCGAGGCCTGGGCAGGCTTCGTCGGGACGTCGCGGCCGAGGCCCCTCGGCACCGCGTCACCCGAGCCCGTGGGGATGGCCCACGCGGCGGGCTCGGGGCCGGGACGGAGGCGGCATTCGCCGGGCGCGTCTGCGTGTGATCGGAT